>CABYUJ010000033.1:0-2039 GCA_902522155.1 uncultured Alphaproteobacteria bacterium | reverse complement strand
ATTAAAGTTAGATTAAGATGAATAAAAAAAACAAAAATAATTTTACAAATGAACAGTTACTGAAGTTCTACGAAAAAATGTTTTTAATTAGAAAATTTGAAGAAAAAGCTGCTCAATTATATGGAGCTGGAAAAATTGGAGGTTTCTGTCATTTATACATTGGCCAAGAGGCTGTTGTCATAGGTATTCTCTCATCTATTAACTCAGAGGATACCGTTATCACTGCTTATAGAGATCATGGACATATATTAGCTCGTGGAGTAGATCCTAAACTAGTGATGTCTGAATTAACTGGAAGGAAAGATGGAATTTCAAAAGGCAAGGGTGGATCAATGCACATGTTCTCAAAAGCTAATAGATTTTATGGTGGACACGGTATCGTCGGAGCACAAGTACCATTAGGCGTTGGTATAGGTTTCGCACATAAATATAGAAACGAAAAAAAGATTTCAAGAGTATATTTAGGGGATGGAGCTATGAGTAATGGCCAAGTTTTTGAGGCATTTAATTTAGCATCACTTTGGGATTTACCAGTATTATTTATTATCGAAAACAATAAATATGGAATGGGTACATCTATTGGAAGGTCTGCAGCAGGAGGTGAGTTGTACGAACGAGCAACTGTATTCGGCATTAAAGGTGAAAAAGTAGACGGTATGAATTTTTTTACTGTAAGTGAGTCAGCTATAAGGGCAAGAGAATATATCGAAAAAAATTCTAAGCCCTACATCATTGAAATGGACACATATAGATTTAGAGGCCATTCAATGTCTGATCCTGGTCTATACAGGACTAAAGATGAAGTAAATAAAATGAAAGAGATAGACCCTGTGTTAATGATGAAAGAAACTTTATTAAATGATTATAAAATACAAGAGGACACGATTAAAGATATTGAAAGTGATATTAAGAAACAAATTAAAGATGTAGAAAAATTTTCACTAGAGTCGCCACTTCCAGATTTAAAAGAATTATACACCGAGGTATATTTATGAAAATACTTCTACCAGCTTTATCTCCAACTATGGAAACAGGTAACTTAGTAAAATGGTTAGTTAAAGAGGGAGATAGTGTTGTTTCAGGAGATATTTTAGCAGAAATTGAGACTGATAAAGCTACTATGGAACTAGAGTCACCCGATGATGGTAAAGTTGAGAAAATACTAGTTAAAGAGGGCACTGAAAATATAAGTGTTAATACTGAGATAGCTCTACTTAAAGTTGATGGTGAGGAAATAGAGGAGATACCAGAAAAACCTATTGAAAAATCTCCACAAGTTTCCTCTAACGGATCTGAACCACATACAACAGAAGTAAATATTTCAATGAATTCTATTTTAAAGAATTGGTCTGAAAAAGAAATATCTATGAGAGAGGCATTGAATCAAGCTATTGAAGAAGAAATGAAATTAGACAAAGATGTTTTCCTCTTAGGAGAAGAGGTAGCTGAATACGATGGTGCATATAAAGTAACTCAAGGGCTTCTTGATAAATTTGGATCAAAAAGGGTTTTAGATACTCCTATTTCTGAGCATGGTTTTGCAGGTTTAGCTATTGGAGCAGCCATGGCAGGACTTAAGCCTATCTGCGAATTTATGACTTTTAATTTTTCTATGCAAGCAGTTGATCAAATAGTAAATTCTGCAGCTAAATCTTTATACATGTCAGGTGGAGAAATAAATGTTCCTATAGTTTTTCGAGGCCCAAATGGTGCTGCGGCTAGAGTAGGAGCACAACATAGCCAATGTTTTATATCTTGGTTCTCTCATATTCCTGGCTTGATAGTAATTGCCCCTTCAAATGCAAGAGATGCAAAAGGTTTATTAAAATCATCTATTCGAAATCCCAATCCTGTTGTTTTTTTAGAACATGAATTACTCTACAAAGAAAAAACCAACGTTCCAGAAGAGAACGATTTTTTAATTCCTATAGGTAAAGGCAATCTTATTAAAGAAGGTAAAAATGTAACTATTATTGGTTTTTCAATGTCTGTTCAAAGAATATTAAACGCTCTTCCATCAATTGAAAAACTGGGTATTA
>CABYUJ010000032.1:0-2347 GCA_902522155.1 uncultured Alphaproteobacteria bacterium | reverse complement strand
AGTATGATGATTTAATTTTAGGAAAAATTAAAGTACCATCTAACACTATAGAAGATTTTTCAATTGCAAGATCTGACAAAAGCCCAACTTTTATATTATCAAACTTAGTTGACGATAATTTAGAGAATGTGACTAATGTCATTCGTGGAAACGATCATACTACTAATTCAATTAAACAAATTATGATATCCGATGCTTTAAATTTTAAAGATATAAAATATGCACATATACCCCTAATACACGACATCAATGGCAAAAAGTTATCAAAAAGAAATAATATTACTAATGTAAATGATTATTTGAGTGAAGGTTACCTATCTGATTCAATATTTAATTTTATCATTAAATTAGGTAATAATTTCAACGATATTGAGTATTTAGACCTTAATAATGCAATTGAAAATTTTAATTTATCTAAAACAGTTTTATCACCAGCTAAATTTGATATTGAAAAGTTAGATTTCATTAATCGTCATTATTTAAGTAAATTATCTTTTATAGAATTTAAAAATTTTTTAGAAAAGGATACAGAAAAACAAGTATCTAATTTTAAGTTGGAACTTGTTTATATAGATATATTAGAAAGATGTGATAAATATACAGATATTAATGTAGAAGTATCGAAACTATTAAACTTTTTTGAAAAAAACATTGTTCTTGAAATTGATGAAAATGAAAAAGATTTAATAAAAAAAATTTATTCAATTATTAAAAGTTTGCATGATAATGATAATGCTGTATTAATACTTGAAAAAAATGACTTACCTCTAAAGAAAATAGGTAAGATAATAAGAAAAATTACTGTAAATTTTGAGTCCAAAATACCAATTGAAAAAATTATTTTATTCTTTGGTATTGAAAAAGTGAAAGAAAAGTTATTATTATACTTAGATGATAGATGAAAAACGATTTAAATTAGTTGATACTAAAACTGGTAAAGAGTATGAATTTGATGGGATCAAAGGATCTATTGGGCCAGATGTAATTAACATATCATCACTTTATAAAAAGACCGGTTTATTCACTTATGACCCAGGTTTTACATCAACTGCAGCTTGTAACTCTAAAATAACATATATTGATGGAGAAAAAGGTATTCTTCAATATAGAGGTTATCCTATTGAAGAACTTGCAAATAATAGTTCTCACCTAGAAGTTTGTTATTTGCTGATGCATGGTGAGTTACCTTCAGAAAGTGATAAAAATGAATTTGAAGAAATAATTAAAAATCACACATTACTTAATGAACAAATAATTCAATTTTATAGAGGTTTTAGAAGAGATGCTCACCCAATGGCCATGATGATTGGAATTGTTGGAGCTTTATCATCGTTTTATCATGACTCTTTAAATATTGAAGATCCTGAGCACAGAATGATTGCCTCACATAGAATTTTAGCAAAAATGCCAACCATTGCTGCAATGGCTTATAAGTACTCTGTAGGTCAACCTTTTGTTTATCCTGTTAATAAACTTAATTACGCAGATAATTTTTTACATATGTGCTTTGCAACACCGACGAAAGAATATGAAATAAATCCACTCTTTTCAAAAATAATGGATCAGATCTTTATTCTTCATGCTGATCATGAACAAAATGCTTCAACATCAACTGTAAGAACTGCTGGTTCATCTCTAGCTAACCCATATGCTTGTTTATCAGCTGGCATCTCATCACTTTGGGGAAAATCTCACGGTGGTGCAAATGAAGCTGTAATAGATATGATTGATGAAATAGTATTAAATGATTTAAAACCAAAAAACTTTATAGAGGAAGTTAAAAATAAAAAAAATAAAATAAGATTGATGGGTTTTGGACATAGAGTGTATAAAAGTTATGACCCTAGAGCTAAAGTTTTAAAGAAAAGCACAGAAGATTTATTCAAGGATCTAAAAATTAAATCAAAAGAGCTCGAAATAGCTAAAGAGATTGAAGAATTAGCTTTAAATGACTCTTATTTTAAAGAAAAAAATTTATATCCAAATGTTGATTTTTACTCTGGAATTCTTTTAAAAGCACTAAATATACCTACTACAATGTTTACACCAATTTTTGCAGTTGGAAGAACAGTAGGCTGGCTGTCACAATGGAAAGAAATGATAGAAGACAAAGAATTTAAAATAACAAGACCCAGACAGTTATTTACCGGAGATAAAGATAAGTCCTATAAAAAAGTCCCTGATAGAGAGAAAAAATCAATATTCAATTTACTGTGGCTTAAGAAAACTTTTCTAAATAATCAGTAATTATACTTGAACGAAAGTTTTCAAAATTGCTACTTTTAATTCCATCAAACATATTTTTTCTATAATTATAAAGTTTATCTTTATTTAATTTTAAATTCGT
>CABYUJ010000031.1:0-2365 GCA_902522155.1 uncultured Alphaproteobacteria bacterium | reverse complement strand
ATATTAATGAAGAAAAAATATTATCTTCAACTATACCAAGTAATTTAAGAGAATTAATTACTTTTGAGGAGTTTTACGGTGATAAAAGATTTGGTATTAAAGATGCCAGTATCTTTGATGGCTTTTTATTTATTGGATTTACAAATAAACATAGTGAAAATTGTTTCAACACCACTGTTGCATACGCAAATTTAAATACAAATTTTTTAAACTTTGAAATACTTTTTTCTCCAGATGACTGTGTAAGATCTGATAACCCAGAAAAAAATCAATTTTCAGCTAATCAAGTTGGCGGAAGAATAGAAAAATACTCTGAAGGATCTTTTCTTCTGACTATCGGGGATTTTAGGGATAGACCGATAGCACAAGATATGGATAAAGTTTTTGGAAAAATTTTAAAAATTAATTACGAAAATATCGATGATAAATTGAAACTTAAAGATTATTCTTTGATTGCCTCAGGGTCAAGAAACTCACAGGGTCTTCATTATGATAAATTTTCAGGCAAAGCTATTTTTTCTGATCACGGACCTGACGGAGGAGATGAAATAAATATAATCAGAAATTTTTCAAATAATACTAATTATGGTTGGCCAATATCATCGTATGGAGAACACTATCACAACACACCAGAAATATTTTTTGCTGATGCCCCTTTTCATAAAAGTCATAAAGATTATGGATTTGAGGAACCAATGTATTATTTCACTCCTTCTATAGCAGTAAGTGAATTAGAATTATATCGACACAATCAAAATAATGATGACAAAATAACATTATTTTTGTCAAGCCTTGGATATACTGATTACAAACATGAAAGATCTATTCACCAATTTAGTTTAGATGCAGATTTTGAAAAAATAGTCAGAGAAAAGATAATAAAAATTAATGAGAGAATAAGGGATTTAATAATACATAATGATAAGTTAGTGCTGTATCTAGATAACTCTTCAACAGTAATGACAATTGATGTTGATCAATTAGTTAATTGATTAAGGAAAAATTACAAAAAAATTTTAGAATAATAGCTTTTGTTTTTATAATTTTTTTAATAATTACAAAATTTATTGAATATTTAGAGAAAGATCCAAAATTAAACTATAGGTTTACTTATTGGGCTATGCCTATTGCCATCTCATATATGCTAGATCATGACAAGAACTACACAGGATATTACAGTGTAAGGGAAAAAATTAAGAATGAAGTACATCAGTTGGATAGAAAAAATCTAAATGATATTTTTCAAAAAACTTTATTGCACGAAGCAAAAGACCCAAATGCATTTGGTGTTAGTAATGATGATCTTGGTATAGTTGATTTGTCTTATTTGAGTTTTAAAATATTTGGCGTAAATAAAGATAGTATAGATTTTTTTTTGATTTCAATTTTAATATTAAGTAGTTTAATTTTTTATTTAACAAATTATAAAAAAAAAAATTATATAAATTTTCTTTTAATTTATCTTATTTCATTATATGCAGGTTTTGAGATACTTGTTTCTGCACCTGCGGGAAAAGATATTTTTTATGGTAGACTGAATGATGCGAGACTATTTTCTATATTTGCTATAATTCCACTTGTTAATATTTATTCATATTTTAAATCAAATATAGATTTAAACATATTATCCAAAACTAAAATTTATTCATTGACATTGATTTCATTACAAATTTACATATTTGGATTAATTTGTTTTGCTAGATCATCAATTAAAATAGAGTTTTTAATTTTATTTTTACTTTTCTTTTTTCTATATTTAAAAAAAATAGTCTTAATCAGAAATTTTAAACAAATAGTTAATCTATACAGAAGAAACATTATAAATGTTTTTTTAATCATCTCTTTAATTAGCTCAGTTATTTTAAGCCCTTTAATTAACACAAAATTAATAGCTCGAGATGGTAACTACGGGGATCATAATCAATCTAGTCATACAATATTTGAAATGATAAGAGCAGGTATATTATTAGATAACCCTCAATTAACAAAAAAATATAAATTTAATTGGACAAAAGATTTTAATATTGAAAGGACGTTAGTAGAAAGTGGGAAGTATTTTTATGAGGATATATTAAACAAACAAATAGATGAAATATATTTTGAGCAAGGCGGTAAAAATATTGTAAAAATGGAAAAACTAGAAAGAGAATTTATCATATATTTATTATTTAATGATTTTAAAGAAGTAATTAAATCAATTTTTTTATACAAACCTTTAAAAATGATACAAGCATTAAAAAAACACTACAATGAAATAAATAAGACTGATTTAATTCCAGCATTTTTGATGCCTATCATTTTATTTTTTAATAGGCAGAAACATAAAAGTATTTCTGAAGATTTTGAGATACCCATATTAATTATA
>CABYUJ010000030.1:0-2526 GCA_902522155.1 uncultured Alphaproteobacteria bacterium | reverse complement strand
AATATTTTCTTATTTAAAACTTCTAACTGGAAATTTTTCTTTTAATAAAATTATTAATTTATTAATTGATGAAAATAAACTAGTATGTTATGAAACTTCAGGAAAATATTTAAGTATTACTGATTTAAAAAATTTAAATTCTGCAAGAAAAGATATTAGAAAATTTAGAATATATGATCTTCATTCCAAAAAAATTTAAAAAAGTTA
The DNA here is from genome assembly GCA_902522155.1 of uncultured Alphaproteobacteria bacterium. GTDB lineage: Bacteria > Pseudomonadota > Alphaproteobacteria > HIMB59 > HIMB59 > HIMB59. Next base: position 2,319 of record CABYUJ010000030.1, on the reverse strand, counting down.
GAAGTGTCAATATTAAACCAGAGTATTTAATAGATTTTGAAAATGATGTAAAGAGTCTATATAATGACTCTTTAATACCACATCCAATACATTTATCCTCTGGAAACGAAGATAAACTTATAAAAATTTTTCAATTCATAAGTAAAAAAGATTACGTTTTCTCCTCTTGGAGGAGTCATTATCATGCTTTGTTGCATGGATTGAGTCCCAGCTATTTATTGTCCCAAATTAAAAATGGAAAAAGTATGAGCATTTGCGATAAAAATAAAAAGTTTTATGCATCTTCAATTGTTGCAGGATGTATTCCAATTGCCTTAGGAACAGCGATAGCCTTGAAAAAGAAGAATAAAAAGAATTTAGTTTGGTGCTTTATAGGTGATATGACTTATTTAACAGGAATTTTTTATGAGGCCTATAATTATTCTAAAAATTTTGATCTCCCATTAAGGTTTGTAATTGAGGATAATGGATTAAGCACTAATACTCCAACAAAGGAGGCATGGAATATAAATGAAATAAAATTTCCTAATAATGTTATTTATTATAAATATAAAAGAAAATTCCCTCATCATGGAACGGGGAAATGGGTGCTCTTCTAATGAAGAAAAACTATCTTGAAGAGTTACAAAAAAGTATGTTGTACATTTATAAAAATAAAAAAAACTCTATTTTTTTGGGTCAATCACTTAATTATTCTGGGAATTCCATATTTAATACTTTGATTGACATACCTAAAAACAAAAAAATTGAAACACCAGTATTTGAGGAATTACAGATGGGTATTTCAATTGGTTTAGCTATTGAGGGCTATTTGCCTATTACATGTTACCCTAGATTTGATTTTTTAGTATCTGCTTCTAATCAACTAATAAATCATTTAGATAAGATTGAATATTTAACCATGAGAAAAGATATAAAAGTTATAATAAGAACTTCAGTAGGTTCTAAGAAACCATTAGATGGTGGCCCTCAACATACCCAAGATCACACCGAAGTTTATAAAAAAGCATTGAAAAATATAAAAGTCATAAAATTAAACAAAACAGAGGATATTTTTAATACCTATAAAAAGATTTTAAATGATAAATTTTCTTATCTTGTTGTTGAATTAGGTGATAAGTATAATCAATAAAGAATGAGTAAATATATTGATAAATATAAATTCAGTTTTGTCGAAAATTTAAGTTTTAATCTTGATACTAATGTTAAATATTTAAGCAAATTATTTTCAAGTATTAAAAAATCAAATAAAAAAATTATTTTTTTCGGCAATGGAGGAAGTGCATCTATTTGTAATCATTTAGCAACTGACTTGACAAAAGTAGGCGGTGTCAGGGCCATTTCAATAGCTGATAGCAATTATATTACTTGTCTTGCTAATGACTATGGTTATGAGAATTGGGTAAAAAAATCTATAGAATTTTATTACCTAAATGGTGATCATATAATACTAATAAGTAGCAGTGGCACCTCCAAAAATATGATTAATGCTGCTAAATATTGTAAAAACAAAAATATTAAATTTACTACGATGTTTGGATTTTCAGATACTAAACCTAAACTATCTTCATACGGATCATTTAAAATACCTATTAAATCAAAAAACTTTAATATTATTGAAAATTCTCACCAATTTATTTTATTAGCATCTTTAGACTTGTTTTTGAAAACTTCTATCTAAGCTGTTTACTAAATTTAAAAATTCATTTACGTTTTTTGCATTTTTTACATTAAAATCTCTAATTTTTTTGTTAATAGTTTTAATATCAGATAGATACTTTTTATAATTTAGTTTTTGTAAATCAATCATTTGTTTTTTCAAATTCAGATCACTGAAATAATTATCAAATGAAAAAGTGTCTAATATCAAAGGTATTTCTCCATTCTTAATCGATAAAATATACCTCATAGGACTTGAGTATGGCCATTTTTCATTTTTTGGTGGATTCAATGAATACCAACCAAAATATTCCTTTAAATAAAACTTAGATTTCATAAATTTTTCAAAATTATTTCTTGGATCAACCTTAAAATTTATTAATTTTTTTAAAATTTCAGATCTATAAATTGTATTTTCACCAGATATGTTCACTTCAATATTCTCCATAGGTTTTATTTCTGGAATTTTACCATAACACATAAAAATATTTTTTTTATTTTGTAAAATCTGATTTATTTGATTTTTTTGAGCAGGATGCGTAATTAAAAAAATATCAATAAAATCTATAATCTTTAAAAAACCATTATATCGAGAGAACATATATTTCAAAAAGTAGTAATTTTGATTCTTACCATATAGTTTGATATATAAACTCTTAA
>CABYUJ010000029.1:0-2872 GCA_902522155.1 uncultured Alphaproteobacteria bacterium | reverse complement strand
TACAAAGTCTCTTCAATTGATAGACTTGAGTTGTGATTATTAAATATATCTAATAAGTAAATTAATGCTCCATTAGAATTTCCTTTATCTAAATAAAATTTTGCTATATTAAGCTTTTCTGATGCTAAATTATTTTTTATTAGTTTAATTTTAGTTTTAATATCAATTTCATAATTACTGTTTGGATATGCGTTCAGTATAAAATTGAATTTTTCTAATGCTTTATTTGTATTCTCTTGACTGTAATCAGATTTTTTAATTAAAACATAATAAGTCATGGCATCTAAATAATTTGCATAAATAATATCTTTACTTCCGGGATAGTATTTTTTATACATTTCTGCTAAAGCCCGGGTTTTTTCATAATCCTCCTCTAAAAAATGAATATACGCTTTAACTAGCATACTTTTATTTGCATATGAACTACTTGGGTATATTACCTCTATTTTGTCTAATTCTATTAAAGCTAATTCGAATTGGTCAGAATTAATATAATAATTGGCTAATTCAAATAGTTCAAAATCTTTTAAGACATTATTTTCATAAAGACTTTGATCATTATTATATTCATCTTTATCATTATTATTTGAACAAGAGATAATAAATGAAGATAAAAATATAAGAATCAACTTTTTCACAAATGAATTATAGCTTTAGAAGAAAAAATAAAATAGTTAAATATATAGTCCTCCACTATACAGGGATGAAATCTCTTAAATTAGCTTATAAAAAACTCTCAGATTGTAAATCAAATGTAAGTGCTCATTATTTGATCTCTAGAAATGGAATTATTTTTAATTTACTGTGTCCGAAATATGAAGCATGGCATGCAGGCAAATCAAAATGGAAGAGTAGCATTGGTATTAATCATAATTCTATTGGAATTGAAATTGAAAATAAAGGACATGATTTTGGTTATACATACTACTCAAATAAACAATATAACTCTCTGAGAAAATTAATAAATTTTTTAAAAAAAAATTTTCATATTTTAGATCAAGATATAATTTTCCACTCAGACGTATCTCCCAATAGAAAAAAAGATCCTGGCGAGAGATTTTTCATAAAAAAAATTGGAATTAATAGATTTAATTTTAAAAATACCAAAAAAAAATATAATATTGACGAAATGTTAATTCTATATGGTTTTCATAAATCATATATTAATAACTATAAAAAATTTTGTATAGAGGCTGTGAAAAGATCGTTAAATTATAAACAAATAAATCCATATAAATCAAAAAAATTTTTAAAAGATTTTTATAATTTATTATTCAATTAATTCATGTATTATAGACCTGGGTAGCGTGCAGTCGCTTTGTTATACAAAGAGGAAAGTCTGAGCTCGTGTAGAAAGTGATAACGGATAACATCCGTCGAGGGCAACCTTAGGGAAAGTGCAGCAGAAACAAACCGCCGTAAGGTAAGGGTGAAAAGGTGAGGTAAGAGCTCACCGGGTACTTAAATAGTATCGCAATATGCAAACCCTATCACGAGTAAGATCAAATAGAGACTATTACTTTTTCTACAGTGGGTCTGGGTTGATCGCTTGAATTAACTAGCAATAGTTAATCTAGATAAATGACTGCTATTTTTTTATATACAGAACTCAGCTTATAGCTACCCAATACTATTTACTAATTACATAAAATCCCATATAATCCCGTAAAATACCATGTTAATGTTTTTATCGTCCTTTTATGGCATTATTGACATAAAAAATAGAGTTTCAATTCCCTCTTCATTTAGGTCAACAATTAATAGTTCAAATGAAAAAACATTTATATTTAAAAGTTTAAAATATGAGTGTCTAGAAGTGCACCTCTCCTCTAAGATCAACTCATTAATAAAAAGTTTTGATGAGAGAGATTTTTTCTCAAAAAAAAATGATCACTTTAAAACAGCAATTTTATCTGATTTAGAGGAAATATTCATAGATAAAGAAGGTAGATTTATTGTAAGAGAGCATCTACAAAAATTTTCTAAATTATCAAAAGAAATAATTTTTATTGGAAAAGGAAATCATTTTGAAATTTGGAATAAGAAGTTAGGAGAGTCACATAAAAAAATATCTAGAGCAAAATTCAAATGATAAAAGATCTACATATACCTATAATGGCAAATGAAATTATTTCATTAATTGATAGAGAAAAAAATTTATCTATTCTAGATTGTACATTTGGAGGTGGAGGGCATTCCAAAAATTTTTTAAAAAATGGTCATTCTGTAACTGCTATTGATCAAGATAAAAACTCATTGACTATAGCTAATGACTTAAAAAAATATTTTTCCAACTTTTTATTTTATAAATCAAATTTTAAAAATTTAGATTTATTAAACTTAAATCCAAAAAAATTTAATTTAATATTATTAGATTTAGGTTTTTCTTCTAATCAGTTAGAAGACAATAAAATTGGTCTATCATTTAAAATTAATTCAAAATTAAATATGAATTACTTAGGTGGCAACTTAAATGCATATAAAATAATTAATACTTATGATGAAAATGACCTTCAAAGAATATTTTATTCATATGGTGAAATAAATCAGGCTGAAAAGTTAGCTAAATATATTGTTAATCAAAGATCAATAAAAAAGATTAATACTAATTTTGATTTTATAGAAGTTCTTAGAGATAGTGGAGTTAATTTTAGATCAAAAAAAATTCACTTTGCTACTCAAGCATTTCAAGCTTTAAGGATTGAAATAAATAAAGAGTTAGAAAATTTAATAACTTTTCTTAAAAAAGTTCATAATTTTTTGCATTTAAATGCATATTTAGTAATAATTTCGTTTCACAGCTTAGAAGATCGAATTGTTAAAAATTATTTTAGAGAAAATAATATTAAAAAAAATAAAAAGAATTTAAATA
>CABYUJ010000028.1:0-2971 GCA_902522155.1 uncultured Alphaproteobacteria bacterium | reverse complement strand
TTATTTGCTGGAGACTTATATAGAATGTATGAGCGATATTCCTCATTAAAAAGTTGGAAGTTTCAGCCAATGGAGAAGAGCGAGACAGGATTAAAGGGTATAAAAGAAGCAATAATAGAAATTAAAGGCGATGGTGTATTTAAATTTTTAAAAAATGAGTCTGGCGTCCACAGAGTTCAACGCATACCAGAAACTGAGTCTGGGGGTAGGATTCATACCTCGGCTGCAACTGTTGCTGTTTTGCCAGAAGCTGAGGAAGTTGACTTAGAGATAAAAGATACTGATTTAAGAATAGACGTTTACAGATCAGGAGGGGCGGGAGGACAATCAGTAAATACAACAGATAGCGCTGTAAGAATTACACATTTACCTACAAACATTGTAGTAACTCAACAAGACGAAAGATCTCAACATAAAAATAAAGCTAAAGCATTAAAAATTCTAAGATCTAGATTATATGAAGTTGAAAGAATTAAAAAACAAGAAGAGGTCTCATCCAATAGAAAAAATCAAGTTGGTTCTGGAGATAGATCTGAAAGAATTAGAACATATAATTTTCCACAGGGCAGAGTATCAGATCATAGAATTAACTTAACGTTATATAAATTAGACCAGTTTTTAACTGGCGAGGCATTAGATGAAATGATATCAGCTTTGTCAGCCAGTGAACAAGCAGAAAAACTAAGTCAACTTAATGCTAATTAATAACTATTTAAGTAAATTAGATATAAAAAAAATATTACTCGAAAATTTAAGTTCAATTACTGGATCTCAAGCTGAACAAGAGTCCCAAATAATGATTTCTTATTCATCTAAAAGTGAAAATAAATCAGATATTAATAGTAGTGAAGTTGATCAAGAATTAATTAATAAGATCCTAAATGAAAGAGTAAAAGGAAAGCCATTAGCAAAAATAATCAATGAGAAAGGCTTTTGGAAAAAAATTTTCTATACAGATGAATACACTTTAGATCCTAGAGCTGATTCTGAAATATTAGTAGAACAATTATTAATTGATTGTAAAAAAAATAAAAATCAAAAACACTTGAAGTTGCTTGATTTGTGTTGTGGTACTGGGTGCCTCGGAATTTCTATTATAGATGAGCTAGATAATGCATTTTGTGATTTTATTGATGTTTCCAAACATGCTCTTACTGCTTGTAAAAAAAATATAATAAAATTTAAACAGCAACAAAAAACAAAAATATTCCACTCAAATTTATTTGAAAATTATCCAATAAATAGACTAAAGTATATTGATTTTATTGTTTGTAACCCACCATATATACCAACAAGAAATTATTTAAATTTAAATAAAGAGACTTTACATGATCCAAGAATTTCACTTGATGGTGGGAAATTAGGCATGGATTATTATTTTAAAATTATTAATTTTTTAATTAGTGTAAAGTTTAAAGGGGTTGTTTATTTTGAAATTGATCCAATTATCACTAAAAACATGTATAAATTAATATTAGAAAAAGGTATAAAAATAGTTTATAAGAAAACTGATTATCTTAATTTAGACAGACTGATAAAGATAAAATTCCCTACTATTTAATTGATGGGCTTTTTTAGAGATAATCGATAAAAAATTAATGAAAAATTTTGTAAAAAGAAAACCTTATGGTGGACAAAGGAAAATAAACTCTTCTAGATCTGGTGTTGCTGACTCTCCATATCTACAAGCTAATGGAAATTCGAACGGATTTAAAAGAAACGGAAAAAATCCAAAAGATCAATATAACGATTATCTTAACAAAGCAAAAGATGCTAAGGGACAAGGTGATGACGTATTGGAGCAGTTTTACCTTCAACACGCTGAACACTATTTTAGACAAACAGACAATTCAAATAGAGGTTTTGTTGCTAGAAAAATTATTAGTAAAGACAAAACTGAAAATAACGACAGCAATTTGAATAAAGACAATAAGTCAGAACGTAACTCAACATCTGATTTTGATGACTTAGCTAGTCAGTTAGCTTAATTTATTTTATTTTTATAAATATTAACTTCTTCATCTATTTTAGAAACTAACATTTGAAATTCATTTAGTTGTTGTTCGTTAAGTTTCCTTCCTGAAGGTAATTTAAGTGTAGCTGGGTTTATTTGTTTTCCATTAACAATAATTTCATAATGTAAATGAGGTCCAGTTGATTTTCCTGTTGAGCCTACATAACCAATAACATCACCTTGCTTAACTCTTACACCGCTTGATATTCCTTTTTTATAACCATTTAGATGTGCGTAAGCTGTTTTATAAGTACTATCGTGACGAATTCTAATATATTTTCCATATCCTCCATTTCTACCTACGTACTCTACAATACCATTTCCAGCAGCAAAAATTGGAGTTCCTGTTGGAGCAGCAAAATCTACTCCTTTATGCATTTTATTATAACCTGAGATAGGATGTTTTCTCATACCATAACTGGAACTAAGCCTAGCGCCATTTATTGGAGTTTTCATTAAGCTTTTTGTCATTCCTTTACCTTTTTCGTCAAAATATTCGCTGAATTCTCCGTTGTCATAAAGATAGTAAATTAATGGAGTGCCTCTTGATGAAAGCAATAAGTATTTTGGATCTTCGATTTGAATTATCTTACCATCATTGTTTACCTTTTTGACAAACAGCATTTCAAAATTATCACCCTCATAAATATCTCTCTGAAAATCAACATCAAAACTGTAAATCCTGATAATTTCATTAATTACTATTTCAGATAACCCCTGATCTTTCATAGCTTTATATAAACTTGTTTTAATTTTCCCACTCACAAAAATTTCTTCGGAACTTAACGGAATTTCATTAATTTCATAAATAAAATTATCATTTAGGTAAGATATGATTAATTCTTTAGTATCAGAATATTTATAAATTAGGTCAAAAGTATTTAAACCCTCAGCATCATATTCGCTGAATATTTTTACAGTATCGCCAATATATAATTTAGAAAAATCATAATATTC
>CABYUJ010000027.1:0-3021 GCA_902522155.1 uncultured Alphaproteobacteria bacterium | reverse complement strand
TTTTAAAAAAAATTTACTATCCTCACTCATAATGGAGAATTTTATTGTATTTGTTAGATAAAAAGTAGAATTATTTATTCACTATAAAACCTATTTAAGGCTGCTTCTTTGTTAATTAAGGGTAAAAGTTGTGCTACGAGCACACCAATAAGTATTAAAAAACACCCAAAAATCTGAACATTTGTCAAAAATTGAGAAAGAATAACCCAAGCTGCTAACGATCCAAATACTCCTTCAAGAGAAAATGTAATTGCTGCTGTAGAGGGTTTTACATACCTTTGACCAAAAACTTGCAGAGTATAAGCAATCCCACTTGACATTACACCAACGTATAAAAGTTCAAAGATTTCTTTTGATATACCATCAATAGTAGGGTTTTCAAAAATGAATATAAATGGCAAACTATAAAAAAAACATAATAGAAATTGAGATGATGCCAAAGTAAATGGTGCATTTATAATTTCAAAGTATTCATCAATTAAAATGCAATGTATTGCAAAAAATAAAGCACAAACAATTACAAGTATATCAGCAAATTGTGCTTCAAAACTATTTTCAAGAGTTAAGTAATAAGAACCTACGAGACATATTGATACGGATAGCCAAATACTCCAGTGTATTTTCTTATTTAAAAACAATCTCGATATTATAGGAACAAATGGGACATATAATATAGTTAAGAAAGCTGCATTTCCTACTTTAGTATACTGTAAAGCATATTGTTGAAGATAAGTTCCTAATAATAAACTTAAACCAGTTAACAGAACTACGAAAATAAACTTTTTTTTATTCTTAAGTTTTTTTATTTTGTTAATTTCATTAAAAACAAAAGGCAAAACTATTAGTCCGCCAATTAAAAAACGCATATTTGTAAACGTCAGTGGACCAATAAATTCCATTCCTGTAGTTTGAGCAACAAATGCAGTACCCCAAATTATTGATGCAACTATGAGACATAAAGTAGATAAGAAATGTTTGGAGTTCATAAGAAACTGGCTCCGCAGGTAGGATTCGAACCTACGACCTGTCGGTTAACAGCCGAATGCTCTACCGCTGAGCTACTGCGGAACGTTGCATCAAACTACAATAATTTTTTAATTTTTCAATTAGCATTTTTTAATTCAATTTTAAAAATAATTTTCAATGATATTAGGGTTTATTTAGATATAATATGTTTATGGAAAAAATTATTTCACCTTGTATATCAATATGCAAAACAGATCCATCTACCGGATATTGTTATGGCTGTGCTAGAACTTCTGAAGAAAAGGCGATATGGAAAGACGAAAATACGACAAATGAATGGAAAATAAAGAATATTTCTGAGTTAAAAAATAGACTTTCTGGTTGGCAATTATCATCATTTGAAGAGTCATATGATTTTAAAATAAAAAAAGGAATATCTTTAGCAAAGCACAAAATGATGAATAAATGAAAAAAATTAAAGGCTCGTGTCTTTGCAAGAAAATCACCTTTGAGATTAAAAATGAATGTAGATACTCAGTTTTTTGCCATTGCCAGATGTGCCAGGCTTCAAATGCTGAATTTAGTTCTTATACAAAAGTAAAAAAAGAAAATCTAAATTTTAAAAGTAAAAAAACTTTAAAATGGTTTGTTTCTAGTAAACATTATAAAAGAGGTTTTTGTTCAACTTGTGGAAGTTCATTATTTTTTCAAAGAAAATCTTCAGATGATTATATCTCAATATCAACAGGTACCTTAAATAATAATATTCCCTCTATCGGCCATATTTTTTACAAATATAAAAAATCAAAAATTAATTTTTCTAAATTAAAAAAATTTCCTCAATCTGCCCATGGATATTTTGATAAGTTTATTTACAAAATTAAATGAATTACTCATTAACAATTAAAATTATCTTAATATTATTATTTATATACTTTTTAATTATCTTTTATGTTTATACAAAACAAAGATCTCTTCTTTATGTCCCTCAAATTGATAATTATGATGATGAATTACTAATCATTCCTGCGGAACAAGTATTTATTGAAAATAGCTCAAATATAAAATTAAGGTCAATTTTTTATAAACATCCATCTAATACTAAAACTACATTACTAATGTTTCACGGTAATGCTGGTCCTATTGAAAATAGATTTTATAAAATTAACAAGTTATCAAAATATGACCAAAATATTTTACTTATTTCTTGGAGATCATATAGCGGTAATGATGGTGAACCTACTGAGGATGGTTTATATGATGACGCTAGAAGTGCTATAAAATGGCTTAAAGAAAAAAATATTTCTAAAAAGGACATCATTATTTATGGAGAATCTTTAGGAACTGCTGTTAGTATAGAAATAGCCCAGAATAATAATTTTAAGGGTCTAATTCTGGAGGCGCCATTTACTTCAATGATTGATGCTGCTAAATTTCATTATCCATACCTTCCTGTTTCAATCATGCTTAAAGATAAGTATTTAAGTGATAAAAAGATTAAAAACGTTGTTTCCCCTATATTTATAATGCACGCCACAGGCGATGATATTGTTCCATTTAGAATGGGTGAAAAAATGTACAAATTAGCAAATTCACCTAAAAGTAGTTATTTCGTTGATGAGAATGAACATTTAGTAACTTATGATGAAAGTTTAATGAATAAGATGGATGAGTTTTATGAAACTATAATTAATGATGAATAAATTTAATAATCTTCCAGAACTATTTTATTTTCAAGCAGATAAGAACGAAAATAATCAACACTTACTAAAACTCGACTCAAACAATCAAGTTGTCTCAATGAGCTGGTTAGAGACAAAAAATCTAACAAAGAAAATACACAATTTTTTAGCAAACAAATATTTAGGTGAATTAGAGAGAATTTTATTGGTTTCAGAAAATAGACCTGAATGGATGGCCTCTGATATCGCTATAATGTCTAATAAACTTATTTGTGTCCCCAACTATACAACTTATACATCAAGAGATTTTGAGCATATTTTAAATGACTCTCAGCCTGTTGGTTTAATAGTTTCAAATAAAAATTTACTTCAG
>CABYUJ010000026.1:0-4905 GCA_902522155.1 uncultured Alphaproteobacteria bacterium | reverse complement strand
AGCTTCAATGCTTCCTTTGCAAGTGTTTGGGAGATCAAATTATTGTTCACACTTTTTGAAGCATAAGACTCTATCGCATGGACCATTGCATCAATACCGGTAGCAGCAGTAATGTGAGGGGGAAGACCGAGTGTTAATGATGGATCAAGAATTGCAAGGTCAGGAAGTATAATAGGAGAGGAAACTCCTTTTTTTTCTAAATCTTCTTGTGTGATAATAGAAATCGGAGTTACTTCAGAACCAGTACCAGAAGTTGTTGGGTAAAGTGCAAGAGGGAGCCTAGGCCCTTTAGCATTAGCCACTCCCCAAGCTTCATGAATATTTTCTTTTGAGCCAATCAAAAGTGCAGTTAATTTCGATACGTCCATTGATGATCCACCACCAAATCCAATTACACCTGTTGCATCAAAATCTCTTCCCTGTTGTACACAACTCATAAGTGTTTTTATAGATGGGTCAGCTTCAACATTATCAAAAATTAAAATTTCAGAGTATTTTTGAAGCTCAGTAATTGTTTTTTCGTGTAACCCAATTTTTACTAAACCTGGATCAGTTACAAATAGTATTTTGTTACCAAGTTTTTTAGAAACTTCCTCTGCTGTGCCTACTGAATAGTCACTTCCAAATCTTACTCCAGGAGTAGTGTTGAATTGAAACGCTTTCACGATAGCAATATAGATGATATGAGGTTTATTTCCTATATAATTTTACCAAACCTATTCTAAGCACCTATCAACCCACAACTTTTTTTTAATAAGGCTTTCTTAAGAGTTTTTTATTTTTATACTTGAATTGTGTCTAAGGTTATTACTATCGCTCAACAAAAAGGAGGCTCTGGAAAAACCACTATAGCTGCAAATTTAGCTGCTGTTTATTCTTTAAAAAATAATTTATCCACGACATTACTCGACACAGACCCTCAAGGCAGTTTAGGTAAGTGGTTTCTTACCAGAAATGAAAAACTTAAAAATAAAAATATGATTCAGTTTAAAACAGCAAGCCTCTGGGGCGCACAGTATGAGGCTAAAACACTTAAAGAAAAATCTGATTTAGTAATAATTGATACTCCTCCCAAAATTGACGCTGATGGAAGACCAGCAATTGAAATAGCTGACCTTGTCATTATACCGATATCTCCCTCTCAAGTGGATTTTTGGGCCACGGAGTCCATAATTGAATTAGCGAAAAGAGAAAAAAGAGAGATATTAATACTCATTAATAGAGCAAATGCAAAATCTAAACTTATTCAAGAAGCACATAAATTTGTTAATAAAATGAATGTTAAAAAAGCAAAGACGATTTTGGGTAATAGACAAATATTTGTATCAACTATGGGATTAGGGTTAACAGTAGTAGAAAAACAAAGAACTGGAAAAGGGTGTTTAGAAATGTTGGCTCTAGCAAAAGAGATACAGTCATTCTTGAAATTTTAAATTTTAATAAATTATATGAATGAAGAAATAGATAATGAACAACTCCATGACATATGCTCAAGATTATTGAAAGGTTTTATTAATTGGATTGAAATAAATGATAGTAAAGAAAAAGCATCAATTCTCGATAATGCATTCCAATTTAAAACATCTATCCTAGAACAAGATAAATCAACACTTCAAAAAAAATACTTTATATCACCACAGAATTTATCAAAAAAAGAAGCTGATGTTCTCTTACTACAGTGGAGAGATACTTTTTCCACATTAGTTAATTCAAATGTCGATAGACTATCAAAGGACTCTTTTAAGATATGGTTTTTAAGCTTAGCATCATATTCGATCCCAGAATTAGAAAAGGATGCAAACGAACTATGGTCAAAACTTTTAGAGGGTGTTGAATATTGTCATAAATTTTCTATCAAAGATGTTCCATATCCGCTCAACACTATTTCAAAGAACTAAATCAATGTTAAAATTCCTTATGTTTAAAACATTATTCACGGTAAGCATGTTATTTTGTTTGAATGCACAATCAATTGAGCTTTTTGGTTATAAATTGTACGAGGACATTCTTAGGTATGAAAATGATGGAAGAATAAAATTAAAGAAAGGTAATATTGAGAGCATTTCTATTAAAGAGGACAACGTACTAATAGCAAACAAATATCTTACTGAATACACATTAAAATCAACAAAAACAGGAAATATTTATGAAATTCATGGCTCAAATAACCAATTACAACTCAGTCCTGTTGAGTGCCTTGACATTCAAGATAGCTTTATTAATTCATTTCAAAAGAAAAACACTGAGTTATTTCAAACTGAAGTTAAACAATTTCCAAATAAACTTAAAAGTAAAACAACCTGGGAAATTTATCTTAGCAATAAATCTAATAGTAGTGAGTTAATTTTCTCAGTTACTTGTGATTATAGCTTTAATAATAGGAGAATGGATATAATTTTAACTGATAGTGCTTATTTGAGTAATGAAAATTCGAACTATGAAAATTTACTTGATGAAAATAAAGAAAATATTTCAAAAGAAGAAATTGATACTAGTGGAATTTAGTAACTAGAGATAACATATTAATAATTATATAAGACTTTATTTCTGATTTCAGCTGATCATAAGTTTCAGGTAATTTATCACTAAGCTGGAAAGCAAAGTCTATAATTTCATAAGCTTCATCTTTACTCATATAAATCTCATTACATAAGTCATGGGCAAGTTTTTCTCTTATTAATATTAAAGAAGCTATTGATCTCTTTTGTTTTTTTTTCAAACTATTTTTTTGTTGGTTTCTTAAGTTTCATTCCGGTTCCTCCAAGTTGCATGCCACCAGAACCTTTACACAAACTTTTCTTTTCTTTGTCACACTTTTCTATCTTTTTCTCTTTTTTTTCTTCTTTTTTGACAACCTCTTTTTCTTCTTTCTTTTCTTCTGATTTTACTTCTTGATTTACAATTTTTGTATCTGAGGAAGGCTCAACATTTTGAACTGTGTTGACAGATCCAACCTGAATATTGGAGAGCATTTCTAATATTTGATCTTGTTTTGATAGTTTGTCTTTCTGTTTTGCCTTCCAAGATTTTGGAAGTTTTAAATCGATACAACTCTCAGAACCGCAAAAAAGGACATCCCCAGTTTCATTATCAAATAAAAAACCACCGCAATTTTCAACACCTTTTTGAGTACAATTTGGGATATGCATCTCATACTCTGCATTTAAATTCAGCGATAATAATGGCAAACTTAAAAGAATTACAAAAATATATCTCATCAACTTATAATGTATCATTTGTAGAAAAAATTTTCTAAATCTTTTATTCATACTTAAAACTCTCTCCAGGTAAGGTTGATTTCATAAAATCATTCTTGGTAATATTTTCTAACCATTTTTTTAATTTAGTATTATTTTCTCCCCAAGCATCAGTAAATCTAAAAGATGTATAGTCTAATGCACAGGCAACAGATATTTGATCAATCGTTAATTTGTCAGTCACGAACTCATCATATTTTCTTTCAATCCAATCAATGGATCTTAAAATTTTTTTTTCATAACGTTCTATTGATTTATGTCTTTGCTCTAATTCTGGTATAGCTGACATTTCTATATAACGATTAACTGCATTTTCCATAATTCCATTTGAAACACTTATCATTGTCATACTTTCCCAATAACGATCTTTTGGATATATAGAGTCTTTTTTTGAAATACTATCAAAGTACAAACAAATATTATCACTGTCTGTGATCGTTTTATTACCAACTATTAAAGTAGGAACTTGTCTTAATGGATTAAATTCATCTAGAAATCTTGATTTATAAATATTTATCTTTTCTTCTTTATGAGCAACGTCTAATACAAGAGCAGATACTTTACATTTTCTTCCAAAAGGAGAAGTAGGCCCATTATATAAAAGTGGAGTATCTGTCATTTAATCTATGATTATAGCAACAGTGCCAGGGCTTACACCCTCTTGATCGTTCCTAATGTTAACTTGAGTTATCGTTCCACTAACTGGAGCGTTATGATTGACCTCTGATTTCATAACTTCCATAATAAATAATATATCCCCCTCACTTACTTCATCACCAACTTCTACTAAAACTTTCCATATGTTACCTGGAACTGACGTTAAAACTTCTGTAGACATATTATATGACACTTCCCATTGAGCAGATGGAGGTTTGTTCAGATCTCATTTCCTGTGCCTCTTGCACACTTATTTCTTTAAACTTAAATTTTTCATTTGGTTTAGCTTGTCCTAATTTCCAAAAAGAGGCTGATGGAACAGTAAAAGGTACAATAAACCCACCCATACTAGGCCCATCATTTACAAGTATTATTGGCGTTTGACCCGCCAAATTAATACCACCAATTGGGTAGCCCTGATCTATTATATTTGAGGGTTCATAGCCATGTTCAGGAGATTTATTTGTAGCTTTTTCGGTAAAACTTAAAGAAGGTCCATCCAACCTAAATCCAGTACGATCACTTCTTGCTTGAAGTTTCCACTCTGCTTTAAGAAATGTGTCATATCCTTCGTCGTCAAGCCAATCATCATTTGGTCCCCGAACAACCTCAATTTCCCAAATACCACTATTGCTAATCTCTGGAATTGAGTCATTTCTAATTTTTCTACCGATCTTTCCATTTGCTTGACCTAAAGGGACTCTTTGACCGTCTTTCAAAGCATGACCATCAATGCCACCAACGCCTGCTTTGTGAAAAGTTGATTGAGAGTTTAGCCATTTTTCTGACTCAATTCCTCCAGCAAAAGACACGTAAGATCTTGCACCAGATACTGTAAATCCCATTTCAAGAGTTTGTCCGGATTTTATTAAAACACTCTCCCACATAGGAATAGAATTACCATTTATTTTGGGCTGCATATCAGCACCACAGACCGCAATGACATGATCTTTTTCAAATTTTAAAGTTGGACCAGTGTACTGACACTCAA
>CABYUJ010000025.1:0-5399 GCA_902522155.1 uncultured Alphaproteobacteria bacterium | reverse complement strand
TGTTATAAAATTTGTAGGTAATAATTTTTACTCAGATAAATATTTAAGCTCAATTATACAGTCACAAAGTATAAAATTTTACAATATTTTTAAGTCAGGAAGTAATTTTAACTTTCCTACGTTTGATTTTGATAAAAACAAAATTATATCATCTTATAAAAGTGATGGATTTTTCGATGTTAAAGTATCTTATTTATTGGACAAGAGCACATTAAATAACAATATTTTGTATTTTTATATTGATGAGGGTAACAGATCAAAAATTGATAATTTAGAATTTAATTTTGACGAAAAGACCTTAAGTTTATTAAGTGAAAAAGTTGCTGTATTAAAAAATGAATTGACTGAGAAAAATTTCTATTATGATAAATCTTTAATTAATGAGTATCTTGAAATTTTTAATAGTATTTTAATTTCAAACAATATTTTCAATAAATCAGTTGAAGTTGATACTTATCAAAAACAAAATTATTTACTAGATATTTCATTTATAACTTTACAAAAAGATCCAATTATTATTAATAAAATTGAAATAACAGGAAACTCTATTACAAAAAATAAAACAATTCGCTCTAAGATTTTAATCCAACCCGGTGAGTATTTGAATAAATATAGACTTGATAGCTCAATTAAAATTTTAAAAAGCTACCCTTACATTAAAAGTGTCAACCCAATTACTAACATTAATAATCAAATCGCTGATATTATAATTGACATTGAAGAAAATGAAAAAACTGGAAATATATTACTAGCAGGTACCTTTAATGCTGATACAGGTGTGGGGATTAATTTTGGCATTGAAGACCAAAATATTTTTGGTTCAGGCAACAGTATTAGCTCAAACTTTAATTTAAACTCGGAAAATGTAAAATTTGATATTAGTTATAAACAATATCCTATTTTAAATCCAAATCTAACAAATACTTATACTATTTTCAACCAAGACAATGATTATACAAATTCATTTGGCTACAAAGCATCAAGAAGAGGTTTAGGCTATTTTGTTAATTTTAAGAAAAATAATAATTTAAGTTATGGTGCAGGAATTAGCTATGAGTCTTTTAAAGGACATTCAGCTGTAAACACTACTTCTAAATCAATAAGTGATAATATAGGTACTTTTGAAAATTATAATTTTAAATTTTCAGCAAAACATGACACAACCGATAACTTCTTATATCCAACTAGTGGTAAAATTAATATACTTGATTTTACAATATCTCCTGAGAGTATTTCAGATAATTCATATTTCAAATTTATAATAACCAATAAAAATTATAAAAAACTTGATAAATCTGAAAATTATTTATTTTTTAATAATAAGTATGGTTACGCAAAGTCTTTTAATTCAAAATTAAAAACAATAAATGCTTTTGGTTTAGGTGGATTAAATTTTAAAGGTTTTGATTACAAAGGAATTGGACCTTATGATGAAACAATATATCTTGGTGGTAATGAATTTTTTACAAGCACTATAGGATATGGAAGCTCTTTTTTATTTGATGATAAAGATAATATAAATATTAAATTATTTTTAACCACAGGTTCAATATGGAATAGCGACTATAATTCATCTTCAAATATAGATTTAAGAACTTCTATTGGCTCATCTTTTGACTTTTTAACAGCTGTTGGGCCTATATCTTTTTCATATGCTATTCCTATTCAAAAAAATACTTCTGATAAAACAAGACCGTTTAACTTTACTATTGGTACTTCATTTTAAAATTAATGAGATCTTTCAATAGAGAAAATTTTTTTCCCATAAAAAAAAAAATTAATATTGATAATTTAAAAAATATAATTGGAGATAATTTACTCTCTTCAAAAAAAGATAATAATTTCACAGTTTCTGAAATATCATCTCCTTCATTCATTAGAGAAAATTCACTTTTATTTCTTGAAAATGAACTTAATATAAAAAATATAAATACTAAAAATTTACACATAGTTTCTAGTTCAAAAGAAAATTTAAATTATTATAAAGATATTTCTATCGTAAAAAATTTAAGTAATGCATATAACAAAATTTGTAACTATGTATTTTTTCATGATGATAACAAAAAATTTCCTGATGAATATGATCTTGTAAACGGATCATATATTTCAAAATTTTCAAAGATTGATAACTCATCTGAAATTGGTAAAAATTGTCTAATTTCTAGAGGTGTTAAAATTGGTAAAAATTGTCTTATAAAAAATAATGTTGTAATTAAAAACGCGCTTATAGGGGATAATGTTGTAATTTCTGATAGTACAAGTATTGGAACCACTGGTTTTGGGTTTGATTTTAAAAAAAGAGGTTCTGAGCATTTAAATCCACAGCTTGGAATTGTTGTTATTGATAATGGTGTTCATATTGGTGCTCGTTGCAGCATAGATAGAGCTAAAATAGATTTCACTGTTATTGGTGAAAATTCCATGTTTGATAATATGGTTCATATCGGTCATAATGTTAAAATAGGTAAAAATGCTTGTGTAGCTGCTCAAACAGGCATCTCAGGCAGCGTGGTCATCGGTGATAACGTTACTATTGGCGGTCAGGTTGGTTTTGCAGGCCATATCTCAATAGGTGATAATGTAACTATTGCTGCTAAAAGTGGTGTTACTAAAAATATCAAAGAAAATTCAGTAGTTGCTGGTTTTCCAGCTATTGATATAAAAGAATGGAAAAAAAATATTATTAGGCAGAAAAAAAATGGACATTAATGATATTCAAAAAATTTTACCACATAGGTATCCTTTTTTACTGATTGATAAAATTGTAGATTTTGAACCAGATATATCTGCACATGCTATTAAATGTGTTACCATAAATGAACCTTTTTTTGAGGGTCATTTCCCTGGAAGACCACTTATGCCTGGTGTATTAGTTATAGAGGCCATTGTTCAGGCTGCTTGTTTTACAGTTGCCATGAAGCTTAAAGACTCAATGAAGAATCCTGGTGTTTCATTTATGACTATTGACAAATGTAAATTTAGGAAGCCTATAGTGCCTGGCGACGTTTTAAATTTAAAAGTTAATCGCTTAAACAAAGTTAAAAATGTTTACAAATTTGAAGGTAAATGCCTTGTAAATGATGTTATACATGCTCAATGCATATTTTCAGCGATGATACATGACGTCCCTGATTCATCCAAGTAGCACAGTTGGCAACTCTGTTCAATTAGGTGAAAATGTAAAAGTTGGTCCATTTTGCAATATAGATGGAAATATTTCTATTGCTGATGGTACTGAATTAAAATCTCACGTCTCTATAACAGGAAATACAACTATAGGTAAAAATAATATTTTTTATCCTTTTTCAAATATAGGATGTGATCCACAAGATTTAAAATTCTCTGGGGAAGAGAGCTTTTTAGAAATAGGAGACTCCAATACATTCAGGGAAAATGTCACAATTAGCAAAGGTACTAAAGACGGAGGGATGATAACTAGTATAAAAGATAATAATTTATTTATGACTGGTGTCCATATTGCTCATGATTGTAAAATAAATAATAATAATATATTCGTAAATCAAGTTACGCTAGGCGGGCATGTGAATATTCTTGATAATGTTGTTATAGGGGGTTTATCTGCAGTTATACAATTTGTGACCATTGGCTCTTATTCAATGATAGGAGGAATGAGTGGGATAGATAAAAATGTTTTACCGTTCAGTTTGGCTATTGGTAATCGAGCAAAGTTAAGAGGTTTAAATTTAGTAGGAATAAGAAGGAATAATTTTAGTAAAGATGAAATAAATAAAATTAATTCACTACATGAGAGTTTTACCAGTAAAAAAATTAATCTTTCAACTAATGATAGAGTAGAGAGTATATTTCATAAATATAAATCAATCTTAAATGAAAAACTTGGCCATGTCCAAAAATGATATCTGTCTCGTAGCAGGTTCTGGATTACTTGTTTATGAAGTTGCTAAATTTTTAAATAAAAAAAATTTATTAAACCAAATAATATTAATTAACGAAAATAAACTAGTAAAAAAAAATTTTAAGAACAAATCTAAATATTTTAAAATACAAGATTTAGAAAAAATTACTGCTTATATTAAATCTAAAAATTTAAAAAAAATTTTGATTATTGGCTATGTGGAGCTTCCCTCTATTGAAAAAATTAACCTATCAATTAAATCAAAGCTATTAATATCAAAGGACTTATTCCTTAATAATATAAACAATCAATCTGAAATTTTAAAAAAGTATTTATCAAATAATAAATTAACTCTTCTTTCTCAAAAAAAAATATTGAAAAACATGCTTGTTTCTGTTGAAGATGAATATTACCACAACGTAAATAAAGAAATTATAAATAAATTAAAATTAAAAAAAAGCTTCATAAAAAAAATATTTGCAATGAATATAACCCAATCTTTTATTTTAAATGGAGATAGAGTTATAGCCATGGAGGATATATTTGGCACGAATGATATGATTAATAGAATAGGCAAAATAAAAACAAAATTTAACAACTTGATTTTTGTTAAATCAAAAAAATTAAATCAAATAGATGAAATTGATTTTCCTATTATTGGTATGGAAACGCTTAATTTACTTATCAGATATAAATTTCGCGCAATCTGCTTATTTCACAAAAATATTATAATTTCAGATAAAAATAATTTTATAAAAAAAATACGTGATAATAAAATTTCTTTAATAATTTTATGAGATGAAGGTTTTATTTATCACTCTAGAGGAATCAGGAAGACAAATTGTTAAATCAATACTTGATGATAATTTTTTTAAAAATAATAAAAATCAAATATTTACTTTTGGTATGGATAATAGCTACTCAGTTTCTAATGATTTAACTAATATAAAGATTACCCCAATTATGGGATTTGTAGATATAGTTTGTAATTTAAAATATCTTTTCAATCTCAGAAATAAAATCAAAGAAATTGTTGATATACATTTATTTACTCATATTTTTTTTGTAGATTCATTTGATTTTTCAAAATTTTATATTCAAAAATTCAAATCAAATAAAATAAAATATTGTCAAATTGTAGGTCCATCAGTTTTTATATGGAAATCAAGTAAAGCAAAATTTATTAATAGAAATTTTGATAAGATTTTTTCAATATTTAGTATTGAAAAAAAATATTATAACCCAGATATCTATGAGTATATTGGCCATCCCTTAAAAAACAAAACTTACTATTCAAATGATTACATTGATACCAATAATATTGGTATTTTTTTAGGTAGTAGACAACAAGAAGTACATAAAAATATTCCTATAATTAAGAAATTACTTTTAAATCTTAATAATTATAAAGATCTTGTTTTTAATTTTTTTGTTACAAATGAATATCATGAATTTATAAAAAACTACTTTAAAGACATTTCTAATATACAAATACATTTGAATGATAATTCTTATTATAAAA
>CABYUJ010000024.1:0-6908 GCA_902522155.1 uncultured Alphaproteobacteria bacterium | reverse complement strand
AGGTCTTTTTTAATTAATCAATTTAATTCTCTATACCCCATTTATGGGGTATATTAATTTCATGTACTCTAAGACAACTAATGGGGTTACAGTAACTGTAACACCCTATTTTTTAGATGATCAATCATCCCCTCAGGAAAGCCATTTCGTTTGGGCATACCAAGTTAATATCAAAAATTCTGGAAACTCTTCTATCAAATTAAATCATAGAAATTGGTTAATTATTGATGCTAATGGTAAGGTTATAAATGTTCAAGGTGAAGGAGTTGTAGGAGAATTTCCAACAATTGAACCTGGGGAGTCATTTGAATACACAAGCGGCACTCCATTAAAAACTAATAATGGTATTATGCAGGGCTTCTATTTAGTCTCTCAAGATAATGGTGATAATTTAAAAATAGATATACCAGCGTTTTCTCTTGATAGCCCATATAATAAAAAAAACGTTCATTAATAAAACGTCAAAATGTTTAATCTTAAACCTATAGCATTGGTAAGCGGAACAGTTACATGTGCTGTTGGTTTTTTTTTATTTATACCTCTGATTGCTGAAATTATCTATGAGACTGAGACTTGGCAATCATATGCTGTTCCAATATTACTCTATTTAATCGTCGGAGGTTCTCTAGTAATTACAAATAGAAATGTAGATTTAAAAATATCTCTGAAAGAAGCATTTATAATTACTGTATTGTCTTGGTTATTATTGACTTTTTTATGTGCAGTACCTTTTTTATACACTGAAGTAAATTTAGGTATTGTAGATGCCTTATTTGAGTCTATGAGTGGTGTGACTACAACAGGGGCTACTACCCTTAGCAACTTACAGTCATTACCCAAAGGAATTTTAATCTGGAGAGCATTTTTACAATGGCTTGGTGGCATTGGTATCGTTGTGATAGCTTTATTTATATTGCCTTTTCTAAGAATTGGGGGGATGCAATTATTTCACTTAGAAGGAGATGATCCTTATGATAAGTCTCTTCCAAAGATATCATCTGTGATAAAGAAGATATTTGTTATTTATGCAACACTCACTGTGGCTCTTATATTTCTTTATTACATATGTGGAATGATGCCATTTGATGCTATTTCTCACAGTTTTACAACAATTTCTACTGGTGGTTTTTCTACTTATGATAGTTCGTTTGCTTTTTTTAATAATGATAAAATTCTTTTGGTAGCAATAATTTTCATGATATTAGGAAGCCTTCCTTTTTTAGTACTTGTACAAACTTCGAAAAAAAATTTATTTGCTATTTTTAAAGACCATCAAGTAAGGGTATTTATATTAATTTTATTCATTGCCATTCTACTTATTTTCTATTTTGCAAATAATTATATTGATGGAAATTATTTAAATAAAATAATAGCAGTATCATTTAATACTATTTCTATAATTTCAGGAACGGGTTATGTAAGTGATAATTTTGAGAATTGGGGCAATTATGCATCTGTTTTGTTTCTAATACTAATGTTTATAGGTGGTTGTGCCGGATCAACAACTGGAGGTTTAAAAATTTTCAGATTCCAAATATTATTCAAATATATAAATTTACACCTCAAAAAGATGCTTAAACCTCATTCAATAATTGCGAGTCGATTCAATGGAAGAAAAATTAATGAGACTACATACGAATCTGTAATGAGTTTCTTCTTTCTATATATTTTAACTTTTTTTACCTCTGCTTTGTTACTATCTTTTAGCGGACTTGATTTTTTGACTTGTATATCCGCAGCAGCATCAGCAATATCTAATGTTGGTCCAGGACTTGGACCAATCATTGGGCCAGATGGAAATTATGGAATTTTAGACAGTTATTCTAAAATAATATTAATTGCAACTATGTTCTTAGGCAGACTAGAGCTACTCACAATCTTAGTTCTAATTCTTCCCTCATTCTGGAAGGACTAACTACATTCCTGATACTTTTTGATTAATACTTTTTAGACTATTAGAAATAATATTCTTATTTAAATTTTCGGTATCTGTTATTGAAAAACTACCCTCAATATCACCATATTCTATAGAATTAATTTTATAAATTTTTCTTTTATTTAACACCTCGTTAGTTTCCAAAAATTCAATACTTATATTTATCTCAAATCTATAGTACTCATCTTTTTTTATTTTACTTATATCAATAGAGGTCACATTGATGCTTAAATATCCATCAAAACCATCAACTTTAACGTTATTATTAAACCAATCTTTCACTAATTTTTTTGTTGTTTCTACCTCTGGACCTTCTTCAATATTTGTAAACTTTAAATCTTTAGAAACAGCATTAAATTTAATCTTTTCAAAATTTATATTCTCAGATTTTATTAGTTGCTCACTATTCATTTCGCATCCAATGAATAAAACAAAAAAAAGTAGAGTTAGATGCTTAACCATTTAAGAATACCTTTTTGAGCTACGAGCCTATTTTTTGCTTGAGTAAGCACGATAGACTTTTTCCCTTTAATAACATCTTCGGTCACTTCGGAGCCAATTTTTGCTGGAAGACAATGCATAAACACAGATTTTTCATTTGTTAAAGACATAATTTTATCATTAACTTGAAATTTACTTAATATTTTTTCTTTATCCTCTTTATCATTCATTGAAGTAAATACATCAGTCATTATACAATTAGCTTTTGAAATGATGTCTTCATTAACTTCAAAATGGAAATTGATATGATTATTTTCACTAAAATTATCTCTATTTTGTGAATATATTTTACTATCTGTAAATACATCAATTTTGGTATTCTTTGTGAAACCTATGACCTCTAATAGACTAAACAAAACATTATTCATGTCACCCATCCAAACAATATTTAAATTATCTATGGTTCCAAATTTTTCTTTTAATGTATAAATATCTGAAATTGCCTGGCACGGGTGTGATAAATCTGATAGTGCATTAATAATAGGTTTTTTAAAATATTTGTAAGCTAGCTCTAATTTTTTATGGTCAGTAGTTCTGAAAACTAAGTAATCTAGATAACAAGACATAACCTCAAATGTGTCCTCATAAGACTCAAATCTATTTAAGTTTAATTCCTCAAATCTCACGTCTATAAAATTACCATTAAGTTGATTAATACCGACTTGAAATGAAAGTCTAGTTCTTGTGGAGTTTTTTTCAAAAATTAATCCTATATTTTTATTGGTTAGGATTTGTTCAGTTTTACTATCTAAATCTTCAGCAAACTGTAAAATCATTTCAAAGTCATTTTGATTTATGTCTGATATGTTTAATAAATTTTTCATGTTAAAGTTGAACCTTATACCTCAATAATGCTTACTAATAAATTTAAATTCAGAATTTAATTATTTTCAGTCTTTTCTATATATACTGACTGACTTGGGAAAGCAAAATTCAAACCAATTTTTTCGACGCTATCCTTTATTTTCATTGCTAAATGCTCTTTTATTTCAAGATATTTGTCCCAGTCTTTCGTGGATGTAAAACAAATTACTAAAACATCTATCGAACTATCATTGAATTTCTCAATCCTAACAAACGATTTATAGTTATCATTAACCATAAAATTTTCACTCTCCTTTAGATAAATAGATATAGTTTCTGTGAGTCTTTTAATTTGATCTAATGTTGAATTATATTCCAGACCTATAGTCCAATTTATTCTTCTAAAATTTCTATTAGTATAATTTAATATTGGGGCCTCAGCAAAAATATAATTTGGTATAGTTATTGGGGTTGTATCAAATTTTCGAATTAATGTTGACCTAAAACCAATATGTTCAACAGTACCCTCTGTGTGACCAGGAACTTTAATAACATCGCCTATTTGAAATCTTTTTTCTAATAATATCATAATACCTGAAATTAAATTTTTAAATAAATCTTGAGCCCCTAAAGCTACTGCTACTCCAAATAAGCCTAAACCAGCAATAACTGGTCCGATTTTTATACCCCAAACTTCAAGAACTGCAACAATACCTAAAAAAATTATTAAATATTTTAAAGATTTTACAATCCACAGAACTAGCCCTTTAGATAAAATACTTTCCAATCTATTAAATAAATTTGAAAAAGGAATTAACGCTTGATGGATTAACCAAAAAACAAAAATAGTTGATAATGTGTTATTTATTTTTTGCAAATATAGACCAAGAGTAGACTCAATATCGAAGTATAGAGTAATAGCAAGGAAAACAACTACAATTGGTAAAAGTCTAAAAGGAGGGACCAGAGCCTCAAACAATTTGTCATCAACTTTGTTACCAGTTTTTGAGACAATCTTTTTTAATTTATTTACAAGAACTCTAGCAACAAGACTTCTTATTAATAATGAAATAATAAGAAACGCTATAATAATTGCTAAGTTACCAAGGCTGATGCCAAATACTCCGTCACTAAAAACTCTAAGTATTTGTATGTAAAAATTTTCGATGAAATTCATAAAATAATATTATACTAGTCTAAAAAAAAAGCCGCATAAAGCGGCTTTTTTTTGTATTATTTAAATAAGTGATTACATCATACCGGGCATTCCACCGCCCATTCCACCCATTCCGCCCATGTCAGGCATTGCAGGTGCTGATGATTTGTCCTCAGGTTTATCGGTAATCATCGCCTCTGTAGTAGTTAGCAAGGCTGCAACTGAGACAGCATCTATTAATGCAGTTCTGACTACTTTAGTTGGATCGACAATACCCGCTTTAACTAAGTCACAGAATTTACCAGATTGAGCGTCAAATCCATGAGAATTGTCTTTACTCTCTAGAACTTTACCAGCAATAACAGCACCATCAAACCCTGAGTTCTGAGCTATTTGCTTTAGAGGAGCAGAAAGAGCTTTTCTAACAATATCTACACCATATCTTTGATCGTCATTGTCTACTTTTAAGTTTTTAAGTACACTTGTAGCGTATAAAAGGGCTGTACCACCTCCAGGTAATATACCCTCTTCTACCGCGGCCCTAGTTGCGTGCATAGCATCTTCAACTCTGTCCTTCTTTTCTTTAACTTCTACCTCGGATGCACCACCAACTTTTATTACAGCTACACCTCCAGCAAGTTTTGCAAGTCTTTCTTGAAGCTTTTCTTTATCATAATCAGAAGTTGTTTCTTCAATTTGTTTTCTAATTTGATCACATCTCGCCTCAATATCTTTTTTCTTACCAGCTCCTCCAACGATGGTTGAGTTTTCTTTATCAACAACAACTCTTTTGGCTTTACCTAACATATCCATAGTAACTGACTCAAGTTTAATACCTAAATCTTCACTGATAACTTGGCCACCAGTTAATATAGCGATGTCTTCTAGCATGGCTTTTCTTCTATCTCCAAAACCTGGAGCTTTAACAGCAGCTATTTTTAATCCACCCCTTAGTTTGTTAACAACTAAAGTTGCTAAAGCTTCGCCCTCAACATCCTCAGAGATAATGAGCAAAGGTTTAGTTGACTGAACAACTGACTCCAATAGTGGTAACATTGGTTGAAGACTTGCTAGTTTTTTTTCGTGCAAAAGAATTAAGCAGTCTTCCATTTCTGCTTTCATCTTATCAGCGTTCGTTACAAAATATGGACTTAAGTAGCCTCTATCAAACATCATACCCTCGACAACATCTAATTCCGTGTCTAGGCTTTTAGCTTCTTCAACTGTAATTACGCCCTCTTTCCCAACTTTTTGCATTGCTTCAGAAATCATTCCGCCAACTTCACCATCACCATTTGAAGCAATAGTGCCAACTTGTTGTACTTCTTTATCTGACTTTACAATTTTAGAGTTTTTTTGGAGCTCAGAAATAATAGCATCCGTAGCAGCATCCATACCTCTTTTTAAATCCATTGGATTTAATCCAGCAGCCACTGCTTTCATTCCTTCGGTAGCTAATGCTTGACATAGTACTGTCGATGTTGTTGTTCCATCACCAGCAGAGTCATTTGTTTTGTTAGCTACTTCTTTAATCATTTGTGCGCCCATATTTTCAAATTTATCGGCTAGTTCGATTTCTTTTGCAACCGTTACACCATCTTTTGTTGTTCTAGGAGAACCAAAAGATTTATCAATTACAACATTTCTTCCCTTAGGTCCTAATGTTACTTTGACCGCATCAGCTAGTATGTTTATGCCTTTTAGCATTTTTGCTCTAGCGTCTGTACCAAATTGAATTAATTTTGCTGACATTTATAAAATACCTTTCAATTACTTTTCAATAATTCCCATGATGTCTGACTCCTTCATAATTAAGAGTTCTTTACCATCAATTTTTACTTCTGTACCAGACCATTTACCAAACAAAATTCGATCACCTTTTTTAACATCTAAAGCAACTACTTGTCCGTTTTCATTTCTAGCACCACCACCTACGGATACGACTTTTCCTTCCATTGGCTTTTCTTGAGCAGTATCAGGAATAATAATACCGCCTTTTGTACGATCTTCTTGTTCAACTCTCTCAACCAAGACTCTATCGTGTAAGGGTTTTAAATTCATTTTTGTACCTCTATATCTAAAATTTAGTTTTTAGCACTCACTTTTATAGAGTGCTAAACTACATTAGTAAATGGTAAATATATTTCTAGTTTCAAGTTGAAAGAGTCAAAAATCATTAAAAATATTGAAATTTCTCTTTAATTGAATGATTATCTTAATATGCAAAATAGCTCAAATTTAAGCACTTTAGAGATCATGTCCATAACTTCCAATTTTTTTGAGAGATCGGCAATTAATTTTGTTTGAAAATAATCTTATTAAACAATTGGTGCTTATAGGAGGTGGGCATGCAAATGTACAAATTTTAAAGAAATTATGCATGAACAGAATAAAAGGATTGCATACAATTTTAATTAGTGAACATTTTGAAGCTACTTACTCAGGCATGACACCTGGATATATTCATAGAGATTTTAGCAAAGAAGAAATAAGCATTGATCTTCAAAGACT
>CABYUJ010000023.1:0-7376 GCA_902522155.1 uncultured Alphaproteobacteria bacterium | reverse complement strand
TAGAGATTACAAAACACAATATACTGACAAAAATGATGAGGGACAAAGCTTTAGACCAGATGTCGTAATTTTTCTTCCAGATAAAAGAAATATAATAATTGACTCTAAAGTACCTATGAAAGATTGGTATGAATTTCAAAATACTGATGATATCAAAATAAAAGAAAATTCGATTAGAAATTTTATAACTGCATTGAAAAATCACATTAACTCAATTAGCAAAAAAGATTATACAAATCTTTTAAAAATTAATTCTCCGGACTACGTTTTCATATTCATGCCACATGAACATGCACTAATTACTGCACAAAGATACGATCAAAATATTGCTAATTATGCTCAGCAAAAACATGTAATTATAGTTGGACCATCAACATTAATAATGTGTATGAAATTAGTTGAAAGCATTTGGCGCCTAGAAAAACAAAATAAAAACTCTAAAGAGATTGCAGATATTGCTGGGAATATGTTTGACCAAATAGCTAAAACAATAAATTTGTTAGAAAAAACTGAATCATCTATCAATAAATCTCTGGAAAATATAAGTACTACTAAAAATTATATTAAAGAAGGTAGAGGTAGTTTATACAGTAGAGCTAATCAAATGAAAGAACTGGGTGCGAAGACAAAAATTGAAATTGACATTAAGGAATGAAAATTCTTGTTTACAGTTTTAATGATAAATTAGGCGATGGTTTACAAAAAATATCATTTCTTCAAAAGTTAAAAAAAATATATCCTTCTTCCTTTATTACATATACCACAACAAACACAACAACTTTAAAAAGCTTACTTTACCCTCTTTTAACTAATGTGATAGATGAATTCATTGAGGAAAACGACATCAGATCATCTTTGTTTGATTTATTTAAAAATAATTTAAAATTTAAGAATAGTCATTTTGACTTAATTATCGATCTTCAGAAGGTAGTCTTAAGAACCTTGAATTTAAAAAAAATTAGCCACAAAGTATTTTTTAGTGCGTCAGCAAATTTTTTGTTTTCAGACGTAAAAAATAACCAAAATTTAAAATTTAAAGGGATATATATTGAGAGATTCTATTATAATATATTAAGTCTGATCAATAATGAGTATTTTGAAGATATAGAAAATATTAGTGTGCCTTATACAGAGGCACCTAAAATAATTAATCAGAAAAATAAGAAAATAATTGGCATAGCACCAGGTGCAGGAAATCCCATAAGGGAATGGGGATTTGAAAAATATTTAGAAGTGGCAAAAAAATTAAGGCAAGATGATTATCGTGTCGTATTTTTCTTAGGACCAAACGAAAAAAAATATTTAGATTTATGTAGAACGAATAATTTTGATTGCCCAGAATGGAATGAGAAATCTATGATCTCGAAAAGTATTCTATTTATTATGAATTTAGCAAAACAAGTCGATTGCTTATTATGTAATGACGGTGGAACCTCATGGATCTTTGAATTTGCTGGTATTAAAACATTTAAAATTTTTGGAGTTACAAATGAAAAGAAATTTGCAAGACCAAATTATTGTAAAACATTACAAGTAAAAGAATTTGGCTATAACTCTTTACAATCTTTCCCCACTGACCTATACATAGCAGAATTAAATAATTATTTGAAAACTATATGATTAATAAAAATATTCTTATAACTGGTGGTGCGGGATTTATAGGTTCAAATCTAGTTAAATTTATATTAAAGAAAAATATTGCAAGAAAAATTGTTGTTTTAGATAATTATTCATCTGGTTCAAAATTAAATCATATCTCTAATAAGAAAATTACTTATATAAAAGGAGATACGAGAAATATTCTTAATAATAAAAAAATTAAAAAATCTAAAATTGATTTAATATTTCACTTAGCAGAATTTTCAAGAATTGTTCAAAGCTTTCAGTATTTTGAAAAATGTTGGGAGTCAAATATGCAAGGAACAAAAAAGGTAATAGAATTAGCGTTGATTAAAAGAGCTAAATTTATTTATTCTGCTTCATCGAGTAAATTTGGTCCGAAGACTAATGAATATCTATCACCTTACGCATGGACTAAAGCAAAAAATGTAGAATTAATAAAATGTTACAAAGAATGGTATGGTTTAGACTATGTGATTGCATATTTTTACAATGTCTACGGACCCAATCAAATTAAAAAACACTATATGTCTGCAGTTATAGGAATTTTTGAGGATCAATTTATAAATAATAAACCTTTAACAGTGGTCTCTCCTGGAAACCAAAAAAGGGATTTTACACATGTATACGATATTGTAGAGGGGTTTATTAAAGCTGGTTTTTATAAAAAAAATCAAGAGTATCAATTGGCATCTGGAAAACTCTATACAATTATGCAAGTTGCAAAAATGTTTAAATCAAAGATCAAATTAATCCCTCAAAGACCTGGAGAAAGATTTTCTTCAAAAAGAGATGATTTATCTAAATCTCAAAAAGAATTAAATTTTAAGGCTAAATATAATTTGAAAAATTATATTCAAAACTTTTTAAAAGAAAATAATAAATAATTAAATTACACTCTCATTTCTAATATCAGCATATGACTGTACTAAATGATGTCTTACACGACATCCTTTCATAGAAAAAATACCCTTATTATCGAAATATATTCCTGATTGAATAATATTATTACAACCATAGTTTTCAAAATAACTTCTGACTACTTTAGTAAATTGTCCAGTTGCAGTTAAACTTAATACTGCAGTTTTAGGTTTAAAAAATATTTTATTTTCATAAAATTTGTAGTCATTTACTATGTTTTCAATCATCATTTTTGGTATTAAATGATTTTTTTTAAATCCTAATCCCCAGGTCAAAAAATTATTATGTGGAAATTTTAATAATGGAAATATTTTCTCACTTGGTGGAATAATACATTCAACTGGTTCATTAGATAAAAATGCCTCCGTATCCTTTTCATGAAGAGACTTTATGGAAACACTGCATCCTTTACTAATATCAAAATAATACCCACCCCTTTCATACAAAATACAATGCCTAAAAATATCTGACTCCATTACTCCAAATTTAACATTTTTATAAACATGATGAATTTCATGAGAGGACCAGTATTTTTCCATGTATTCATCTCTTGCTGTTTTATCAAATAGTATGAAACTTAAGTCTTTATTGACATCTCTAAATTTTAAAATTTCCTGATAATGTGTTTTTCCAAAAAATTTATTTTCCCAAGTTTGATAAACACATGGCGGTATAAGTTGATTATGTGTTTCATTTGAGATTTGATCTTTCAACTCTTTTAAAGGATATTCTGTTATTCTTTTTATGTAATAATCGAAAAATTTTTCTATCTTTTTTAAACTATTCATAACTTTGGCGGAGAGAGTGGGATTCGAACCCACGATAGAGTTGCCCCTATACACGCGTTCCAGGCGTGCGCCTTAAACCACTCGGCCATCTCTCCATGATTATTCATTATCACCTATTTTTAGTGCCTCAAAAAAAGCAGTCTGCGGAATTTCGACATTACCAAATTGTTTCATTCTTTTCTTTCCCTTTTTTTGTTTTTCTAAAAGTTTTTTCTTTCTACTCACATCTCCGCCATAAAGTTTAGCAGTCACATCTTTTCTAAAAGCTTTTATGGTTTCTCTGGCTATAATTTTTCCATAAATTGCAGCCTGAATTGGTATTTGAAAGTTTTGTCTTGGAATTAAATCTTTTAGCTTATTACAAATCCTTCTACCAATCGTTTCAGCTCTTGTTTTATGAACTATATTTGAAAATGCATCAACAGTTTCTGAATTAACAAGAATATTTAGTTTTACTAGATCTCCTTCAAAATAATCGTAGACCTGATAATCAAAACTAGCGTAACCTTTTGAATAAGATTTTAATTTGTCATAAAAATCTATAACGATTTCATTCAAAGGTAATTCCATTTCTAAGATAGCTCTATTGTTTTGAATATTTAAGTTTTTTTGTTTACCTCTTTTTTCAATACAAAGTGTTATTACAGTACCCAAATAATCCTGAGGCACTATTATAGTAGATGTAACCCATGGTTCTAAAATTTTATCTATTTCAGATGGATCAGGTAGTTCTGAGGGATTTCTTATTACAATTTCGTTTTTATTTCTGTCAATTACTTTATATACAACTCCTGGAGCAGTAGTAATTAAATCTAAATCAAATTCTCTTCTAAGTCTTTCTGTTGTAACCTCTAGGTGAAGCAAACCTAAAAAACCACACCTAAAACCATAACCTAAAGCAGCACTAGTTTCATTTTCATATGTAAAACTTGAGTCATTTAAAGCAAGTTTTTCAAAACTCTCTTTAAGTCTCTCATAATCTGATGTATCAACTGGATATATCCCACAAAACACGACTGGTAATGAGGGCTTGAAACCTGGAAGTGGTTTTATTTTTTGATCATTTAATTCTGCTATTGTGTCACCGACCTTACAGTCAGCAACTGACTTTATACTAGCATTAATAAAACCTATTTCTCCTGGACCTAATTCATCACAATAATTTATTTCAGGTGTGAAATATCCAATTCTATCGATATTGTATTGTTGATTATTAGATAAAAACTTAACCTTCATACCTTTTTTCATAACTCCATCAAGAACTCTAACCAGAACTGTTACTCCTAAATAATTATCGTACCAACTATCCACTAAAAGGGCCTTGAGATTTTTTTCATTTGTATTTGGAGAGGGTAGTTTTTCTACAATCTGATCTAATAAATCTTCAACTCCAAGTCCAGTTTTTGCAGAAACGAGACGAGCTTCAGAAGTATCAATTCCTATTGTTTGTTCAATGTCTTCTTTTACTCTTTCTGGCTCGGATGCAGGTAAATCTGCTTTGTTGAGAACTGGAAGTATCTCATGATTTACATCTATTGCCTGATAAGCATTTGCGAGAGTTTGTGCCTCAACACCCTGTGTGCTGTCAACAACTAAAACTGAGCCTTCACAAGCTGATAGTGATCTTGAAACTTCATAAGAAAAATCAACGTGTCCAGGTGTATCAAGTATATTAAGTTGATATTCATCGCCTTTTTTATTTTTATAATTTAATCTTACTGTTTGAGCTTTTATAGTAATTCCCCTTTCTCTTTCAATCTCCATTGAGTCTAAGACTTGGTCTTTTTTGGTCCTGTCATCCATCCCTCCACATATTTCAATTATTCTGTCCGCCAGAGTGGATTTACCATGATCAATATGAGCTATTATCGAAAAATTTCTAATTTTAGAAATTTCCATTAGCTTCTAATTTTTGCTTTAAATTTATTTGATACTTTTTCTAAAATATTTTTATGTAATTGTTCTAAATCTTTTTCTTCAAGAGTTTTTTCTTTAGATTGAATAGTAACCCTGAATGTTACACTTTTACTATCATCACCTAAGTCTTTTGCTACATATAAATCAAAAAATTCTACATTTTTGATTAAGTTTTTATCTAATCCTTTGACATATCTCTGAACTTCATAGAGATTTTGCTCCTTTTCGAATAAAAAAGAAAAATCTTTTTCACTGAACTGAAATTGGGAGTCTAGGATATTTATACTGTTAGCTCTACTAATTGAGTCAATTGGA
Organism: uncultured Alphaproteobacteria bacterium; assembly: GCA_902522155.1. Taxonomy (GTDB): domain Bacteria; phylum Pseudomonadota; class Alphaproteobacteria; order HIMB59; family HIMB59; genus HIMB59. The sequence continues at coordinate 1,815 of CABYUJ010000023.1, read as the reverse complement.
AGGTTTTCAAAAAATAATTCAATTGCATAACAATTTTTAAGTTTAGAAAATTCCTCCATAATTAGTGGGTGAATTTTTCCATATCTAGCTATTAATTTTTTTCCCATAAATAGTTCAGCAGACTGGCCTGGGTGATATGTATTTGAAGTTGATCTTGATATGTTAAATTGTTTTATGTCAAAATTTAATGAACTTATTAATATTGAGGTTAATTCTGTCAGAGAGTAAAAATTAAATTCTTCAGATTTGTAAATAGAGTTTGTATTTTCTTCAGTTGAAATAAGCAATGATAAAATATTTTCTTGGGATTGAGATGAATTATAAATAGGTCCAATTTCAAATAATTGAATATTTTTAAAACCTTTTTTAAAATTTAATTCTGCACTTATTAAATGGTTAAATATCATAGAATTTCTCATATAAGATTGATCATCACTGATTGCATTTGAAATTTTTAAAGATTTATCTCCTTTAAGGATTTCTTGAGCTCTAATTGAGTGAAAAGAAAAAGTTATAACTTCAGAAATTCCATTAGATATAAGGGTTTTTTTAAGTTTTTTTATTGATTTAAATTTCTTATTTGTTGGTGAATTATCTATCTTATAAATCTCATCGATTGATGCAGAGGGCACACTTTGTTTAATATTTTCATATCCATAAATTCTTATGATTTCTTCAACTATATCTATTTTGTTTTTAACATCATTCCTCCATGATGGTACTAAGACTTCACATTCCTTTTCATTACTTTGATTAATTTGAAATTTAAGATCTTTTAATATTTTGATTTGTTTTTGTGGGTCTAGTTCTAAACCAATAGTCTTATTAAAATAATCAAATTTATAAATTATTTTATGTTCAAAATTATCGAATTTTCCAGCTTCAATATTTTTACTTACTAAGCCTCCACATATTTTATTTATTAAATATGATGCATATTCTAAACCTTCAAAGACCATATTTTTATCTAATCCTCTTTCAAAACGATACCTGGCATCTGAATTTATTCCAAGAGTTCTACCAGTTTGTGCAACACTATTCGGATTAAAAAGAGCAACCTCAAGAAATACATTTTTAGTATCATCTGTGCATCCGCTGAAGTCTCCTCCTATAATCCCTGCTATAGCGAGTGCATTATTTCCATCAGCTATCACGGTTGTATTTTTATCTAAAGTGTATTCTTTATTATCTAAAGCAAGAATTCTTTCATTTGCGTTTGCAAGCCTCATATCAAGTTTTTTTCCAATTTTATCTGCATCAAAAACATGTAAAGGTCTTCCTAAATCAATAGTGATATAATTTGTTATATCAACTAAAGCATTTATAGGTCGTAATCCAAGGCTGATAAGTTTTTTTTGTAACCATTCTGGAGATTTAGAATTATTTACATTTTTAAAATATCTACTTACTACATATTCACAACTATTATTATCATTGTTAATATTCCAAATGATTGGGCTTTCAAATTCTAACTGATTTATTTTTTTAAAATTTAAAGTCTTTAGTTTACCAACGCCTTTAGCTGAAAGATCTCTAGCAACACCTCTAACACTAAGGCAATCTCCTCTATTAGGTGTAATACCTATCTCGAAGATAGGATCATTTAACTTCAAAGCTTCAACTGCTGAGGTGCCGTTTTGAAAATCATCAAGTAACTCAATAATACCCTCATGATCATCGCTTAAATTAAGCTCTCTCTCAGACAAAAGCATACCCTCAGATATTTCACCTCTAATTTTTCCTTTTTTTAAATTTATCTGTGTTCCTGGAATATACATGCCATCTTTGGCAAATATTCCTTTTAATCCCTTCTTT
>CABYUJ010000022.1:0-7519 GCA_902522155.1 uncultured Alphaproteobacteria bacterium | reverse complement strand
GGAATTAAAGATTGGCTACTAATTACTTCATATTTATTAAATGTTGATTTAATAATCTCTAAATAGTCTTCGATTGCTTTTATTGAGTTATGATTTTTTGTGATATAAAATACTTTCATAATTAAAAAGTCTATGAATAAAATAATTAACGTTAAAAACTTATCAAAATTATTTACTAAGAAAAACTATAATAACAATACTTATGATTTACCATTTATTACAAGAATAGAAAAATTTTACGCACTCAAAGATATTTCTTTCGATGTTGAGGAGGGAGAATATATTTGCTTATTTGGTAAAAATGGGTCAGGTAAAAGTACATTATTAAAGTGTATTTGTGGTATTTATGAACCTAGTAGTGGTGAAATTGTTATCTCTAAAAAATTCTCGCCAATTATTGAGGTATCTAGTGCTTTTCATGAAATGATGACAGGTAGAGAAAATACTTATACATTTGGTAAAATATTAGGTTTTAAATCAAATTATATTGACTCAAAAATAGATGAAATAATTAAATTTTCTGGTCTTTCAAATTTTATTGATGTTTCATTTAGATTCTATTCATCAGGGATGAAAATGCGTCTTGTTTTTTCTATCATATCTCATCTATTAAATGACATTTTAATATTGGATGAGGTCTTTTCTGTCGGAGATGAGGAATTTAAGTTAAAAAGCAAAAATAAAATGCTTTCTCTTATTAAATCAGGACGAACTATAATTAATGTCACTCATAATTTACGTGAAATAAGAGATTATTGTTCTAAGATCATACTGTTAGAGGAAGGTGAAATGAAAGATATAATAATAGGAAATAATTCAATTAATAAATTTGTAAACAATCATTGAAACTAAACTATCTCAGCTATTTGACTTCTTTTTTTTAAATATATCAAAAAACAAATTATAATTATTGATATTGAGGATAATAAAGAAATTAATAAGTTATTCATATCTACACTATAATCAGATAGTGTAAATAACCTAAAAAACTCAATAAAACCTGTTATTGGATTAACAAAATAAAACATCTTAAAACTCTCAGGAACAATTTCTGAAGAGTAGCCTATAGGAGATATAAAAATTCCTGCTTGAATAAAAATCGGAATAATATGTTTAAAATCTCTATAAAAAATCATCATTACTGATAAAGCTAGCCCAACAAAAAAAGTAAATATAATAAAAATCACGATAGGAATGAATATCAAAAACATTTTCCAGGAATAGTCTTGGAAAAATATAATGCTTATTAAAAGATAACAAACTAATCCAATAATTAGCTCAATGACGTTCATGCCCAAATAGCTTGTTGGTACAATATATTTAGGTAAATATATTTTGGTAAGAAAAGTGGGGTTATCCAGATGAGATAGCGAGAGATCTGAAATACTTTGTGCAAAAAAGAACCAAGGAATAATTCCACTTAATAGAAATAACTCATAAGAAACAGATGTCTTAATGTTTAATTGAATTATATATTTAAAGACGATTAAAAAAACTAATACTGTTGTTGCAGGTTTGAGAAAGGCCCAAATTATTCCTATTAAAGCCTGTCTATATCTTATTTTAATATTTCTAATTGTAAGATCTTTAATAATTGTGAAAATCTGATCATAAGAAAAATAATTTACCATATTACTATTTATGAATGTCCAATCATAAATCCTGTTTTTTTAAAAAATATTTTAAATTTTTAAAATAATTATTATCGTGAATTCGAAGAATAAAGAAAAATAAAATAATTAATACTAATGAAAAGTAATAATAAAAAAATAAATGAGTTAGATTATGAAAAAATTTTAAATTAAAAATATAATCAATTAATAAAATAACTAATGATAGTAAAAAAATTAAAAATCCCTTGACTAATAAAAGTGCTGGTAACTTCTCTCTACTTTCAACAAAAATTCCTTTAAGAAACTCGTTGTAAGGATTTGTAGAATTAATTAAAGGATATTTAGTTTCTCCTGAAAATCTTCCTTCTCTTACATATTTAACTTGGCTATTTTGAACATTCAAATTTGATAAAAAACCTTTTAGGTATGGATTTTTATCACTAATTGAGGAGACAAATTTGTAAATACTCTTATCTAATAATTTATAATCTCCTGCATCACGCATCGATTTATTCATGATATCAATTAGTATATAAGCAAAAGAACTAAGTACTTTTTTGATAATGGTCTCTTTTTCTCTTTTTATTCGAACAGTGTGAACAACTAACGATCCTTTTTCCCATTCAACTAATAATTTTTCAATTAATTCAGGGGGATCTTGTAAATCTGCATCAAAATAAATACAGGCATCACTATCTATAATTTCAAAAGCTGCTAATAGACTCCTCTGTCCACCAAGTCTTTTAATAGTTTTATAATATTGAATATTAAGTTTGGTATTTTGATTGATATTTTTTGTAATGTTGAATGAGTTATCGGTAGAACAATCATCAATAAAAACTATTTCAAATGTATAATTTGAATTATGAGTAATATTCTTTATTCTTTTTAAAAGTTCAGGAATATTTTCCTGTTCATTTCTAAAAGAAATAATGATGGAGATGTTTTTTTTTGACATAGTGTGATTAAACAAACTTATAACATAAAATGAAAAAGAAAATACTTTTTATTGGTTTTCCTAATAGCATACATGTTGAAAATTGGATAGAAAATATTAATAAAAAAAATAATGAAATTATTTTTTTTCCATCTACCTTTAGACAGATTTCAAATAAAATAAAAAAAAAAACCGATTACTTAGAAAGAAAATCTTATATTGGATTTTTAATTTCTTTACTAGATATTAAAAAACTTTTTTTTGACTATAAGGTATATATAAAACAATTAGGCATTTGCTCTTTTGATTTATTAAAAATTATAAATAAATATAAACCAAACATTATTCATGCATTAGAATTTCAGCATTCAGGCTATTTGTTAATCGATATTTACAAAAAAATAAATTATGAAAATTACAAAATTTTTATTAGTAATTATGGAAGTGATACTTATTATTTCGGAAAAATTTCTAAACATAATAAAAAAATTACAAAACTCTTAAGTTTTAGTGACTTGTGCATCAGCGAGTCAAAAAGAGATATCAAGACCATAAAAAAAATTAATCCAAAAATTAAGCAAAAAATGATACCGAACTCTGGTGGCTTTAAAAAACAATTAAAGTATTTAAAAACATCTTCAAGAAAGTGCGTTGTGATTAAGGGATACAACTCTCAATTTGGAAGGTTAAACTTAATTTTGACGTATTTAAAAAAAAATAAAAATATATTTAAAAAAATTCCATTGTATTTTTACTCAGTCGATAGAATAACTCAATTTATTCTTAATTTAAAATTATATAATTTTGATTACACTGTGATCGCAAACTCCAATAAAAGTGATTTAATGAAATTTTTTTCAAAATCTAAAATATATATTGGAGCAAGTATAAGTGACGGAATGTCTACATCAGCCTTAGATGCTGTTAATCATAGAACTTTACCTTTACAATCAGATTCTAGCTCAATTAATGAAATAGTAGACAATAAATTTATTTATAACTTATACGACGAAAACGATTTCATTAAAAAATTTGTATTTTTATATAATTTGAAAAAAAAAGCAGATATATTCTCTGAGAAAAATTACAATAACCTTATGAAAATTTTTGATAAAGAAAAAGTAAAAAAAGAAATTAATATTCTTTATAGGGACTATTATAAATTTTAATAATATGAAGATCTTAGTAGTAGGTGGTGCAGGGTATATAGGTGGATATTTAGTTGATAATTTATTATCAAACAATTATGACGTTTCTGTTTTTGATAATCTAACTTATGAAAGACAATTTTTTAAAGATGTTGATTTTATTTATGGAGATATTAGAGATACAAACAAAATTAAAGAGGTTATTAAAGAAAAAAAATTCGATAATGTGATTTGGTTAGCAGCATTAGTTGGTGATGGGGCTTGTTCAATTAATGAAACTATAACATATGAAATTAATGTTAATTCTATTAGAGATTTTATTGAATTTTATGATGGTGATCTTATATTTATTTCTACTTGTTCAGTTTATGGTAAGAGCAATGTTCTATTAGATGAAAATGCAGAAAAAAATCCACTATCTGTTTACGCTAAGAGTAAAATAATTGCAGAAAAAATTTTATCAAAAAGACAAAACACTACAGTAATAAGATTAGGAACTCTTTTTGGATTAAGTGATTTATTTTCAAGAATTAGGTTAGATTTGGTTGTTAATATTTTGACTCTAAAAGCAGCTAATAAAGAAAAGATTTCAGTATTTGGTGGTGAGCAATACAGGCCCTTATTACATGTAAAAGATGTAAGTAATGCTTTAGTTCATATAATTAAAAATCAAATATATGGGACTTTTAATGTCTCATACAATAATTATAAAATAATTGATGTAGCAAAAATAATTTCTGACAGCTTTGATTATAAAGTACAATTAAATATAAATAATCAACAATTTGAAGATACAAGAAACTATAGAGTTTCTAGTAAAAAATTTTTTGAAACAGGATGGAAAAATCAATTCAATTTAAATTATGGTATAGAAGAATTAAAAAAAATATTTTTGTCAAATAGAATTAAAAATTATCAAGATGAAGTATTTTCTAATTATAATTTTTTAAAAATTAATAAGTTATGATTGTTGTAAAAACTCCATTTAGAGTATCTTTTTTTGGTGGGGGAAGTGATTTCCCAGAGTGGTTTAATAAAAATGGTGGCGCTGTTATATCGACCTCAATTAATAAATATGTTTATTTAATTATATCTAACCCACTTAATACATCTTCAAACTACATAATTAATTATTCTAAAAGTGAACAAACAAATAATGTAAGCGAAATTAACCATCCATGTTTTAGAAATTTTTTACAGCATTTTAAAATTAAAAAAGCTAATTTTACATTTATGTCAGAATTACCTGCTTTTTCAGGGCTTGCCTCAAGTTCAGCTTTATCTGTTTCATTGATGAATTATTTATTATCAACTAAAAACAAAAACCCATCTAAAAAAAATATTACAAAAGCTACCATAAATTTTGAAAGAGAGGTTTTAAAAGAAGATATTGGTTACCAAGATCAAATAGCAGTTACATACGGAGGTATTAATTATATAAAGTTTAAGAAGAATGATTTTAAAATTACAAATATTAAAATATCCCCAAAAACAATTAATAAATTTAAATCTAATTTTTTCTTACTTGATACTGGTATAAAAAGATACTCCTCAATAATTCAAAAAAAATTAGTAAGATCATTTGAGACCTCTCGCCCAAATAGTAAAGTTATCTTTGAGATGGTAGAATATTCAAATATTGCAAAAAAACTTTTAAGTAAAGGAAATTTAGATGATTTAGGTTATTTATTTAAAGAATATTGGAATTTAAAAATTAAATCTAATCCATATGCTATAAACAATGAAATTTTTGATATTTATAAAATGGCAATTAATAAAGGAGCTCTATCAGGAAAATTACTTGGCGCAGGTAGTGGAGGTTTTTTTTTATTTTACGTTAAAAATGAAAACAAAAATAATTTTTCTAAATTAGGTAAATTATTTAACATTTATCCTTTGGAGCTTGAGTTTGATGGTACAAAATTATTCAAATTATAATTTTCTTTCAAAAAAAAATTAATAGTTTCTTTTAATCCTCTATCTAAACTATTTTTTTCTTTCCAATTAAAACTTTTCCTAAATAAGCTAGAGTCTAAAGACTTATAGAGTGTTCCATCATTGCCATCATTATTAAAATTTATTTGAATTTTTTTATTAATAATATTTTTAATCAATATTGATAATTGTCTAATCGAAATAATTTTATTTGATGATAAATTATAAACTGGATATTTTGGTAATTCCTTGTTAGATATAAATTTGTCTAGTGCATCTATAAAATCATCTATATATAAGAAATCTCTTTTTGCTTTACCTGAACCTAATAAATCTATTTTATTTTTATTATTACAAAATTTATTTATTATAGATCCAATAACATGACTGTTTTCAGTTGAAAAATCATCATATTTTCCAAATAAATTTGAGGGTATTATGCTATAAAATTTAAATTTTCTAAAGTGCAGTTCTTTACATATTTTTAATGAGATAATTTTAGACAAAGCGTAATATTCACTAGAACTTTCTATGTCTTTTAAATTAAGCATATTTTCTTTGATACGTTTATTTAAATTATTAGGATAAATACAAGAGGATGATAAATTTAGATAAATCTCATTATTATAGTTTTTATAAACTTGGTCTATCAAATTAACTGATGACTTTAAATTTTCAACAAGTAATTCATATTTTTCTCTTTTATTTCTAATTATCCCACCTACTAAACCTGCAGTATTTATTATGACATTAGGTTTATATTTTTTTAAAAAAAATTTTACTTTAACGTAATTATTTAAATCAATTTCTTGTCGATTTGTTGCTAGTATTTCATATTTATTTTTATTAAATTTCTCAATGATATTTTTGCCAATAAAACCATTTGCACCAGTTATCCAAACTCTTTTTTTTGATTTAAATGTTGCCAAATTGGTTTTGTTTAAAAATTTTTAAACCTTTGATTAATTCAATTATACCATTTTCTAAAGAGACCTCTGGTTTGTAACCTGTTTTCTCTATTTTTGCATTAGATACAATATAATTTCTCTGATCTTTATCTTTTGTAAATTCCTCTTCAACTATAGCAAGACTTTTTATGTGTTTCTTAATAAGTAATGCTAAATCTTTTTTTGAAATATTTGCATCAGATAATCCTAAATTGTAAATATTATTTTTCATACTAGAAAAATTATCTATGCAATGAATAAAAGCTCTAGATATATCTTGGACGTGAATATAATTTCTAATAAAATGTGATTCGAATAAAGTTAAACAACCTTCATTTAAAGATTTATAAACAAAATTATTAACTAATAGATCTAAGCGCATTCTAGGTGAAATACCAAAAACTGTAGCAAGTCTTAATGATATTGTGTTATCTTTATCAATTATTGATTTTTCAGCTTCTGTTTTTGTGACCCCATATAATGAGATCGGTTTAATAGGTGAGTTTTCATTACATTCAGAAGTACCATCAGTTGATCCATAACCCGAATTGGTAGTAGGGTAAATAATTATTTGATCTGATGACTTATGTTTAGATAAATTTTCTATTGAATTTTGGTTAATAGAGATAGCGTCATTAGGGTATTTTTCACATAGTGGAGCTCCAACTAAGGCAGCAAGTGGAATTATTACATCATTTTTTAATAATTCCTCAGTAACATATTTATCTCTGACATCACCTTCAATGATATTTAAGTTACTATAATTTGCTAATTGAAATAATTGTCTATTGTTGTACCTAAAACTATCAATTGCAGTAACTTCAAAACGTCTATCTAGTAATGATTTTGTGAGAACATTTCCAATATATCCAGAAGCACCAGTAATTGCTATTTTCATAATTCGTTTAATACCTTTTTTAAATTTTTAATTTCCTTCGA
>CABYUJ010000021.1:0-9941 GCA_902522155.1 uncultured Alphaproteobacteria bacterium | reverse complement strand
CAACTTCAACATCTTCAAAATTAATACTAACGTTCTTATCAATTTTAATTAATATTTCAAAAAGAGATTTTTTTAATTTATGTAACATATTTTTTATAGAAATTTATAGCATACTGATCTGTCATACCACATACATAATCGACTATAATTTGTTGCTTATCTGTATCATATTGTAATTTTTCTTTCCATTTTGATGGAAGCATAGAGGTATCATTATTTAATAATTTGATTATAGATACTAAAATTTTTTCAGCTTGTGTTCTATTTTTATATACAAAATCGGATGTATAAAAAAATTCGAATAGAAAATTTTTAAGAAATTTTACTTTTTCTAATACTGTAGGACTAAACTTAACCAAAAAATTTGTATTTATTATAACATCTTCAATTGATTTTATTTGTGAATTATTAGAAAGAGTATTTTCAGTTTCGTTAAGAAGATCCAAAATTAAGTAGTTCATAATGGATCTTGAAAAGTAATTTCTTGCAATACTTTTATCTAAGTTTGCGATGTATGAAAAATCTATAAAATTAAATTGTCCTTTATTTTCAGCTAAACTTGATATTGTCAGAATACCTGATCTTAAAGCATCATCGAAATCATGAGCTATGTAAGCTATATCATCAGACAAGGATGCTATTTGAGCTTCTAATGAGGGATTCTTATTTAAATCAAATTTAAAATTTTTTGATAAATCGTAGTTTCTATTTGTTTCTTGTATTTTTCCATTATGCTTTATTAAGCCATCTATTGTTTCCCAAGTTAAATTTAAACCATCGAAATTTATATATCTCTTTTCTAGTAATGTAATTTGTCTAAAAGATTGATAATTATGGTTAAAATTTGCATCTAATTCTTGAGTAATTATTTCTTCGCCCACATGACCAAAAGGACTATGACCTAAATCATGGGATAGTGCTATACATTCAGTGAGATCTTCATTTAAAGACAATTTTCTACTTATAGATCTTGCTATTTGAGATACCTCAAGAGTATGTGTTAGTCTATTTCTATAATAGTCACCTTTTTCAAACATAAATACTTGTGTTTTATCTTTTAGTTTTCTAAAGGCTGTTGAATGATAAATCCTGTCTCTATCTCTTTCGTAGAGTGATCGATGATCATTTATTTCATCGTAAAGTCTTCCTTTTGAATTTTCTGGTAAAGCTGATAAATTACTGAACATATGGGAAGTATTAATATAACAGATAAAGCTATAAATAAAATTCAAGAAGTTCTAAAAGATCAAAATATGAAATATTTTAGAATCAGAGTTAAAGGTGGTGGATGTTCTGGATTCCAGTATGTGTTTAAAAGTGAAAATGTAATTAATGAAAGCAAAGATCATGTATTTAATTTTAAAGATTTACAAATTTTGATTGATAAAAATTCTATGACTTTCATTAATGAATCTGAATTAGATTATAAAGATGAATTGATAGGCTCTAGTTTCTCTATTTCAAATCCTAATGCTAAAAATTCTTGTGGCTGTGGCACATCATTTAGCGTTTAATTGTGAAAATTATTAGTTGGAATGTAAATTCTTTAAGAGCGCGAGAACCACTTATAAAAAAAATAATAGAAACAGAAGCTCCAGACATAATTTGCTTACAAGAACTGAAGATATTAGATAAAGAATACGTAGAAAACTTTTTTAATCAATTTTCATTGAAAACAGTGGCTGAAACTCAAAAAAGTTACAATGGGGTAAGTGTTTCTTGTAAAAGAGAGATTGTATTAAATGAAAATCCCTTAAAAAAGTTAAATATGACACAAGCAAGAAACAATACAGTTATTATAAAAGATAAAAATTTAGCAATCCTCAATTGTTATTTCCCTAACGGAAATCCTATAGATACAGATAAATTTATAAATAAGCTTGAATGGATGAAATTACTTTATGAAGAAATAGAAATACTTAAAAAAGAATATGAAGTTTTATTAATGGGAGATTTTAATGTTATTCCAGAAGATGAAGATGCTCATGATATTAAAAAATATAAAAATGATGCTCTGGCACAACCTCAATCCAGAAAAGAATTCTATAAATTAATAAATCTAGATCTAATTGATGTATTTAAGACTACTCCAAAAAAACAAAGTTATACTTTTTTTGATTATAAAACTTACAAATTTGGAAAAGAGGAAGGAATAAGAATAGACTTCTTTCTTTTATCTCCATTTTTGAAAAGTAAAATAATGAAACTAAAAGTATTAAAAGAATACCGTAATATGGATAGACCCTCTGATCATTGCCCTATTCTTATAGATTTAAATATCTGAATAAGTCTTTTTTTCTAATTTACCACCAGGGTGTGTAACTGCCCCTAGGTTTGCAGGTCCAACAGTTTTCATGTATTTCCATAAAGTACCTGACATAAACTCTGGTTCTTTATTAACCCATTTAGTTTTTCTATCGGATAACGTTTTTTCGTCTACATTCAAATTTAGTAAATTTTTCTCTGCATCAATTTCTATTTCATCACCATCTTCAACTAACGCTATAGGTCCACAATCATAAGCCTCTGGACCTACATGGCCGATACAAAAACCTCGTGTACCTCCAGAGAACCTTCCATCAGTAATTAAAGCTACCTCTTCGCCAAGATCTTGTCCATAAAGGGCACTAGTGGTAGATAACATTTCTCTCATACCTGGCCCTCCTTTTGGACCCTCGTATCTGATAATCACAACATGACCAGGTTTAATTTTACCATTTAAGACAGCGTCTAGAGCATGTTCTTCTCTATCAAAGCAAATTGCCTTTCCTTTGAACTGTAATTTTTTAAGTCCAGCTATTTTTACGATCGCACCATCTGGAGCAAGTGAACCTTTCAAACCTACCACACCACCTGTTTTAGTAATTGGGCTACTGACAGGATAAACAACATCTTGATTTTTTGGTAACTCCACATCTTTTACATTTTCAGCTAAGGTTTTTCCAGTAACAGTCATGCATGATCCATCAATTAACCCGCCATCAATGAGTGCTTTTATTAGAACAGGAACTCCGCCAACTTCATATAAATCTTTAGCTACATATTTTCCCCCCGGAGCTAAATTACCTATATAAGGTGTTGATTGGAAAATATTACAGACATCTTCCAAAGTAAATTCAATACCAGCTTCATGAGCCATAGCAGGTAGATGTAAACCTGCGTTGGTTGATCCACCTGATGCTGAAACAACCACAGCCGCATTTATTAGTGATTGTTTTGTAACAATATCCCTAGGTCTCAAGTTTTTTTCAATTAATTCCATAACTACTTTTCCACTTTCATAAGCATATTTATCTCTACTTTCATAAGGAGCTGGTGTCATTGCAGAACCTGGAAGAGCTAAACCGATAGTCTCTGAAACGCATGCCATGGTATTTGCAGTAAACTGTCCGCCACAGGATCCAGCAGATGGACAGGCAACACACTCAATGTCATGGAGTTCTTGGTCTGAAATCTTTCCTGTTGAATGTTTTCCAACAGCTTCAAAAACATCTACTATTGTTACGTCCTTATCTTTATAAACACCTGGTAATATAGATCCACCGTACATAAATACAGATGGCACATTAAGTCTTAGCATTGCCATCATTAAACCTGGCAAAGATTTATCACACCCAGCTAAACCAACTAAGGCATCATAACAGTGACCTCTTACAGAAAGTTCAGTTGAGTCAGCTATGATCTCCCTACTAGTTAAAGAAGATTTCATTCCCTCATGACCCATAGCAATACCATCAGTAACAGTGATGGTGGTAAATTCTCTTGGTGTACCTTTTGCATCCCACACACCTTTTTTGGCTGATTGAGCTTGGCGAGAAAGTGAAATATTGCAAGGGGCAGACTCATTCCATGTGGTTACTACACCGACAAAAGGTTGTTTAATCTGTTCTTCGGTAATGCCCATAGCATAATAAAAAGCTCTATGTGGTGCACTTTTAGGACCTACAGAAACATGTCTACTTGGTAATTTGCTTTTATCAACCATTATTGAATATTAATTAATATACTATCAATTTTAGACAATTCCATATTAATTGAACTTTGTCTCTCTTTATTTTGATCAATGAGATCTTTTGGAGCTTTTGATACAAAATTTTCATTTAATAAATTTTTATCAATCGTATTTTTTTCTTTTTCCAAAGAGCTTTTATTTTCCTGAAGTTTTTCTTTGATTTTAGATTTATCAATTTGGCTAGTGGAAATTTCGAAATCAAACTCTTTAAAAGGTAAAGTAACACTATTGTCTTTATGGGATGATGAAAGTTTTTTTCTTGTTAAAAATTCAAATGTTTTTTTATTGTCTTCTAATATTGTTTGAATTAATTGGTTTTTAGAAAAAATTTCTACAGTATCTTCTTTTTTGATTTCAAAAAGTTTTTCTATTGACCTGTATTCTTCTATAAAATCGATAAATAACTTTGTTTTAGATACATTTTCACTTTCAGTTTTTAGATCAACATAGTCCCACTGATGACTCATCAAGATATCTTTATTATTTTTACCCCACAATTTTTCAGTGATAAAAGGAATCACTGGATGTAAAAGTTGCAGTAAAGAATTAAATACCAAATGAAAAGTGTATTTGGTTTCATCGCTAAATTGACTGTCGTCTAAAAGATTTTTAGAAAGTTCAATATACCAGTCACAAAAAGTATGCCATGTAAAATGATATAGTTGATTAGCTACTTCATGAAAATAGTATTTCTCATAATTTTCTTGAACTTTTTTATATAATTCTTGAAACTCATTTATAATCCAAATATTAAAAATATGATTAAGGTTAACTTTGCCATTATCTGTAAATGGATAAATTCCTTTAAATTCAGCAAACTTGTAGGCATTGGTAATTTTAGTAACAAAGTTTCTATAACCAGCTATGCGTTGCTCACTTAACCTTACATCCCTTCCAGGTGTATTTAATGAAGTTAGAGTAAAGCGAAGTGTATCTGCACCATACTTGTCAATTATTTCTAAAGGATCTATGACATTACCTTTTGATTTTGACATTTTTTGACCTTTTTCATCACGAACGAGAGCATGAACATAAACAGTTTTAAAAGGTGTTTCTGACATAAATTTATTACCCATCATCATCATGCGGGCAACCCAGAAAAAGATGATATCAAAACCCGTAACTAGTACAGAATTAGGATAAAATGTATCTAATGTTTGTTCTTTGTTGGGCCATCCCAATGTAGAGAAAGGCCAAAGAGCTGAGGAGAACCAGGTGTCTAAGACGTCTTGATCTCTTTTTAAAATTATTTTATCCGCTTTATAAAAGTCTACAGCTAAATTTTTCGCTTCTTCTTCAGTTTCTGCACAAAATTCTTTTCCATCAGGACCATACCAAACTGGAATTTGATGTCCCCACCATATTTGTCGAGAAATACACCATGGTTTTATATTTTCCATCCATTGAAAATATGTTTTCTCCCAATTTGAGGGAAAAAATTTTGTATCACCGTCTTTTACAACTTTCATTGCCTGTTTTGCTAATTCTTCAGCATTACAAAACCACTGATGAGTTAAAAAAGGTTCGACAACAGTGTTCGAGCGATCACCATAAGGTATTGTAGTTTTATAATCTTCAATTTTTTCTAAAAAACCTTTTTCTTTTAGCAAGTGAACAACTTTTTTTCTTGCCTCAAATCTATCTAAACCCTGAAATTCTTTTGGACAATTTTCGTTCAATGATCCGTCCTCGTTTAGAATATTTAATAGTTCTAAGTTGTGCCTTTTACCGATTTCAAAATCGTTAAAATCGTGTGCTGGGGTAATTTTAACTGCACCACTTCCCATTTCCGGATCAGAATATTCATCAAATATAAGTGGAATAGATCTTGATGTTAAAGGAATAGTAAAAGTTTCTTTTTTTAATGAAGTATATCTACTGTCATTGGGGTTAACTGCTATAGCAACATCACCAAAAATTGTTTCTGGCCTAACTGTTGCAACAGTTATACTCACAGAATTAGAGCTTGGATATTTTATATAGTAAATTTGGGTGCTTACATCCGTAGGAACAACTTCTAAATCAGAAATAGCTGTTTTAAATTTGGTATCCCAATTAACAAGAGCTTGATCTTTATATATCAACCCCTCTGTATATAATTTAACAAAAACCTTTCTAACTGCAGATGACAATCCGTCATCCATCGTAAATCTTTCCCTTGACCAATCACATGAACTACCAAGCCTTTTTAATTGATTTATGATTGTGGAACCCGAATATTCTTTCCACTCCCATATTTTTTCAATGAACTCTTCTCTTGTGAGATCTTTACGATAAATATTTTTCTCAGCTAAGTTTCTTTCCACAACCATTTGTGTCGCTATGCCTGCATGGTCTGTTCCAGGTTGCCAAAGAGTATTAAATCCATTCATTCGGTGATATCTTGTTAAAATATCCTGAATAGTGTTATTAAGTGCATGTCCCATATGCAACGACCCTGTTACATTTGGGGGAGGTATACAAATAGAAAAGTTTTTATCAAATTTGTATTTAGGTTTAAAACATTCTTTGTCTAACCAAAGCTGATAAATTTCATTTTCATATTCTTTTTTATTTTGAAATTCATCCATTTGCTAAAAAACAAATGGTTCGGATTGAACATATTTATAAATATAAGAAGAAGAAGCTTCATCTATAACAAACTTATTCGATTTGCCTCCTACTTTTATATATTTAACAATCTTATGTTTAAAATCTTGGTTATCAATTATACAAACTATCTCTGCATTATCAGATGCATTTTTAATTATATTTATGGGCTCTTCATCAAGTGAACCATTAATAATAATCTTTTGGTATTTTTTAATATTTGGCTTTTTGTTATTGAAAAATTCCTTTATCGTTAAATCTAATAAAGAGGCATTGAACAAACCTTCTTTCATACTATTTTTGAAAACTTCAATCATTTGCATAGAAGACTCTATGCAGTCAATATTAGAGGAAAATTTATTTATAATAGATGTTGATGTACCAAATCCAGAACCAATTTCTAAAATACTCTCATCATCAATCTCTCCCAAAGCTTGTAATAAATGAAATGATGTTAAAGGAGGTAGAATAAAGCGACCATCATCTAAAAATATAATTTTATCAGAATAAGCTAAATGTTTATAAGGTTTTGGATACAAGTTTTCTCTTGGAAATAATTCAATTTTTTCAATTAAAGAAGAGTTTTTTATACGATTAGCTCTTAGTTGATTAAGAACCATATTTGATCTTGCTTGTTCAAAATTCATGATAAAGTTTGATTTATAACAAAATTAATTGTTTTTCATAGATCATATTCGCCTCATATAAAATAATAGTGTAAATTAAACTATGAAATTTTTTAGTGTTTTTATTTTAATTACCTTTTGTTCATTATCCTATGCTCATCAACCTGTAATTAATGACTCAAACCCAAATAAACCTAATGAGGCATATCTAATAGAAAAACCAGAAATATCAAAAGCAATATACTCTAAATTAAATGGTGATCCACATTATTACTTAATAAATTCTGATCAGAAATTTAATTTTTATGTTGGTATTACTGTTCCAAAAATTGATGATTGTAATACATTTAGAAAGTTCTCATTTAGTATTTTAGAAGGTAAAGACCTTGAGTTAAGTGTCATCGAGGAAGTTGATGGTCAAAATTTTGAGTGGTGGGAATGGTATGAGCCCTATGGTAAAAAATGGTATTGGATAGGACCGCAAATCGGTGAAGATTTTAAAAGTACAGTAACTTACGAACCAGGTTCATACTACATTAAAGTTTTCAACGAAATTAATATGGGTAATTACGTTCTTGCAACTGGAGATATAGAAAAATTTGGACCTACTGTTATTGCTAAACTGCCATTAATAATGCCAAAAGTTAATAAATTTTGGGACAATGAACATTGTGTAAAATAAAGTTTTCATAATATTTACAAATTAAAAAATACAAAATCCAATTTATTTGATAAGATAGAATCACCTAGAGGATAGGTTTAAGGATGGAGGTTAAAAAGATGAAGCCACCAAAGTAAGTAATTTAAGACATTACTTAACTAATTTTTTCTCATTATCTATTGCTTCTTTTACCCTTTGACATAAATAACCCCAATAAATTTTTTGTATTTATACTACTGTAATCTTTGAACAACTCTTGAATTTTTTATTTTAATTTTTATTAAATTTAAGGATTTAAATTTTCAATATAATTTAAGCGACCCAATATTTCATCTCTGTCCATATAATAACCTTGAAGGTGCCTTTCTCCAGAATTGGCATCATATTCTTTTCTACCATGTAACACTCTTCGATTATTAAAACTAAAAATATCTCCGGCTTGCATACGAAAGTTAATTTCAAACCTCTGGTCATGAAGAAAGCTTAAAAGCTTTCTGTATGCTGAGTAAAAATGATCCATTTGATCAGGATGGCAGTCCATAACTCCCATATAGGCAACGCTGAACCTAATATCATTATAATCATTATTGTGATCAAGAGTTATTATAGGTTTATGCATTACTCTAATTGTATTAGTTGTGTAGTCTCTATTTACAAATTTTACAGACGTATTAAGTAGTACGTCATAATCATCTGGGTGATTATTTTTTAAATAATCAATTACCTTAAAACCATCTACAGCAACTGACTCACCCCCAGTAGCATTATTTATTAAGCAGTGAAGAAACTGATATCCTGGAGCTATCTCATAATATGGTAAATCAATATGATTTCTTAGACCTGCAGCAGTATAAGCTGAATTATTAGGGTTAGGTATATCAATGACCTCGAATGGTGTTTTAAAAAAAGTTTCTCGAGTGTGACTTATATTTTTCAGGATATCAAAACCAGAATTTACATCTGTTGGAGCATTTTTAACAATTGAAATACCAAAAAAATGTAGTTGCTGTAACCACTTTTTTAAACCATCATCACTACTAATTATTTCGCTGTAATCTATTTGAATATCAGTAAATCTATCTTGCATGGATTTATCCCAAATCCTATATGGTGAAACGTACTCTCGACTGTGTTTTAAAGAATAACAATTATGTCTCAACCAATCTCTCTCATAAACACTTTTATGTCCTCCCTCACTCCATTCAATCTCAAGATTACCTTCACTATTTAGAGAGTAATTTTTAGGGTGAATATCTTCAGATACATCAAGCAAATTAAAAGTTCGTTCACGAGCTGTTGGATGCACTTCAGAGGGACAATTATCTCTCAACCATAAGAAATTATATTTACTTTTAAAACCATCACTCCAATCGACCAAAATAGACTTGTTATTTTTATCGATTGTTTTAATTGAAAGATTTTCGCTCATATTAAAATTTATTAAATGTTTTATTCCAATTAGGAAAATTATTACTTTGATATTTATTCAAAGTTTTCATGATTTCAATCAAAAAAATATCTCTTTGCACCTCTAGATCTTTTATAGTGTATTTTCCTGCCTGTTTTTTTGTGCCTGAAATCATTAATTTTTTTAGCTTTGCATCAAGTTTTGGCGCCTTTAATTTAGTCCAAGGTAATTTAAGAGCAGGTCCAAACTGCTCTAACATGTGTTTCATACCAGTTTGCCCTCCTGCAAGATGAAAAGTTAGACAAACACCCATAAAAGACCATCGTAATCCAGGTCCATAAACAATCGCATCGTCAACATCTTGAGTTGAAGCAATGCCATCTTTAATTATGTGAAGTGCCTCTCTCCAAAGAGCTTCCTGTAAGCGATCAGATATATAACCCTCAATTTCTTTTTTTACAATCAAAGGTTTCATTCCTATTCCCTCGTAAAACTTCTTAGCTCTGGTAATTGTGTTATTCTTTGTTTGCTTTCCTGATACCAACTCGACAAGAGGTAATAAATATACAGGGTTAAATGGATGTCCTATACAAACTCTTTCTGGATAATTACATAAAGATTGAATTCTTGTAGGTAAAAGTCCTG
>CABYUJ010000020.1:0-10480 GCA_902522155.1 uncultured Alphaproteobacteria bacterium | reverse complement strand
TTCACCCAAAACTCTAAGAAAGAAATAAAATTAATTAAAGCCCCTTTAACTGTTTGGCCACCATTAATTACAGGTTTAGGCTGTTTAGTTTTCTTTTTTTATGCAAACTATTTTTTGAATAATATTAGTGGAGTAATAGTGAATTAAATGAAAAAAAATGATTTAAAGAGTATGGGTAAAAGCTTTACAAAGTACATACTTATAATTGGAGCACTTTTAATTCTTTTAGACTTTACTTTTCACAGACATGAATACTTTTCCTTTGCCGAGATATATGGCTTCCCAGCATTTTTCGGTTTTGTAAGTTTTGTTTTTATAGTCATGTTAGGAAAGTGGCTGAGGAAATTCTTAATGAGGAAGGAGGATTATTATGATCAGTAATTTTATTCCCGGTTTAATTATGATAATTACTTCATTCTTATTGCCAATCATTCCTCAATACTTTAGACATCCTGCGATGTTATTATCGGTGGGTTTATCAGCTTTATCTTTATTTAATGGTTATGGAACTTTTTTAGAGTGGGACATACTTGGTTTAAATTTAATATTATATCAATCTGATAGTTTAACTCTTCCATTTGCTATTATTTTTCATATTGCAGCTATACTTGTAATAATTTTTAGCTGGCACAGTAAAAATTTAATGGAGCATATGGCGACATTAGCTTATGCAGGCTCTGCTATTGGTGCTCTCCACGCAGGAGATTTTTTTAGTTTATTTATTTGGTGGGAAGCAACAGCTCTTACTTCAGTCTTTATAGTTTTTGCTGGAAATACAAATGCAGCAAAAGATGCAGCTATGAGATATTTGATCATTCAAGTTTCTTCAGGTGTATTACTTTTAATTGGCGCATGTTTAATGCTATATCAAACAGGAAACCATAATTTAGCTGTTCTAGATTTAAAAACAAATTTTGGAATTTTTATATTTATTGCTTTTGGAATTAAGGCTGCATTTCCTCTTTTAAATGGTTGGCTACAAGACTCTTACCCTGAGTCTTCGGTTACTGGCACAGTTGCACTTTCTGCTTTTACAACAAAATTGGCAATTTATGCTTTAGCTAGAACTTTTCCAGGCACTGACTCACTGATTTGGATAGGTGCAATAATGACAGCTTTTCCTGTATTTTTTGCAGTCATAGAAAATGATTTAAGAAGAGTTTTGTCATTTAGTCTTAATAACCAATTAGGCTTTATGGTTGTTGGTATTGGCATTGGGACAGAACTTTCTCTTAATGGAACGGTAGCGCATGCGTTCGTTCATATAATTTATAAAGCTCTTTTGTTTATGAGTATGGGTGCTGTTTTATACAGAGCTGGAACAACAAAAGCTTCTGAATTAGGTGGCCTTTACAAATACATGCCATTCACAACAATATTTTGCATTATAGGGGCCATGTCTATTTCTGCATTTCCGTTGTTCAGCGGATTTGTCGCCAAATCTTTAATAATGTCCTCGCTTGGAGGTATGGGAATGGTTTTAATTTACTTTATTTTATTCTTTGCTTCCGCAGGTGTTTTGGAGCACTCAGGGATAAAGATACCTTACTTTGCTTTTTTTGCACACGAGAGGAAGAATAAAGTTAAAGAGGCTCCAATTAATATGCTCATTGCAATGGGCATCGCTGCTTTTTTATGTATTGCTATAGGTGTGTTCCCAAAATATTTGTATCAAATACTTCCATACGCAGTTGAATATCAGCCCTATACTTTAGACCATGTAATAAGTCAGCTACAACTTTTAGTTTTTGCAATTATTGCATTTTTATTTTTAGTCAAATTTAAACTTTATCCCTCTGAGATTAGATCAACTGTTTTAAATTCTGATTGGTTTTACAGAAAAATGTTACCTGGTATTGGTAAACCCTTATTTAAAAAAATAGGTTTATTAACAGATAGTTTATATAAAAATTTAGGTTTATCTTTTAAACAAGTATTAAGTAAATCTTATAAATTTAGTAATTTATCCTACATTAAAGTTACAACACCAAGTTTTGCAGGCACAATTCTAATATCAATTTTATTTATAATGTTAGTAATCGTTTTGGTGTGATTATTTTTTTATTTTTGCAGACTCTAGTTTAATAGCTTCTTGTATAAAAATTTGCCAAATTCTAACAATTATTTCAGAGTCAATTTTATTTTTTTTTGCTTTTGATTGAACAGACTTTAAAATATGAGTAATTCTTTCGTGATCAATTATTTCTTCTCTATTTTCCTTTAATTTAGTGACTTTGTGTATTTCTTTAAATCTATCACCAATCAGCTCAATAATCTTGTTATCAATATTATCAATTTTCTTTCTTACTTTTTTAAGCTCTTCAATGTTATTTTTTTTAGTCATTTTTTTCAATATTGTTGTACAGTAAATCTATATGAAATTAAAAAATTCTAAACATAAAGTTGCCGTATTTTGCGGATCTATGTTTGGATCAAACAAAAATTTTAAAGATTTAGCTATAACAGTTACAAAATATCTAGCACAAAATGATTATGACATTGTTTATGGAGGTGGAGAAAATGGATTAATGGGTGTTGTTGCTAAGACAGCATTAAAATATAACGCCCATGTAACTGGTATCATCCCATCTTTTCTAGATAAGCGTGAGAAAATTCACGCAAAAATTAACAAAATATATGTTACGAAAACAATGGAGCAAAGAAAAAAAAAGTTTTTACAATTGTCAGATAGTTTTGTCGCTTTACCCGGGGGTGGGGGCACAATAGAAGAAATTAGTTTAGTAATCAGCGCTCTTCAATTGGGTGTTATAAAGGGTAAAAAATGTATTTTGTTTAATTATAATAATTATTGGTCTGATATAATTAACCAATACAAGAAAGTAATGAACTCCAAATTTGCTTATAAAAACTTTAAAGATTTATTTTCAGTTTGTAATAATCTAAAAGAATTTAAAGAATTATATTAATTCTTTCTTAAATAACTTAGCCAATTTTTTAATTCTTTGTGTCTTAACGTATCTTTTAACAAAGATTGACTATAACTCTTGTTATTAGGTCTTTTAAAGTCTTTGATTAACCTTTGTATTTGATTTTTACTAAACAGTTTTTCTTTAAGTAAAATATTTTTTCTTGCATTTAAAATTTGTCCTGTGTATTTAAAATTAAATTCAGGATGATATTGAGTACCCCAAAATTTATTGCTTATAAGAGACTGAATTGAGTAATGATTGTCTGACAAAACATGAGATCTATAAGGCTTTTGGGATATATGGTCAATATGAGAAGCAAAAGCATCAAATATCAAGGGCTTATCTTTGTACATTGGATGATGCGCACCATATTTATTAATACTTATATTATAGGCTATTCCAATTTCTCTACCTTTAGGATTTTTTTTAACTGCGCCACCATTTGCAACAGTAAAAAGTTGCATACCCCAACAACTACCAAACATATTTACCTTTAACTTTGATAACTTTTTCATGAGAGAAATTTGGTTTTTAATTTCTCTTGTATTATCATAAATATTGAGACTTGAACCTGTCCACACAATGCCGGTAAATGATTTGATGAAACTTTCATCATAATTTTCATCTAAGTTCATAGATGGATAAATGAATGTAGTTTTTATTTTTGAATTAATTATTTTTAGTTGGTCTCTGTAAAACTCACATATTGGTTGTAATCCATATTTAGCTAGTTTACCCCATCCGTTTTTGTCATATCCATTAACTATTAGTAAATTCATTCATATTTAATATATTTAGATTAACCACATGTCAGCATTTATCTACAAGTCTTTGTCCGTCCTTTTTTTTGTTTTAATGAGTGTATGTATAAAAGCAACAGGCGACAACTTACCATTATTTGAGGTAGTTTTTTTCAGAAATCTATTTGCTCTTATTCCATTGATAGTTGTCATTTATTATTTTAATCTAAAAATATCTTCTATTAACAATTATAAACTTCATTTTTTTAGAGGTTTAGTAGGAATTTCAGCAATGAGTCTTTTCTTCATATCTCTTAGATATGTTCCGCTGATCGAAATGCAAACAATCAGTTTTTCATCTGTTTTTTTTATATCTATATTATCAATTTTTTTTCTGGGTGAAAAAATTGGATATAGGAGGATAATTGCAATTATTATTGGTTTTATTGGAGTAGTAATTATTTTGAAACCGGAAGTGAATTTATTAAACAACTATTCTGTTTTACCACTTTTAGCTAGTATATTTTTGTCAATGGCAGTGATAATTCTAAAAAAAATATTAATAACTAATAATAATATTTTAACGGTATGGGCCTTTACTTTATTTGGAACAGTTTCAAGTTTATTTTTCTATAGTGATGATTGGATATGGCCAAATAATTTAGACTTAGTTTTTCTAATTGCTTCGGGTTTTTTAGGGTTTACTGCTCAATTTTGTCTTACAAAATCTTTTCAATTAGCAGAAGCCTCTGTTCTTGCTCCTTTAGACTTCACTTCTGTTGTTTGGGCATTTGTCATCGGTTATATTTTTTTTGGTGAGTTTCTCTCGAAAGAGGTGCTACTAGGAGGTCCATTAATTTTACTTTCAGTCGGATATATTTTTTATCGTGAAACTGTCCTTCGAAAAAAAATAGTCCTTGGAAGCAATAAGCAATTTTAGAAATTTTTTGGACAGATTTAAAATTTTTTGATATTTAATCTTAATGGAATATTTGCACACAATGGTTCGAGTAAGTGATATTGAACAATCACTTGACTTTTATTGTAATAAATTAGGACTAATTGAATACTCGAGAAAAGAGAGTGAAAAGGGTCGATTTACTCTAATTTTTCTTTGTGCTCCTGATGATAAAGACACTGCTGATAGTAAAAAGAAACCTCTTTTAGAATTAACTTACAATTGGGACAAAGAAGAATACAAAGGTGGCAGAAATTTTGGTCATCTAGCTTTTAGAGTAGATAATATTTATCAAGTTTGTGAAAATCTGATTAAAAAGGATGTTGTGATAAACAGGCCTCCTAGAGATGGATATATGGCATTCATAAAATCACCAGACGGCATATCAATAGAGTTACTTCAAAAAGGTGAGAGCCTTGAAATAAAAGAGCCTTGGGCCAGTATGCAAAATAATGGGTCTTGGTAGATTATATTTCTGAGAGTTTTTTTACTAGATCTTCTCTAGTCAGACTACCATTATTTTGAGCTAATACATCTAAGGCTTTACGTATTATGTCTTCATCTCCTGGCTCCTCAAGATCAGATAATATTATTTCTCTCAGTAATCCTGAATTATCGGATTGTCCAATATCATCTAAAATGTATTGAGCAAAGATTTTGTTTCTTGAATTTCTTTTTTCAAATTCTGTTTGCTCTTTTTGGCTTTGCTCTGCTTCAAAGGCTTTTTGTCTGTCTTTAAATTTGTCCATAATCCATTATTTCATAGTTGGCATGTTGAGTGAAGCCCCTGCGACATCATCTGGCCATCTCGATGTTATTGTCTTACGTTTGGTATAAAAATTAATCCCTTCTTCTCCGTGCATTCCATGACCACCAAATATTGAACCTTTCCAGCCACCAAAAGTATAAAAGGACATTGGAACTGGAATAGGAATGTTTATCCCAACCATTCCTATTTGGACATTTTTCATAAAATTTCTCGCTAATGAACCACTTGATGTATAAATAGAAGTGCCATTGCCAAACTGATGTTTATTAATCAGTTTTATAGCCTCTTCAAAATTATTCATATTAAGGACAGATAAAACAGGGCCAAAAATCTCTTCTTTGTATATAGTCATACCATCAGTAACATTATTAAATATTGTAGGACCAACAAAATTACCATTTTCATAACCTTGAAGACTAATTTCTCTTCCATCTAACTCTAATTTCGCACCCTCTTGAACACCTTTTTCAATATATGATAGAACTTTTTGTTTGTGTTCCTTTGTAATGAGAGGTCCCATTTCGCTTTGTGGGTCTAAAGACTCCCCAACTTTGATTTTAGTTGCCTTCTCCTTTAGCAAATCCATAAATGGTTTTTGAATATTTCCAACAGGCATAGCAACTGATGTTGCCATACAACGTTCACCAGCAGATCCAAAAGCTGCTCCAATTAGTCCATTAACTGCATCCTCTAAATTCGCGTCTTCCATTATAAGCATATGGTTTTTAGCACCACCAAGAGCTTGAACTCTTTTATTTGTTTTTGAACATTCGGTGTAAATGTACTTTGCAACAGGTGTTGAGCCAACAAAACTTACTGAAGAAATATCTTCACACTGAAGTATAAGATCTACAATATTTTTATCGCCATTTACGACTGTGAGGACGTTATCTGGTAGACCAGCTTCACTCATTAACTCTGCAAGTTTTAAAGAGCATTGAGGAACTTTCTCAGAAGGTTTTAGCATAAAGGCATTTCCACATGCTATAGATAATGGAAACATCCACATTGGAACCATAGCTGGGAAATTAAATGGTGTAATACCAGCACAAATTCCCAAAGGCTGCTTAATATCAAACAAATCTACGTTTGTTCCAACGTTAATTGAGTGATTTCCTTTCAATAAATGAGGAATACCGCATGCAAAGTCAACTACTTCAAGACCTCTCTGCAAAGATCCTTTAGCATCAGAAAAAACTTTGCCATGTTCTTCAGATATTATTTTTGCTATTAAATCAAAATTTTTTTCAATTAAATTTTTAAATTTAAATAAAATTTCACTTCTTTTTGTAATGGGTGTATTAGCCCATAAAGGTTGTGCTAATTTCATTTTATTGATAATTTTTTCAAACTCATCTCTTGTTGTTTTTGGAACATGCGCATATTCCTCACCCGTACTAGGTTTATATAACTTTATGAAGTCTTCTGAATTACTAGATATTAATTTAGAGTCAGAGAAGTTTTCAATTATTTTCATGTGATGTTTTTAATATTAAATTAGTTTTTAGTAAAGATAATTGATTTATTTTAGTTAGTTTGATAATATGGACCTTTAAGGGGTGCTGAAAGGCTGAGAAAGGTAATACTTAACCCTCGAACCTGATCCAGGTAATTCTGGCGTAGGAAGTTTCCCTTAAATACTTTTAAAACAAGAGCAAATTAGATGGAAATTCTTTTTTTAATTTTATTTGGATTAATTTTTACTGCGTCATTCTTTTTTTTGAAAAAAAATGAATTATCAGAAGATAAATTTGTTATTAAAAATAAATATAACTTATTTTTTTCAATATCTTCTTTTGTATCTTCTGCATTGGGTTTTTGGATAATATTTTCGCCTGCCGCAGCAGCTACTTGGGGTGGAATGGGTAATGTGATTGGTTATGCTCTTGGAGCTGCGATGCCTTTAGTTTTATTCATCTTTATAGGAAAATATGTAAGAAAGGTTTTTCCAAAATCAACAGGCTTTCACGATTGTATCGAAAAACTGTTTGGTAAGAACTTATCCCACTTTGTTATAATAGTTTCGTTAGTTTATATGACAGTTTTCTTAATAGCTGAAATTACAGCTATCTCAAAGTTCTTTAATTTTTTAAATGATACACCTTATTGGATTTCTTCAATGATAATTATATTAATTGCTTTATCGTACGTTCTAATTGGAGGATTGTCGGCAACAATATTTACCGATTTAATTCAATTCATATTCATTATAGGAATTTGTTTGTTTTTAGTTTTTAAAATTCCTTTCCAAGACTTTTCAAATAACTCTTCATTTATGATCGAAAATGCACATTTATTTGATTTTAATAATCAATTCCTATGGATAACAGGTTTGACTTTTTTAATAGCAGTTACATTTACCAATCTTTTTCACCATGGTAATTGGCAAAGAATTTATGCTGCTAAAGATAATAAAACGCTTAGTATTGGCTTAGTTATATCTGCTTTAATTATATTTATAATTGTTTATTTCATTGGATACTCTGGACTAGTTTCAATCTCACTTTACTCAATGGATGATCCTGATTTAACATTTGTGAAACTTTTCGGTTTACTCGAGACTTCATTTATAAAATATATTTTTGTAATATTAGCTTCTTCTCTTGTATTGAGTAGTATTGATACATTAATAAATGCGATAAATTCTCAGATTGTCTCCCTAAGCACAAGTTACTCCTTAAAATCCTCTTCAAATTTATACTTTATTATTGTTTTCTTGTTGGCAGTTTTCATACTATCCTCGCAAGGCTACAATGTCTTATACGTCTTCTTAATTGCTGATTTAATTTGTTGTTGCTTAGTTTTACCTTTTCTGTTGGGATTATTTGGTTTTAATATCTCTACAAAACAAATATATATAATCTCTTTTTTGAGCTTACTACTGGGAATATTAATATTTCCTGATCCCTCATTCAGCAAAAATATAATGAGCGATTTTCTAAATATTAATTTCACATTTATTAATAACTATAAATTATTCTCATCATTTTTAGTGCCAATTCTATTTTCAACAATATTGACACTTTTGATGAAAAGGAAAGGTATATAATGGAACATATTTATAATGATTTAAAAAACTTAAGACATAAAGGAGCGCTTGTACATTGTATTACAAATTACGTTGCAATGAACATAAACGCTAATATTCTTCTCTCTATCGGAGCATCTCCTTTGATGTCTCATGCAACAAATGAACTTAAAGAAATAGCTGCTATATCGTCTTGTCTTGTTAATAATATTGGAACTTTAGACGATAATTGGAGGCCTAGCTTTTTAGAGGCTTCTAAATATTATGTTGAACAAGAAAAACCAATCATATTAGACCCTGTGGGTTCAGGTGCGAGTAAGTTAAGAACTCAAACTTCTCTTGACATTATTAAAAGCTCTAAAAAATTAATTATCAGAGGAAACGCATCTGAAATTCAATCACTAGTGGATCAAAATAAAATATCTTCAAAGGGAGTTGACTCATCAATTGAAAGTCACACAGCTATTGAGTCTGGAAAAATTTTATCTAACGAGAATAATTGTGTTGTATTTATAAGCGGTAGAGACGACTTCATTATTTATGAAGATAATGTCACTAAAATTTCAAATGGATCAAGTGTAATGACGAAGGTTACAGCTATCGGTTGCTCTTTATCGTGCATAGTAGGAGCATTTGCTGCTGTAGGTGAAAGTTTATACAAATCTGCGATAAGCTCAGCGGCTATTTTTTCAATCGCAGGAGAACTCGCAGCATCAAAATCAGAGGGGCCAGGAGATTTTCAAGTAAATTTCTTGAACAAATTAAATAATATTACAGAAAAAGAAATTTTAGATAATTTAAAAATTACTAGTGTTTAAATTTTGTTTTGTTACTGACGATAAACTTACACCATTAAGTAAGTTGGATAATTATTTGAAAATAATATTTGAGAGTAAGGTCGATTGTATTCAATTAAGGTTTAAAAATTTAAAAACAATTGATTTATACAACTTAGGAAAAGATTTAAAAAAAGATTGTGTTAAATTTAAAAAAACCCTCATTGTCAATGATCGTGTGGATATTGCAAAATCTATAAATGCTCATGGTGCACATGTTGGTATGGATGATTTACCCTATAATCAAGCTAGAAAATTATTGGGAAGAAAAGCTATAATAGGAGTTTCAGCAAGTAATAAAAATGAATTCATAAAGGTAAAAAAGTTAAAGGGAGTTGACTACATAGGTGTTTCAGCCTTCTCGTCAAATACAAAAAAAGAAATGAAAAATTATTTTGGTTTAAGCGGGCTTAAAATTTGTGCTAAAGCTACAAAAATCCCTTTAATAGCAATAGGAGGTATCAATATTAGTGATGTAAATAGTATACTTAAACTAAAAATCCATGGAGTTGCTATGATATCCTCTTTATTAAAAGGTAATATTAAAAAGAATTGTATGGATGTAAGTAAAATTATTTCAAGTTATGAAAAGATATAAAACTGTATTAACAATTGCAGGTTCTGACTCATCAGGAGGGGCAGGTATCCAAGCTGATATTAAAACTATAACATACTTTAAATGTTATGCGATGTCTGTAATTACTGCTTTAACTGCACAAAATACTCAAGAGGTAAAAAGTATTTTTAATACAACCCCAAAGTTTATAAGAGAACAACTTTATACGACGTGTAGTGATATTAAACCAGACTCAATAAAGATTGGTATGTTAAGTGATAAAAAAATTATTCAAGAAATTTCAAAATTTATTGACAACTATAAAATATCTAAAGTTGTTTTAGACCCTGTTATGGTGTCAACATCTGGTTATTTACTCTTAAAGAAAAGCGCTATATCAAGTTTAACTAAAAACCTTATAACAAAATCTATGATAATTACTCCTAATTTGGAGGAGGCACAAATTCTTACAAATACCAAGATTAATAGTAAAGATGATATGATTAATGCAATTCAAATTTTAGAAAAAATTGGCGCTAAGAATATACTGATCAAAGGTTTAATTAAAAATGGAAAAATTTTCGACTGTCTATTTTTAAAAAAAAATAAAAAAATTCACTTTTTTGAGTCTAGAGTCATTAATAGTAAAAACACACATGGAAC
>CABYUJ010000019.1:0-10834 GCA_902522155.1 uncultured Alphaproteobacteria bacterium | reverse complement strand
AAACTCATCTGTTCCTTTAAAAAAAAAAGGCAGTAACTATTTTGGTTTAAGTCCTTTTAAAAAGGAAAAAACACCCTCTTTTTCAGTAAATGAAGAAAAAAAAATATTTCATTGTTTTAGTACCGGCGAACATGGAAATGTTATTGATTTTTTAATTAAAGTTAAGGGATATACCTTTAAAGAGGCTTTGTATGAATTAGCAGATAAGGTTGGGGTTGAGTTAAGTTACAAATCATCAAAATTAAACAATATTATCTATGAAATTAACATGTTCACAAAAGATTTATTTCATAAAAATTTATTAACTTCTAAAAAACACTTAGAGTATCTATTAAAAAAAAGAAAGTTTAATATGGACACGATTCAAAATTTTGAATTAGGTTCATCAGTAAATTCATTTGATCTACAAAAAAAACTCTTAAATAATTTTGAAGTCAATAATTTAGTGGCAGCAGGGGTTTTTAGTAAAACTAAAAACTCTAAATTATTTTTTTCAAATAGAGTCATGGTCCCTATAGTTAATATGCAAAATAAAACCTTGGGGTTTGGAGGAAGAGTAATTGATGATAGCTTACCAAAATATATTAATACAGCTGAAACAAAAATTTTTAAAAAAAAACAAATACTATTTAATGAAAAAATAGTTAATAAACAAAACAATAAAAAAATATTAATAGTAGAAGGTTATTTTGATGTTATTAAATTAGAACAGAGTGGTTTTTCAAACTGTTTAGCTCCTCTAGGTACATCAATAAATCATGAAAAATTAATTGAAATTACAAAGAAAGGATTTGAAATAATAGTATGTCTTGATGGAGATATAGCTGGAAGAAATGCTACTATAAGACTAATGAATAATTTACTTGCTGATAAAAATTTTGAGCTCGGAATTAAATTTATCCTTCTGCCGAAAAATTTTGATCCAGATCAATTAATTGAGTCAAATATGTCGGATAAATTAAATAAACTTATTGATCAACCATTATCAATCGAGGAGTTAATTGAAAAATACTTAGATAAGTTTCGTAAAAGCAATGATGTTGATAGCCAGTTTAAAGGGTCTAAAGTTTTGAAAAGTTTACTCAATAATATTTCAAACCCAGATTTAAAAAAAATTTTAACAAATCATTTTAATAAAATAAGTTTAAAACAGTCATTTGGACGAATTAACACACAATCAAATAATCAAAAATTAGAGCTTAAATTTGATTTAAAATCAAAATTTTCAGCAGCATTGATTATTTTTTATATCGAAAACCAATCCCATAGAGAAAGAGTTTATGATTTAATAGCAACAGCAAAATTTGAGGGTAAATTCAAAGAAATTCGAGATTTAATAATTAAAAAAACTCTTTTTAAATCAACAACTATTGAAATTTATACAGAATTAGACTCAAAGGGATTGAATTTTACAAAAAATTTATTATTTTCTAATGAAGTTCGAAGGCTTTGCAGATTTGCATCTCCTAAATTTAATGATGATCCTTATAATGAAATTGAAAAAACAATTAGTTTTATAAATAGTTAAAAATGCCCAAAAAAAAAGTTTTAACCAAAAAGATTAATAAGAAATTTTTAAAAAAAAAAGACACTCATACCAAAAAAACTAAATTATCTAAAAAAAAACTTAAATCTGTCAGTCCACCTAATCCATTAGAATTAATTTACAAAGAAAATGAAAACCAACTTGCTGCATTAATTACAAAAGAATTTGATAAAGATTTAGCTTCAAAGGCGAAAACATTTATCAAGTCTTATTCTAAAATTCAAGACTCCATTATAACAGTTAATGACTTCTTAAATTATATTCAGAATCTTGACGAAGATCTTTTTAAATTATTTAAAGCTTACACTTCGTCCGTAGAGTCAGACTCATCTTCCTCTAATGATGAGTCAGATGAAGAGGATAAATCTACTGGAGTAAAAAGTGACGACCCAGTCAGAATGTATCTTAAAGAAATGGGTAATGTAGAATTACTTTCTAGAGAAGGCGAAATAGCAATAGCTAAAAGAATTGAATCTGGATTAGATAGAATGATGAATTCAATTTTAGAGTGTCCTGCTTCAATAGATATTTTACAAAAATGGATTGAACAAGTTAAACATAACCAGATTAATTTAAGAGAAATAGTAGATTTTGATGAATATTTTAATGAGGAAAACGACCCATACTCTAATTCTTCAAAGAGAAAAGAAATTCAAAAAATAATCAATGATAAAAAGAAAGCACTTCTAAAAGAAAAACAGCAGTTGATGAAAGAACAAGGAATAGAAATAGATAAAGAAAAACTTCAAGAAAGTTCAAATGAGGAAGATATTGAAAATGAGAGTTTTTCTATTTCAATAATTGAAGAGTTCTATAAACCTGAAATTCTAAAAAAATTAGATAGAGTGCTCTTACTTTCTCAAAATATAACAAAAATTAAAAAAAATAAAAATATTGCTAAAATTTCGGATATGAAGTCACTTAAAGAACTTAAAAAATATCAGGATGAAATACTCAATTACTTTAACGAAATAAAAATTAAACCCCATAAATTAGAAGAGATAATTAGCCATTTATATTCAATTAATAAGGAGATCCAATCAAAAGAGGTTGCTTTGTTAACACTCGCTACTCAAAACAAAATAGGAAGAGACTTATTTTTGAAACACCACAACCTAAAGGATACTTATACTCTATACCAAAAACATATGGTATCTGCTGATGATTCTTTTAAGGGTTTCTTTAACAAAAATAGTGAAAAGTTAAAAGTTATTTATAAACAAATTCTTAGTTTATCTAAAATAGCAAACCAAAATACTATTGAATTTAAAGAGAAAGTAAGAGAGATACAATCAGGTCAAAGAACTGCTAATCAGGCAAAAAAGGAAATGATTGAAGCTAATTTACGTTTAGTGATCTCAATTGCAAAAAAATATACAAATAGAGGTCTTCAGTTTTTGGATCTTATTCAAGAGGGAAATATTGGCTTAATGAAAGCAGTAGATAAATTTGAATATAGAAGAGGTTACAAATTTTCTACTTATGCAACATGGTGGATAAGACAAGCAATTACAAGATCTATCGCTGATCAAGCAAGGACTATTCGTATTCCTGTTCATATGATTGAAACAATTAATAAAATAGTTCGATCAAGTAGGCAATTAATTTTAGAATTAGGAAGAGAACCAACTCCAGAGGAGTTATCCATAAGACTAAAAATGCCAATTGAAAAAGTCAGAAAAGTTTTGAAAATAGCAAAAGAGCCTGTAAGTTTAGAAACTCCTATTGGTGATGATGATGATAGTTTCCTTGGAGATTTTATAGAGGATAAGAATGCAGTAATTCCTGAAGATGCTGTTATGCAACTTAATCTCAGAGAAACTACAACTAAAATACTTTCTACATTGACTCCGAGAGAAGAGAGAGTTCTGAGAATGAGATTTGGTATTGGAATGTCATCGGACCATACTTTAGAGGAAGTTGGTCAGCAATTTAGTGTAACTAGAGAAAGGATCAGACAAATCGAGGCAAAAGCTCTTAGAAAATTGAAACATCCAATTAGATCTAAAAAACTTAAATCTTTTATGGACTCTTAATTTATTAAATATTTTATTCCTTGTTTTTTCTTAATAAGATTATATTAGTAGCAATTCTAATCATGGGCCTGTAGTTCAGTTGGTTAGAACGCGGTGCTCATAACGCCGTTGTCGCAGGTTCGAGTCCTGCCGGGCCCACCAATTAAACTAATCTCATACTATATCTTTTGTATTTCTGTGATTAAAGCTTCTAAACTTCCTCTATTTTTTCTTAAGATCTTATTAAATTCTGACTTTTTGGTCACAAAATAAGATGTATTTTCAACTATTACATCAATTATTTTATAAGATGATCCAGTGTTTATTACTTTCCAATAGAGATTTGCTGAGGATTTTTTGTCTGAAATTTCTGATTTGATTATAAAAATATCGTCTTTTACATCGACATCTTTTAGTGTTATCGAACTTGATGTGCTTGAATTAGCCAACTTATAAATAGTTTTTATTAAATAATCTGTAAAAACCTCTAAATAAGAAGATAGTTCATTTTTTGAGCTCTTATTTATAATTTTCTCTCCAATAAGACCATAAGCAATTGATTTCACAGCAAAATTTTTATTCACAAAATATTTATATTTCTCGTAATTTTCACTTTCAGTACCTTGATTGTTATTAATTATCTCTAAAAATTGATTTGACTCTTTTTCAAACCATTCTGAAACCTCTGAAGCCCCAAGGTTTGAAAATGTAAGAATAAGACTAGTTAAAATTAGAAGATTTTTCATTAATTAAAGTAAATACGGTTTAGCAAACTATTCAATATAAATTTTTGGCACAGGTAAATTTTGTATATATTCCTCCTCAAGTTGAGCATTTCTATTCTGATAATAAATTGATTTTATCATTTCATATCTATCTGAGGAGGCATCCCTAACCCTATCTAATTGTTCATCAATTTCTACTCTTTCATTAAGACCACTACCTACTGTAATATACTCCCTATTTGGAACATTATTTGATATAGGATCAACAAAATATTCAACAACATCTCCACTAAAATCCCTTAAATTACTCGGCCCTATAATTGGTATTACTATATAAGGGCCGCTTGAAACACCGCCCTTAGCAAGTGTGATTCCAAAGTCAGTTTCATTTTTTTCCATTCCAACTCTTGCAGCTAGATCAAATGTACCTAAACTAGTTAATGTATTAACAGTAAATCGTCCAATTGAATTAAAAGATTTATAGAACTCCCCCTGAAAAATAAAAGAAACTGTTCTAATAGGCTCTTTTAAATTGCTAAAAAAGTTAGATACCCCTTTTTCAACCGGCTCTGGTGCTATGAATTTGTATGTTTTTACTATAGGTCTTATAGCAATATCATCTATAAAAAAATTAAAATTTAAAACTGCTCTGTTAATAGGTTCAATTGGATCATATATTTCGTCATATGATATTCCTGACTCAGTAGCAATCTCATTGGCATATGAATGTGTTGTTTGTAAAAAAGTTACAGATATTATTAAAAGTATTACTTTCAAATGTTTTTTCATTACGTAAAATCTTGAATCATTATATTACAACCAATTTATGGATCTAAATACATTAAATAAAGAACAAAAAATTGCTGTAGAGCATAAAAATGGCCCACTTTTAGTACTTTCAGGAGCGGGAACAGGCAAAACTAGAGTTTTAACATCTAGATTTGTTTATATTGTAAAAAATCTAAATGTTGATTTTAATAAAATTATAGCTGTTACTTTTACAAATAAAGCTGCCAATGAGATTAAGACAAGAGTAAATATTGAACTCAAAAGAAATATTGACACACCATGGATAGGTACCTTTCATTCAATTTTTG
The DNA here is from genome assembly GCA_902522155.1 of uncultured Alphaproteobacteria bacterium. GTDB lineage: Bacteria > Pseudomonadota > Alphaproteobacteria > HIMB59 > HIMB59 > HIMB59. The sequence goes on along the minus strand of CABYUJ010000019.1, from coordinate 5,451 downwards.
CAAAATTTTTGAGAAAGCACTCAGGGCTAGTAAATTTAAAATCAAATTTTGCAATTCTTGATGTAGAGGACCAAAAAAAGTTACTAAAACAAGTTTTAGAGTATTGCAAGATTGATAAAGATTTAAGTGAGGGTATTTATCATAATGAAATTCAAAATTTAAAAGACAAGAAAATCCTTTTTAATGAAAACAAAAAAATATCTAAATTCTCTTCAATAGATAGATTAGACGATATTTATTCATATTATCAACAAAGATTAATTGAAATAAATGCGGTTGACTTTGGAGATATCCTTTTACATAGCTATAACATTTTACTTAATAATAAAGAGATACAGATATCTTATCAAAATTTTATTGAACATATCCTTATTGATGAGTTTCAAGATACAAACCTAATTCAATATGATTTAATAAAATTAATATTGAATCGTGATAAAAACTTATTTTGTGTTGGAGATGACGATCAATCTATTTATGCTTGGCGAGGTGCAAATATTGATAACATTATTAACTTTCCAAAAGAATTTAATTCACCTGTAGTGCGCTTAACAAAAAATTACCGCTCAAATAGTTCAATACTAGAGGCAGCAGCTTGTATAATTAGTAATAATAAAAATAGACTAGGTAAAGATTTAATAAGTTTTAACAAAAAAATTCCTGAACAAAAAATAAATTTAAATTCTTTTTATTCTCAGGAAGAGGAGTCATTATGGATATCTGATAATATATCAAAGAAGTTTAAGGAAAATAATAGTATAGGAATCTTAGTTAGACTTACGGCACAAATGAGAAGTATTGAAGATAAGTTAATAAAATATGCATTACCTTATGAAATTATTGGAGGACCAAGATTTTTTGAAAGAAAAGAAATCAAAGATATACTAGCATACTTAAAACTCGCAAATAGTTTTCAAGATGATCTTTCTTTCGAAAGAATAATCAATTTACCAAAAAGAGGAATTGGTGATCAATCAGTAAAATTAATTATCGATAACGCTAGAGAAAAAAAAGTTTCATTTTTTGAGTCTTTAGACTCATTGTCTTTTGAAAATAAATTACCAGGATCTCTTATATTAAAAACTAGACCATTTATTGATATTATAAAAAAAACATCTGACCTCATAAACAAAACAACTTTAGAAGATATAGGTATTTTTATAATTGAGGAGTCAGGATATCTAAAAATGCTAGAAAATGAAAAAAATAAATTGAAGCAAGTAGAAAATGAGTCAAGGATTGATAACTTAAAAGAATTTGTGAACGCTCTCTCTGAGTTTGAGAATTTAGATAATTTTTTAGAGCATGTTGGTCTGGTTAATGAAAATCAAAAAAAAATTCAATCTAATTCTATTAAACTAATGACATTACATGCAGCTAAAGGTTTAGAGTTTGATCATGTTTACCTACCTGGTTGGGAGGAAGGTATCTTTCCAAGTTCTCGAGCATTAGAGCAAAATTCATCAAAATCACTAGAGGAAGAGAGGCGGCTTGCTTATGTCGGAATTACTAGAGCAAAGTTTGATTTAAATTTAAGCTACGCAACTTCAAGATATACATATGGTATGAATAACTATTCATTACCATCAAGATTTTTGAGTGAAATTTCAAAAGTCGATAAAAATATAACTAACACAATAGAACAATATTCCTCATCTAACATAAATAAAAAGATTACTTCTGATAATTCACAATTAAGTCCTGGAAAAAAAAGAATGTTAGAGTTTTTAAAGAAAAATAGTAAATGAAAACTCATTTAATTAAAAAATTTTTAAAAAATGAAAAAATAGATTTTTATCTCATTACCAATAATGATTTGCACCTCAATGAGAGTCCAAATTTAGATTTAAAAGATATCTATAAATTATTTAAGTTTGATTGCACAAGAGGATATGCACTTTTTTTTGTTAATAAATTCATCTTTTTTACAGACTCACGTTATACATTGGCTGCTAAAAAATTTTTTAAGAATAATTGTGAAATTTATAATTTAAGTGAAACAACCATTGTTGATTACCTAATAATGCAAAATAAGAAATTATCTGGCGCATTAGACTCCAAGTTAATTTCAGTTAAAGAATTTAAAGAATTAAATTCAAAATTAGAAAAAAATAAAATTATTATTAACCCACAATTTAAAAATTTTTTTAAAAAAAAATACTATCCAAATTTTGATATTTCCTATCCTTTAAGTATGCCAAAATATTTAATCCAAGAAAATTCAATGATAATTTAAATAAAATAAAAAATAATTTAAAAACTGAGGGAATATTAATTTGGAATAATGCTCATGTAGCATATCTATTAAACCTTAGATCATTTGAATTATGGAATTCTACAAAACCTTTTGCAGGTTTATTTATCCCAAAAAAAAATATCAAGCCTGTTTTAATATCAAATAACTTGAATTTAAAAAAAATCAGTAAAATAAGTAGAAGTTTTAATATTTTTCGAGAAGAAAAATTTATTTATTTTCTTAAAATATCTAAATTTAAAAAAATTGAAACTTCATATGAATTTTTAAATTTAAATATTTATATGTGTTTATCTAAATTTTTAAAATTATCAGAGACTAGAATAAATATTTCTAAATATTTGGGTATTAAAACGTCAAAGGAAATTAAAAATATAGAAACTTGCCATATTGAAGATGGTTTATCTGTTCTTAAATTTATTATTGATTTAAAACAAAAGAATATTACTCCCAAAAATGAATACGAGGTCTCAGAAATTTTATTCAATAAAAGAAAAGAAGGTATAAATTTTTTTAGAAATTCATTTGATTACATTAGTGCATTTGACTCAAATGCTGCTATAGTTCATTACAAACCACCACACGAGAAATCTTTATCCTTTAAAAATAGAAATATATTGTTAATTGACTCTGGTGCTCAATATTTAGAAGGTACTACAGATATAACGAGAGTAATTAAAGTTGGAAATAAAAGTTTTTCTAAAATAAAATATAGTTACACTTATTTACTAAAGTCTTTAATTAAAATAGAAAACAAAATCTTTCAAAGAAACATAAGATCATCAGTATTAGATTTATATATCAGAAATTATCTATCTAAATTTAAAATATATTTTAGTCATGGAACTGGTCATGGAGTTGGTAATTTTGGTGATGTACATGAAAAATATCCTACCATTTCATCAAAATCTCAGGACATTTTAACAAATAATAATTTATTTTCTATTGAACCAGGTCATTACGTAGAAGGTCAATTTGGTCTCAGATTAGAAAATTTATATGTAACAAAAAATATAAATGGAGGTATGAAGTTAAAAAATATTACATTAGTGCCTTATGATTTAGATCTAGTTGATTTAAGGTTAATTACAAATTTTGAAAGAAAATTTATAAAAAGATATCATCAGAAAATTTACAAATTTCTTCAATCAAGATTGAGTGACGAATATAAGAGATATTTTTTAAAAAATTTAATCGATAAGATTTAAAAAATCTTTCTCATTTAAAATATTAATTTTTAAATCTTTAGCTTTCTTTAATTTGGAACCAGATTTTTCTCCAAATACAAGTATGTCTAAATTTTTTGAGACATTTGAGGCAATTTTATATCCTTTTTTTTTTGCTAACTCTTTTGCCCTATCTCTTGACATTTTTTGAAGAGTTCCAGTAAATAATATGCTCTTATTAAGACTCATTATTTCATCTTCAACTTCTTTAATTTCAATTATGTCAAGGATCATAAATGACTCGTCAAGATTACTTTGATCAGAAAAGTAATTAATAAAAGAACTAATAGCTTTTTCTCCTAAACCATCAATGTTTTCTAGTTCTTCTCTAAGCTTTTTTGATTGAATAATATTTTTAAATTTAGTTTTATTTTTAAAATACAAAGAAATAAGTTCAGAATTGTTTTCACCTAAGTACCTTAGACCCAATGAAAATAAATATCTTGATAGAGTTGTAACTTTAGATTTATTTATTGACTCAATGAGATTTTGAAAGGACTTTTCCCCAAATCCTTCAATTTTTATTATTTTATTTTTATAATTTTCTAATCTATAAATATCAAATTTATTTGATAATAAGTTAAGACTAATTAATTTTTCAATCAATTTTTCACCAAGACCATCTATATTCATAGCTTTTTTAGAAACAAAGTGTTTAAAGTCCTCCAAGTTTTGATATTTACATTGATTTTTTCTGGCACTACACCTTTGCACTGCTTCATCTTCAATTTTAATTATCCTAGATCCACATAGACATTTTTTTGGTACGACAAATTTTTTATTAGTTTTTTTTCTTTTCTCAATATCCACTTTTGAAACATAAGGTATTACGTCCCCAGCTCTTTTAACCCAAACAAAATCATTAATTCTTATATCTTTTCTGATAATTTCATCAAAATTATGAAGAGTTGCATTTGATACAATTACACCTCCTATATTAATAGGTTTTAGTCTAGCAACAGGTGTAATAGCCCCAGTTCTTCCAATTTGTAGTTCTATCTTTGCGATTTGAGTCAATGCTTCCTCAGAACTAAATTTTGCGGCTATAGCCCATCTAGGAAATTTGTTCGTACTTCCTAACATTTTTTGTAAATCTAAATCATTAATTTTTATCACCATCCCATCAATATCAAAGTTTATAGAGGTTCTTATTTTTTCAATTTCAGAAACGTAACTATAAATATTTTTTAAATTAGTATATTTTTTTGCATAACCAGTTTGATCAAAATTATTTTTTTTACAAAAACCTAAAAATTCTTCAAAATTTAAAAACTCTTTTTCATAAGAAAATTTACCATATCCATGTGGTATAAATCTTAAAGGTCGATCTTTTGTGATTTTACTATTAATTTGGCGAAGAGATCCCGAGGCGGCATTTCTTGGATTTGAAAATTGATTTTTTTTTTCAAATTGTTTATTTAATTTTTCAAAATCTCTTCTAAAAAAAAATACCTCACCTCTTATTTCAATAAGATCTGATTGACAATTTTTTAAAACTTTTGGTATGCCTATTATACCCAATACATTTTCTGTAATTTCCTCTCCAATTAAACCATCACCTCTAGTTATAGCTTTAGATAACTTATTATTCTTATAAATTAGAGATAATGAGACTCCATCTATTTTGCAATCTACATAAAATGTATAATTTGAATCTTCCCTTTTTAGATAATTAGTTGCTTTTTCAAAGAAATCTTTTGAGTCATTTAAATTAAAACTATTTGAAAGTGAAAGCATTGGCTCATAGTGCTTAAATTTTTTAAATTTCGATGAAGGTGACGTACCTATACCTAAATTGTCAAATTCTTTTAATTCAGGATTTTTTAATAATAAATAATCATACTTTTTTTTTAAATTATCATACTTTGAGTCTTCGATTGATGGATTTGAGTTATAATACTCTTTATTATATTTCTTTAACTCATCTCTAAGTTTAATAAAACTATCCTTTTTTTTCATTTTATTGATTTT
>CABYUJ010000018.1:0-13240 GCA_902522155.1 uncultured Alphaproteobacteria bacterium | reverse complement strand
GTATGCAATTTTCTGCCTCAAGAGCCATGACCATTAGAAGAATTGAGGGTGGTATTTTTGGAAATTTAACTGATATTGATACAACAATTACTCCTTTCGAAGCTGGGCTTGGGTATTTTGTGAATATGGATAAAGATTTTATCGGTAAAGATGCGTTAATTAAAAAAGATAAAAGGACTTGTTTATTTGGAATAACATGTAAAACAACAGTTCCTAAAGCAGGAAGTAAAATAAAAATTAATGATAAACATGTCGGTTACATAACAGCAGGTGTACCGTCTCCAACTCTCCAACAAGGAATTGGTTATGTAAGATTTTATGAACCAAATGATTATATAAATAAAGAGATAGAAATAATTCTCCCAGATAATTCTTCACACACCGGAGTTGTTGTAGATTTACCTTTTTATGATAAAGAAAAAAAAATTGTAAAAGGTATAGATAGATCTATTCCCATTAAACCTGATAGTAATTCTTTTGATGCAAAATAATTTCCTTAAAAATAAAAAAATTATTTTATCTGCTGGTGCTTCTGGGATAGGTCTAGCTACTGTAAAATTATTACTATTACAAGGTGCTATTGTTTATACTTGTGATATTGATAAAAAAAATATTAATAAACTGAAAAAAAATCCATACTTTAATAAGAAACTCTTTATATCAGAATGCGATGCTTCAAAAGAAGATGATGTAAAGAAATTTTATAAAGAAATATCAAATAAAACAAAAAAAATAGATGGACTTATAAATAATATTGGAATAGCTGGACCCACATCTCCTTTAGAGAAAATTAAATCTGATGATTGGGAAAAGACCTTACATGTAAATATTAATAGTCATTTTTATTTTACTAAATATGCAATACCCATGATTAAGAAATCTAAAAATGGCTCAATCATCAATATTTCCTCTACAGCTGGTATTGATGGTTTTCCTAATAGATCACCTTATGCGGCAAGCAAATGGGCCTTAGTTGGTATTACTAAAACTTTAGCAATGGAATTAGGTAAATTTAATATACGAGTAAATGCAATATGCCCGGGTTCTGTTAAAGGTGCGAGAATGATGAGAGTCATAAAAGCAAAAGCGAAAATGTTAAAGCAATCTGTAAGATCCATTGAAAAAGATTTTGTTTCTATGAGTTCTTTAAAACAATGGGTTTATGAAGATGATATAGCAAAAATGTGTTCCTTTTTAATTTCTCAAGACTCCCTTAGAGTCTCAGGTCAAGTAATTTCTATTGATGGAAATACTGAGAGAATGGATTAAGTTTTTTTTAGCTTTAAATAATCTCTAGTCTCTTGGGGACTCATAATAGAGGAGCCCAACTCATGAACTATTTTTATTGCCTTTTCAACTAATTGTGGATTAGTTGCAAGTTTTCCCTTTGATAAATATAAATTATCTTCAAGTCCAACTCTGGGATTACCACCAAGTAAAACTGTTTGTGCAACAAAGGGCATTTCATTTCTTGAAATTGCAAAGCCTGACCAAATAGCATTTTTAGGCATGACATCTAACATTGCAATCATAGCTGTAGTTTTTGCTGGAGCTCCCCAGGGAATTCCTAAACACATTTGATATAAGGGTGGGTCGCTAAGTAGTCCTTCTTCATAAAGTTGTGCACCAAACCACATGTTACCTAAATCAAATGCTTCAACTTCAGGTTTAACCCCAATTTCTTTTAATCGTTTTGCTGCTTTTCTTAAATCATTTGGAGTATTGACTGCCAACACAGAACTATCACCAAAATTTAAAGTTCCAGCATCAAGTGTACAAATTTCCGGAAGTAATTCCTCTACATGAGATATTCTTTCCATAATATTAGCCATATCTGTATATGGACCAAAATCCATTGGGTTATCTCCTTCACCTATATCTAAATCACCTCCCATACCGGTTGTTAAATTAATAATTACATCAGTGTCACTAGATCTAATTATTTCAACTACTTCCTTATAAAATTCAAATTTTCGACTAGGCGTTCCATCTTCCTCTCTGACATGAATATGAACTATAGATGCACCTGCTTGAGCAGACTCTATTGCGGATTTAGCTATTTGTTTTGGAGTCTTTGGAAGATCAGGATGTTTTGATGCAGTGTCACCGGATCCATTAACAGCACATGTAAGAAATACTTTAGTTTTCATCATTTTTTATAGTATTACACTTAATTAACTATAAAAAAACATATTTCATAGGGTTTTGTTACCTATTGATGAATAAATTGCATATGTACTTTGACTATTTTTTGTTAAGATAAATACTTTATGGGAGGGATAATCTATGAGAATATCTAAAACAATTATAACTTTTATTCTATCCTCTATTCTTTTTACCGCAACATTCAGTAAAGCTAATGCTGAAAAATTATTAGCAGCAATCGCTGACTGGACTGGTGGAGAGATTTCATGTCAAGTAGCTGTAAGCATACTTGAAGATGAGTTAGGATACGAAATTGATAGAATCGTATTTGCTTCAGGAACTGGCTTGTGGGAAGCTATTGCTGCAGGCGATATTGATTTTGCATGTGAGTCATGGCCTAGTTATGCTGAAGCTGATGACGTTATGTTAAGTGGCGACCTTATCCATGGTGGAGAAGTTAAAATGACTTACTCTGGTGATGGAAGTGTAAAATTACTTGGAACTGTTGGTATTACTGGTATGTCAGATTATTATGTTCCAAAATATTGGGCTGATGCAAATCCAGATTTTTCTAGCTTTGCTGATTTAAATAAATTCAAAGAAGATTTTGCGACAATGGAGTCTGGTGGTAAAGGTCGATTAATTGGTTGTCCAGTTGCTGGTTGGAACTGTCATGATCAAAAAAGATTAGATTTACTTGGTCTAGACTTTGTAGCTGATGAATTAGGAACCGAAACTGCTGCTCTTGCTGAAGCGCAAGGTATGTACGATAGAGGTGAACCTTTCTTAATGTATCTGTGGGAGCCTCATTGGTTCTTTGGTGTTAACGAATTAGTAGGCGTTAAATTAGCTCCAAATAAAACATGTGATACCTTTACAGAGGCTAACAACTGGGAAACTTGTGGAGCTGACTATTGGCCAGCTACTGGTTGGGCTGTTGACTATCCAATGAACTACGGTAATCCTGATACATTTGCTAAACCAGAAAACCAAAAAGCACTTGAATTCTTTGGTAAAATGGCATTATCAAATGCAGATCAAGCAGCGATGCTCGTTAAAGTTCGTGAAGGTGGTGAACTTAATGATGTTGTTGCTGAATGGAAAGCAAACAATAAATCTACTTGGGAGAAATGGTTACCATAATCCTAGGATAATCTAGATTTTTTATTTTATTTATTAGGCCCTGTATATATTGCAGGGCCAACCTAATTACTCCGTTGATATACTTTGACAGACTCACTCTATTCAAATCTTGTTGAAACTAATTTAGACAATAATAAAACTTTTTTAATATTAGATGATGGATCCGAGATTACTTATAAAAATTTCATAATTCTTGCATCAAAAATTTCTCACAAATTATCAAAGTTAGGGTTAAAATCAGGAAGTCACATTCTTGTAAAGTCCGCCAAATGTAAAGAGACTTTAGCTCTTTATTTGTCATCTATTCTTACTGGATCAGTTTTTTTTCCACTTAATACAAGTTATACTGTGAATGAAACAATTTACTTTATAAAGGACTCAAAACCATCTTTTCTTATCTGTGATAAATCAGAAATTGATAGTTTAAAACCATTTTGCGATGAAATTGGCTGTAGAATTTTATCTTTAAATGCAAACGGAGTTGGAGAGATTACTGATGGTTTAGAAAACCTTGATAGTTTTTTTGAACCATCAAAAAGAACATATAATGATTTAGCAGCACTTTTATATACCTCTGGGACTACAGGAAAACCTAAAGGTGCTATGTTAACTGAACAAAATTTAGTTTCAAATGCTCAAGAACTAATAAATTTATGGAATATAAATCGCAATGATACTTTAATCCATTCACTTCCAATTTATCATACTCATGGATTGTTTGTTGCTATTAATACCTCCATGATAAGTGGGGCTACTATTAGATTTATAAAAAATTTTAATACAGACTCAATTATTGAAGCATTTAATTATTCAACTCTGATGATGGGTGTTCCAACTTTTTATACGAGATTGTTGAATGACAAAAGACTAGATAAGAAATTAACACAAAATATGAGATTATTTATATCTGGAAGTGCTCCATTGTTAAATCAAACATTTAAAAATTTTTATAGAGTAACCGGTCATCAAATATTAGAGAGATATGGTATGACTGAAACTAATATGAATGCCTCTAATCCTTGCGATGGGGAAAGAAAGGCAGGATCAGTTGGTAAACCTTTAAAAGATATTAAAATAAGAATAAATAATATTCAAAGTGATAATAATAAATCAGAAAATGATATTGGAACAATAGAAATTAATGGTCCTAATGTATTTAAAGGTTATCTAAATAATCCAAAAAAGACACAAGAGGCATTTACTAAAGATGGTTTTTTTATAACCGGTGATATTGGATATTTTGATAATGATGGATATCTATTCATATCTGGAAGAAATAAAGATTTAATCATAAGTGGTGGATATAATGTTTATCCTAAAGAAATTGAAGATATTATTAATCAACACGAATTAGTTTTAGAGTCTGCTGTTTTTGGTATCCCTAATGACGATTTAGGTGAAGTACCTATTGCAGCAATAGTTATGAAGAATAATTCTACAGATTTAAATGATCTTAAAGATTTTTTAAAAAAACACTTAGCGAAATATAAAATTCCAAATAAATATATATTGTTGGATGAACTTCCAAAAAACGTCATGGGAAAAGTTCAAAAAAATACTTTAAAAGAAAAATATTCCTAAATCCCAAAAATATTCTTTTTTTTAATAATATTAATGTATAAGTTTTATATGTCTTCGGCAGTGATATTTGGTGCTACTGGTTTAGTTGGCAGTTATTTATTAAAAAACTTAATAAAAGATGAATATTATACCAGCATTAAAATTTTTACGCGTTCTGAAGTAAATATAAAACATCCAAAATTAGAAATTATTAATACAGATTTAAAAAATGTTGAGAATATTAAAGATCAGATTATTGCTGATTGTTGTTTTTTTTGTATTGGTACAACAAAGAAAAACTCTCCTGAAAAAAGTGAATATCAAAGGGTAGAGCTAGATTTGCCTAAGGAAATAGCCAAAATATGTAAATCTAACTCAATTAAGTCCTTCGTCTATATCTCATCTGGTTTTGCTGATCCTAATAATAAAGGTGAATATTTAAGGTTTAAGGGCTTAGTTGAAGAGGAGTTGAAAAGATTAAACTTTGATAACCTTGGTATTTTAAGACCATCTTTTTTACTAGGTAAAAGAGTACAATTTAGACTTGCTGAGAAAATTGGAATTCCAATTTTCAAGCTATTAACACCATTATTTTTAGGCCCGCTTAAAAAAATGAGACCAATTCATGCAAAAAAAGTAGCTAATGCAATGTCAAATATTGTAAAGAAGAACTTAGATCAAACTACATATGAGTCTGATGAAATAGTTACGATTAGCGAATATTAAAGGAAATTTATATTGATGAAAAAACTAAATGTTGTTTACAATGATAACTATGACATTCCTCTACCAGAGGGCCATAGATTTGTTGGTACTAAATTTTCTGATTTATATAATTTTATCAAAAACTCAAATTTATATACAAATTTAACAATTCATCAAAGTAAGTCAGCTCCTATAAATGATGTACAAGTAGTACACAACCGTAATTATGTTATGAGTGTTAAAGAAGGTAATCTATCAAGAGATCAGGAAAGAAGAATTAATTTACCGTGGAGTGAAAAATTAGCTAAAAGATCTTTCCTAGCTATACAAGGCACACTACAAACATCTCAATTGGCGTTGGATTATGGTATTGCATGTCATTTAGCAGGTGGAACTCACCATGCATTTAAAGATTGTGGATCTGGTTTTTGTGTATTTAACGATTTAGCCTATGCCTCGATAACTTTACTTAATCAAAAAAAAATAAATAAAATTTTAATATTAGATTTAGATGTTCACCAAGGTGATGGAACTGCTTCTATTTGTGAAAATATTGATAATATTTTTACATGTTCAATTCATTGTAAAAATAATTTTCCATTTGACAAAAAAAATAGCAATTTAGATGTACCAATAGATGATGAAGTAGATGATGTTAAATATATAAATATCCTCACAAAAACGCTTGATCAAATTGAGTCTCATTTTACACCAGATATTGTTTTTTATGATGCAGGAGTTGATGTTCACTCTAACGATGATCTAGGTAATTTAAACCTTACTGATGATGGCATTAAAAACAGAGATGAAATTGTATGTGAGTATTTCAAAGAAAAAAAAATACCTCTTTGTACTGTTATAGGTGGAGGATACAGCAAAAATAGACAAGAATTGGCATCTCGGCACTTTTCAATATTCGAAACTGTAAGTAAAACTTATTTATGAATTTTTTTGATTAACTCTTTGAATCAACCCAAAAATTATAGCTATAGCCAATACAATCTTTAGAAATTCACTATACAAAAATGGCAATAAACCAAGATTTATTGCTTGTTCTAGACCTACAAAAAACGAAAGGTGACTAATACCACACAAAAATATAACAAATGCACCTGCAAGAATAGTAACCGATAATTTGATTAAACCTGTTTTTACTTCAGATTTGAGAATATATGCAATTATGAACGCAGAAATTACCATTCCGTATAAAAAACCAAATGTTGGAGAAAAAATGTAGCCAATTCCTCCACCATTAGCGAATAAAGGCAGTCCTAGCACACCTAAAACCACATAAATAAATGTTGAATAAAACCCAATCATGCCCATTGATGCAGCTATGAAGAAAACCACCAAAGTTTGTAATGTCATTGGAACAGGGTAAAAGGGAATAGAAATTTTAGAAGATATAGTCAGTAAAATCACTCCTAATATAGTTAGGTAATACTTGCTAAAGAAGTGTGTACCAAAAAGATTTTCTGTAATTGTTCTACTCATCGTGTGATTATCTTACTTTATCTTCGTCCTTATAAAATCTTGGATCAAACTCATCTAATTTTATACCTCTAAATGTCTTATAAAATGAGCCAAATTTATAGCTACCAAGTTGTTCTAATGGTGTATTTGTAAACTTTGCTTTAGCTGCTTCCTCCGACTCAGCCTCTATAGTTACCTGAAAGTCATACGACATAGTCATATCTATAATGAATTTTCTCATAACTAACCTCCTATTAATAATTAACTAAATATCATAAATATATTGATTTTAACCAAAAAAATAGAGAAATATTTAAAATTATACCCATTGGGAATGATAAAATCTTTGATATAAGTTCAATAAATATGGACAATAAAATTTTAATTATTAATGGCCCTAATCTAGAAATGTTAGGTAAACGCAAAGAGAGTGTTTATGGAAATTTCACATTAAAAGATTTGGAAAACGAACTACTTAAAGAGTCTGAAACATTAGGATGTAATCTTGATTTTTTCCAAAGCAATATAGAAGGAGAAATCATCAATAAAATAAATGGTTTAGACGAGTCGTACGTTGGTATCATAATCAATCCTGGTGGTTTGACTCATACCTCGGTTTCATTACACGACTCCCTTGAAATAAAAACAATATTTAAAATTGAAGTTCATTTATCCAATATATACTCTAGAGAGGACTTTCGAAGAAAGTCTCTCATAGCACCAGCTTGTGATTGTTCAATTATAGGCATGGGTAAAGATGGATTTATTTACGCATTAAGATATTTAATAAAAAATATATAAATTAAAGTCTAATTTTTATATTTCATAAATATTTAATATTTTTTTATTAAGTTATTCACAATCAAACTATTCCTGAACCTTATAAATAACTATATAATGGTAAGTAGGAACGTTCAAATAGGAGGACATAATGAAAAAACTAATTAGTATTTTTGTACTTTTAGTTTCTTTTGCATTCACTTCAAACAGTTACAGTAAAACCGAAATTCATTGGTGGTATGGTAACAGTGGTTTTTTAGGTGATGTAATCATAGAAATAGCTAATCGATTTAACGAGTCACAAGATGAGTATATGGTTATCCCTACAGGTAAAGGGAGCTATGAGGACAATATGGCAGCTACAATAGCTGCTTTTAGAGCAGGTGATCAACCTCATTATTCACAAGTCTATGATGCAGGCGCAGCTATCATGGTAGCACAAGTTAAAAATGGAGTTGTGATCGGCTTTGAAGAGATGGCTGAAAAATATGGTATTGATGTTGATGCTGATAATTACATTCCTGGTATAAAAAACTTTTATGCTGATGGTGATGGAAAAATGATCGGTGTTCCATTTAATAGTTCTACATGTCTCATGTATGCCAATATGGATATCTTGAACGAAGTTGGCATTGAAGAGGTACCAAAAACTTACGAAGAATTTGAAGGTATGGCTCAAAAGATACTCGATGCCGGATATATTCCTCTTCTTCAAAGTCACAGTCCTTGGATTTGGACTGAAAATTTCTTCTCAAGGCATAATTTATTGATGACAGATGGCAATAATGGCTATGATGCTGTTCCAACAAAAACACTTTTTGCTGAAACAGAAGCTTTTGTTTATCACTGGACTAAAGTTAAAGAATGGTACGAAAAGGGTTACTATGGCTATAAGGGAAGAGCATGGGGAGATAACCAGGCACCTTTTACTAATGGTGAGGCTGCATTTTGGTTCGGATCTGCTGCTTCTTTTGGGGGTATGAAAGGTGTACTTCCAAACTTTACAACTAACCCAATACCATATTGGGACTCAGTAACAGGCGGAAAAGAGTATCCTACATTTATTGGTGGTGCTGCTAATTGGATTTTAAACGGTCATACAGAAGAAGAGTATAAAGGACTTGCAAAATTTATTGAGTTTATGGGTTCACCAGAAATGGATTTATACTATCATAACATGACAGGTTATGCTGCTGTAACGAAAGGTGGTATCGAATTAGCTGAAACTATAAATTTTTATAGAGCTTCTCCTTATCATAAAGCTGTTGGTGATCAATTAGGTCTTGAAGGTTCAACTATCCCTGGTGGATATAGAGCAGGTAACTGGCCTCAAATTCGTGAAGTAATATACGAAAATGTTGAGCCAATGCTTAATGGTGATATCACTGTTGAAAAAGCTCTAAGCAATATGGATAAGGGTGCAGCAAAACTATTAAAACAGTTTGCTAAAACTCTATAATTTATATTATTTTAAAAAGGAGGGTATTTATAATATCCTCCTTTTAACTTAATGAAAAAAGTTCAATTTAAATCAAATTATTCTCAATATTTTTTCTTAGCTCCTCAGCTATTAATTTTATTAATTTTTTTATATTGGCCAATTATTCAAACGTTTAAAGATGCATTTACTATGCAAGACGCTTTTGGATTTGGTTCTCAGTTTGCTGGTTTTGATAATTTTTTATTTATTTTTTCTGATCCCTCTTATTTCACTGCTTTCAAGTTTACAATTATCTATAGTTTCGTAATTACTCTTATTACAGGTTCAATTGGTTTATTGCTTGCTGTGCAAGCTAATAAAGTAATGCATGGGAAAAGTGCTTATAAAACACTTTTAATTTGGCCTTATGCTATTGCACCAGCTGTTGTTGGTGTTATGGCTAATTATTTCTTCAGTGAAAGATATGGCTTACTTCATCATTTATTTAATAATTTATGGGGTTTTAATTGGTATGAAAATGTATTTGATGCATATATTTATGTAATTATTGCTGGTTCCTGGAAACAAATAAGTGCAAATTTTATTTTCTTTTTAGCAGGACTTCAGGCTATTCAAAAAACAGTTATTGAAGCTTCTATTATTGATTGTAAAAGCAACATTCGAAGATTTTGGACAATTACTTTTCCTTTATTAATGCCGACTACTTTTTTCTTAATTATTATTAATATAACTTATGCCTTCTTTGAT
This sequence comes from uncultured Alphaproteobacteria bacterium, assembly GCA_902522155.1. Lineage (GTDB taxonomy): Bacteria > Pseudomonadota > Alphaproteobacteria > HIMB59 > HIMB59 > HIMB59. The sequence goes on along the minus strand of CABYUJ010000018.1, from coordinate 3,246 downwards.
ACATTTGGAATTATTGATACAACTACTATTGGAGCTCCTGGTAGCGAAACTAAAACTTTAGTTTATAAAGCCTACATTGATGGCTTCAAAGGTTTAGATCTTGGAAGTGCTGGTGCCCAATCAATCATGATGATGATAATAGTTCTTGTTATCACAATTTTCCAATTCAGATACATAGAAGGTAAAATTCACTACAATTAATGACTAAATATATATCTTCAACTATTAATCATTTTATTCTTTCAATTGGTTTACTTATTATGGTTGTTCCAATATGGATAATTTTTGCAAGCTCAACACATTCAAGCCTATTTATAAATACAAACGGTTTACAATTCTTTTTAGGAGATAATTTTATTGATAATTATTCTAGGGTTTTATTTAAACAATCTGGTTTTTTTAATGAAATAACAGCTCTTAAAATGTTTTTAAATAGTTTTGTTATGGCAACAGGTATAGCAACTTTATCTGTAATAACATCACTTATGGCCGCATACGGTTTAGTTTATTTTAAAGTCAAATATGCGACTTTTATATTTTGGTTAATTTTTATTACTTTATTAGTTCCTTTGGAGCTTAGAATAATGCCCTCATACATAGTTATGTCAAAATTAAATCTTGTAAATACATTTACTGGTTTAATTCTACCCATCTCTGCCTCTGCAATAGCAACCTTCTTTTTTAGACAATTTTATAAATCAATTCCTGATGAATTATTAGAAGCGGCTAAATTAGATGGAACTAATAGTTGGAGATTTTTTATAGATTTTTTAATTCCTTTATCTAAAACGATGATTGCTGCTGTTTTTATATTTATGTTCGTATTTGGCTATAATCAATATCTTTGGCCATTAATAATGACTACTAGTGAGCAATATTGGACTGTTGTAATGGGTCTTAAGACAATGTACGGATCTATTTCTGACCGCTTTGCTTTTGTAATTATGTCAATGATCCCACCAGTAATTATAATTATTTTTCTACAAAAATTATTTATTCAAGGAATATTTCAAAATAAATGAAGTTCAAACCATTAGAAATACTAACACACATTATTCTCATACTTGGCGTTTTATTAATGGTATTACCAATTTGGTTTTCTTTTGCCACTTCAACTCATGATAATGTTTCAATAATGACTGAGGGAATGAAATTTTTTTTAGGTGAGAGTTTTTCTCAAAATTACAATGAAGTTTTGAATGAAAAAGGTGGTTGGTCTGAGGAAGTTACTGCAGCAAGAATGTTTGTAAATAGTTTTATTATGGCTCTTGGTATCGCAACATTGAAAGTTGTCATCTCAGCTATGTCAGCTTACGCATTAGTTTATTTTAGATTTAAATTAGCTGTTCCAATATTTTGGTTAATCTTTATTACTCTTTTAGTTCCACTAGAAGTAAGAATCTTTCCAAGTTATAAAATTGTATCTGATCTTGGTCTAACAAATACATATACGGGACTTATACTCCCACTAGTTGCTTCTGCTACTGCAACATTTTTCTTTAGACAATTTTATAAAACAATCCCTGATGAATTGTTAGAGTCTGCAAAATTAGATGGTGCAAATAGTTGGAGATTTTTTATTGACTTCTTATTGCCACTATCAAAAACAATGTTAGCGGCTATGTTTATTTTCATGTTTGTCTATGGATATAGCCAATATTTATGGCCTTTAATAATGACTACTGACGAAAAATATTGGACAGTAGTGATGGGAATGAAGATTATTTTTACAGAAAATTATGAGGGTGTTGCTTTACCTAGAACAGGTGAGAGATTTGCCTATATTATATTGTCAATGCTTCCACCTGTGTTAGTTGTTGTAATTCTTCAAAGATGGTTTATCAAAGGATTAATTCAAACAGAAAAATAAAAATGAGTTTTTTAGAATTACAAAATATTACTAAAATATATCCCAATGGTACTAAAGCTGTTAATGAGACTTCTTTAAATATTGATAATGGAGAATTTGTTGTATTTGTTGGTCCTAGTGGATGTGGTAAATCAACTTTATTAAGAATGATAGCCGGATTAGAGGATATTACAAATGGGGAAATATCGCTAGATGGTAATGTTATTAATAATATTGATCCGTCTGAAAGAGATGTAGCAATGGTTTTTCAAAATTATGCACTTTATCCTCACATGTCAGTATTTAATAACATGGCTTATGGTCTTAAAAATAGAGGAATATCTAAAGAAGAGATCAATAACAAAGTTAATGATGTTGCTAAACTCCTGGAAATAGATCAATTACTCACAAGAAAACCAAGTATGCTTTCAGGAGGTCAAAGACAACGAGTTGCAATGGGAAGAGCCATAGTTAGAAATCCAAAAATATTTTTATTTGATGAACCACTATCTAACCTAGATGCAAAATTAAGAAATCAAATGCGTTTGGAAATCAAACGTCTTCAAAGACAAATGGGCGTAACAAGTATTTTTGTTACTCATGATCAAACAGAGGCGATGACACTAGGAGACAGGATAGTAGTAATTAACAATGGTGTTGTTGAACAAGTTGGCACACCTAAAGAGATATATTCTAAACCAAACACTAAATTTGTTGCTGAATTTATAGGATCCCCACAGATGAATTTATTTAATTGCAAAATCGAAAATGGCATAGCTCATATAGCTGATATGAGAATTAACCTTAATAATTCTGCAAACATCGATGATGCTAGTTTAGGTATAAGGCCAGACGATATCCTAATTTCAGATAATGGACAGCATACTTGTGTAGCAAACCTAGTGGAATATTTAGGTTCAGATATGATCATTTATTCAAAAATTGGTGATCAAGAGTTTAGTTGTAAATTATCCTCCAAAATAAATCTAAATGCAGGAGATACATTTAAATTTGATATATCTAATACATTAGTGCACCTTTTTGATAACACGAACGGTTCAAGAGTATAAGTTTTAAAAAGTCTATTTTGGTAAAATACAAACAGGGATAGGGTTCATTTTATGAATATTATTTTTTCTAATCTCAAGATACTTTTGTCTATTTGATGATTCCTCATTAAGCATTGCCTCTTCAATTTCAGAGTAACTTAAACCAACTTGATCTTCATCAGATCTTCCATCAGTCCATAAACCATCTGTTGGGGCTGCATCTATTATGTCTTGGTTTATATTTAATTCCTTACCCATATCCCATACTTCTGTTTTGAGACAATCTGCGATTGGAGAAATATCAACTCCTCCATCACCGTATTTTGTATAGAAACCTATTCCAAAGTC
>CABYUJ010000017.1:0-13884 GCA_902522155.1 uncultured Alphaproteobacteria bacterium | reverse complement strand
CTTCTCATCCATCATAGTTGGTAGAAAATCATTAAGGTAATTGATATCAAATTCTATGTCCTTTATTCTTGTATGATCTTTAGCTTTTGATGCGAAATCTAAAGATTCTTTTTTTTGCTTAAGTTGGGTCTTAACAATTTTTATTATATTTTCATCAGATAATTTAAGCACGTCTCTCTCTAGATTCTCTTTAATTAGAAAATTTTTTAACTCGGAAAAGACATACCTTGCTATTGAAAGTTTTTTCCTATCTCCACCTTTTAAAGCACTTTTAACGTCATCAGAGATTTTTTTTGCCAAACTCATTTGAATTTCCTCTCATATAATATACTAATACACATGATTTAATATGGCCGTATTAGATAATAAAACTAAAATTAATTATCAAAACGGTTATTTAATTTATAACAAAAAATATATTTTCAAAGGTAAGTTTCTATCAAAAGATCAATTCAAGATTGCTGAAATCTGCTTCAACACTAGTATGACGGGGTATCAGGAGATTTTAACAGATCCCTCATATAAATCTCAGTTTATTAATTTTACCTTTCCTTTAATTGGTATTGTTGGATGTAATAATGAAGATTACGAGTCGTGGAAAATACATGCATCTGGCTTAATATGTAATGAATTATTTGAATTAAGTTCAAATTGGAGAGCGCAGACAAATTTTTCAAATTGGATTATTAGTCATAATTCTTGTGCTTTTTTTGATTTGGATACAAGGGCATTAACTAAGATTGTAAGAAATTCTGGACCAAAAAATATAATGTTATGTTCCGAGAAATATTTTGAAAGCAAAGGTATAGATGAAATTTGTAAACAAATAGATAAAAGTCTCTCTCTTGAAGAGAATGATGTAATTAAAGATTTTACATCAGAACTGAAGATAGAAAAACAAGAGATAGGTAAAAAAAAGTACTCAATAGCTTTTTTAAATTTTGGAGCAAAAGACAATATTAAGAAAAACTTCTACTCTAGAAATTGTAAGATAGAAGAATTTGATATGAATTTTAATGCTGATGATATTATTAATAGAAATTTTGATGGTTTTTTTTTAAGCAACGGCCCAGGTGACCCTAAAAAAGTTTTTGAAAATATAAAATCTGAATTAATCAAATTGCTGAACAAAAAAATACCTACTTTTGGTATATGTCTGGGTCATCAAATATTGAGTTTAGCATTTAATGCCTTTACTGCTCGAATGGAAAAAGGCCATCGAGGCGGTAATCATCCAGTAAAAAACTTGGAAACAAATAAAGTTGAGATCACATCTCAAAATCATGGATTTGTAGTTTTAGACAAAAATTTTCCCTCTAATCTTCAGATAACACATAAATCATTATTTGATAAAACTATTGATGGAATGAAAGCAAATGATCAACCTTTATTTTCTGTTCAATATCATCCGGAGTCTAGCCCTGGACCACATGACAGCAGATATCTTTTTGATGAATTTATAAAAATGATGGAAAAGAATGCCGGCTAGAAAAGATATATCTAAAATATTGGTTATTGGCTCAGGTCCTATCATTATAGGTCAAGCATGTGAATTTGATTACTCTGGTAGTCAAGCATGTAAGGCACTTAAAAAAGAGGGTTATGAGGTTGTTTTGATTAACTCTAATCCAGCAACTATAATGACAGATCCTGAGTTTGCAGATAAAACTTATATTGAACCTATTGATAAAGAAATTGTAAAAAAAATAATTGATAAAGAGAAACCCGATGCAATTTTACCAACAATGGGAGGTCAAACAGCTCTAAATATTATCAGGGAATTGAACAAAGAGAATTATTTCAAAAATAGTTCAATTAAAATTTTAGGTGCTAGTCCAAAGTCTATCGATGTAGCCGAAGATAGAAAGTTATTTGCCGAAGCAATGTCTGAAATTGGACTCGAGACACCATTTAGTATAATAGTTGATGACAAGTCTGATCTTAATAAAATAGTCAATGAAGTCAGTTTTCCATTAATTTTAAGACCATTTTACACTTTAGGAGGTACCGGTGGGGGAATTGTTTACGACAAAGAAGAATTTATCTCTAAAGTTAAAAATGCTATCGATTTAAGTCCTGTGTCAAAAACACTGGTTGAGGAGTCATTAATTGGGTGGAAAGAATTTGAATTTGAAGTAGTTAGAGATAATTTAGATAACTCGATTATAGTTTGCTCAATAGAAAATTTAGATCCCATGGGAATACATACAGGGGATAGTATTACAATAGCTCCAGCACTTACACTAACAGATAAAGAATATCAAAAATTAAGAAATCAAAGTATCGCCATCCTAAGAAAAATAGGCGTAGAGACTGGTGGATCAAATGTTCAATTTGCAGTAAATCCAAAAAATGGAAGGATTTTGATTATTGAAATGAACCCTCGAGTAAGTAGATCATCTGCATTAGCATCTAAAGCTACGGGTTTCCCTATAGCTAAAATTGCAGCTCTATTAGCAGTCGGTTACACTTTAGATGAATTAGATAATGATATAACCAAAGTTACTCCAGCAAGTTTTGAACCTGTTATTGACTATATTGTAACCAAAATTCCAAAATTTAATTTTGAAAAATTCCAAGGGACTCCAAGTGAGTTAAACACTGCTATGAAATCTGTTGGTGAAATTATGTCTATTGGTAGAACTTTTAAAGAGTCTCTTTTAAAAGCATTCTACTCAATAGAGTCAGATAACTTTGGTTTGGATATAAGTCATGAATTATTAAATATAAAAGATGAAAATTTAAAAAATTTACTTATAAAGCAAAGACCTGATAGATTATTAATAGTTGCAGAAGCTATAAGACGAAAAATACCTTTAACTGAAATAAGTGGATTAACGCATATAGATCTATTCTTTTTAAGAGAAATTAATGAGATTATTAAAATTGAGCAACAGTTAGTAAAGGCCGGTAAAACTTTAGAAAAAAATTTATTTATTTCTGCCAAAAAAACTGGATTTTCCAATCACCATATAAGCAATTTAACAAAAATTAATATAAATGAAATTTATGATCTTCAGAAAAAAAATAACTTTAAAACAGTATTTAAAAGAGTAGATACATGTGGAAACGAATTTGACTCTTCTACTGCCTATCTTTATTCAACATTTATATCTGAAACAAATGAGTTTAGTTGTGAGTCTAGACCAGTGGATAAGAAAAAGATAATTATTCTTGGCTCTGGTCCTAATAGAATAGGTCAAGGTATAGAATTTGATTATTGTTGTGTGCAAGCTGTAAAATCTTTTCAGAAACTTGGTTATGAAACAATTATGATAAATTGTAATCCTGAGACAGTCTCAACTGATTATGATACCTCAGATAAACTTTATTTTGAGCCTTTGGACTTTGAATATGTTAAAAATATAATTGATAAAGAAAACGAGAAAGGTGTTGTTGAGGGTGTTATTGTCCAATTTGGTGGGCAGACACCTTTGAGAATAGCTAATAAACTCAAAGAATATGGATATAAGATATTAGGCACATCTTTCGAAGCGATAGACATATCTGAAGACAGAGAAAGATTTCAAAAATTAATTCAAAAGGTAGGTTTAAAACAACCAAAGAGTGATATCTCTTTAGGAACAAAAGAACTTGTTACTAAATCCTCTAAGCTTAAGTTTCCTATTTTGTTAAGGCCCTCATATGTACTGGGAGGAAGAATGATGGAAAAAATGGCTAATATAGATGATGTACAAGATTATATTGATCAAAACTATTGGGCACTAGAAAATAATGTAATTCTAATCGATGAGTTTCTTCAAAATGCAAAAGAGGTAGATGTTGATGTTTTAAGAGATAATCAGGGTAATACCATGATAGCTGGAATTATGGAACATATTGAAGAGGCTGGTATTCACTCAGGTGATAGTGCTTGTAGCATCCCCCCTTTTTCTCTTAATAACAAGATTATATCAGATATAAAAAAATTTAGCATCTCTCTTGTGAATGAATTAAAGATACTTGGTTTAATGAATATTCAATATGCTATCAAAGATGATGAAATTTTTATACTTGAAGCAAACCCTAGAGCTAGTAGAACAATTCCTTTTCTGGCTAAAGCAATAGGAATACCATTCATTAAAATTGCAGCTGAATTAATCGTAGGTAAAACTCTAACTGAAGAGTATCAGAATTTTGATAATAGCACTTTACCTTACTTTGCAATCAAGGAGGCTGTATTTCCATTCAATAAATTCCCAAATACTGATGTAATACTTGGCCCAGAGATGAAAAGCACTGGTGAGGTTATGGGTATAGATGAAGATTTTTATTTAGCTTATTTCAAAAGTCAAATTGGTGCAGGACAGAAACTTAATGATTTAAAAAATATATTCATCTCAGTAAAAAATGAGGATAAGCAAAGTATATCTGAGATAGCTAAATCTTTTAGAGAGAATGGTTATAATTTATTTACAACAAAAGGAACTCACGACTTTTTATCAAAAGAGGGTATTTCTTCAAATTTGGTTAATAAAGTTGCTGAAGGTTCACCACATGTGGTAGAGTATATTAAGCAAAATAAGATTGATTTAGTTATAAATACTACAGAGAAAAAACAAGCAATTATAGATAGTTTTACCATAAGAAGAACATCAGTAGATCTTAATATTCCCTACTATACTAATCTTAGAAGTGCAGAAATTCTTATTAAATCACTAATTATATTGAAAAATAAGCCTATTTCCGTAAAACCTATACAAATTCATCATTCTTTCTAGTATAAGAATTCATTTGTAATAACTCTTAAAATTCAATATTTTTTACAACTTAATTAAAATTGAAAAATGGAAAAGATACCAATGACAGAAGAGGGGCAAAAAAAACTCCTTGATGAACTTAAACATTTAAAGACAGTTGAAAGGCCAATTATTATTAAAGCCATAGCTGATGCAAGAAGTAATGGCGACCTTTCTGAAAATGCTGAGTATCATGCAGCTAGAGAAAAACAAAGTTTCATTGAAGGTAGAGTAGCTGAAATAGAAAGTATTATTGCACAAGCAGAGCTAATAGATGTATCGAAATTATCAGGAACTGTTGTGAAATTTGGAGCAACTGTCTCAATTATAAACTTAGATAATGAAAAAGAGTCAAAATATCAATTAGTTGGAGAAGTGGAAGCTGACATTGAACAGAAAAAAATATCTGTAACAAGCCCTATCGCAAGAGCTTTGATTGGAAAAAAGAAGGGCGATTACATAGAGGTATCAACACCAAAAGGTATAACTTCATACGAAATTAAGTCAGTAAAATTTAAATAATAAAATTTGAACAACTACAAAGTAATAACCATCAGTGAAGGTGCTGCTGGGATGAGAAGTCAAATAGAAGGATTAGCAAGTTTAATATCTGACTCTTATGAAAATTTTGATTTAAAACTTAAATCTTTTTTTAAAAGTTTACCTATTGAGTTGATACCTTCAAGTAGGTTTGCCTATGAAAATCTATCTTCATTGAAGATTGAAAAAAATACAATTCTTATTAGTTGTGGTAAAAAAAGCGTGAAAGCATCTGTATATTTAAAAAGAAAATATAAGGATTTAATTTTTAATATTCATATACAAGACCCTAAAATAAATTACAAGTTTTTTGATCTTATTGTTTGCCCGGAACATGATAATTTAAAATTTGATAATTGTATTTCAACTTTATTAGCAATACATAATATAAAATTCAAAAAAAATATTAGAGCTAAAAATAATATAAATTTTATTATTGGCGGACCAAACAAATATTTTAAATTTCATAAGCAAACACAAGAAAAAATTCTAAATGAAATAAAATTTTTAAGTAATGATTTTAAAGTCAATGTTATACCATCACGAAGAACACCAAGAGAGCTCATAGATAAATTATTTAAAATTGATAATGAGAATGTTATTACCCACAGTGATTTATTTAATCCAAGAAAGTATGGTGAGCTTCTATCGGAGGGTAATTTACAAGTTGTAACTTGGGACTCAATATCCATGATATCTGAAGCTATATCTTCTGAAGCTGGTACTTTTTTGTTTAAGTTTGAAGAAAAATTTTGCCCAAAAAAATATCTTAAGTTTTTTGATAAAATTACAGAGGTTAATTTCGCACAATTTTATAATCAAAATTTAAAACCTTATGAAATCTCTATTGAAGAGTATAACAAAGCTCTTAAAACTAAGATCTTGAATAAGATACAATCTAATTTAAGGTTCAGATCTAGTAATGCTTAAGGAATCAATATTAAATCGTTGTACAACATACTCAGACCCCTTCCCCCATTGGGAGCTAGACTCTCCTTTTACAGAAGGGCTCATAAAGGAACTAAATGGTATTGATATATCTGATGCACCTCGGTCTTTTGACGGAACAAGAGCAGCTGATGCAGGTGGAGATGGGATAGATGGCAAACTTAGAGTTTTTTTAGAAAGCGATAATTCAAAAAACTTATCAAATGGAATGAGTTTAATTGATGACTTGAGGGATAAGGATGTTATTGAGTCAATACAAGAGAAAATCAAAAAAAACTTATCAAATAGTTTTATCAGAATTGAGTACATTTCAGATCGTAAAGGTTTTTGGCTAAAACCACATTTGGATATCAAAGAGAAACTTATGACAATGATGTTATTTATTAACACATACCATGAATCAGAAAAACTTGGAACAGATTTTTATGATACTGATATGAATCTTGTTAAAACAGTACCATACAAACATAATACAGGTTATTTTTTTGCATCAGGAAATAATACTTGGCACGGACTTGAAAAAAAAGAAATTAAAGTTGAGAGAAGATGCATGCAGATAAATTATGTAACCTTCCCCACTAGCTGGCCAATAGATGGCTGATATTAATAATGTTATTATCATAGGTTCAGGACCTGCTGGATATACTGCTGCAATATATGCTGCTAGGGCTAATTTAAAGCCTATTTTAGTTAGTGGTTTTCAGCCTGGAGGTCAACTCACCATAACCACTGATGTAGAAAATTATCCGGGTTACGAAGATCCTATTCAAGGTCCCTGGTTAATGGAACAAATGCAAAAGCAAGCTGCACATGTTGGTACTGAAATAATTAATTCACAAGTAACAGAAGTTTTTTTAAACGAAAAAATTAAAAAATTAAATTTAGATAATGGCACAACTCTAAATACCAAAACTGTGATAATTAGTACAGGAGCACAAGCAAGATGGCTTGGTTTAGAAAATGAGGCTAAATTTCAAGGTCATGGACTATCTGCCTGCGCAACTTGTGATGGTTTTTTCTTTAAGGATAAAGAGGTTGCTGTAATTGGTGGTGGAAATAGTGCAGCTGAGGAAGCGTTATTTTTAACTAAGTTTGCTACAAAAGTTTATCTTGTTCACAGAAGAGATAAACTAAGAGCTGAAAAAATATTACAAGATCGATTAAAACAAAATTCTAAAATAGATTTTATTTGGAATAGTGAAGTAACTAAATTTAATGGTAATGATGATTTAGAATCAATAGACTTGTTGAATAAACTAGATAATAAAATTTCAAATCTCAAAATAGATGGTGTATTTATTGCGATAGGTCATGATCCAGCTACACAATTATTTAAAGGTCAACTAAAAATGGATGATGGTGGATACATTATTACAGATCCAGATAGTACAAAAACCTCGATTGAAGGAGTATTTGCTGCTGGGGATGTTAAAGATAAGATTTATAGACAAGCTGTTACCGCTGCAGGTATGGGGTGTATGGCAGCGTTGGAGGTTGAGAAGTATCTAGATTGATTTTAGCCTTGTCTGGCTTTCATTCTTGGGTTGGTTTTATTGATTACATATAGCCTACCCTTTCTTCTAACCAGTTGATTATTTTTATCTCTGGTTTTAGCTGTTTTAAGAGAACTTTTAATTTTCATAATTTAGTTTATTAGTTATAAATAATAAGGCAAAAATCTATGTTAATTCATGAAAAAATCAACAAAATTAAAGAAGATTTCTCATTTTTTGATAATTGGGAAGATAAATATCAATACCTTATAGATTTAGGAAAAAAACTCCCGGATCTTGAAGATAACTATAAAACTGAGGAATATCGTGTTCAAGGATGTACATCAAATCTATGGATGGTGCCAAAATTTATTGATGGAAAAATTAACCTTTGTGGTTCAAGTGACTCTGTAATTGTAAAAGGTTTATTTTATTTAGTTTATTTTGCCTATAATGAAGAAACTCCTGAAACTATAATAAATAACCCCTTATCTTTTTTTGAAGAAATAGGCCTTTCTAATCATCTCGGTCAATCAAGATCAAATGGCCTTAATTCGCTCAGAAAAAAAATAAAATCAATAGCGACAGAATTATCAAATAAATAAATTTTATTGACTACAAACTATGTTAGTTTCAACAAATGAGTTTGATAAAATTACTATTTTCAATTTCATTTTTACTATTTTCTAGCAATTTATATTCTAAGGAGGATGTTATCAATTTACAACTTAAAGACGGAATCGTCAAAATAAAGACCTTTGAAGATAAGGCTCCAAAACATGTCAAACAAATAACTGATCTAGTTGCCAAAGGCAGTTATGATGGGGTAGTTTTTCACAGAGTAATAGATGGTTTTATGGCCCAAACTGGAGATGTTCAGTTTGGAAATTCAAATTCAGATAATTATGATTTAAGAAGAGCTGGTACAGGCGGTTCTGGTAATAATATTGAAGCAGAATTTAATGACATGAAGCATAAAAGAGGAACTTTAAGTATGGCACGTGCACAAGATCCAAATAGTGCTGATAGTCAATTTTTTATTTGTTTCGGTGATACCCCGCATTTAGACGGGCAATATACTGTTTGGGGTGAAGTAATCGAAGGAATGGAATTTGTTGATAAAATCAAAAAAGGTGATCCTATAAAAAATGGTCTGGTAGATGACCCAGATAAAATTATCAAAATGTGGATTGAATAAATCTACTTTTGAGTAATTTTTAATTCAATTCTTCGATTTTCTTTGAGATCTTCTCTGCTATCTCCTAAGTTAATTGGCTGATATTCACCATAACCGTTTGCTGATAATTTGTTGGCAGGGATACCTTGTTGAATAAGAAATTTTACAACCTCAAGTGCTCTAGCATGAGATAGTTCCCAATTTGATGGAAATTGAGAAGTTGAAATAGGTATTTTATCAGTATGACCATCTATTTGTAAAATCCAATTTAAATCAGATGGTATTGAGTCTGCAACTTCTATAATTGTTTTAGTAATAAGAGATAGAGCAATCCTTCCTTCTTCTTGAATATTTGCACTTCCAGATTCAAATAAGATCTCAGATTGAAAAATAAATCTATCCCCTTTAATTTGGATATCGTCTCTATTAGCTAAGGCTTCAGATAACTTGCCAAAAAATTCTGATTTGTACTTTTGTAGTTTGAACAATTCACTTGTAAGTACTCTATTTAATCTATCTCCTAACTCCCCAAGTTCTATCTCATTTTGAGCAATCTCAGCCTCTTTAGACTCCAGTAAGTTATTTAAGAGATTAATTTCATTACTTAGTATCTCAATATCCAAGGCTAAATTTGATATCAAATTTAAAGCCTCATTTAAATCACTTGATTGTATTGCTGACTCCTCCTCTAAAGTAGATAATTTGTTTTGCAGTTCTTGATTTATATTCTCTGAGGAACTTAATGATTCTAAAAGGTTTTCAATTCTATTTTGTGACTCTCCAATTTGTCCAACTAGCTCACTGTTTTCTCCACCAAGTTTTATTAAATCTGATTTTAATATTTCTTGTTGTTTTTTTAATTCAGAAAGGTTTTGCTGAAGAGTTTCTTTGTCAGACAAAGATAAAGATAACTCATCAGTAATTTTAGCAATTATTGTATTTAGTTTATCTATATCAAGTGCTTGGTCTTGAATAATTGTATCTTGAGCTAAAATTTGAGATTGTTTAATTGATATCTCTTCATCAAGTTTTTCAATTAAATTTTGTCTATCAATTAATTCAATCTCTTTATCTGTAAGTGTTACATCTTGTTCTACAATAGTTTCGTCTTGTATATCAATTGTCTTTTCTAAACTTTGTATTTGTTCATTTTTTCCTACTACAAGATCTCCCAAATAAACTTGAGCAACAGTGAATAGTAAGACTATAAAAATTATAACCATCAATGTAGATGCCAATACATCTACAAATCCAGGCCAAATTATATTTTCATTATCTGAACTATGAGTTTTAGAGAGATAGCTCACTTTTTGTCTAAGTCTTTGATAGACCTACTTACAGACTTAAGTTCTGTAATAACTTCTTTCCTTAAATCGTCATTAGAATTTTTAATACCATTAACTAAATCATCAAGCTTAGAAACAATATTTTGAGATAAGTTGGTGCTATCGGAATTCTGATTAAATTTATTTGTATTCAGGCTTGATCTATAAAAAAGTCGAATTTGATTTTCACAGAATTCATAGTAATTCTGCTTAATGCCTCTAGTGATAATTTCATAAAGTCCTAAAATCAAGGAAGTCACTAAACCAAACAATGATGAGCTAAAAGCAATTGTCATTCCAGATAAAGGTGATTTTAATCCATCTTTTAAATTATTAAAAAATGCACCAAAGTCTTGTTCTTCAATTGACAGACTATCAATGACATTCGAAACACTCCCTATTGTTAAAAGTAATCCATAAAAAGTTCCTATAAGCCCTAAGAATATAGCTAAGTTGATAAGATATTTTGATATGTCACTTCCACTTTCAATAGTGGATAAAAGATCATCTAGTATCTCATCAAGCGTTTTAGTTATACTTTTGTTAGTGGTTGTTATACCTAGATTATTTGCAATAGATTTTGTTATTGGATAGTTGTTTAAAGATGAGTCGTTTAGTTTTAATTTTCCAAATGCAACAGAATTCATGAATCTAAACTCAGAGCTTAAAGTGAATATCTTATAGGAGCACAGAAGGAAGCCGATTATAAGTGTTAGAAGAATTATTCCATTTATGTAAGGATTGGCATCAAAATAATATCTAATTTCTTCATATCCAATTACAAGTATTATTACAATTAAGATTGAGAATAGTAAATAAGCTAAAAAGTTTTTAGTCATTAAGCTAAAAATAAACGAATTTTGCAAATTAACAATTGGATAATTATTGAAAGTTTTAAAAATTTCTATTGTATATCAAGTAATAATTATTTGTACCTGGATTTACTGAATTTAAGCCTGCATTAGAAATGTGATGAGATCCTATACCAAAACTGGATTCTTTAGATATGCTATAAAATAAATTTACTTCAGATTTAAATTGGAGTGCATTACCTAAGTCTTTACCATCCCCATTACTGTAAATACCAGCTGACGAAGAGAGGTTCAAATAAATTGAGTCTGCTCCAATATTTGTTTCAAACCCGCCATAAAACATAGATGCGCTCTTAGCTGTAATGAAACCACCAATAACTGGGTTAATGGTTAAAATATTAATCAAATCTATTTCACTATTAGATATATGATAATTTATACCAAATAAATTCGTTGTATTATCATCATCGTAATCATAGGTGCCTCCAAAGATAGAATAACTATTTGCACTAATTGTTATATTTGATGAAAGGACAAAAATTATTAAGCTTAATAAATATTTTTTCATTAAAATTAATCATACATCATCAAGTTAAAAAGTAAATGGTGGGCGTGACAGGATTCGAACCTGTGACCCCTTGCGTGTCGAGCAAGTACTCTAACCAACTGAGCTACACGCCCATAAAATAGGGATTCATATTTTTAAATTAAATTAAAAATTAGTAAATAAAATTCCTAATTAAATTTATTTAATTGAAATACTAGTTTTATTTCGTTTAATTTAAGCCAATTTAAAATCAAAAAATATATTATCAAACCAATAAGTATTTGAATGAATAAATCTACGTAAATGTTCAAATCTAGAATTTTTTTTTGTATTAATATTGAAATCACCATAATAATTGCACTAAATAAAATCTTTAACAGTTTTTTAAAATCAAAAATTAATAATTTTTCATAAAAACTTCTAAAATTTTTTCTTAAGTAAAAAATTTGAATAAATAAATTTAACCATATACTCACAGCACCTGATATTGCTAAACCCAAAACACCCAAAGGCCTATAAAGAAGAAAACATAAAATAAAATTACATATAAATGTTGGGACTGCCGCTTTAACGGGATACTCAACTTTTTCATAAGAGTAAAAGACTTGATTAAAAATTCGAGCGAGCATATATCCTGGCAATGAAAAAGAGTAGACAAATAAAATCTTAGATGTAATTAGCACATCCTCATTATTAAATTCACCCCTACCAAATAATACTCTTATAATATCTTCACTCAGAATAAAAATACCGAATGCGCTTGGGATAGCAAAAAGAAAGCAAAATATTACTGTTTCGTTGAAAGCTTTAGAATTTTTACTCTCATCTGAGATATTTTTGCTCAAATAAGGCAAAAGTGTAAATGACATAGCAACTGCAATAAGAGCAAATGGTAAGTCGATAATTCTATCAGCGTAGTAAATTTGGCTAATAGCGCCCCCACCCACTAAAGAAGCAAATAACATTGAGATAAAAATATTTAATTGAACAATACCAGAACCCAGTAAAGAATACAGAAATCTTCCAAAGAATTTTTTAAGCTCTCTAGACAAGACTTTGATACTCTTTAAACCAATACCCCAAAATATTTTTATTGTGCCTAAATTGATAAATAAAAGAATCAATTGAGTGAAACCAGCTATTATCATTGACCAAGCGAGTGGAAAATGAGAGTTAGACTTAAATGACACCAAAGTTACAATCATAAAAATGTTTAGAATTACTGATAAGAAAGAAGGTAAAAAAAATTTACCTCTCACATTCAAAACTGAACTCAACACTGATGACAGAGTCACAAATATCAAAAAAGGAAAAGTTATAATCAATAACTGATTTGCTAATAAAAATTGACTTTTATTTAATAAAAATCCTGGCGCTAAGATTGATATAACTTGCTCAGTAAAAAAAAATATTAAAAAAGAAAAAAATAAAGTAATTACAAAAAAAAAGTTGAAAACTATCCATATAAAATCATTTGCTGATTTTGAATTCGTTTTTTCTTGGTTTACATACAAAGGAATAAACACACTATTCATTGAGCCCTCAGCAAAAATTCTTCTAAATAAATTTGGTAATCTATAAGCAAAAAGGAATGCATCTGACATCAAATTGGCACCTAAATAATTTGCAAAAAGTATGTCTCTAATAAATCCGGTTACACGAGATCCAAAAATATTTGAAGAAATCTTTGAAAAATTACTGATTTTCATTGAGCTCAGGAAAATTCTTTTTCCAAAATCTCAGTAATTTTATCTGCATCGATAAAGCCTGGAATTATTTGATTTCCAATTATAGTTGCAGGTGTTCCAGTAAATTTAAATTCATCAGCGTAACTTCTATGAATAGATAGAAAGTCTGATACCTCTTGCGAGTCCAAATCATTCTTTAATATGTCAAGATCAACGCCTTTTAGAAATAAGTCAGCCAAAATATCCTCCATTTTTGATTTTCTCTCAGTAGAGTATAAATAATTATGGACAATCTTAAATCGACCTTGCAAGGAGGAAGCTAATGCCAACTTAGTCAATTCCTCTGAAAAATTCCCTAAAATTGGCATCTGTATTATAACAAGTTTTAATGAATTATCGTTCAAGACATTTATTAATTCTTGATGGAATTTTTGACAATAACCACAATTATAATCAACAAATTCATAAATGACTTTTGCAGAATTTGAGTCACCTAAGTACATAGGATGATATGCAAGATTTAAATTTTTTATACTTGAGATATTTTTTTGATTAGTTTTTTCTTGTTCTAATTTATTCTGCTCTAATTGATATTCTCTAAGAACGCCTAAGATA
>CABYUJ010000016.1:0-18893 GCA_902522155.1 uncultured Alphaproteobacteria bacterium | reverse complement strand
GCTGTTTTGGTATTTGATAACAGTTGCTTTCTTGCCTTAACACTTGGGTCATAAGCATTAACTATTAGACCACATGCTAGCATTCTAGCAGCCCATCCAGCGCCAATGACGCCAGCACCGACTATCGTGACAATCTTTTTTTTAATCAACTTTTAAAAATATATTAACTCATAAATATTAAATTATGATATTTTTTTTGTATGATTATATACATTTGTAAGTTTCTTCATCTTATATCTCTGTTTATTGCTGGAGGAGGTGGTATTGGTAGTGCTGTTATACAATCTATATATAAAAAAGAAGGTAAAGTTCCTGAGCCTCATTTGGCTAAAGGTTTTAAGGTTTTAGCATTTTTATCTTTATTGGCTATCATCACAATGTGGGTTACTGGAATAATTTTGCTATTGGCAATATACGGCTCATTTAATTTAGGTTGGGCTTTTCATATGAAATTATTTGGAGCTAGCTTAATTTTAATAACAGCTATATTCATAAATATGCATTTATATGTATCAGCTAGAAAAAGCCTATCCCCAAATCAAAAATATATTAAAAATTCTGGGTCTTTGTCTAGATTGGGCTTGATTCTTGCCATAGCTGGTGCAATAGGATCATTTGTCTGACCTTATTTATTTTTTTTTAGTTTATGGTATTTTTGTGTAAATGAAAGTTGACTTAGACAAATGGCATCATTGTGACGTTGATAAAGAAGAATTTGTAAAGCTTCTTAAGAAGTCGGATTATCAAGGTTTTAAACACATGTTTATTTTCTTTGGGTCTTTAATTGTATTCGGTGTTTTAGCTTATATGACATGGGGGACTTGGTGGTCTTTATTATTTTTTTTAATTTATGGAAATATATGGAATTGCGCAGATCCTATTTGGCACGAAACAGGACATAAAACAGCTTTTAAAACGAACTATTGGAATAACTTTTTTTATCAAATTGGAAGTTATATGAATGGATTTGAACCAGTAAGATGGAGATGGTCACATTTTCGTCATCATGGTTATACTTACTTTGATGATCCTCTTGATTTTGAAATAGCAATTAGAAGACCAACTGATGTTTTTTACTTTTTCAGTTTATTCATACCTTTCTTTGACATAATTAATTTTAAAAAAACAACTCAATACGAGACTATTCTTCATGCTTTAGGCAAAAAAACAGAAGTAATGAAACAAGTAATTCCTGAAAGAGAACATCAAAAATGCATAAACTCTTCAAGATTACATGTTGGTATTTGGATATTATTAATTTTAATGTCAATTGCTTTTCAGTCTTGGTTGCCGGTTTTATATTTTTTACTTCCAAACTTTTATGGGATAACACTCAAAAGACTTTTTGGATTAACTCAACACACTGGGCTTAAAGATAATATCAAAGATCATAGATATAGTACTAGGACAATGCATTTAAACCCGATCTTCAGTTTTTTATATTGGCAGATGGAATATCATATTGAACATCATATGTTTCCTACAGTGCCATCGCATAATTTGCCTAAACTGCACCAATTAGTTAAAGATCAGATGCCTCCTGCAAAAAAAGGTTTATGGGGAGCATACTCTGAAATCATCCCTACTATTTTAAAACAAGCAAAAAACCCTTCATATGAATTACAAGTAGCCGTTCCATCTAATAACAATGGCTAAAAGAACTACCGTTTTTGATTTATGGAGTCAAAAAGGTAAAAAGAAGTGGCCTCAAACTCACATAGATACAGCAAAAGAGGCAGAAGCTGCCTATAAAGCAGGAATTGAAATAATTTCCTGTGAACCCGATCATCATTTCAAGGATGTAAGAAAAGTTGCTCCAACAGCATTTTTATCTGTTGGTCTTAAACATGGGTTGGTGAGTTCTCCTCAAGAGGCAATAAAAAAAAGTTTTGAAATAATGGAAATGGGAGCAGATGCTATTTATTGTTCACACTCTATTAACTTTATTGAAGCTATGGCAAAAGAGGGAATACCTGTAACTGCACACGTTGGATTAGTCCCAAATATTGCAACATGGACTAATTACAGAGCTATAGGAAAAACATCAAACGAAGCTTTTAAAGTATATCAAAAAGTAAAAGATCTCGAAAATGCTGGAGCGGCTTGCGTAGAAGTTGAGGTGGTACCAGTTGAGCTTGCAGAATTTATAACAAAGAATACTAAAATGATAACTATGGGTATGGGTTGTGGTGATGTGTGTGATACACAATATTTATTTTGTAATGATATACTTGGTACAAACGTTGGTCATTATCCTCGACATGCAAAAAAATATGTAGATTTAGAAATTAAAGAGAGAGAATTACAAGAATTAAGAATAAAAGGTTTTAAGATGTTTGTTGATGAATTTAATAGTGGTGTATACCCTGAAGATAAACATCTTATTAAAATGGAAAAAAAAGAGCTTAATGATTTTCTAGATAAAGTTAAATAGCATCTAAATATAAATCAATATCTAATTCTGATATAGTACTAGCAAATTTATGATATTCCATTTCCTTAATGGCTATAAACGCCTTATGTAATTCTGGGCCTAAGGTTTGTTTTAAAAAAGAGGATTTCTTAGATAGCATAATTGATGAATTCCAGTCAGAAGGAATTTTGTATTTTTGATTATTTTTCTTTAAATAAGCATTTCCGGTTGTTTGTTTATCTGGAGAAATTTTATTTTGAATTCCTAATTCAATTGCTGAAATTATAGTTAAGGCTACTAAATATGGGTTTGCATCAACTCCAGAGACTCTATGTTCTATCCTTCTATTATTTTTATTACTACTTGGTATTCGAAAAGCAACTGATCTGTTATCTATTCCCCAATTAGGCTTTGTTGGTGCATAAGACCCTGAAACAAACCTCCTCCAACTATTAGCATTTGGTGCGAATATCAACATACTTTCACCCATGGTTTTTGAAAGACCCCCAAGTGCATAATTAAGATTTTTATTTATTTTTTCATTATTTCTTTCGGCAAAAATATTTTTTTCTTTTGGATCATATAATGAAATATGAAAATGCATTCCAGAACCAGAAATATTTTCCATAGGTTTTGCCATAAAGCATGCAGTGACTCCATGTTTTCTTGCTTGTGCTCTTATAATTCTTTTTAGCCTTAAAATATCATCAGCAGCTTTTAGTAACGATTTTTGATGTTTTAATGTTAATTCGTATTGACCGGGTGCGTACTCTGAAATAATAGTTTCAGCATCTATTTTTGCAAGTTTTGTAGCTTCATAAATATCATCAATTAAAGGTAACATACCATGGAGATGATCTACTGAATATACATCTGTCTTTTTAATTGATGCTCTTTTTCCAAGTATAGATTTTGCTGGTTTGAGTTTTCCATACTCATCCAATTCATTTGAAACAAGAAAAAATTCCAGTTCAAATGCTGCATAAAAATTAATTCCTTTTTTTTTAAAATCTTGAATTTTATTTTCCAAAATATTTCTTGGATCTGTTAACAATTTTTTTCCATCAATATCATACATGTTCATGAATAACTCACCTCTTGGTGGTTTGCTGTTATGCAATAACTTAAGTGATGATGGTATAGGCCAAGCTTTTATGTCACCATCACCTTGCTCTAAAATCAATCCTGTTTCAGGTGTATCCTCACCAGTAATATCCATTCCAAGTAATGAAAGAGGAAATTGCCTTCCTGACTTATACAAATTTAATAACTCATTTCTTCTAATTATTTTTCCACGACCTACACCATTACAGTCATGCATTACAATATCGAATGATTTTACTTGTGTATTTCTTTTCAGAAAATTTTGTGCTTCAGATAAATAATTTTTAGTTTTCATGTCAAATATTTATAATATAAAAATATTAATATAAACTTTATGTCTAAACTACAGTTAATCTATTTCAATCTTAGAGCTTTGTGTGAGGCTCCAAGGATGATGCTACATACTGCGGGTATCGAATATTCATATGAAATGGCATGGGATTATTTTAAAAAACCATGGGGTGATGTCAAAAAAGAGGTGATTTTTCATAAATTACCTTTGCTTGTTATAGATGAGAAAATTGAAATATGGCAAAGCAATACTATCTCAAGATATATAGCTAAACTTACAAACAATATCCCCAATAATGAGGAAATGGTAGCATATGCTGACTCTATATTTGAGTCTGCCCACGATTTATTTTTTCCTTTAAATCCAACAATAAATGTTTGGGTTGGTGAAATGCACTTAAAGAATAAAAAAAATCTTTTAGATGAAATTTTACCCAAAGCTTTTACAAATTTTGAAAGGTTACTAAGTAAATATGAGGGTAATTTTTTTTTAGGAGAAAGAGCATTTTATTGTGATTTTAATGTTTATCATCATGTTTCACTAGCATTGCTATTAGATGATAAAATTTTAGATAACTTTCCAAAGTTAAAAAAATTTATGAGTGATTTTGAAAAGATACAAGGTATTTTAGATTATCTGGAGTTGAGACCCAAACTTATTGGAATTGGTACTTGGCCAAAAGTAGTAATTGATGGTATAGAATACACATCAGGCACTAATCCCGATTACAAATATCAATAAAAGTGTTATGCTAAGCTTTAAGGCCCGCTGGCAGATTGGTTATGCAGAGGACTGCAAATCCTTGTAGCTCGGTTCGATTCCGGGGTGGGCCTCCATATATTAACAATAATGTGAGATGATATCTTTAAACATCTCTTTAGATTTTTTTAATTCACTAATAATTAAATATTCATCAGTTTGGTGTGCCATCTTTGTGGTACCAGGTCCTACTATAACAGTGAAGGGTTTTTTATAAACTTTTTGAAGTGGAGCTCCATCAGTAAAATATTTTGCAGTTAACGGTTTAAAATCTATTTTTCTATATTTAGATATTTTTTTTAAAATATTTAAATTATTTTTTTCCATCCATTTATCATTATATACATACTCTTGGTTCGCTATGATTTCATATCTACATTTATTTTTTAATAATTTTTTAATTTTTTCTAAATAATATTTATTTTTTCCTACAGTTCTTATGTCAACATATATCTCTGCTAAATCTGGTACTGAATTTATATTCTGTCCACTCATAAATTTACCAATATTTAATGTAGGTTTACCAAGGTATTGATGTTTATCGCTAAATTTAATTTTTTTAAGAATTTCAATAATTTTTAGTGACTTATATATAGAATTTTTACCTAGATGAGGTGAAGAACCATGAGCAGTTTTACCGTCAACAATAAGTTTTAGCCAAATAACACCTTTGTGTCCAACTAAAGGAATATTGTCAGTTGGTTCTGCCACTACCATAGCAGATACATTTTCATATTTAAGGTATTTTGCTAGATAATTTGAGCCTTCACATGCTGTTTCCTCCTTTGATACTAAAATTGCTTTTAAATTACACTTAGTGTATTTAAATTTCTTCATTTCAATTGCTGCTGAAATAAAAGAGGCAACACCACCTTTCATATCAGTTGTACCCCTACCAAAGATTTTATTATTTTTAATTACCGGTTTAATTGGGTCATATTTCCACTTTTTTTTTCCAAAAGGAACAGTATCTAGATGCCCTACAAAAAAAACTGTTTTATTAAAATTAGTTTTAGAAAGGTCAATTATTAAATTTGGATGGTTTTTCTCTAATATGTATTCTTTGTATCTAAACTTATTTGATTTTAAAATTTTCTTCAAATAATTGAAAATTTTGATTTCATTTCCACCTGGATTTAGAGACTCTATAGAAACTAAATCTTTAGTTAGTTTTATTTCATTCAATTAGACCATAACCTCTCCACCATTAGGTGATAGTGTTGCTCCGCAATAAAAACTTCCATCATCGCTAGCCAGTAACAATGCGGTTGGTGCTATTTCTTTTGGATTAGCAAATCTTTTCATCGGAATAATACTTTTAGCTTCATCTAAAACGTTTTGGTCTATTCCGATTAACAAATCTGTATCAGCCACACCAGGTGCAATATTATTAACATGAATATTATTCTTAACCGCCTCAAGTGATAAAGCTCGTGTAAATGCAAATATTCCTCCTTTAGCTGCACAGTAATCAGTCCTATTTGGGCCACCTGAGAATACTAATTGAGATGATATATTTATAATTTTCCCTGACTTTTTTTTCAACATTTCCTTATAGCAATTTTGTGTTATGAAAAAAGTAGATTTCAAGTGAACATTTATTGTCTTATCAAACTCTTCTTCAGTAGCTTCTTCAAAAGGTCTAGCAAAAATAATACCAGCATTATTTACTAAAATGTCTGGTGAGCCAACTTGTTCAATAGATTTACTAACTAATAAATTACAATTTTCTCTTGAGGATATGTCTAAATTTAAAGCTAAACATTTTCTACCTAAGGATAAAATATAGCTCTTCATTTCATCAGAATTATTGTCATCATTTAGATGGCAAAAAGTTATGTTAGCACCTTCTTCAGCAAATAATTTTGAAATAGCTCCTCCAATACCTCTTGAACCACCAGTAATAATTGCATTTTTATTTTTTAATTTCATTCTATGTCCATAGTAATTGTTTTTAAATCTGACATTTCTTGAATAGTATGTCTTCCCCCCTGTCTACCATAACCGCTTGAAGTTCCTGAAGCTCCACCAGCAGGAATATGAGTTTCCCAATAACAACTCATATCGTTAACATTAACATTACCACATTTTAATTTTTCAGAATATTTGAAAGCTTTTGATAAATCTTTAGTAAAAATAGAACCAAATAGACCGAAAGGACTTGCTTTTACTATATCAAAAAGGTCGTGATCATTTTCAAAGCTCAATATTGGTGCAACAGGTCCAAAAGTTTCATCTATATTTAATAAATTTGACTTATTTAAATTAGTTATGACAGTAGGTTCAAAATATAAAGGTGAACCATGAGTTTCGTCAAATTTTCCTCCAAAAACTATTTCTGCACCTGAATCAATAGCATCTTTTAAGTGTAAATTTATTTTATCTTTTCCAGGAAAATTATTTATAGGTCCAAGAACTGTATCTTTATCAAGAGAATTTCCTAACTTAAATTTTTTCATTTCAGAAATAATTAAATTAGTAAAATCTTTTTCTATATCTTTTTGAACTAGGATCCTCTCAGTAGCAGTACAAATTTGACCAGCATTTAAGCAACAACCTATAGCAATTTTTTTTGCAGCTGTTTCTAAATCAGCATCATTCAATACAATTGTAGGACCATTACCTCCCAACTCTAATATTAGATGCTTTCCTGCACCATTTTTCGCAACTATTTCTCCTGTTGAGGAACTACCTACAAAACATACTGCATCTACACCTTGATGCTTAACAACAGCCTCTCCGACTTCTGAACCAATTCCTGTAACCATATTAATTATACCATCTGGCATTCCTCCCTCAATGATACAATCCATCAGCTTTTTTGAGATTAATGATGTTGTTGGTGCAGGAACCCAAACCATAGTATTACCAGCTAGAAAACCTGGTGCCAAAAATGTTACAGGAAGATTAAAAGGAAAATTCCAAGGTGTTATTATACCATAAACACCTCTAGGTTGAAGTATACTAAAACATCTCTTGTTCGCATTTTGTGTGAGAAAGAAATTTGTCTCCAGCCATTTTGCCTGTTCTCCCCAATTTCTAAAAGATGAAGCTGCGGCTTCAACTTCGCTTATTGCTTCTTTGTAAAGAGGTTTTCCTTGTTCTAAACATAATAGATTAGATAATTCCTCTTTATTTTTTAGTATAACATCTGATATTTGAAAACATATCTTTGATCTCTCCCATATAGATAAACTATCAATTATTTTTCTTGAATTAATTGATTGTTTAACAGCTTCATCAATATCGACAGACTTTCCGATTGGAGTAAAACCAATAACCTCACTATTAACAGGGCTCTTAATTTCTAACCAACTTTCATTAGGATCTTTCCAATCTGCGCCTATTCTCATTTTCCCTATAATTTTACTTGTATCTGTTTTGTCTGTTAGATTTAAGTTATAGTAATTTGCCATATATAATCCTTTCTATGTTTTTAATATTAAATCAGACGCTTTTTCTCCAACCATCATTGATGGTGCATTAGTATTTCCACTCGGGATAATTGGCATGATTGATGCATCTGCAACCCTCAAACCATCAATCCCGTATACTTTTAAATTTTTATCAACTACTGACATTTCATCTATTCCCATTTTACAAGTTCCGACAGAATGATAAGCACCTTCCGCATATCTTCTTATAAATTCTTCGATTTCACTATCACTTTCAAAGATCTTATTTGGTCTGATAAAGTTTTTAAAATATTTAGAAAAATGTTTCGATTTGAAAATTTTAACGACTGTTTTTAGACTTGATATTAATCTTTGCATATCATCGTCGTCTCCAATTAAGTTAGTTGAAATTTTCGGAGGGTCATTGTGATTTTTTGAATTAAGTCTTAAAGTACCTCTGCTGTTGGGTCTACAGACATAACTCTGTATAGTTACGGCTGGTTTGTCTAAAAGTCTCAAGCCCTCTTTTTCATCAACTTCCCATCCCATGGGCATGAAATGTAGTTGAATATCTGGTCTACTTTCTGTCTCTGGTTTTGTTCTAAAAAAAGCAACAGCTTGTGAAATAGGACTGGATGCTGGACCTTTACCGTTTAAAAGCCAATCAAGACCATGTTTTGCAAAATAGTAAGGATTTGTCTCTACATTATATGTGCTGGTATTAACTTCACCACTAATCCAACATGCAGGATGCTCCTGGAGATTCTCTCCTACTCCCGGTAAGTCAACAACAACCTCAATATTATTTTTTTTGAGATGTTCTGATGGACCAATTCCTGAGCGCATCAAAATACAAGGTGAAGATAGTGTACCAGAGGAGACAATAATTTCTTTATTACAACTAACTTCAGAGATTTGATTGTACTTTTCAAAACTTACTCCTACTGCTTTTTTATCTTTAATAATAATTTTATTAACTTTTGTATTTTTAAATATGGTCAAGTTTTTTCTATTTTTAGCAGTATCTAAAAAGGCACGAGCTGAATTATTCCTCCCCCCGTTTTTGATAGAACCTTGATTAGGGCCAACACCCTCTTGTTTTTCACCATTAACATCTGGATTAAAAGGAATTCCTATTTCTACAGAGGAGTCAATGAAAGCTCTTGTGATAGGATGAGGTGTTGGAACATTAGATACTTGTAAAGGTCCATCAGATCCATGATATTTACTATCTTTAATGGGATTATTTTCCATTTTTTTAAAATAATTAAGTACATCTTCATATGACCATTCACCAGTATTTGAGACTAATGTCGACCATGAATCGTAGTCTTCCTTTTGACCTCTAATATAAACCATGCCGTTTATAGAGCTAGAACCGCCTAAAACTTTTCCCGCAGGCCATACATTTGCACGGTTATTTAATGAAGGATCTATTTCAGATTTATAATGCCAGTTAAATCTATCACTTTGAATAGCTTTAATTTCACCTGCAGGTATTCTGATATACGGGTGCTTGTCAGAACCACCAGCTTCAATTAATAGCACTTTATTTTTAGGGTTGGTTGAGAGTCTATTTGCCAGAACACATCCAGCTGAACCACCACCTAAAATTATATAATCATACATTTGGACGATCCCATATTTTAATTATATTATTATGAGAATATTTTGCTACAGTTAACACCACATTTATCTGCCCAATGCCCCTCTGATACTTTTATTAATTCCATATCAAAATTACCATTTTTAGATTTATCTGTTGAGAAAGGACATCTTGATCTAAAAGAACAACCTTTAGGAACGTCTGAGGGATCAGGTGGCTCACCCTCCATTAAATACTTTTTACTATCATATGGGTTGTCATCTAAAGTTGGGATTGAACAAAGTAAAGTTCTTGTGTAGGGATGCTTACAATTATTGTAGAGTGTGTCATTTTCAGCTAATTCAACTATTCTTCCTAGGTACATTACTGCTATTCTATTACAAACTTTTCTTACCATCGTAAGATCGTGAGATATGAATACATAAGTAATTTCATATCTATTTTGTAAATCTTGAAAAAGTTTAAGTAGTTTTGCCTGTTCTACTTGGTCTAAAGACGATAAAGTCTCATCCAATATTAATAACTCTGGCTCTAAAATAAGTGCCCTAGCTATATTTATTCTTTGTCTCTGTCCCGCACTTAGTCCTGATGGTAAAGAATTGATTATTTCAAAGTTAAGTCCTACCTCTTCGATAACTTTTTTTACTTTTTGATTAATAATATTTTTATTCTTCTCTCCATGAATAATAAGAGGTTCAGATACGATATTGTATATACTTTTATGATTAGGTATACATCCATAAGGATCTTGTAGTAGTAATTGAAATTTTTTTCTTGTTTCCAAAATTTCCTTATTTTTTAATCCAGAAATTTTTTTATTATTAAATTTAATCCAACCCTCATCAGGACTCTCTAAATTACTCAGTAATCTTGATAAAGTAGATTTACCACAACCAGATTCACCAATGATTCCAAAATTTTCAAATCTTTTAATTGAAAAAGATACTTCTTTGACAGCTTGAATTTTTTTATAAGAAAAAAACTTTCTTTCAGATACTTTATAAATTTTACTTATAGTACTTACTTCAAGAATATTATCAGACTCTTCTTTTTTTTGAGATAATATTGGTTTTTCTTTCCATACTTTTGGAACCTCATCCAATAAACTAATTGTATAGCTTTCTTTTGGATTTTTTAGGAGCTCAGATGTAATTCTATTTTCAATAATTCTACCTTTATTCATGATAGCTATATTATTAGCTATCTTAGATACAGTTCCTAACAGAGAAGATATGAAAATTATAGAGGTATCAAATTTAAGTTGTAATTCATTTAATAATCTAAGAATTTGTGCAGCTATTGTAACATCAAGGGATTGTGTAATATTATCAGCTATCATAATTTTAGGATTAGAAATTAACGAATCAACTATGATAGCTCTTTGCATCATACCTCCACTAAATTGAAATGGAAATTCATCAAATATTTTTCTAGTTGAAGGAAACTTAACAGACTCAAAAGTTTTCAGAATAATTTTTTTTCCTTCTTTTTTTGAGATATCGGGCTTTACAGCTAATAATTTTTCTAAAATCTGAACTCCAACTGGCAAAGTTGGATCAAATGATCCAACAGGATTATTACCTATGAATGAAATTTCCCTTCCTACAAATTTTGATATTTCATTTTTTTTTAAACTTAAAATATCAAAACCATCATAATTAATTTTACCAGAGGTTATTTTCAAAGGAGGATTAACCCAATTTATCAAAGACTGTGCCAAGATAGTTTTTCCTGAACCACTTTGACCAATCAATCCCAAAATTTTCCCCTTTTCAAGATTTAATGAGACATCATCAATTAATATTTCATTATTTTTCGTATTTTTAATTTGTAAGTTTTTTACAGATAAGATTATATTTTCCATTTTAATTACCAGCTAAAATTTTATTTCTTGACCTTTCAAGCACTCCGCCTATCAAATTCAAACAAGTCAGAGTCAAAACGAGAAGGAAACCTGGGACTACAGTTATCCACCAATAATTAATCAAATACTGAGAACCCGAAGATATTATAGTACCGAAGGTTGGTGTAGGAGGCTGGACACCAATACCAATAAATCCAAAAATAGCCTCGAATATCATCATTCTTGCTATATCTAAAATAGATACAAAAGCTATTGGGGGTAGTATCACGGGAGCAATATGAAAAAATAAAATTCTAGGATTAGATGCACCTAATATTTTTGCAGCTCTGACATATTCTTTTTCTTTTTCGGCAAGAGCTGCACTTCTACTTACTCTAGAATAAACTGGCCAACCAGCTAATACTAAAACTATGATAATCAAAAAAGCATTTGGTCTAGAAATACCTAGAATAGTTATAGCCAAAATAATAACTGGTATTGACATTTGTATGTCAGTTATTCGCATTAATACTGTATCTGTAAATTTACCATAATATCCTGAAATTATTCCTATTAAGCAACCAAGTAAAAACATTCCCACAGTGCTTAAAAATGCAATGACAAATGCATTTTTTAAACCAACTAAAGATCTAACGAATAAATCTCTTCCTAACTGATCAGTTCCGAAAATATATTTCAAAGATCCAGTCTCCATAAAAAAAGGAGGTAAAAATTTATCTTTTATATTTATTTTAACTGGATCATTTTCAAAAAGTATAGGGCTAAAAACAGTCATTATTAAAATAATTAAGAGGATAGTTACAGAAATTTTCATCTCATAAGACTTCCAGCCATCACTTATAATTTTGCGAAAGATACCTTTTTGTTTATATTGTTTGTTCATGGTTAAAATTTTAATCTTCTATCAATGATTGATGCTGTTAAGTCCACAACAATGTTTATTATGACAAGAGCAGAACTTGCTAAAACAGCAATAGCCTGAATTATTGGAAAATCTCTTTGGAAAACAGCATTTATAGCTAACAGTCCAAGACCAGGATAATTAAAAATAAATTCAACGACAAATAGTCCTCCAAGGACCATTCCTATTAGTTGAGCACCAAATAGATTTAATATAGGAATTAATGAATTTCTAATTATATGTTTAAAAATCATGTTAAATTTTGAAATCCCTCTTACTATGCCAATTTCATAAAATGTTTCTGAGAGATTTGAGGTAACTGATACAGAAAAAGCTCTGATAAGGACTGGACAAATTTCTATAGCTAATACAATGGCAGGTAAAAAAGCATATGTAATATTTTTATAACCAAAAGCTGGTAACAACCCTGCATTTACAGAAACAACTAAAATTAAAACTAATGCTATCCATATGTTAGGTAATGATACTAAAAAGGAACTTAGATAGAGGCTTAACTTGCCAAAAAAACTCTCCGATTTTAAACCTGCTAATATTCCTATCGGGACAGATATAAATAAAGCAAAAAAAATACCTATACCCGCTAATATAAGAGTTTTAGGAAGAACTTTTAGAATTAACTCTAAAACAGAAGCTCTATGTTCTAAATCTAATCCTTTAGAGTCTTGAGATCCTCCCATCGAACCCCCCTGCTTACCTCTTATAAAAGACTTCCCAAAATCTCCTTTAGAGAGATCTTTTACATAGCTTAAGTATTGAACTGGTATTGGTTTATTAAGACCAAGTTCGATCGCTGCATTTTCTCTAACTTCCTCAGAAGCCATAGGCCCTAAAATTACTCTTGTAGGGTCACCGGGAATAACTCTTAATAATGCAAAAATGACAAATGTAACTAAAAAAACAATTAACGCCCCCTGAGCCAGTCTTCTTATTAGAAAGCTAAGTATGAATAAGAACATTAATCACTATATCAGGTGGTAATTTTTTTTTACCACCTGATATTTAATAAATATTAGCTAAGCTTAGCTTTTGATAAATCAATAGGTCCATTTGGATAAAATGAGACATTTGACAACTTAGAAGTATAAGCCCTCATAAAGTTTGCAGAAAATAGAGAAACACTCGGTACTTTATCTGCAAGCATAGGTAAAACTTCATTTTGAAGCCTGTCTAATTTTTCCTCAGGCGAACCAGCGTCTCTTTCTCTGTCTAGGGTTGCATCCATTTCAGGATCGTTAAACCCACCAATAAATGAATATTCAGAGTAGTAATTAGGTCTTAAGACTAAATCTGGCTCTGGAGAACCTGTAATCCAACCAACATGTACCAAATGTCCAAGTTCGTGATTATAAATTCTCTCCTCCCATGCGGCTGGTTCAAGAAGTGTTAACTTTACTGGAAAACCTTGTTCGTTTAACATAGCCGTAATAAGCTCATTGTATTCTCTGGTTTTTGGATAAAATCCAACAGAAGAAATATATTCTAGCTCAGGTAGACCTTTACCCTTTGGAAAACCAGCTGCAGCCATTAGTTCTTGACATTTAGCAGGATTATATTCTGGGTAGTTAGGTACATCAGTATAGCCAAACTTAACAGGGTTTAAATGAGAGTTAGACTCAAAACCAGCAACATCTGCAACTGCAAGAACTTGTTCTCTATCAATTGCATGAGCTACAGCTTGTCTCATTCTAACGTCATCGAAAGGAGCCTTGTTGCATCTAAAATGCATATACATGTTCTCACTTGTTGGAGACAAGTCAGTAACAATACCACTCTTTTCTTTTAAGGTATAATATTGCTCTGGTTCTAATCTTTCGACTAAATCTAATTCTCCATTCATTAGACCTAAAGCTCTTGAATTAGCATCAGGAACATAAGCATATATCAACTCGTCAATATCAGGTTTACCAAAATGATATTTTTCGTTAGCCTTTAATATTATTCTGTCACCATCTGTTTTTACATACGCGAATGCACCAGTCCCGTTTGGAGACTGCTTTAACTTATCAGGATTAGCAACATCCTCTGCACAAAGCATAGGTAAGAAGCTAGATACAAAATAAAAGTTTGATGCAGAATATCCGAATTCCTCTGTGTTTAATCGAACAGTGAAATCATCAACAATATCTACTTTTAGTTTTCCTGGATACCATGCAGATGCAGGTCTCTCTGGATTACAACCATATTCCATAGTCGCTTTAACATCTTTAGCAGAAAATGGTTGACCATTGTGAAACGATACACCCTCTCTTAACTTATATTCTAGATTGAACTTATCAATCACTTTCCAACTAGTTGCTAGATCTGGTAATACTTCACTTGGATTAGCAGATGTCATTGGACAATTAGTTAGTTTACTGTGGGTAAAACCCTCAAAAACAATTTGAGGGGCTACAGTGTGAGAAGTAGGATCGAAACTACTCGTAACTGTACCAGCGGATCCATAGACTAGCCTTTTACTTGCAGCAAATGCACTCTTATAACCGTATAAAGGAAATTGGGATAGAACAGATGCTGCAGCTATTGACTTAAGAACCGTACGTCTTTTTATTTTAGTCATACTTTCCTCCTTATTCCTTATATAGCTAATACTAATAAATTTATGTCAAACCATATAATAAAAATAATTTATAGGATTTATGCTTTTTTTACATTTTGTTGAAAAATAACAACTTTGAAAGAAATATGGAATTTATTTTAAAAAATTACTGTTTATAACTTTGCCTCAATAAAAATTCTCGTTTTAATTAGTCATTTCATTGATAATTTTTATAATATTATTTACAGCAATTTTTAAAATTTTTTTTCCTTTTTCTTGATTAGCTTTTGTTGGATCACCAATAATTCCACTTTTACTTATGTCTTGAGTATTCCATGCTCTTTTAATTGTTTTTTCGTAACTAATTATGTTATTTGATTTGTAATCTGGAGAAATTAAATTTGGACTTATTTTTTTATATTTTACTAAATTAGGATATAAAAACATCATAATAGATGTTTCAAACTCTCCACCATGATAACCAAAGGATAATTCTTTTTTAGAAATAATTTTTTCGTATCCATCAAATAAAAAATAATGTGCTTTAACAATGTCAATAAATTCAAATTTACTTTTTAACTCTTTGGCAATTATATCTAAATGGCTAATTTGTCCACCATGACTATTTAGAAAAAGGAATTTTTTGTATTTTTTCTCACATAAATTTTCAATTATACTAATTACATAGTCAATATATTTTGTTGAGTATGCTGAAATAGTACCTTCAAAATTTAAATGCTCACCTGCAGACCCCATAGATAAGTTTGGCATAATTAAAAAAATTATTTGATTTTGTATTTTGATTTACAAGTAAAGATAAAATACCATCTAAAATCATTTTATCAGTTCCCGAAGGTAAATGAGAACCATGTTGTTCTATTGAAGAGAAAGGAAAAATAAGGACCTTATTCTTTCCATTTTTTTTTATCTCATCTAATGTTAAATCACTCCAAAACTTTGATAGCATTAATGATATTTAACATTTATATAATTGTTATGGAAACTTATTCTCTATGGCTTAAGGATAAAAATAAACCAATTATTAAAAGAGAAATACTAAGGTATAAAAAAAATCCTAAAACCGTTCTTGTAAAAACACTTTATTCAGGAATTAGTAAGGGTACTGAGAAATTAGTAGCCTCTGGTTATATTAGCAAAGATCAATTTGATATAATGAAATCTCCTTTTCAAGAGGGATCTTTTTCTTTTCCAATTAAATATGGTTACATTAATGTTGGTAAAATAGTTGAAGGCCCAAAAAAATATTTGAATAAAAATACATTCTGCCTTTACCCTCATCAGTCACTATTTAAGATTAATATAAATAATGTAAATATTTTAAAAGATAATGGTGATATTCGAAAATATTTACTAACAGCAAATATGGAAACAGCTATTAATATCTTTTGGGATACTCAAGCAAAATTAAATAACAAAATATTGATAATAGGGATGGGCTCTGTTGGTATTTTAACTGCCTACTATTATAAATTACTAAAATTTAAAAATGTTTTTGTTACTGACATAAATATTAAAAAGAAGAAATTTGCTAATATTTTAGGATTAAAATTTATTAATTTTAAAAAAATTAAAGATTTAGATGTTATAATTAATACAACATCTAATTATGATGTATTAAACCAATCACTAAAAAAATTAAATTTAGAAGGAAAATTTATTGAGGCTAGTTGGTATGGAAATAGAAAAGGTCATATAGATTTAGGAGGCAATTTTCACTCAAAGAGATTAAAAATTATTGGCTCTCAAGTTTCAAATATTCCAAAATATTTATCAAAAAAATATGATCATAAAAAGAGACTGAATTTAGCTATAAATGCTTTATCTAATAACCATCTTCTTAAATTAATAAACACTGAAAGTGAATTTAAGGACCTAGAGAAAGATTATATTACAATATTAAATAATCCAGAAAGCATAATGCATGCTATAAAGTATTAAAATGTATTCAATTACTGTTCGAAATAATATTTTAATTGCACATTCTCTCCCAGGTGAGGTTTTTGGACCAGCACAGAATATGCATGGAGCGACCTACATAGTTGATGCTGAGTTTTATGCAAAAGAGATTAATAAATATAACATTATTATGGATCTCGGGGTTGTAACAGAAATTCTCTCTGACGTATTAAAATTTTATAGTTATAAAAATTTAGACGAAGTTGAAGAATTTAAAAATATTATTACCTCTACGGAATTTCTTGCTAAAGATATTTTTGATAGAATATGCGATAAATTACAAAAAGATTACATAGAAGATTTTAACAAGTTGCATAAAATTAAAATTATTTTAACTGAGTCAAATGTAGCTTGGGCTTCTTATGAACAAGAGATCAGTAATACACAATAAATCTTATTATTTTATTTATCCGGGTGATATTAATACAAAAACAGGCGGTTACATTTATGAAAAAAATATATTAAAAAGAGCTAAAAAAATTAAATTTAATTTAAATACTATCAAACTAGCTGACAGCTTTCCCTTTCCTAAAGAAAATGACTTAAAAAATCTAAAAAAAGCTTTAGAAAAGTTACCTGATAATGCAGTACTAATTTTTGATGGATTAGTTTTTGAGTGTATTGATAGTATAATAAACTATTTAGATAGATTTGTAGTAATAGCTCTTATACACCACCCTCTTTATCTAGAATTTAGTGGTAATAAAAGTCAATTTTTTCTAAAGAACGCTAAAAAATTATATAAGAAAACGAAAAAAATAATTGTCACTTCAAATGATACGAAACAACTGATTTTTGAAAAATTTAAAATTAATAAACGAAAAATTCAAGTTGTAGAACCTGGAATAGAAAAATTGAAAAAATATAAATTAAAAAAAGATAAAAATATAAATTTACTATCTGTAGGAAGTATTATTGAGAGAAAAAATTATCATTATCTGTTAAACGAATTAAGATATATGGATAAAATAAAATTAAATATTGTAGGAGATATAACTAGAGAGAGTAAATACTATAATAGATTACTAAAAATTATAAGTAATTATAGATTAAGTAATAAAGTTAAGTTTCATAGTAATGTATCGACTAATTTACTATCAAAACTATATTCTAAGTGTGACTTCTATGTCTCAGTAAGTAAATATGAAGGTTTTGGTATGTCACTTGCTAATGCCCTTCAACTCAAAAAAATGATTATTACATATAAAACTAAAACAATTATGAGCACTCTAAAAAAGGATGGGATTATCTACTTAAATAATTTTAAAGAAAAAAGTTTATCAAAATTAATTACTAAAAATGCATTTAATTCAGATTTATCAAAAAAATTAACACAAAATAAGAGAAAATTTTTAACACCAACACAATCTGGGGATCTTTTTATCAAGATAATAAAAGATGCATAAATTTAATAATGAATGGCTATTTCTTCGAGAGAAAATTGATAAGGTTTCAAGAAATAAAAAAATTATAGAAAAAATTAATAAATATTTTCAAGACTACAAAACATTGTCTATTGCTGATTTAGGTTGTGGAACAGGTTCCAACTATAGATATTTGTACCCCAAACTTAAAAAAAGACAGTCATGGGATATGATAGACATATCATTTGAGTCAATTAAAGAATTTAAGAAAAAAACAAATAATAAGAATAAAATAATAAATATAAATTATAAAAAATTTGATTTAATCAAAAATATAAAAAGTTTTAAATTCGAAAAATTCGATATTATTACAGGATCTGCGTATTTAGATATAATGCCAAAAAATTGGTATTTAGGATTTAAAAAACAAAATCTAAATACAAAAGTTATATATTTTTCGATTAATTATGATGGATTTTTTAAATTTCATCCAAAACATAAAGATGATCAGTACGTTTTAAATCTATTCAATAAAGATCAGGAGTCAGATAAAGGTATTGGGCAAAAAGCAGTTGGTAAAAACTGTAGTCAAATAATTAATAAATTGTTTTCTAAGTCACATAAAACATTTGTTTTTGACTCGAGTTGGGATGTATCAAAG
>CABYUJ010000015.1:0-21680 GCA_902522155.1 uncultured Alphaproteobacteria bacterium | reverse complement strand
GGCTTTTCTTTTTGATTTCTTAATAGCAGTTTCTATAGTTATATACCTCAAGTCCTTCAAACTTGGTATTTTGATTAACTCTTGATGAATAAAATGTTTCCAATCTCGTTTAATATCCAAGCAATTATATATCTTCTTTAGTATTTGAATTGGATAAATAAGGATTAAAGCTTCTCTAGGTCTATTCTTTTTATCTCTCTTTAGATCCTTTTCTGCTTCAAGTTCTAATAACATTGTTAATCTCTTAGTTGATAATAATTCTTTTCTACTTTCTTGTAATGAGAAAATACTCAAATCACCTATTGTTTTTTTTGGTTTTGAGTTCTCTTTATCACCAAGTTTCTTACCCATAAATTTATTAATGTCGCTTATGTCTTTGGTTATTCTTGCAAGCTTAGGAATTAAATAATTCAATTCTTCATTTGAATATGGTCTTGTAAAGTTTCTATATATTATTTCTAATACTTCAAACTCCCAACAAAGATGAAAGAATTCGTATTCTCTCTCCTTCTTTATTTCAAATTCGCAACTTGTATATAGTAAAGGCTTTGATTCAAATCTTTGTTGTCTATAAATTCTAAACAAATCAAAAAATTTTACTTTCTTACCTTGGTGTGTTAAGCCAAGGGGGGAGGCTTCCGATAAATTACCCAAATTATCTGAAACAACAACTCCCCCTTTAAATGGTAAAACTTTAGCCAATATTGATTACCTTTCCACCACCATTGAGAAGGTTATTAAACCTCTCAGCTATCTGGTCTTTTTTTTCTTTAGTTTCTCCACTATCTAAATGAGAATAATGTTTCTCTACAACCTTTGATGATTTATGGTTCGTTAGTTTAGAACTATTGAACACTCCAAAGGTTTGTGTTGCTTTAGAGGAAAAGGTTTTTCTTAAGTCATAAAGTTCAAGGTCAGTTAAATCTGCTAACTCACAAGCCTTATGCCAAGTTTTTCTGATAGATTTGATATGTGTGTTTTGTTTTCTACCTTCAAACACATAATCAGTATTTCTATTTAACTTCTCTAATTCTTTAAGAGTTTGTGAAGTTAATTCAGTTTCTATTAAGCCCATTTTAGAAAGAGTTTGATATCTAGAACCTTTAATCTCTTCCCACTTCATTGAATAGATTTCATTAGGTCTTAAACCTTCGTATAAACAAACACGAATAATTATTGCTTGGGTTTTTTGGGGTTGATAATAGAACCCATTATCCATTAAGAACCCACTTTCTATTTTATTGAGTGCATTACCCAATCTCATTAACTCTTGCTCAGTCGCTTTTCGTGTTCTCTCATTGCTTGTATGGAGTTTTATATACTTCTTTAGGGCAAGTTTGACAGGGTTATTAGAGGGATTATAGAATTCAAATACATTTCTTAACTGTCTCATTAATTGATTAGCAGTTTGTTTTTTGGGAATATCTAAAAATAGTTTTTGAATATCTAGAGGTGAGATATCTACCATCCTCTTATTGCAGAAACTATGAGATCTGAGAGTAGAATTATAATTCTGTACTAAAGTTTCTAATCCCTTCCCTACTTTGTTGGAATATCTAATTCTATAAATATTCTGTGGTGAAGTATCATTATCAAAATAAGCTTCAACATCTTTATGATCCTCATAAGTAGAAATCTTTAGAGGAATATATTCTCTTAGATAATAATCTCTAAATGTAGGTTCTTTTCTATTTTCTGATTTAGCTAGTTGTGGATTTTCACCTTCCGCTACTAACCTTTTAACTTCCTTTGCTTTTGAAATAGCAAAGCTTGGATGAATACTAGGATATCGACCTATCGTGAAAGTATATTTTAAGTTGTTTAACTTATACTGAACTCGGAAGGTTTTAATTCCAGATTTAAAGGTCTCACAGAACAATCCTTCTATCTCAGTAGAATATACCCTAGATCTTTTAAGTGGGGTCTCTAGGGATTCTATATTGGTTTTATTGAATATTATTTTTTGCATTTTATGTTTCCTTTCGATTATTGTCTCGCTTTCAAAAGGTTTATGATTGTTTGAGAATGTTTTTTTGCCTTTAGGAAAAATTGTCGTGGGTTGAAATTACTTCCATTGTAATAGTCAAAGACACAATGGGGGTGGGTAAACATCTCTGTGTACCCTATGTGTACCCTACGAAACAAATTTAGATTGATTCTCATAAACAAACGCTAACAAAAGGTACACAGAACAGTCAATTGGTTGACCCTTACTTTTGGGGATAAGATCTCAATTTAGTGTGAAGCTATTTAGTTTTTTAAACTTGCAATTATCTTTTGAATGGCGCGCTCTGCAGGATTCGAACCTGCGACCCTCTGCTTAGAAGGCAGATGCTCTATCCAGCTGAGCTAAGAGCGCATTTATTGGAATATTTACCACTTCAACTTTATATTTTCTACTTTAATATGCATTAATTTTTAAATGAACAATATTTTAATTAAAGTCGAAAATTTGGTGAAAACATTTGGTGGATTAGTCGCACTAAATGATTGCTCCTTAGAAATTAAGGATAAAGCCATAACAGGAATTATTGGACCTAATGGATCTGGTAAAACTACTTTATTTAATGTAATAACAGGTAATCTGAAGCCAGATACAGGTAAAGTTTTCTATAACGGTGTTGAAATAACAAATGAAGAATCGCACGACTTATTTCATTTAGGAGTATTAAGAACATTTCAAATAGCACACGAATTTTCAAATATGACAGTTATTGAAAATTTAATGGTAGTGCCAGGTAATCAAAAAGGTGAAAAGCTTCTATATTCGTTGATGAATAGTCAAAAA
Organism: uncultured Alphaproteobacteria bacterium; assembly: GCA_902522155.1. Taxonomy (GTDB): domain Bacteria; phylum Pseudomonadota; class Alphaproteobacteria; order HIMB59; family HIMB59; genus HIMB59. The sequence continues at coordinate 18,892 of CABYUJ010000015.1, read as the reverse complement.
ATTAAAAAAGAGGATGAATTAATAAAAGATAAAGCCATGGAAGTTTTAAAATTTTTAAAAATAGAACACCTTAAAAATGAGAGAGCTGGAAATCTATCTGGAGGTCAAAAAAAACTTTTAGAATTGGCAAGAACAATGATGGTAGATGCTAAAATAGTTTTTTTAGATGAAGTTGGTGCAGGAGTTAATAAGACACTCCTAAGAGACATAAGTGACTCAATTTTAAAACTTAATCAAGATAAAGGTTACACGTTTTGTATGATTGAGCATGATTTTAACTTTATAAGTGAGTTGTGTGACCCTGTAATAGTTTTAGCTGAGGGATCAGTTCTTTTTAAAGGTTCTGCTGAGGATGTTAAGTCAAATGAACAGGTTATTGAGTCTTATTTAGGTAAGGGATTAAAAAAATAATGTTTTTTTCTGCTTCAAATTTAACAGGTGGTTATGGAGGTGTAAATATTATCGAAGAGTGTTCTTTTAGTGTTAACAGAGGTGAAATTGTGTCGATACTGGGTCCTAATGGTGCTGGTAAATCGACAGCAATGAAAGCGATGCTAGGTATACTTGACTTAAAAAATGGAAATGTCGTACTTAACGGACAAGATATTACAAAACTTAAAACACAAGATAGAATAAAGCTTGGTATCTCCTTTGTGCCTCAAATTAAGAATATATTCACTGAATTAACAGTAAAAGAGAACTTAGAGATGGGGGCCTTTTTAAACGATACAAATTTATCAACGAGATTAGAGGAGATGTATGACTTATTTCCTATAATTAAAGAGAAAAAAGATCAATTTGCAGGAGAATTATCAGGTGGTCAACGACAACAGGTTGCAATCGCCAGAGCTTTAATGACTGAGCCAAATGTTTTAATGCTAGACGAACCAACTGCAGGGGTTTCACCTGTAATTATGACAGAATTATTTGAGCACATACTAAATATAAAAAAACAAAACATAGCTATACTAATGGTTGAGCAAAATGCCCGCCAAGCTTTAGAAATATCTGACCGAGGTTATATTTTAGTTACAGGAAAAAATGCTTACGAAGGCAAAGGTGATCATCTTCTAAATGATAAAGAGATAAGGAAGGCTTTTTTAGGTGGATAAATGGATTTCTTAAACTCAATCATACTTCTTACAAACTTTATTATTGTGCCTGGAATAACTTATGGATCTCAGCTGGCTTTGGGTGCAATTGGAGTAACTCTTATTTATGGTGTTTTAAGATTTGCTAACTTTGCCTATGGAGACTTGATGGCTTTTGGAACGATGATTGTAATCCTTGTTACTTGGTTTTTACAGTCAAAAGGAATTACATTTGGCTTACTTCCAACTGCTTTACTAGCTTTACCAGTTGGTATCCTATTGACCATTGTAGTGAGTTTATTTTTTGACAAAACGGTATTTGAATATTACAGAAATAAAAAAAGCGACCCTGTAACTTTTATAGTTGTTAGTCTTGGTATTATGTTTGTTTTAAACGCAGTGGTTAGAATTATCATTGGACCAAACGATATTAACTTTATGGATGGTCATAAGTTTATTATGAAAGCTAGAGAATTTAAACAAATGACAGGATTAAATGAAGGATTAGCATTAAAATCAACTCAAGTTATAACATTAATAACAACAATAATTACTTGCTCCATACTTTTTTATTTTTTAAATAAAACAAAAACAGGCAAATCTATGAGAGCCTATTCAAATAATGAGGATTTAGCTTTACTATCAGGCATTGATCCAAAAAAAATTGTTTTACTGACCTGGATAATCGTTTCAATTTTAGCGACTGTCGCTGGAACCTTGTATGGATTGGATAAAAGTTTTAAACCATTTACTTACTTTAATAATCTTCTTCCCATATTCGCAGCAACAATTGTTGGTGGAATTGGAAATCCTTTAGGTGCATTTTATGGGGGCTTTCTAATTGCTTTCTCTGAAATAGGCCTTACCTATGCGTATAAAAAATTTTTTAAGTACATCATGCCTGAAGGTTTAGAACCAAGCACACTAATACAATTTATCTCTACTGATTATAAATTTGCAATCTCTTTTTCGATATTGATAGTGGTTCTTATTTTTAGGCCAAATGGTATCTTTAAAGGAAAAGTCATATGATCAATAATTCTGACTTTAAAATTTGTTTCTCAGTAATGACAGTTTTAACCATTTTAGTAGGTTTATTTCAATCATGGGGTATTGCATTATCAATGTTAAATATCTGTCTAATATCTGCTGTTATGGCGATGGGAGTAAATATTCAATGGGGTTTTGCAGGATTAATTAATTTTGGTGTAATGGGCTTTTTGGCCATAGGTGGTTTAGCTACAATTTTAGTTTCAGTTCCACCTGTTCCTGAAGCTTGGAGCGCTGGTGGATTAGGAATTTTAATTTCTGGATTATTTTTAGTTGCAGTTGTTTTTAGTGTTTTAATTATTAATAAAAAAATTCCAAATCATAAATATAAAAATTATTTTATATTCTTTATCATAATTTTATCTATACCCTTACTTAAATTTATAGCTGGACCATCAATAAGTAAAATTGAGTCAATAAATGCTGCCACATCAGGTTTCTTAGGTGGGGCCAATTTGCCAATTATATTTTCATGGTTTGTTGGTGCAATTTTGTGTGCACTCGTAGCATTTGTCGTAGGAAAAGTTTGTTTAGGATTAAGGTCTGACTATCTAGCAATATCAACTTTACTAGTCTCTGGAATAATAATAACAATTGTAAAACATGAGGAGTGGCTATCAAGGGGAGTAAAGAATGTTATTGGTTTAAAGAGACCAGTTCCATATGAAGTGGATTTACAAAACTCTGAGTGGTTTATTAAGCTTGTGGAGTTTTTTAACTCTTCCAAATTATCAAATATATTAGATCCTGATGAAAAGATTTCTCTACTTAATCAATTAGTTATCACCTCTTCTGGTGTTTTTGTAAAGCTTTGCTTTAGTCTTATATTTTTAGTAGTTGTAATTACAATACTTTATTTTTCAGAAAAAGCCTTGAATTCTCCTTGGGGTAGAATGATGAGGGCAATAAGAGACAACGAAGAGGCAGCTAAAGCTATGGGTAAAAATGTTGTCAAGCAACACCTATTTATTTTTATGCTAGGTTCAGCTATTATAGGATTTGCAGGCGCAATGCTGGTTACATATGACGGTCTATTCACACCATCCAGCTATCAACCATTAAGATACACCTTTCTTATATGGGTAATGGTCCTATTAGGGGGAACAGGTAATAATTATGGTGCAATATTAGGTGGATTTGTTGTTTGGTTTATTTGGATACAATCTGCTCCATTTGCACTATTAGTGATCAATATTTTTACAAATCATTTAGAGGAAACAAACTATATTAAAGAACATCTATTGAATAGTGTTCCCTACTTTCGATATTTAATGATGGGTCTTGGACTTTTATTAGTTATGAGGTACCGACCAAGGGGGTTACTTCCAGAAAAAATTATTAAGAATTAATATTATTAGCCCCACCAAAATGATGGGGCTACAAATTAGTAATTATCTTTGTGCTACGTCAGTAAATTTACCACCTTCAATTCCTTTCTCAAGGAATGCACCAAATGCTTCTCCTACATCAGTAAAATTAACATCTGTTGCTCCGTCATAGTCGACTGCGAAGCCTGCACAGGCAAGATCAAGACCTTTACCAATTTCACCGGCATAAATCTTTGTACCCGGGCCATTAGCTACACTCATAATATTTGCAGCTACAGTTGCACTATCATCAGAACCGCCTTTACACATTGCTAACATAATTAGTGCGGCAGCGTCATATGATTCACCGACATAAACTGATGGGTCAACTCCATTAGCTTCAGCGTATGCTTTAAACTTCATTGCACCAGCACCTAAAGAACCAGGCATTGAACCAAATGAACCATCAAGATCTGAACCAAACGTATCTGTTAATGAGTCACCTATCATACCATCAGATAAAACAAATGTATCAAAAGCGCCAGTATCTAAGGAACCTTGAATAATTTGATTTCCACCTTGGTCTAGGTAGCCTATAACAACTAAAGCATCACCACCAGCAGATGAAAGAACACCTACTTCAGCGCTATAGTCAGCTTTGTCACCTTCGTGAGCTGTTTTAGCTGTCACATCAATACCTCTTGCTATTGCTGCTGCTTCGTATACATCGGCTAAACCAACACCATAGTCAGTATTAACGTAAGTAATTGCAACACTTGAAATGCCTCTGTCACTTGTAATGTCTGCTAATACCTCTCCACCTCTTGCGTCAGAAGGAGCAGTTCTGAAAAATAAACCATTGTCCTCTGCAGTAGTTAAAGCAGGTGAAGTCGCAGATGGTGAAATCATTGGTACACCGTTAGGAACAGCTACATTTGAAAGTACTGCACCTGTAACACCAGAACAGTCTGCTCCCATGATTGCTGTAACACCTTGTGAAATTAAAAATTCGGCTGCAGATGCTGCTGCTGCTGAATCGATACATGTTGAGTCAGCTCTTATAGAGCTAACAGTTGAACCACCTAATAGTTTACCAGAGTCTGAAGCTTCTTTAAAAGCTAACTCAGCTCCAGCAGCCATACCTGGCGTTAATGATTCAATAGGTCCAGTAAAACCTAAAATAATGCCAACTTTAACTTCTTTAGCGTATGACGTGCTAAACATAAATAAAGCAAGCAGAGTAGTAATGAACTTAATCATTTCTTTCCCCCTTATTAATTAATAATTATGAAGTGATAATAGTATTATATTTAAAAAAATGAATATTTAATTACTAATGTGTCCAGGATGTTTTTCTATTATTTGAGAAATTACTGGCATAACTCTTTGGTTTTACTGGTTTATAGGTTTGATCAACAACCCTATACTGATATGAGTTCTTTTGACACCATAAGATAGCATCATCTAAATTGTCAAAATTTAGTTTTAATTGTTTAGTCGTGTTTTTTGAGCTATTCCAGCCCATTAACACATCCTTTTGAAGACTAGGATCAAACTCAAAGTCGATAATCCACATTTTTGTTTTTTTGAGGCCAGATTGCATATTAGTTTTTGAGGGACGTTTAATTGTTACTTTTTTCATTTTTTTTTTTGGTCGGGGAGACAGGATTCGAACCTGCGACTTTCTGCTCCCAAAGCAGACACTCTACCAGACTGAGCTACTCCCCGAGTATTAAATATATATACTTTTGTCTTATAAATAGTCAAACAGTTAAATCTCATGCAAAAAGTAACGAAAATAAAAAAATTACTTATATCAAACAGCTTCTTCAAATATTGGAAATATCAATTTTTAGTTCGTAGCTATAACAAGGAAATAAAACCTTATAAGATTTTTAGAGAAATATTAAATATTGGAGATGTCGTTTTTGCACTTTGTTTTAGTCCTGAGGAAAAAAAGTTTTATTTGATCAAGCAATTCAGACCATTTTACTTTGTCAGAAATAAAACATTAAAATATGAAATTGTAGGAGGATTAGTAGATAAAGGTGAGTCGCTTATTACTGCTTTAAAAAGAGAAATCAAAGAAGAAATAGGAGTAAAAACAAAAAAAATTTTGAAATTAACTACATACTGCCCGGTACCAGGCTACTCTGATGAAATAGTACATGTTTATTATGCAGAGGTTGAAAAAATTAAACTAAAAACTCTTTATAATAGAAATGAGAATGAGGAAATTAAAATTTTTAAATTAAGTCTTACTGAATTAAAAAAAATTAATGAGAGTAAATCTATACAAAACGTCCTAACGAAAATTTCAATTTATGAATATCTTAAAAAATTTAAAAAGAGTTGACGTTATTTACAATCTTGTTGTCTTTTAAGAAATCAGCAACTTGATTTGCCACATCAATTGCTACATTAGATTGAGCTTCTTTTGAAGAAGCTCCTAGGTGAGGAGTAAGAAGTAAATTTTTAGTTCCAAACATTACATTGTCTGTTGCAGGTTCATTTTCATATACATCAATTGCAGCACCTGCAATAATTTCATTATTGAGTGCATCTTTTAAATCAGTTTCATTAATCAGACCGCCTCTAGCACAATTTATAATCACTGAAGAGGGTTTCATTGTTGATAAGGTTTCTTTATTAATCATATATTTTGTTTCATCATTCAATTTTGTATGAAGAGAGATAATATCAGCTCCCTTAATTAGATCCTCAGTAGAGACCTTTTTAACATCAAATTTTGATAAATCGTCATCGCTTGCTGATTTAGAATTAGTAATAATTTTCATTCCAATTGTTGAGCATATTTCTGCAACTCTTTGACCTATGTTGCCATAGCCTACTATTCCAAGTACTTTTCCTTTAAGCTCAGTACCAAGAAACTTAGGTTTTTCCCATTTACCTTGATGAGTTGAGTAGTTAGCAAGATGAATATTTCTCATAATTGAAAACATTAAACCGACACTTAACTCAGCAGTTGCCTCTAAGTTTCCTAGAGGCGTATTCATTACCAGAATTCGATTTTTTGTTGCTTGATCTAGGTCAACATTATCAACTCCAACTCCTGCCCTACCTATAACTTTAAGGTTGTTACAATCAGCAAGGATATCTGATGTTAGTTTAGTTGCAGATCTGATTAAAATTCCATCATATTGATCAATTACACTTTTTAGCTCCTCAGGAGACATTCCAGTTTTGATATCATAATCAATTTGTTTTGATTTTAAGACATCTTCTACCTTATCGCTCATCTTATCAGAAATTAATATCTTCATTATTTATACCTTCCCATTGTCTCAAAAAAAGACCATTCAATCCATGGTAAAACTTTTTCAATGTCAGAGGCTTCAACAGTTGCGCCTCCCCAAATTCTTATGCCTGCTGGTGCATCTTTATATGCATTAATATCGTAACCAGCGTCCTCTTTCTCTAATGTGGAACATATTTCTTTCACAAGTTTTTTTTGATTATCACTATCTAAAGCTATAAAGTCAGGATGTGTAAACTTAAAACATATACTTGTTGAAGAATATGTATTTGGGTCAACAGCTAAAAACTCTACCCAATCTCTCTGATCAATCCAGTCCTTAATTACTTCAAGATTTTTTTTTGATCTAGATATTAATTCTTTTTGCCCACCTATTTCAATACACCAATTCAATGCATCCAATGCATCTTCTGCAGCGAGCAAGGAAGGAGTGTTTATAGTGGCTCCTTCAAAAATTTCTTTGGAAAACTTCTTGTTTTTAGCTAATTGAAAAATTTTAGGCATTGGCCAAGATGGCTCATAAGTTTCAAGTCTTTCAACTGCTCTTGGTGATAGAGCAATCATACCGTGTGCAGCCTCTCCACCCAAAACTTTTTGCCATGACCAGGTCACGACATCTAATTTTTTAAAGTCCATATCCATGGCAAAGACTGCTGAAGTAGCATCACAAATAGATAAACCTAATCTACTGTCAGGTATCCAATCTGCATTGGGAATGCATACACCTGAAGTAGTGCCATTCCATGTAAATACAACATCATTATCAAAATTTACTTTTGACAAATCAGGGAGTTCTCCATAATTATCAGTTTTATGAACTGTCACATTCTCTAATTTTAATTGTTTTGTAATATCCTTTACCCAAGTTAATCCAAAAGTTTCCCAACCACATACCTCTACGTCTTTTAAACCTAGAAGGCTCCACATAGCCATTTCTATTGCCCCAGTATCAGAGGCAGGAACGATACCTACTAAATAATCATCTGGTAGCTCTAAAACTTGCTTTGATTTTACAATTACTTCATTGAGTTTTGCCTTACCACTTTTTGCTCTATGCGATCTACCTAAAACAGCATCGTTTAAAGCTTCTAATTTCCATCCAGGCCTTTTGGAACAAGGTCCCGAAGAAAAGAATGGATGATTTGGTTTAATGGTAGGTTTTTGCATAATTAATATTTCTCCTTAGCGATTGTGAACTATTCAATAATTTTGTAAAAAAATAAACCATCTAGTGGTTTGGGTTCAAACCAGGTAGCTTTGGGTGGCATAAATTTCAAATTTTTAGAGTATTCTATCACTAAATCCATGCTAACTGGTCTCATTAATGTCGATAAATCTGTTATACCTGTATCAACTTGATTAATCAAATAATCAGTACCTAATGAGGGTGGGACGAATTCGACCCTTTGATCATTAGTTTCGTCCTGAATATTCAATATTTCCTTCAAAACAAACTCTCCAAAATCAATACAGTCAGCACCATTTGTAGAGTAATCGTTTTTCAAATCAATTTTAAAATACTTACCCTGATAGTAGATAACAAAAAAACGATCTATCTTCTCATGATATTTTAGCTCTTCAACATAGAAATATGTTTTTAAGTCAGATATGAACGAATCTTTATTGTAGGCATCCGGAAATTTGACACTTCTATTGTATGCTAGGTTTAAGCATTTAGATTTTGGAAAAACAATAGATAAAAATTTGGTATCTTTATTAATGTCTAATTGAGCAAAACCCTCTATTCTATGATGGCCGTCTGCAACAAAAAGTTCCTTAAAATTAATACCAGTGAAATCGGTGTTAGTTTCGTATATTGAGTGAGTGTACTTACCAGATTTAAACTTTATTAGTGGTTTTTTATCATGATGAATATCAAGGTTTAAATCTATATTTTCATCATCGTAAAAAAGGTAAATAGGAGACAATTGAAATTTTACTTTAGATAATTGATCAGCTCTTTCTTTGCCTTTACTGACTAAAATTTTTTCATGGGGCTTTATATTTCTATTTATGTAGTCTTGTATATTTAATAAAGAAATTAACCCTGTTTGCGAATGACCGTCAGTGTCTATTCTATATAAAAAATATTTATTTTCAGATTTATATATAATTTTTTCATCGATAAGTCTTTTGTAATATTTCTTTGATAAATCAAAAAATTCATTATCAGAAAGTTTCTTATTAAAATAAATATCAGGTCTTAGAATTTGTAAAAGATTGAGCTTGTGGATCTGATCAGAGCTAAAATTATAGTCAATGATATCTGTGCTAGGAGTAATAATTGATTGTAGATATTTATTGTTAAGTACATAAGTATTTGGTAATAATGGCTTCATTTATGAACAGAAACAAAGCTCCGTTTTATTTTGCTTTAGTAGTAGCTTTGATCTTTTTTTTATATGGAATATTTTCAGTTTTTATTCACTAATCTTCTTTGTTTTTTGAATTTGGGAGACTCTTTTCTTCATACCAAATAGATTTATCTGGAATGTTGCCATCCCATAAGTAACTCTCATAATCAAATTTTGGCATACCTTTATCTGATCTCTCGTAATAAAGTCCGAACTCTCTGCAATATTCTGATAATTGATCTGCCTCAATCTCTAAAATATTGAGCTTTTCCCATTTTTTTGATGATGCAACCCATTTAAAATCTTTAGATTTTAACCAATCCTTGTGATAATAAGTTTCAGAACCTGAGACTGCAAATGTAATATTTTCACTCATAAAGAACCTCTTGAAATAATTTGTACGGATAATATGTAAAAATAGATAAATTTTCAAAAGAATTTTTTGAATTTACAAAAGAATTTAGATCTTTGAGGTTATATATCAGCATATTTGACATAAATTCCTTTTGTTTATCAAAATTGTTTAATTTATTATCTAAATTATTAGTTAATGTAACGTTAATTTTTAGATTACCATTAATCTCGATACAGCACTTAAAATTAGTTAATTTTTTAGTAATCTTATCAAAAATTTTTTTATCTTTAAAAATTGATATTTTATTTTTACGATATTGATAAATTAAGTAAAAAAGCTCTGGGCATAATTCAAACAAAACATCTCTACTGTATAGACTATTCTCAAATTTATTAAGATCTTTAAAAGATTTTGTGTAATTAATAATGTTTTGTTTTAATGAAAACTCATATAGCTTTTTAATATTTGTTTCATCAATTAAAAAGAGGTTATTAATTAATTTCGAATTGATCAGATTATTAAAGTATTTTAAGTCATTTGAATTACTTACAATTGGATAATCAGTTATAACTTTAATATTATTTTTTAGACATAGATAAATATATTCAAACTTTATGCCAGAAGGTAAAAAATTCAAAACAAAATCTACACCTTTGTCTCTTATTAGATCCTCATAAGCTCCATAATATTTATTAAATTTATGAGTCTCAGCAAATTTCTGTGCTACCTCAATATTCCTTGAACTATTAGCATATAGATTAAGTGTGCTTGATAGTTTATTTTTTTTTATAAAGTCAATTGATTTTTGGTCTGAACTCAATATAGCTAAATTGCTTTTCATTTTAATTATATTATAATCCTTGAATGAAACAGGTTTTTTTAAGCTATCACGATATACATACTGATTGTATAAAATTAGCAAAATTAATAAAAAAAAAATATAAACCTAAAAAACTAATTCTCATATCTAGGGGTGGGCTTATACCAGGGTCTATTATTGCTAACTATTTAGGAATTCAGGATATTGATGTTATTGCTCTTAAAACTTACTCTGACAGGAAAAAAAATACTAATATACAGATTTTTAAAAGAATTAAGTCTGAAAAAAAACTGATTGTAATTGATGATTTAGTTGACAGTGGTGACACGGCAAAAATAGTTAAAGATATGATGCCAAACTCAAAGTTTGTTGTCTTATATGCTAAGACTTCAGGAAAAAAGCAAGCCGATCTTCATTTATATGATTTTAAAGATAAAGACTGGCTTGTTTTTCCTTGGGAACAGGATTAAAAATTAATTTTACTCTATTGAGGCACCTCTCCGTCTATACCTTGAACATAGAACATCATTGAGGCCAACATACCATCGTCAGCAACTTCGCCCTCTTTGACAACTAGTTCACCAGCTTGATTATAAATAGGCCCTTCGAATGAATGAAGAGTTCCATTTTCAATTGCTGTCTCCATATTTTTTGCTTCCAAAATTAAGTCTAATGGTAAGAGTTTTGTGTTATAAGGTGACATTTCTACCATACCGTCCTTAAACCCGTGCCATGTATCTTCAGAAGACCACGTGCCGTCAACAACCGCTTGAGCTTTTGCAGCATAGTAAGGTCCCCAGATATCTTCAATCGAGGTCATATGAGAATTTGGGCAGAATGCTTCTTGATTTGAGGCTTGGCCAAAAGCAAGAACCCCAGCTTTTTCGGCAGCTTGGCAAGGTGCATATGAATCAGTATGTTGAACAATTATATCTGCACCTTGATTTATCAAAGTGTTAGCTGCATCAGCCTCTTTTCCAGGATCATACCAGGAGTAATTCCAAATAATTTTAATTTTTACATCAGGATTGACTTTTGAGGCAGCTAAATAAAATGCATTGATTCCTCTTATAACCTCTGGTATTGGAAAAGAGACTATATATCCAATAGTATTAGTTTTAGTCATTTTACCTGCTATGTGTCCAATAATAGTTCTACCCTCGTAAAATCTTGCAGAATATGTTGAAACATTATCCATTCTCTTAAACCCAGTTGCGTGCTCAAATTTGACATCTGGAAACTCTTTAGCTACCTCAAGAGTTTGATCCATGTAATTGAAAGACGTTGTGAAAATTAGATCATGACCTGATGCAGCTAATTTTCTTATAGCTCGAACTGCATCTGCATTCTCAGGAACATTTTCTATATAAGTTGTTGAAATTGAGTCTCCTAGAGCATTTTCCATGTAAATTCTGCCTTGATCATGCATGTATGTCCATCCGTGATCACCTGGAGGTCCAATATATATAAAGCCAATTTTCTTTTGATCAGCGTGAACAGCGGATACAGAAATTACACCTAAAAATGAGAGAATAGTAAGTATTTTTCTTAACATATTTAAATCCTATCTTTTAAAAATTAATAAAATTTATTATAGAACTAATTTCACTAATAAATAATGAATCTAGTTAATAATAAATATGTGATTAATTTATAACAAAAAAGATATGGATGCCCTTTATATGAAAAAAAATAAGTGGATAACCTATTGATTTTTTTCAAAAGGTATATTTAAAGATGATGGTGCACTAAGTTTAAGTCTAAGTTTGTTAGATGAAATAAAAACTAATACAATAATTGTCGCCAAATATGGCATCATGTTAAAAAATTGACCAGGTAATTTTACACCTATTGCTTGGAGGTTCATTTGCATAATAGCTACGCCTCCGAAGATATAAGCACCAACTAATAGTCTCCAAGGCTTCCAAGTTGCAAAAACAACTAAGGCAAGAGCAATCCAACCCCTGCCAGCAGTCATACCCTCTTGCCACATTGGGGCATAACATATTGAAATATAAAAACCTGCTAGAGAACTCATAACACCACCAAAAATAATAGTTATATATCTTGTTTTTATAACATTATAACCCAATGCGTATGCTGAGTTATGATTTTCACCAACAGCTCTGACTATGAGGCCAGTTTTTGTTTTTGATAAAAAATAAGCAACAAAAAAAACTAATAAAAAAGAAATTACTATAAAATAGTAAGGATTTAATCCATCTATAGGTGTTCCACCAAATTTTTTACCAAGCATTGCACTTAAGCCAATACCAAAAATAGTTAATGCTAATCCAGTCGCTATTTGATTAGTCATAAGGTTTAAAACCAGAAAAGCAAATATTACTGATAAAACTACACCAGATATTATTGATAAAAATAAGGAATAGAAATAATTCCCAGTTAAAACTAAAGTTATAAATCCTGTTACAGCTCCAACTAACATCAATCCCTCTAATCCGAGATTAAGGACTCCACTTTTTTCAGTAACTAGCTCGCCAATACCAGCAAAAACAAGAGGTGTTGTTGATATTAAAACTATATTTAAGATACCTATAATTAGGTCGATACTCATTTAATAGATACCTTATATTTATTTAAGAAATCTGTGCCTAACAAAAAAAATAGAACTAAACCCTGGAATACAAAACCTACTGCAGAGGGTATCTTAAGAAATAATTGTGCATCTTCAGCGCCTAAATATGTTAATGCAATTAGTAAAGAAGATAAAATAATACCTAAGGGGTTCAATCTACCCAAAAATGCAACAATAATTGCAGTAAAACCATAATTAGGAGAAATATCTCTATATAATAAACCTATGGGTCCTGAAACCTCAAATAGTCCAGCTAGTCCTGCACAAGCACCACTAATAATAAAAGTATAAAAAATTAAATTTTTATATTTAAAACCTGCATATTGAGATGCTTTTGAACTTAAGCCAGAGACTTTAAGTTTAAATCCAAATAATGTTTTGTTGTAAACAATATAAGTTATAAAACATATTATTATTGCAAAATAGACACCAATATGAACACGAAGGCCATTAAATAATACAGGAAGTCTTCCAGCTTCAGGAAAAGGCATCGATTTAGGCAAACCATATCCTGCGGGATCTTTCCAAGGACCAACGACAAAATAATCTAGAATAAAAAGAGCTACATAAGTTAACATCAAACTAGTTAAAATTTCATTTGTATTAAATTTTGTTTTAAGAATAGCAGGTATAGTTGCCCAAAATGCTCCTCCAATAGCACCAAATAAAATCATTAGTGGAAGTAAAAAAATGCTAGTCGACTCATTGAATAAAAGTCCAATACCACCTCCAAATATTGCTCCCATAGTTAGCTGTCCTTCAGCACCGATATTGTAAATATTATTTTTGAAACAATAAGATAATCCTAAAGCTATAATTGCTAGCGGTGTAGCTTTTACAAATAGTTCTGAAATACCGTAAGAATTTGAAATAGGACTGATAAAAAAAATTTTAAAAGACTCAATTGGACTTAAATCTAAAATTAAAAAAATAAAAGAGCCAAAAAATAAAGTTAAAGCAACGGCAACTAATGGTGACAAATAAAATATTAAATTTGAGTAATCCTCTCTTAATTGCACTCTAATCAAATAGACCACCCATATACTTGCCTAATTTGGCTATATTTATGCCTTCTACATTTAAGGGATTTGATAAAGACCCCTTATATAAAACAGATATTTGATGACATACTTCAAGTAATTCATCTAAATCGTGTGAAATGATAATTATAGATACTCCTTTTTGTGATAATTCTAAAATTGTTTTCTTAATAAATGCTTCAGAACCTGCATCTATGCCCCATGTAGGTTGAGATAAAATTAATAGCTCAGGATTTGACATAATTTCTCTTCCAATAATAAATTTTTGAAGATTTCCTCCAGAGAGTTTACCGGCTTTAACATTATAAGAGGGAGTATCAACATTAAAATTTTTTATAACATCACTTGCAAAAGAGTTAATCTTTTCAAAGTTTATAAAATCACCTTTCTTAAATTCATTTTTATGGTTCATGCTTAAAAATATATTTTCAGATAAAGACATCTCAGGCACTGCACTGTGGCCTAACCTCTCTTCTGTAACATATGAAATAGATAAAGATTTTCTTTGAAACGTAGATAGATTATTAATGTTTAAATCTTTAAAAATAATATCTCCACTAAATTTATAATCGTTTTCATTTAGTAAAATTTCCATTAATTCTTTCTGACCATTTCCTGCAACTCCAGCTATGCCAAAAATTTGTCCCTTTTTTAAATTTAAATCAATTGTGTTTAAATTAATTGTAAATGGATCTTTAGATTGAGTTGATAAATTTTTAATATTAAAAATATCCTTGGAAAAATCAATGTTGCTGACCTGTTTTGCTTTAGACACCTTATAGCCTAACATTTTATATCCTAAAGTTTCAGGATCTTCATTTTGTGTCGAAATTGTGCTTACTACTTTTCCATTTCTCATAATTGTTACATAATCAGAAAGATTTATAATTTCTTCTAATTTATGAGATATAAAGATAACTGTTAATCCGTCTTTAACTAAATTTTTTATAATTTTAAATAATTTACTAATTTCATCTGGTGTAAGAACAGAAGTTGGTTCGTCCATGATTAGAATTTTTGGGTTATTCAATAATGACCTTACAATTTCTACAGATTGTCTCTGACCAACAGATAGAGAGCTTATAGGAGAATTTAAATTTAAATTAAAACCATACTTATCACATATTGACTTAGATTTATCTTTTAATTTAGTTAAAGATATATTTTCATTCATACCCAGAATTAAATTTTCAGCAACAGTAAGTGACTCAAATAAACTGAAATGTTGAAAAACCATATTTATACCTAAGTTTTTTGCAGTAGAAGGTGAATTAATTATTGCTAAATCAGAATTAATAAAAATTTCACCACTATCAGGTTTTACATGACCATATAAAATTTTTACTAATGTTGACTTTCCAGCACCATTTTCACCTAGGATAGCATGAATAGATTGTTCTTTGATATTAAAGGATACATCGTCATTTGCTATAACTCCGGGATAGGATTTATAAATATTTTTAAATTCAACTATGGATTGCATAAATATTAATAGATTCCTTTTTTTAAAGATTAAATTGTTTTTTTTAATTTAGGATAAAATTATAAATATAAGGGTTCTGAGTCGTAAGATGACCATAAATACCATGTTACAATAGTTGAATAATTCCGCCATTTGTTAGAATGAAAAGATAATTTAGTTAAATTTTGGTCTCGATAAAATTTCTTATAAGCATTAATAAAGCCAAGGTCTCCAAGTGGCATTATATTAGGTAAACCTAAATAAAATATAGAAAACATTTCAGCAGTCCATTTACCAATGCCAAAAATTTGAGTTAAATTATTATTAACCTTTTCAAAATTACTGTCACTTAATTTTATATCAGTTACTAAATGGTAATTATTTAAAATCGAATTTAAACACTTTTTTTTATTTTTACTTAAAGGTAATTTTTTTATTTTGCTTTTGTTTGTTTTAAAATTTTTGAAATTTATAGGACCGATTATACTCTTAGAGTTTTTATAAATTGACATAGCAGCAGAAACGGATATTTGTTGGGAACAGATAGATTTAAATAAAACATCAAATTTATTTTTATTTGTTTTTAATTGATGATTTGGATTATAATATTTCTTAAAAACAGGGTCATTCTTTAATAAATAAGTACAACCTTTTTTCCAATAATTCATCAATCATTAAATGATTTAATTAAACTTGAAGTATCATATTTTTTATAAATAGTATTTTGTAAACTCTTATACTTTTTAAAGACACTTTTTGTAAGATTTAAGTTTAATTTTGTTTTTTTTGCTTGTTGTAAAACATATTTTAAATCTTTAGTCATTAATTCTGTAGAGAAACCAAAATTAAATTTATCTTTAGTTAAAGTTGGATACCTATTAGTAAATTGCCAAGAATTAGCTGCACCGTTTTTTATGGCATTAAAAATTTTTTTTTGATTAAGTTTATTTTTTTTACTAAATAAATATGCCTCTGACATAGAGTATAAAATACCACAAATTAAAATTTGATTGGTAAATTTAGTTAATTGACCTGAGCCTAATTTTCCCATATGAATTGTACTTTTAGAATAAGAAGAAATTATTTTTTTTGATTTATTAAAATTTGGTTCAGTTCCACCAACCATAACTGATAATGAACCCTTTTTTGCACCCTCTTCCCCACCTGTAATAGGAGCATCTAAAAATTTAACTTTTCTTTGTTTAAATAACTTCGAAAGTGAATCGATTTGCCTTAGAGATATGGTTGAGTGGTCAATAATAATTGAATTTTTGTGAAAATTTGAAGTTTTTACAAACTTATAATAAAAAGAATTAACTGCATTATCATCTTTCAAGCAGGAAATAATAAAATCAAATTTTATATCATTTTTAAAATTATAACTTTCAGCTATAAATTTTTTTTTCCATTTAATTTCAACTGATTTAGTTCTATTAAATACAAATAGTTTTATATTTTTATTTTTGGATAAATATCCAGCCATGTGGAAACCCATTTTCCCAAGTCCAACAAATAAAATTTTATAAGTTGGCATAAAAAATTATTTTTTTTTCTAATTTTGAATAATCAAATTCCATATTTGGAAGATTTGTTTCAAATTTTAATAGCTTTAAAAAACTCATAGCAGGAAATAAATCCCAAATTTTTGATCCGTAGACAGTTAAAAAAGATCTTTCACCCTCTATAGCTTCAATTACATCATAGCCAATTGATCTTGATCTTATTTTTTCTGTGTAAGAAGTAATAATATCTTTAAAATAAATTTTGGCATGTTCACCTAAAAATCCAATTTGATTTTTATAATTTTGGGGCTTTATTTGCTTATGGTTTTTAAATATTGAATTGTTATGAGTGTGGTAAAAAATATCACCAATAGGATCATATATTATAGCAAATTCACATTTAGTAGATTTTATAAATGATATCATTATTGCAACTTTATTAATACCATTGATAAAATTTCTTGTTCCGTCAATTGGATCTATGGTTAAATATTCATTTTCTTTTATTAATTCTGAGTTACCTTCTTCAGAGATAATATTGGAAAATCCAATATTTTTAAAATATTCAATCAGTTCATTCTCTATAATTACATCATAGCTAGTAACTTTAGAATTATCTTCTTTAGTTGAAACTTCATTTTTACTAAGTTTTCCAATATTTGGAATAATAATGTCTGTAGCAATTTTCTTAAAGTAATTATGAGTGTCGAAAAAAAAATTATTATCAATCATCATTTATTATTTTTTCTAAAACATGAGAGTCTTTTCGAGAAACACACAGGATTAATATATCGTTATTTAAAGGGATATGATCATTATTTTTTAACTCTAATGATTCATTTGTTAAGGTGCATATGTGATTGATTACTTTAGATTTTTTTATATTTTCATATATCTCATTTTTATATTTAATTTCATAAATTAAGTACTCATCTTTAAAAATAGAATGATAAGATAAAAGAGAGCCTTTAGAAATTTTTTCAATAATTCTAGATGTTGTTAACTCTCTTGGATTAATTATAACATCTATGCCCAAATCATTTGCAAATGATGAGTATGACTCATTATTAATTACTGAAATAACTGATTTTGATCCTCTTTTTTTGGCAATTATTGACAATATCGTATTAATTTGATCATTATCTGTGACGGTTATTACTAAATCAGAATTATTCAATTTGATTTCTTCGTAAAGAGTTTGATCGAGAGCATCACCATGAAAAATTGTCGTATTTTTAAGCAAGCCTGCTAAAAAATTACATCTTTCTTTATCAAGTTCTAAAATTTTTAGGTTTATTTCTTGATCATCTTGTTCAATAAGAGTTGATAAGTTTTGACCGATATTACCTCCACCAACAATGAGTACATCCAATACATAATCTTTGAAACCAAAGAACTTAATAAGTTTATTAAGATATTTTTTCTTAATTAGTAAATAGAGTTGGTCAGAGATAGATATATTTTTGAAGTCAAAGTTTATGCTATCATCTTTACTATGCCCTAAATAACAAAGGTTATTTGTTTTGAAGAAAACTTTTATTTCTTCGAATGTATGATTTTTGAATAAATTAGATGATTGCATTCCAATTAATAAATAATCTTGGGTTATTAAGGATTCACTAAAAAAGGCACCAGGCAAATGAATTTTTTCAAATATATTATTTGAGACCTCCCATTCGGGAGATATAATATGATCAAGAAAACTATTTGACTCTATTAGTAATGATTTATTTTCATCTAAAATTAAATTTTGATTTCTAACCCTTGCTATTGATTTATCAACGTTTAAAAATTCTTTTGCAAATTTACTTGTTATAATATTTTTTTCATCACTTCGAGTAACAGCTATAAAACAGTCAATTTTAGACTCAAAATTTTTATAGAATGAGGGATTTAGAGGATCATCATAAATTGTTTTAATATCAAATCTTTCAGCTAGATTTTTTAATTCATTGATATCATCATCAAGTAGAAAAACATTTTTTCCTTGTTCAGATAACTTTTTTGCAAGGTTTGCACCAACTATCCCTGAACCGAG
>CABYUJ010000014.1:0-23331 GCA_902522155.1 uncultured Alphaproteobacteria bacterium | reverse complement strand
GTGGAACTTTAAACCAACCTATTTTTCTAAACTCCTGATAGCTAGGAAAATCAATATTTTTTAATGACTTTGATTTGACTGATGTTTCTTGATAAATCCATTTTTGCCAATCTTCTTCATCTCTTCCTTCAGTAAAAAGATTTTCGACATCCATTTTTTTTGCAATTCCTTTAAAAATATCAAAATCACTTTTAGCCTCTTTAAAAGGTTCAACTAGTTTTGACATTGAAATTACATAAGGATCTCTTGGGGTAAGCATTATATCTTGTCTTTCAAGTGGAGTGGTACAAGGTAAGATAATATCTGAATATTTAGCTAAAGAATTCCAGCACCATTCATTAGAAATGATAGTTTCAGGTTTTTGCCAAGCTAGCAAAAGTTTATTAATATCTTGATGATGATGAAATGGATTTCCACCTGCCCAATAAATTAATTTAATATCAGGATATTCATACTCCTTGCCATCAAAATGAAAAGTTTCACCCGGATTTAAAAGTAAATCACTAATCCTTGCAACTGGGATAAAATTATCAATTTTATTGTCAGATTGTGGAAAAGCAGCGCCAGGAATAATAGAAAACTGCCCACCAATGTGATTTGTTGCACTATAACCAAATCCAAAACCACCACCTGGTAAACCTATTTGACCCAACATTGATGCCAACATAATTGCTGCCCAAAAAGGCTGTTCACCATGATCTTGGCGAGTTAAAGACCAACTAACAGATATCATAGTTCGCTTTGAGGACATGTCTCTTGCCAAAGAAATAATTTCATCTGATGAGATTTCACTTATTTCTGAAGCCCAATTAGCATCTTTTACAACTCCATCTAAATCTCCTAAAAGATATGGTAAGAAAATATCAAAACCTTCTGTGTATTTTTTAATAAATATTTCACTATATAAATTTTCTTTGTATAGAGTGTGCGCTAGACCGAGCATAATTGCTACATCAGTATTAGGTCTTAAAGGTAACCACTTTCCTTTAACCTCATCTAACAAGTCACTTTTCAATGGACTCAAATTTACAAATCTTATGCCAGCTTTAGCGGAACTAATAAGTTTTTCTTTTTGATTATGACTCCCTGTCCCACCTTGCGCTATTTGACCATTTTTTAAAGGAACTCCCCCAAAACATACAAATAGTTCTGTGTTTTCTTCGATTGAGTCCCAACTAGTGCAAGTATCAAGATAGGCTCTATAACTTCCAAGTATATGGGGAACCATTGCTTCTGCCGCTGCAAAACTATAAGTAAACTTTGATTTTGTGTAGCCACCAATGCAATTTAAAAAACGATGTAGTTGGCTTTGAGCGTGGTGAAATCTTCCAGCACTAGCCCAGCCGTAAGATCCACCAAATATTGAGGAATTACCAAAGTTCTCTCTTACTCTATTTAATTCTTTGGCTACTATATTTTCAGCATCATCCCAAGATACAGCCACAAAAGGATCTATCCCTCTTAAGTTATTATTTGTTCCTGGTCCATTATCAATCCAACTTTTTCTTATCATAGGCTTATCAATACGCGTTTGATTATCGTGAATGTCTAAAATACCTGGGCCTATTGGTGATGGATCTTTATCATTTTCCCATCCTATTAATTCTGTGACTTTCCCATTATTTACTTTTGCTCTATAAGTTCCCCAATGCGAACTAGTTAAGGGAAGATCTTTCTTAAAACCCATTAGGATTTATCTAATCCAAGGGCTTGTCTTTGTTTCTTAGTCCAGGCGTGGGTTATCCTATCGATGATAATAGCAAGAAGAACAATAGCCAAACCGGCTGATAGACCTCTTCCTGTATCTGATCTTTGAAGTGCATTAAATACTTGGAGTCCTAGACCTTTTCCTCCAATCAAAGGCGTAACAATTTGCATTGCAAAAGCCATTATTACAGTTTGATTAAAACCCATAACGAGACTGGGAACAGCTAGTGGAAATTTTACTTTATTTAAAGTTTGAATTCCTGTCCCTCCAAAAGATTTAGATACCTCTGAATAGCTCCCTGAAACTTGTGACAAACCAAGAGCTGTTAATCTTATTATTGGTGGCACAGAATATATAACTGTTGCAATAACAGCAGATACTATATTTCCTCCAAAAAACATTAAAACAGGAATTAAATAGCAAAAATAAGGTAAAGTTTGCATTGCATCTAAAACAACATTTTGGATATCTCTGTACCATTTATTGTAGGATGCTATTACTCCAAGCGGTACACCTATAACAAAGCAAATTAAAACTGAAACCAATACTGAAGATAATGTAATCATTGAATGCACCCACATACCTGTAGCTCCAATAAAGGCTAATAATATCGCAGTAATTGTGGCAAACTTTATTCCTACAGTCACATATCCAATAAGTATGAAAACAATCATTGTATACCACCAAGGTATCTGAGTAAGAAATAAATTTAATGGGTTTAGTAAATATAAGTAAACAAAATACTTCATGCCTTTTGCAAATGATATAAAACCAGGATCAAGAGTCATTGCCTTGACAGTATCTTCTATTGGTTTTTGAATATCAATTGTCCAAGTTTCTGGAAAAGTTCCTATACTATAAATGTATGCATCAAAAATATAAATAAAGATAAAAATTAAAAATGATGAAAATAAAAAATATCGTTGATTTATAAAATTTTTAACTGAACCTTTTTGAGACTTATTAAAAAAAGAAATAAAGCTAGCTATTAAACTAGCAAAAACATTAACAATAGTTGTAAAAAATATATTTATAAGCATTACAGATATTCTCAAAGGTAATTCAATTAAGTTTGCTACAGGGTTTCTGTGTAGATTTTGCGGCAATAAGTAAAATTTTTTTACATCATCTGGTAAGGTTTCTTTTTCTTTACTAATAGCACTACTTATTCTATCAAACATTATTGCCATAAATAAAATACACAAGCCCCCTTCCATTGCCCAACCAACATCTAATTTTCTAATTGCTTGCCATACTTGACCACCTAAACCTTCAGCACCAATAAAAGTTGCAAGAACAACTAGAGCTAATGCCATCATAATTGTTTGATTTACACCCATCATGATACTTGGTAAGGCCATTGGAATTTTAATTTTAAATAAAAGCTGAAATTTATTAGATCCAAAAGATTCAGCTGACTCTATTGTTTCTTTAGATACTTGTCTAATTCCTAAATTTGTTAATCTAATAATTGGAGGCATAGCATAAATTAATGTAGCAAGTATTGCTGGAGCGCCACCAATTCCAAAAAAGAACATTGCAGGGAATAAATATACAAATGCAGGCATGACTTGCATGGTGTCTAAAATAGGTTTTAGAAAATTTTCAAATCTATCACTTTGAGAACTGAGTATTCCTAAGATAACTCCAAAAATTACAGATAAAATTACTGATAAGCCCATTAATGCTAATGTTTGCATTGAGACCTCCCACATGTCCACAGCGCCCCAGAAATAAACTGTAAACATACAAAATAGAGCTAGTTTAATACCACCATATGCTAAAGCTGGAAGAGCCATTAAGGACATTATTAAAATCCATGGAGACTCAACAAAGAAATTTTCCAATGCCATGTAACCAGCTTGTAAAAAAGAGGCAAATAATCTCGTTATCCATCTATAGTTATCTTTTAAATAATCCTCACCAGCATTTATCCATGCGGTAAATTTAAATTCATCAGTAATTGATTTAGGAAATACAGTAGGATCCTCATTAATAATCGACAGATAATATGCTACTGCACCAATGATAAAAATACTTATGTAAAAAATTATATTTTTATTTAATTTATTTTTAGTAGCTATATTTTGATCTAAAGACATATTTAATTATATTTATTCAATTATATAAGAATTTATAAAAATAATTTTATTTTAATAGTATTAATTCACAATTATAATAGCTTTATAACTGAATAATATGGATAAAATTATTTGTTCAAATATATGGAAAATTTTTGGCAATGATGAAAAAAGAATTTTAGACAATTTAGATCCAAATTTAACAAGAGACGAAGTCCAAGAAAAAACTGGACATGTAGTAGCTGTAAAAGATGTCAGCTTTTCTATTCAAAAAGGTGAAACATTTGTTGTAATGGGATTATCAGGTAGTGGAAAATCAACTTTAGTAAGATGTTTAACTAGATTAATTGAACCTACATCTGGATCAGTAATTATTGATGATATTGACATTACAAAAATAAGTAGAAATAGCCTTCTTGAACTTAGAAGAAATAAAATGAGTATGGTATTTCAACACTTTGGACTTTTTCCACATCGTACAGTTCTTGAAAATATCTCTTATGGTTTAGAAATTAGGGGAGAAAAAAAACAAGAAAGATTAGACAAGGCTACAGAGTCTTTAAATCTTGTTGGTTTAAAAGGTTGGCATAATAATTATCCAAGAGAGCTATCAGGTGGAATGCAACAAAGAGTTGGTTTAGCACGTGCAATGGCAGTTGAGCCAGAAATCTTAATATTTGATGAGCCATTTTCTGCTTTAGACCCATTAATTAGAAGAGAAATGCAAGACGAACTCTTAGACATTCAAAAAAAATTACAGCGAACTATGGTTTTTATTACTCATGATTTTTTAGAGGCAATAAAAATGGGAGATCATATTGCTATTATGAAAGATGGTGAGATTTCTCAAGTTGGAACACCTGAAGAAATTGTGGCAAATCCGGTTGATAAATACGTCAAAGATTTTTGTGAAGATGTTCCTAAATATAAAGTATTAAGCGCAGGAAAAGTTATGCGTAAACAATGTTCTGATGAGTCAAAAAAATTATTTTCTGATAAAACAAAATGCATAGATGAAAATGCTAAAATTGAAACATTAATTGACCAGATATGTGAAGATGATACGGCCTACCCTATAATAAATTCGCAATCTGGAGAGTTAGTTGGAGAAATTGATCGAACCATTGTTATGAAGTCTATGAAATCTAAATGAACTTATCATTTAGTTTGGTTTATTAATTTTCTTATTTTTATCTCTCCAAATAATAATCATTCCTGCAAAAACTATTAATAAAACTCCAGGAAAAAGTTGATCAAAAGGTGCTTCACCAAAAAATATCCATGCTAGAATAAAAGATGAGGGTATTGCTAAATATTCAAAAACTGCGATTTTACTAGCTGCTATTAACCTATAAGAGTAAATAAATAGAATTGCAGCTGTTCCTCCAAAAATACCAATTAATGATAAAATTAAAAAATCAGTATTGCTCTCAATATATGTATGACCAGTTGTAAAAAAAATAAATATTAATGAACCAAGAAAAGATGAAAAGAGAGAATAGAATTGAATTTTTCCTGTAGAAAAATTATCTGGTATAAATTTTAGCACTATCACTTGGACAGCCCATAAGAAAGCAACTAGTATTGGTAAAATAGAATAATAAGAAAAAATACTACTATTAGGTTTCATAATCATTACAACTCCAACAAAGCCAATTATAACAGCTGACCATCTATATATACCCACTCTATCTCCTAAAAAGAAGATTGATAAAATTACTATAAAAAATGTAGAGGAAAAAGTTAGTGTAGATGCTGTAGCAAATTCCATATTATTTATTGCAATGTAATACAAGATATTAATAGCCAAAAAACAAGAACCTCTGATAAAACAAAATAAAATAAATTTTTTATTTAAATTTTTAAAAAGGTCTGAGCTTTCTTTATTATAAATTAGTAAAAGTATTAGGGGGATTATCGCAAAAGTATTTCTAAAAAGAGCTAGTTGAATTGTAGAATACTCACCTCCTAAATATTTTACAATCAATCCATGTATATCTATGAATATAACTCCAATAACCATTGCAGAGATTGCAAGAAATGTATTTTTTTGATTATAAATAAAATTAATCATTTCATATCACTATTAACTTGTTATAAACTTTATTATTCTAAATGAAAAACTTTAAACTAAACGAAAAAGATATCCTCTCTAACCAAGACTGGACTTTTCCGACAACCACATATTACGGACCAGGAAGATTTAATGAAATTGCAAAATTTTGTGAGGAATTTGATATTAAAAATCCTCTTATTGTAACAGATAGTGGCAGCAAGGATCTTCCTTTTATTAAGAAATTAATAGCATTATTATCTAAAAATAATATTAAATCAGATTTATTTTATAATATATCACCTAACCCACGAGATGATGAGATATCAAAAGGATGTGTCCAGTTTAAAAATGGAAGTCACGACTCAATCATAGCTATTGGTGGTGGGAGTGCTATGGATGGTGGTAAGTCTATATGTTTAACTGTAAATAGTGAAACCCCATTATGGGATTTTGAGTTTGAACAACCAGTACCAAAAATAACAAAAGAAAATGCATTTCCAAAAATAATAACTGTCCCAACAACTGCAGGAACCGGGGCTGAAACAGAAATAACAGCAATGGTTACACATTTAGAAAAAGGAATGAAATTTTGCATCTGGCATCCAGATGTAAGACCTATATTCACACTAGTAGATCCAGAGTTAACATTAGAATTACCTCCAAAATTAACAGCGTGGACAGGTGTCGATGCTCTTGTACATAGTATCGAGGGATACTGTGTGCCAGGTTTTCATCCACTTTGTGATGGAGCCGCTTTGGAAAGTCTTAATTTAATTTCAAAATCTCTTGTTTTAGCTGTAGAAGAACCAAATAATTTGTTAGCAAGAGGTGCAATGATCATAGGATCATATTTGGGAGGAATATCCTTTTTAAAGGGATTAGGTAATGTTCATTCAATATCCCACATGGTTGGAGCAGAATTTAATACTCATCATGGTTTAACGAATGCTATTGTTTTACCACCTGTTCTTCATTTCAATTTACCAGGTATGGATGAAAAAGTTCAAAGAATGTCAGAAGCTATGCAATTTGAAAATCATACAGTAAATGAATTTACACAAAATATTGAATTGTTACTTGATAGATTAAATATCCCTAAAAGTTTAAGTGAAATTGATGTTCCTGAAGACTGTGCTGAAAGGATTGCAAAAAAAGCTATGCAGGATCAAGCCTATGCAACAAATCCAAAAGAAGCATCATTGTTGCAAATGAAAGACATTGTTACTCAAAGTATAAAACAAGCTCGCTAAGCCTATATGCTTGAGGATCAATCTGTTGAAGAAATAATACACAATATAAATCAGCGACAAATATCTATTAAAGAGGTAATGGAATACTATTTGGATAGAATTGAAAAATTTAATCCAGATTTAAATGCAATAGTACTTCTCAAGGATAGAGGGGATCTTATTAAAGAAGCTATATATAAAGATAATTCAACTCAATCTGAGAAGACTTTACATGGAATTCCCATAGCTATTAAAGATTTAAGTGATGTAGTTGGCATTAAAACAACATATGGCTATCCTGGAACAAAAGATTATTTTCCCAAAAAAAATTCATTGTTTGTTGAACGTCTTATTAAAAGCGGAGCTATTATAATTGGAAAGACTAACACAGCAGAATTAGGTGTTGGTGGACATACAATAAACAGATTGTTTGGCCCAACTTCTAATTATTATGATAATACAAAATCTGCAGCAGGATCAAGTGGAGGAGCCAGTACTGCTGTAGCAGCAGGACTAATACCATTTGCAGACGGCACTGATCAAATGGGATCATGCAGAGGACCAGCAGCATATGCAAATATTTATGGATACAGACCTACACCTGGCTTAATTTCAGTTGATAGAGGGAACCAATTATCAAAAATTCCCATACTCACAACACCTGGTTGTTTAGCAAAATCACCAAGTGATATGGCATTTTTATTAGATGAAATGATTGGAAGTGATACAAGGGATAACTATTCTTTTGATTTAAAAGAACTTTTTAAAAATCAAAAAATAAAAGATGAAGATTTAACCAATATCAAAATAGGTTGGTTATCTAATATGAATAATAATTATAAAATTGAAACAAAAATTTTAGATATGTGTGAGTCTCAACTTAAAAAATTAGAAAACTTGTATGTAAAAATTGAAAGATTAAAACCAGATTTTGATAATGAAGCTCTATGGAATAGTTGGATAACGTTTAGATCAAAAAGTATTTACGAAGATACTTTAGCAATGAACATAAAAGATATTAATACAATGACTTACCAAGCTATATGGGAGTACAATCACGGAAAAAATATAAAAAATGAAGACTTAGATAGTGCTTATAAACAAAAAAAAAGGTGTGAAGAACAAATTGAAAATATATTTAAAAACTTTGATTTTCTAGCTTTACCCTCTGCACAACTATTTCCGTTTGATAAAAATCAACAGTTTCCTGAAAAAATAAATTCTTTTCAGTTAGATACTTACCACCGTTGGTTAGAAATTTTTATATTGTCTAGTCTTCTTGAATTACCGACATTCACTATCCCTGTCGGATTTGATGAATTTGGTATGCCAATGGGTATGCAGATAATTGGAAAAAGAAAAAGTGATTTACAATTATTTGCTTTTGCAAAAAAATATGAGGAAATATTTAACTTTAGTAAGTTTAAACCTCTGTTAGATTAATAATAATGAGGCACCCTCATCATTATAAAATAGCAGCTGCCCTTGCTATATCAGCTGGATCATGGGGTATATATTGGTTACCACAAAGAATATTAGAAGACGGTGGTCTTACTGGTGGTTGGGGAACTATCGCACAAATGATTATTGGAGTTTTAATTTTATCTCCAATTGCAGTGTGGCGTAAAATTAATGGAAGAACTTTTGGTTTAGAGCTACCGATAACAGGCTTACTTTGTGGGGGCGGCTTTATTTGTTATGCGTTGAGTTTTCTTTTAACTGATGTAGTTCGAGCATTAATACTTTTTTACATGACACCAATATGGACTACTATTTTTGAAATTTTATTTTTGAAAAAAAGACCTGGGATAGAAAGAGCTATAACACTTGGTTTAGCTTTAGGGGGGCTATGGGTAGTATTTAGTAAGCAAACGATAATCCCTTTACCAGAGAATGCTGGTGATTGGTTAGCTTTTGCTGGAGGGGCATTATTTGCTGGCGGGATGATAAAATTAGAAATCGCAAAGACAGATGGTGTATTCCCAACAATTTTTTCTTTCTTTTTTTATGGAACTTTATTTAACATTGTCGCTGGCATCTTTTTAAAAGATTATTTAGGACCTATGCCTACAATGGACTCTTTCGTTGCAATGTCTTCATTTCTTTTCTTTATATCTGTTTTTTATTTTATACCCACAGGTGTAGTAATATTCTGGTCTCCTAGCAAATTAGGTGCGGGTTTGTGTTCCATTCTTTTTTTATCAGAAATACTTGTTGGTGTGACCAGTTCTAGTATTTTGACAGATGAGCCTTTTGGCTGGCGTGAAATAATAGGAAGTTCAATGATTGTGCTTGGTGGAATTTTAGCAGTAGTACTAGCGCCAAACACAAAAAAATCATGATTTATAAAGAAAAATTAAATAATAATTCAAAAATTTTTCTCGATGGTGGAAATGGTTCTGAGATTGCTAAATTAGGTGGTGATATGAGCCCTGCTTTTGCAGCATTATCAACAATTACATCTCCTGATATTGTTGTAAAAGTTCATGAAAACTTCATCAATGCTGGATGTGATATCATTACCGCTAACACTTTTGCAACCAGTAGACACGTTTTACAAAGTTTAAATCGTGAAAATGAAACAATAGAATTTTTAACTGGATCTGTCGAATTAGCAAGAAAAGCATTAAAAAACTGTAATAAGGAAAATCAGGTTGCTATAGCTGGAAGTCTCTCCAATTTTTTTGCTTTAAAGGAAAATGAATTTGTACCTGATCCAAGGTTTATTCCGTCATTTAAACAAGAAGAAGAGAATTATATTGAGGCAGCTAACACATTAAAAAATTCTGGTGTAGATATTTTAATATTAGAAATGTTATTAGACATAGACCATTCACAATTATTATTGAATGCTGCTTTACAAACTGGTTTACCCGTATGGGTTGGATTAAGTTGTTGTGTAAGTAAATATGATAATACGATAGTTGGAAGAAATTTTAGAGCTGAAAAAGAAAAATCACTAATTTATGATGAAAAGATATATCAAGAACAACCGAAATTTTTACCTGAAGATGATATAATTTTATTTGAAGATATTATAAAAACACTAACAAATATTGGTGGAGATGTTTATGGTATTATGCACACGTGGTTTCAAGATAGCTATGGTGGATTGAAAATTATAAAAGATCATTGGAGTGGCCCTATGATGTATTATCCAGAAATACATAAATTTGATACAAGTACACATGAAGCTATTGCTACTTGTAATGAAGATGAATTTGCAAATTCTTGCCTAGAATTTATTGATGATCAAATACAAATCATTGGTGGATGCTGTGGTGTAAGTGACAATCATTTAAAGAAATTAATTGAAAGATTTTAAATAATGACATTCATAAGAAAAGTGGAGACATGGATTACTAATTCAAAACAAACTGAAGATGGATGGTCGCAAATAAAACCATTTATATTTTTAAAATTAACTAACTCTGATGGTTTTGAGGGCTGGGGTGAGGCTTTTTCATTACCTGCAAGAGAAAAAGGAATTGTTGAAATTATTCATAATTTAATGAGCTCTTTATCTCATGTAAAAGAAATAACACCAGATAGATTTTATACAGAGTCAAATTTAATAGCTGATGGACATCGTGGAATTGACTTTTCCGCTGCAACAAGTGCTATAGAAATGAGTCTTTGGGATATAGAGGGGAAGAAAGAAAAAAAACCTCTTTATAAAATATTATCAAAGGATTATAGAGAAAAAGTTCCTGTTTATGCAACAATATGGAGTGAGGATTTTAAAAATGATGAAAATTTATCATCAAGATGTATAGAAACACTAAGCGATGGTTATGGAGGAATTAAAATATATCCACTTCAAAATAGAACTGTTGAACAAGCAGCAAAATGTGTTTCAAAAATTAGAGATGTTTTAGGCTATAAAATACCTCTTATGTTAGATCTAGCCTGCCCTAAAGATACAAATATATCATTAAAACTAGCTTCACTTGTTGAGGAATTTAGACCTTATTGGTTTGAAGAACCAGTTGATGGTGAAGCAACAAGAGCACTTAAAGATATTAGAGAGAAAACAAGTTTGAGAATTGTTTCAGGTGAAAAGCAATGTGGTTTAAATCATTTTATTGAAACTTTAGCTTTGGATGCAGTTGATATTTTCAATCCAGATATTTCGGGTGTTGGGGGAATTATTGATATGATAAAAATAATCAAATTATCTCATGAAAAAAAAATTACAGTTTCTCCTCATTGTTGGAATTCTATGTCAATTGCAGCATCTGCGATGGTACATGTATGTATGAGTTTTACAAATACAGAAATGGCAGAATTTTTTCCTGAATATATTCCATACTCATTAAGATTTAGTAATCAAAACTATGAAATAAAAGATGGATTTGTCAAAATAGAGGACAATGAAGGTTTAGGTATAAATATTGATACTAAATTGTTAATGGAAGATACATCTTCTTACAGAGAAACAGAATTAACTTAAAAATTAATTCTTTAAAACTGATAATGCTTTAATATGACTAGGGCTGACTCCACAGCAACCACCTATAATTTGTGCTCCACTTTCAACCCATAATTTAGCTTCTTCATAATACTCTTGTGGAGAAATACTCTCTACCACATTCCAATGTGGTTTTTTAAAAAAACCGTTATTCGGATATGCCCCAATAACACCATTATAATTACTTTTGATTATTTGAATTCCTTGATTTATCACCTTTATATCGGAATGAGCTATTAATATAGGACCATCATGAATTTTTTTAAATTCATTAATAGAATTTTCAAAATCATCGTAAAAAAAATGCTTCAGAATTACTTATACTTTCTTGATATCCAAGCATAAGTTGATTTCTATCTCTGTTCAATGCACACGATATTGAAAGCCATATTGATATATCAAATTTATTAGAACAATCTAATAATGCCTCTATGGTTCTTGTCGATGAAGTCATCGCTTCAAGGATAATTAAATCAACACCTGCTTCAGATAAAATACTTAATTGTTTTAAAAAACCTGGTTTTAAGAATTTTGGTTCAATTCTATCCCAACTACCATATGTAGAAACCGAACCAGCTACACATACATTAGAATTAGAATTATCAATAACATTTTTAGCTATTTTTACACTCGCTTTATTCCATTCTTCAATATGGTTTTCATAGCCATATTCTTTCATTGAAATTGGAGTACTAGCGTAAGTATTAGTCGTAATTATATCTGAGCCTGATTGAATAAAATTTTGATGGGCTTTGTATACGATTTCAGGATTATCTACAGAACATCTGCCAGACCAAAGATTATTATCCATAGATGCTCCAAGTTTTTCAAGCTCAGCACCCATCCCACCGTCAAGAATAATAATTTTTCCTGAGTTCAATTTATTTTCAATATCAGAATAAGACATAAAAATAAAATTAATCTCTATTTATTAAGGTAAGTGTAACCACAAATTTTGTTGCCATCTAAATCTCTGATATAAGAATAATACTCACCTTCATATCTCTCACCTGGGGCGCCTTCATCTTTTGCACCTAAACTTATTGCAGTAGAATGAAATAAATCGACAGCTTCTTTATTATTTATATAAAAAGAAATTTGAGTTCCGTTACCAACTGTTGCTTTTTCTTCATTGAAAGGAGTTGTAACATAAAATTCTACTGCTTCGGGATTTGATTTAGGGGCGTAGGAGCCATAAGTATCAGTTTTTTCAACTCTCTTTAAATCAATAATATCAAGAAGGGTATCATAAAACCCAGTAGCTTTATCAAGATCGTTTGTTCCAACCATGACAAATCCTATCATCTATTTCCAACCACTAATTGCTTTAACTTCCAAATATTCATGCAGACCCCACGTTCCACCCTCTCGTCCATTACCAGATTGGTTGTAGCCTCCAAAAGGTGTTCCAGCTTCAGGAGCATTTCCATTGATTTGAACCACACCAGCCCTTAATTGTTTTGAAACTCTTCTGGCTCTCTCTTTATTCTCAGTTTGTAAAAAATTACCTAATCCATATGGTGTATCATTAGTTATTGAAATTGCCTCTTCTTCAGACTCAAAAGGAATAATAGATAGCACTGGACCAAATATTTCCTCTTTAGCTATTCTCATATCATTACTAACATTTGTGAATACAGTGGGTTTTACATAATAACCTTTTTCAAGATTTGATGGTCTACCCGCTCCACCAGCTACAAGTGTTGCACCCTCGTCAATACCACTTTGAATTAACGACTGTATTTTCTCAAATTGAGATTTATTAATTACAGGTCCTATATGATCTCCTGATTTAGATGGTAAATCTACGCCTATCTTTTTAGCTTCATCTGCAGCTTCCTCAACAGCTTTTTCATAAATTGATTTTTCAACTAACATTCTTGTAGGTGCATCACATGATTGACCAGAATTACTCATTATATTCCTTACACCATCTCTAACAGCATTGGGATATGCATCAGCAAAAATAATATTACCTCCCTTACCACCAAGTTCTAAACAAACTCTTTTAATTGTGTCAGCTGCACTTTTTGAAATTAATTTACCTGCTCTAGTAGAGCCAGTAAATGAAACCATGTCTATGTCAGGATGACTCGATATTTGAGATCCAACACCTGCCCCATCTCCATTTACTAAATTAAAAACACCAGTAGGAAAACCTGCTTCATGTATCATTTCAGCAAATAACAAACCAGACAGAGGTGCCATTTCAGATGGTTTTAAAATCATGGTACAGCCAGTGGCAAAAGCTGGTATTACTTTAAGAGCTATTTGGTTAATAGGCCAATTCCATGGTGTGATAAGACCACACACACCAATAGGTTCATAAACTATATAATTATCAGAACTTTCATCAAATTTTGTTTCAAATTCAAATTTTTTTAATCTCAATATGAAATCTTCAATATGTGACTCTCCAGAGGCTGTTTGTGCAGATGAAGCCCAATCTAAGGGAGCACCAAGTTCAGTTGAAATGGCTTGGGTCATCTCATTAAATCTTCTCTTGTAAATCTTTAAGAGTTTTTCAAGTAAAGTTATTCTTTCTTCTACAGAGGTATTTTTCCATGAAGTAAAAGCATTTTTTGCCGCCACTACAGCCTTGTTAGTGTCATCTTCATTACCTAAAGATATAGTTACATAAGGTTCTTCTGTAGCTGGATTAATTACATTGAAATCTGAGTTTTTTGATGGAGATACCCATTCACCATTTATATAAAATTTTCTTTTATCAAGCATGTTCAGATTATAACCATAAATAAACAGTTGGTCGATTTATTATATTTACATATTTATTTTTCAAGAGATCCATCTTGGACATATTTTAAAATACGAACTACTTGTTCATTATTAGACACTACAGCAGAAGCTGCTGCATCTACCTCTTTTAAAGCATGTTGATGATCATCACTATGTATAATAATAATTGATTTGTTTAGAGCCGAAGCATATCCAGCATCAAAAGCAGCGTTCCATTGTTTGTATTTTTCGCCAAATTTTACAACTACTACATCGCTATCCTTTATAGCTTTTTTTGTACGAATAGAATTAATATTGGCACCTTTATTATCTTTCCAAAAATTTTTATCTTCAGTTCCTAATATTTCTACTCCACAATTATCAGAATTTTCATGATTGGTTACAGGAGAGAAAAATTGAGTCTTCAAATTAGCTGAATTACACAATTGAATTAAATCTTCACGCCAATTAGTGTGAATTTCTCCAGCTAAATAAACTTTAATCATAGTTATAAGTGGTGAGCCCAGCAGGATTCGAACCTGCGACACCCTGATTAAAAGTCAGGTGCTCTACCGGCTGAGCTATGGGCCCGTGTAGAATAATTGTGAACATTTCAAATTTTTGCCAAGAAATCAAGGACTGGTTTTGGTACACTTTTGGAAATATCCCCACCCAACTTGTGTATCTCTTTTATAAATCTAGATGATATAAAATGATATTTTTCTGAAGACATTAAAAAAATAGTTTCAATATCTTTATCGATTGATCTATTCATACCAGTCATTAAAAACTCATACTCAAAATCTGAAACAGCTCTTAAACCTCGAATAATCAATGAAGCTTTTTTTGATTTTACATAGTGTACTAGTAAATTATCAAATTTTTCTACTTTAATTTTTAATAAATCTTTCTCAGGAAGAGATGAGATTGATTGATTGATTAAATTTAATCTATCATCAATAGATATTAGGTGATTTTTAGACTTATTATTCGAAACAGCTATAACTAATTCATCAACTACACTTAAACTCCTTTGAATAATATCAAGATGTCCATAAGTGATTGGATCGAATGAACCGGGATATATACCAATTTTTGACATTTTAATCTTCTAACCTTGCTACAGAGACAATTTTTTCATTTGCATCTACTTTAAATACAGAGACACCTTGGGAAACTCTTCCAACTACTCTGATATTATCTCCAACATTACACCTTAATAATTTACCAGTATCTGAAATTAAAGCTATATTATCATCCAAATTTACTTTTAATGATTGAATAACTCTTCCATTTTTAGGGGTAACAGTAATATTAGTAACTCCCGATCCACCTCTATTAGTAATTCTGTATTCATAAGCAGAACTTAACTTACCATAACCATTTTCGGTAATTGACAAGAGATACTCTTCTGTATTTGCCAGTTCTTTAAATTTATTATTTATTTTTGATATATCTTTTTTAGCTTCATTTTTTGCTTTTAAATAGGACTCTCTTACATCTATAGATATTTTATTATGAAGTAAACTGCATACCGATACAACTTTATCATCTTTAGCTAGTTTAATCCCCCTTACACCAGCAGAACCTAATCCTGAAAACTCTCTTAAATCTTTTGTAGCAAATCTGATTGATTTACCATTTGTTGTTGCAAGCTGTACATCATCATTTTCTATAACAGAAATTACACCAATTAACCTATCTCCTGTTTTAAGTTTAATGGCAGTCTTACCTGTTCTAGATAATTTTCTTGTACCACTCATTGCAACATCTTTTAGTTTATTTTTTCTAATGTTACCAAGGCTAGTAGCAAAAACTAAATTATAATTCTCAAAATCATCAATATCTTTTGGCAATGTAAGAA
Source organism: uncultured Alphaproteobacteria bacterium (assembly GCA_902522155.1). Lineage (GTDB taxonomy): Bacteria > Pseudomonadota > Alphaproteobacteria > HIMB59 > HIMB59 > HIMB59. Next base: position 7,186 of record CABYUJ010000014.1, on the reverse strand, counting down.
TAGAAGAAATTTTTTCGTTTTTTGTTATAGGAATAAGATTGACTATTGCTTTTCCCCTCGATGTAGGTGTGCCAGCAGGTAATTCATAGGCTTTCATAGAATAAACTTTTCCAACTGAAGTAAAAAATAATATTGTATCACGAGTAGTGGCTGCAAATACTTGTTCAAGAAAATCTTCATCTCGTGTAGTCATAGCTTTTTTACCTTTACCACCTCTTTTTTGAACTTTGTAAGAGGATTTTAAAACTCTTTTTATGTAACCTTGATGGGAAACTGTGACTACAACATCTTCTTCAATTATTAGATCTTCAGTATCTATATCTTCAATATCATGTTTTTGAATTTCAGTTTTTCGATCTGTAGAAAAATTATCTTTTATTTCTGTCAATTCACTTTTTAATACTTTTAATAATTGCTTATCTGAATTTAATATTTTGAGATATGTATTTATGTCTTCTACAAGTGATTTTAAATTATTAAATAAATCATCTCTTTCTAAAGCTGTTAACTTTTGAAGTCTTAATTCCAGAATAGCCTTAGCTTGTTCCTCATCTAACAGCATCTTAGATCCTGATAGCTTAAAAGAAGGGTTTATTAACTTAATGTATTGAGTAACACTAGATTTTACTGTCCATTTTGTTGATAATAATTTTTCTTTTGCCTCTGCTGGAGTTTTAGATTTTTTAATAAGGTTAATTACTGCATCAATATTATTAACAGCAATTGATAATCCAATTAAAATGTTTGCTTTTTCTCTTGCTTTGTTAAGTTTATATACAGTTCTTTTTGTAATAACATCTTTTCTAAAATTAATAAAATAAGTGAGGCCATCTTTTAAATTAAGCGTTAAAGGCTTTGTCTCTTTCAATGCAAGCATATTACTGCTGAATGAGGTTTTTAAGGGAGTATATTGAAATAGCTGATTTTTTATTATTTCAGGCACAGCAGATGATTTTAATTCAACTACAATTCTAACGCCCTCTTTATTCGACTCATCACGAATATCGTTTATACCCTCTATCGTTTTATTGTTAACTACGTCAGCAATACGCTCTAAAAGTTTTGACTTATTTTGCAAGTAAGGAATTTCTGTAATTATAATTGCATTTCTATTCTTAATTTTTTCTTCATGAAGTTTAGATAAGACTGTAACACTTCCTCTACCTGTTTCATACATTGAGCTTAGACCAGCAGTGCCAGATATAATTCCTCCAGTTGGAAAATCTGGCCCTTTAACGATTTTATGAAGTTGTTTAGAAGTTGTATCTGGTTCATCTACTAGAATTAAAGTAGCATCTATAATTTCACCAAGATTATGAGGAGGGATGTTTGTTGCCATTCCTACTGCAATACCACTGGCACCATTTACAAAAATATTTGGAAATCTTGATGGTAAAACTTTTGGCTCTGTTAATGTCTCATCGTAATTTGCTCTAAGTTGGACTGTTTCATACTCTAATTCTTCTAACATAAAAGATGAGATTTTATCTAATCTAGCTTCGGTGTAACGCATAGCTGCAGCAGGATCTCCATCCATGGAACCATAATTTCCCTGGCCATCTATCAAGGGGAGACGCATTGTAAAATCTTGTGCCATTCTAACCATAGACTCATATATTGCAGAGTCACCATGAGGATGATATTTACCCATAACATCTCCAACTATTCTTGCAGATTTTTTATAAGGTTTGTTGTGATGGTACGAAGACTCATACATAGAGTATAGTATTCTTCTGTGAACTGGTTTTAATCCATCCCTAACGTCGGGTAAGGCTCTAGAGACTATGACACTCATAGCATAATCTAAATAACTTTTTTCTAATTCATCTGTAATATCTATGTTTGGATATATTTTAGTATCCAAAACATCTAACTGTTTTGCTTTAGTTTTTTTCTTTTTAGCCAATGATTTTTTTAAAAAGGAATGTCATCATCGAGTTGTTCAGCTGTAGATGTTTCTGAACCACCCATAGCTTCATCTGCTGAGTCTAATTGATTACTATTATTTTCATCACTAACAGATGATTGAGAACGAGTATCTAACATCGTTAATACTCCAGAATAATTTGGAATAACTACTTCAGTGGTGTATTTATCAACACCATTATTATCAGTCCATTTCCTTGTTTGAAGTTGACCTTCTATGTATATCTTTGAACCTTTCCTTAAATATTTTTCACAAATATCAGCTAACTTATCATTAAAAACAACAACTCTGTGCCATTCAGTTTTATCCTCTAACTGTTGAGTATCTTTGTTTCGGTATTTCGTAGAGGTAGCGATTGAAAAACTCGCAAGTCTCGATCCAGCTGTTGTAGCTCTAATATCAGGATCTTTACCTAAGTTACCTAGAAGAATTACTTTATTTACTGATCCAGCCATGAATATTTTTATTAAAAGGTAATATTAATATATATTAAAAGCCCTTTAATTGATATCTAATTTAATGGATAAACATTCACCACTTACTCACATTATTGTTCATAATGCCCATGAACATAATTTAAAAAATATAAATTTAAATTTACCAAAAAACAAACTCGTTGTAATAACTGGTGTGAGTGGGTCTGGCAAATCAACATTAGCCTTCGATACAATTTATGCAGAAGGACAGAGAAAATATATCGAATCACTTAGCGCTTATGCTCGTCAGTTTTTAGATATGATGGATAAACCCAAGGTTGATAAAATAGAAGGTTTATCTCCTGCTATTTCCATCGATCAAAAAACAACTTCCAAAAACCCTAGATCAACGGTAGGAACAGTAACTGAAATTTATGATTATCTAAGGGTTCTATTCTCAAGAGTTGGTATCCCCTACTCACCCGCAACTGGAAAACCAATCAAAGGCTTAACTAGCTCAGAAATGATTGATGAAGTTAATTTAAAATTTAATTCAAAAAAAATAATGATTATGTCTCCATTAATTAAAGGGAGAAAAGGAGAGTATAAAAAACTCTTTGAGGAATATTTTAAAAAAGGTTACGAGAGATTTTTGATTAATAACAAACTTTATCAAAAAGAAGAACTACCTGAATTAAGCAAAAACTTTAAACATTCTATAAGTGTTGTAATCGATAGAATAATACCGTCAAAAGATAATAGAGATAGATTAGCAAATAGTATTGAAATTAGTTTAAAAGAAAGTGAAGGAAGTGTAGAGGTATTTAATATTGATGATAATGAAATAATTACATTGTCTGATAAATTCATGTGTCCCGTAAGCGGATTTAGTATTGATGAGATAGAACCCAGATTATTTAGTTTTAATAATCCTTATGGAGCTTGTAAAACATGTGACGGTCTTGGTGAGATAGATACATTTGATGAAGATATATTGATACCAGATAAAAATTTATCATTTAATGATGGAGCAATAAATTTTTGGTCAGAAAGATCAAAATCAAGAATATTTCCAAAGCTAAAAAAAATGTTTAATGCAAAAAAATTAGAAAATGTTATTTGGTCTAAAATACCTAAATCTTTTCAAAATGAGGTTCTTTTTGGTGGAAGACAATTTGATGGTTTAATAAATATTATGGACGATATCTATGATGGCTCTTCAAGTTGGTGGAGGCAATGGGAGCTTGAAAAATTTAGAAACTCAAAAACTTGTAATGACTGTAATGGAAAAAGACTAAATGAAAAAGCTCTATGTGTTAAGATTAATAACATAACTATTTCTGACTTTACTTCTCTAAGCATAGCTAATTCTTTGAAGTGGATTAATGAATTTGAAAATGAATTAAATGATCAGGAAAAACTAATAGCAGCTCCATTAAAAAAAGAAATCTTTTCTAGATTAAATTTTTTAAATGAAGTTGGTTTGAATTACCTAAGTTTATCGAGAAAAAGTTCTACTCTATCTGGTGGAGAGTCTCAAAGAATTCGATTAGCAAGTCAAATTGGGTCTGGTTTAACTGGAGTTACATATGTATTAGATGAACCTTCAATAGGACTTCATCAAAGAGATAATCAAAAACTTATAAACACTCTTAAGAATTTAAGAGATTTAGGTAACACAATAATAGTCGTTGAGCATGATGAGGATATTATAAGAGAGGCAGATTATGTAGTTGATATCGGTAAGCATGCGGGTATCAATGGTGGATCTATTGTAGCTAACGGAGAATTCAACAAAATACTAAATAGTAAAGATAGTTTAACTAGTAGCTATATAAGGGGTTTAATCGGTAGGTATCCACCCACTCTTAATAAAAATCCATCAAAACAATTTATTGAAATTAAAAAGGCAAATGGGAATAATTTAAAAGATGTGAGTGTAAAATTTCCTTTAAGTAAGTTTATAACTATAACTGGTGTTTCTGGAAGTGGAAAGTCAACATTAATTAATGAGACTTTGTATGGAGCTACAAATAACAGAATTTATGAAAAAATTATAAAGACACTCCCTTATGAGGACATTAAAGGTATAGAAAATATTGATAAAGTTATAAATATCGATCAATCACCGATTGGAAGAACACCTAGATCAAACCCAGCTACTTATGTTGGGCTTTTTACACCAATAAGAGAATGGTTTGCAAATTTACCAGAGGCTAAAGTTAAAGGTTTTAAACCTGGCAGATTTTCATTTAATGTTAAAGGAGGTAGGTGTGAGAGTTGTGAGGGTGATGGATTAAAAAAAATTGAAATGCATTTTTTAGCACCTGTATATGTTAAATGTGAAGTTTGTAACGGAAAAAGATATAATAAGGAAACATTAAGTATTCAATATAATAAAAAAAATATTAACGATATTTTATCAATGACAGTAGATGATGCTGAAGAATTTTTTATTAATAATCCACAAGTATATTCAAAGCTTAAAACACTAAAAGATGTTGGTTTAGGGTATATTTCTATTGGTCAATCAGCAACAACACTATCCGGTGGAGAAGCTCAAAGAATTAAACTTTCAAAAGAATTATCGAAACGTCAAACTGGAAAAACACTTTATATTTTAGACGAACCTACAACTGGACTTCACTTTGATGATATAAAGAAACTTTTAGAGATACTTCATAAATTAGTGTCTTACGGAAATACTGTAATTGTAATAGAACACAACTTAGATGTCATTAACACAAGTGATTGGATTATAGATTTAGGACCTGAGGGTGGAGAAAAAGGTGGGAATATTTTATTTGAAGGTAAACCAAAGGATCTAATTAAGAATAAAAGTAATCAAACAGGTATTTATTTAAGAAAATATCAAGAGTCTCTTGCTTTAAGCACTGCTTCATAATTCAAATCCCCCACTATTCCAAGCACCAGAAATAAAGAAGAAAAAGTTCCAATCAAAACCCCAAAAATAAAAACTATTGGCATTTCAGTTAAATTGACAGGTGCAAGAAAAACTAGACATAATAATGCCAAAATAGTTGTGAAACTTGTCAATATAGTTCTTCGAAGATTTAATTTAATTGAGTTGTTAACATTAGTTTCAAAATTATCTTTATTTTCCTCGTTTGAAGTTAAACTTCTAAGTCGATCAAATAGAACTATAGTATCGTTTATGCTGTAACCTGCAATTAGTAGCAAAGCTGCGATCATTGTTAAATTAAATTCAATATTAAATAATGACATAAAGCCTATAGCTACAAAAACGTCATGTAATAATGCGAATATACCTGATGCTGCAAACTGCCAATCAAACCTTATCCAAACATAAACAGCTATTACCAACAAAGAAGATGCTAAAGCATAAATAGAATTTTTAATAAGTTCTTCACTAAAAGTTGGTTCTATATACTCAGAGAGTAATATTTCAATATCAGGGTTTTTATCAATTATATTTTTTATTTCTTCAATAAAAACAGGATTATTATCACCTGACTCTATTCTGATACTGAAAACATCACTGCCAACCTCTCTTTTAATTAAGACTTCTCTGTCAGAGTCAATAAAATCAAAGTATTCATTAAGCTGATTAGTTGTTAAGTTTGATTTTACCTCAAAGTTCAATCCACCTTTGAAATCAATTCCTAAATTCAATCCTTTAAAAAAAATAATTATAATTGTTAGTATTATTAGAGTAAGTGAGACTAAATAAGATTTATTTTTAAAAGAGTAAAAATTAATCATCTTTGAAGTCCAAGGTATTTTATTGAAGTTATATTAATAAATAATTTAAGTATTATGTAAGTAACTATTAGAGAGGATATAATTCCAATAATTAATGAAATTGAGAAACCTCTAATAGGCCCAAAACCAAAAGCAAATAAAAAAATAGCTGCGAATAATGTTGTTAAATTAGAGTCAAGAATAGTTACATAAGCAGAATTGAAACCATGATTTTTAGGATCTTCGATATTATGTTTAAAATTTTCTCGAATTCTTTCAAATATTAAAACGTTTGCATCTACACACATTCCTATTGTTAATACTATTCCAATAACACCAGGTAGAGTTAATGTTGTGTTTAATAAGGACATCATTGCAAAAAGTAAAGTCAGACAACTAATGATTGTGATAACTGTAAAAAATCCTGAAATTTTATAATAAATAATCATAAAAAGAGTAATAGCTATAAGAGCAATTATTGATGCTATAACTCCTTTCTCTACACCTTCTTGTCCAAGAGTTGGGCCTATTTGTTTTTCTTGAATTATTTTTATTTGAGTTGGTAAAGATCCAGACTTTAAAATGATTGCAAGATTATTAGCAGTTTCATTTGTAAAACCTCCAGATATTTGACCACTACCGCCAGTAATTGACTCTCTTATAACGGGAGCAGTAATTAAAGAACCGTCAAGAACTATTGCAAATCTAGAACCAACATTTTCAGAAGTCATTTTCGCAAAAAGATCTGAACCTTCTTTATTAAAAGAAAAAGCAACAACTGGTTCATTTTGATTATATTGAAGTGACGCATCTTGAATAAAGTCACCAGTTATATTTGGAATTTCTTGAACTCTAACTTGTTCACCAGTTTCTTCATTTATAAAAGTCTTAGAACCAACTATATTATTTTTTTCTAGGTGCAATGTTAATTTAGCTGTTTTAGAGATTACTTCTTTAACGTTATTATCCAAATCACCAGGTATTTCTAATAAAATTTTATTTAATCCTACTTTTTGTATAGATAATTCTTTATTACCAAGAAAATCAACTCTTGACCTTACAATTTCGACTGCATTTAAAGTCATATCTGACAATGATTTATTAAAACTTTGTTTAGAAA
>CABYUJ010000013.1:0-23618 GCA_902522155.1 uncultured Alphaproteobacteria bacterium | reverse complement strand
CTGCAAAGAAAAAGGCAGCTCCTAAGAAAAGGAAGGCTGCAAAAAAGAAAGCAGCACCTAAAAAGAGAAAAGCTTCTAGAAAAAGAAGATAATTTTCTAAGTTTTAAATATTTAAAACATCAAAAGCGGGTTATAATCACCCGCTTTTTTTATGATAGAAGTTAACAACTTATCTTTTGCTAGAGGGAACACTCTTATCTACAAAAATATTAATTTTAAATTACGTCCTGGTGAATTATTGCTCATTCAGGGTGCAAATGGTGTCGGCAAAACAACCCTATTATCTAATATCGTCAATTTTCTAGATCCACTTGAAGGAAGTATAAAATACAATAACTTAGTTATTGATAATTATATTGCCTCTCAATCTTTTTTATATATTGGCGAAACTAACTTTGCCCATGACTCTCTGACTTTAAATCAAAACATTGAATATTGGCTTTCAATACACAATGTAAAATTTAATAACTCTGTAAAAAATAAAAGTGTAAATTATTTTTTTCAAGAATTAAATCTTGATAAAAAATTTTATCAGCTTTCATTTGGTCAAAAGAAAAAACTTCAATTGCTACTTCTTATGTTAGTTAATAAACCCGTTTGGATACTTGATGATCCACTTAGTGGGCTTGATGATAAAACAAGAATAAATTTAAATACTTTGTTTGAAAAAAAGTTAGAAAATAAGGGAATAATTATATTAACAAGTCATCAAAATATTAGTTTAAATAATTATAGAACGCTTCAATTAACATGATAAAAAACTTTTTTAAATTAATTTCAAGTGAATTTCAACTAATGCTTAAAGGAAGTATCTTCAGTTTTGTTCTTTATTGTTTATTAATTATTTCATGTGCTATTTTTGCATTATCATTAAAACACCAGTCAATGGGAATTATTGCACCGTTATCTTTCTTATACATAATGATTTTTTTTATTTCATTATTTAAAGTTGAAAAAATTTATGATCAAGATTTTGATGAAGCAAAACTTCATCAATATCTACTTTCACCTTTCTCTTTAGAAATAATTGTTTTTGTCAAAAATATGATGATCTATTTAAATTTAATTATTTTTTTCATTATATTCTCGCCACTAATTTTGATTATTTTAAATATCGATCTAACTTATTTGTTAAAGATAAATATTCTTCTGGCGCTCTCTCTTTTAAGTATTATTTTTATAGCTTCAATAACAGCTTCTATAACAATCTCTAAGAATAACAGACTCTCACTTACAAGTATTTTAACATTGCCTCTTTTTGTCCCTATTCTTATATTTTCTATGGCAATAACTGATTTAATTGATTTTAATACAGGTAGAATGTATTTATTTTTTGTAGCTTATTTTTTATTAAATTTGGCCTTTTCACCTTTGCTAACTAGTTTTGCTCTAAAAAAATTATCAGTCTAATGTTTGCTATAACTCCAAATATACTTTCTAATTTTATGAACTCTCTATCTAAATATGTTATTTTATTATCGCTTATATTAATTAGTGTTTCTATTTTTCTGATTATTTTTTTAGAAAATGATTATTATCAAGGTATCTCATTCAAAATAATGTTTATCCATGTACCCACTGCTTGGTTATCATTGGCAATTTTTCTAGTCATGGGAATAAGTAGTATAGTTGGCTTAATATTTAAATCCCCAACAGCATTCACAGTTGCAAGATCTTTATCTCCAATAGGGTTGATAATGAGCATTATTGTTTTAGTTACAGGATCTATATGGGGAAATTTGACTTGGGGGGCGTATTGGGTATGGGATGCGAGGTTAACTTCAATGTTAATTTTAGCTTTTATTTACTTAGGGCACATTCTTCTTTTATACTCATTTGAGCACTTCCAAAAAGCAGATTTTGCAGCTTCAGTTCTAGCAATAATAGGACTAGTGAATCTTCCTATTGTTAAATTTTCCGTTGATTGGTGGACAACTCTTCATCAGGAAAGTAGTGTTTTAAGAATAGGTGGGCCTAGTATGACCAATGATTATCTTATTACATTATTAGTTAGTTTTTTTGGTATTTTTATGCTCACAATATTTTGGTTTTCAAACATTTTTTATATAATTGTTGAAAAAAGGAAGATAGAGAGGTCTAAACTTTTAAATGACTAGTTTAGAATTTGTTTTAATTTGCTATGGATTTTTTGGAGTCGTTTGTGCTGTGACAACGATTATAATTATGCTATTGAAGAAAAAAGTCTTTAATATGCTTAGTGCGCATAATCAAGTTAAATAATCAAATAAAAAAGCGATTTATTTTTTTACTTATTATTTTCGCCTGCTTTTCTACTTCTATATTTTTAATAAGTTATTCTTTAAAAGATCAAATTGCATATTTTGTTGAACCAACTGATCTAAAAAGTATGGATGGGATAGAAAATAAGTATTTAAGGGTTGGGGGGCTTGTTAAAACAAATAGTTTAAAATTTTTAGATGGAAACTGGTTGTTTGAAGTAGTTGATCAAAATCAAAATTCTGTAAACGTTGTATTTTCTAAAACACTTCCAAATCTAATAGAAGAAAATAAGGGTATTATCGTTGAAGGAAAATTTATTGATAACATTTTTGTTGCAGAGATAGTTTTGGCCAAACACGATGAAAACTATATGCCCCAAAGCGCTATAGACAAACTTAAAGAAGAAGGAAAATGGAGAGGGAATTAATTGATATCTTATTTAGGTAATAGCTTTATTTATATTTCGTTAGTAATAACTATCTTGTTTTATATAAATTTGTTAAAGAGAATAATTCCATCAACTACTTTTTCTTTAAAATTAATTTATTTTATAAACCTCATTCCCTTTGGTCTTTTAGTATATGCATTTTCAATTTCAGATTTCACTTTATTGAACGTTGTCGAAAATTCTTATGTTGATGATCCTATTTTTTATAAAGTGACATCTGCCTGGGGTAGTCATGAGGGATCAATTTTATTATGGGTTTTTTTAATAAACTTATTTGGGTTTTTTTTCCTTTACAAAAATCAAACTGTTGAGATTCATAAAAATATATTATTTATATCAACTTTATTTATTCTTTATGTAGTAATTAGTTCAAATCCATTTACTCATGTAGAAGCAAATGAAAATGTTTTAGGTTTGGGTCTGAATCCAATCTTGCAACATTTTTTATTTGTAATTCATCCACCAACATTGTTCTTGGGATATATTGGTTTAATTATACCTTTTGTGATATCTGCACATATGCTAATTAATAAAAATTTTTCAGAGAAATTATTTAAAGAAATGTTGATTTGGTCAAAAATTTCATGGTTTTTTTTAACTGTTGGAATAGTTTTAGGGTCTTATTGGGCCTATTCAGAACTAGGATGGGGTGGTTGGTGGTTTTGGGATCCAGTAGAAAACATATCGTTAATCCCATGGTTATTAAATACCGCCTTGATACATTCTCTTAAAGTTTCAATCAAAAGTAACCAACTAAAATTATGGAGCCTAAATTTAGGGCTTTACTGTTTCATTGCATCAGTGTTTGGAACTTTTTTAGTTCGTTCAAATTTAATTGTATCTGTTCATAGTTTTGCTACAGATCCACTTAGAGGATTATTTTTGATTATTATAATCGCATATTTGCTCGCTATGACAGTAAGGCTAAATATAAAAAGTATTTCTAATTTCAATAAGGACTCTTTTAATTTAATTAGCAGAGAGAGTTTTCTTTTATTAAATAATATATTTTTTATTTGTTCTGCACTTGTTGTCTTCATTGGAACAGTTTATCCATTGTTTAGCGAAATAATTCTTAAAACATCAGTGTCAGTAGGCGCACCATATTATAATTTCGCATTTAATTTATTACTAGCACCATTAATTTTATTCATGGCATTTGCACCACAGATAAATTGGGGAAAACATGAAAAAAAAGATAAACAAATACCTTTTATAATAATTTTTTCATTATTGATTTGCTTGGTATCCTATTATTTTTCAAATAATTTTTATTTTGCACTTAGTGTATTTATTACAGTTCCATTATTTTTAAAAAGTATTTTAGTTTTAAAAAATAATTTTAAAAAAAATATAAGTTTTTATTCTCAATGGCTGGCTCATTTGAGTATTGGTTTTTTTATTATCGCAGCTGTATATACAGAACAATTTGACTACGAAGAAAATCTACTATTTGAAAAAGAGTCCACTAATGAGATAAAATTACAAAATAATAAAACTGCAATTATTAAAAATATTAAAGACGAAAAATTCCAAAATTATCAAAGAATATCAGTAGACTTATTAATTTCTGATGGACAAAAAGAAAAAGAGCTCTCTCCTTCAAAAAATATCTACCAACCCTCAGGGCAAGTCACAAATGAGGTTAGTACTACTAATAAACTCTTTAGTCAATATTATGCAACAATATCAACGATTGAGAGCAATAAGGTTGGGATCAATTTAGTATATAAACCATTTATAAATTTATTATGGTTAAGTGCGATGATGCTTGTTTTTTCAATTTTTTTATCCGTTGTAAAAAAACGATGAAGAAGCATCTATTATTACCTGTTGTTGGATTAGTAGTGCTAGCTGTAAGTGTGCTATTTTACTTTAATCAATCAACTAACAAAAATAATTCAAAAGATGAGGTTTCGGGCTTAATATTTGAAACGCCTGACTTTTACAACAATAAGTTAATTAATAAAAATACATTAGGTGAATTTTACATTGTTAATTTTTTTGCTTCTTGGTGCAAGCCATGTTTAGCAGAGCACCCTTTGTTAATGGAAATGAAAAAAAAAGGTGTAAAAATTATTGGTATTAATTTTCGAGACGATGAAGAGAATTTTAAGGAGTGGATTAATGAACATGGAAATCCATTTCAATATATTTTAAGAGATGATGGTACAATAGCTTATGAGATGGGTTTAATTGGTGTTCCAGAGACATTTTTTATTGTTGATAAAATAATTCAAAAAAAAATACAAGGACCTTTGTTTTATGAGGATGTCGAAAAGTATTTATAAACTCATTATACCATTTTTAATAATTCATATATCTGTAGTTAGCTTTGCAGGTGTTAATGAACTAAGTGATTATTACAAAACAATCAGATGTCTAGTTTGCGAGGGTCAGAGCATCCAAGAGTCTGATACAGAGTTTGCAATAAATTTAAAAGAGCAAATCCAAAAAAAATATAGTTCTGGAATGCCCATTGAAAAAATTAATCAAGAACTAATCAAAATTTATGGTGAAGAAATATCTTTTAATCCATCTAAAAATCATATTCTACTTTGGGGAATGCCTTTAATTGTACTAATAATTATTTTTATATTTATTAGAAATAAGATTAAATTTTTTAATAAAGTATAAAATAAATTATTTAGACAACTTATCTGATTAAATTGTACTTATTAAACCTCAATCTTTTTCTCTCGTTAGTTGGTAAATGTTTATTCAATCTTCTATTAATTAAGCTAAATAAACCAATTATTATTAATGTTAACAATATAAAGTAAAAGCCAACAATTGGATAAGGAACAAAAGGATTAAAGGTTTTATCGGCGAAATAACTAGCATAATAAATCGCATCTCCTTTTTGTTGCCACGCGGGAAAACCAGTAAAAAATACCAATGTTGTTGCATGAAACATAAAAATTGCCTCATTTGTGTAAGAGGGCCATGCCAAGCGGAGCATAGTTGGCCATATAATCCGTCTAAATTTTTTAATACCTGTAAAACCAAACGCATCTGCTGACTCTAAATCTTGACTTGGGACAGCACGCAATGCTCCGTAAAAAATCTCTCCTGCATATGCAGAAGTGTTAAAAAATAAAACAATTAAAGCTCCTAACCAAGCTTTGGTAAGCCAACGAGTTTCAACTGTAACTACAAGAAATCCTAGATCAATATCAAATCCTAATCTTGGTAAAAGAACAAATAAATCATATGCAAAGAAAAATTGAATGAATAAAGGAGAGCCTCTAAAAATAAAAATAAATAATCTACAAGGAGCACTAAATAGAGATAGATTTGAATTTTTACCCAAGGCCAGAACTGTTGCAAAGAAAAATCCAAGGAGTAATGCCAAAACGGCAAAATATATGTTCCAAATCATTCCCGAACCAATTAATACAAATTGCTCACAAAGTGTTATGTCAGCTTTTGGTAAAAGTCGCTCTCCATAACCTATAGATCTAAGGCCGTAATCAGATAGTGTTTGAAAACAACTCGACATCAGCCAGCTTTGCCTGCCATGGTAGCTTGTCCTTGAGAAAGACGGGCTGATATTTTGTCTAATACAGATTGTGACAAGTAAGTTAATGATAAATAAAAAATCATAAGAACTCCGAAATACCAAGCTCGCCAATCTGGATGAGGGTACTCATAAACACCCGTTTTTATTCCACCTAATTCTTTAGCCCAGTAGACTATATCTTCGATGCCAAGAAGAAATAGAAGTGGGGTTGCTTTAATTAAAATCATCCACAAATTGGACAGACCTGGTAATGCATAAATCCACATTTGTGGTATGAGAATTCTTCTAAAAATTTGGCTTTGAGAAAAGCCGTAAGCCTCTCCTGTTTCTATTTGAGATTTTGGAACTGCAGCCATAGCTCCAGACAAAACGTTGCCAGCAAAAGCTCCGAAAACAAAGCCAAAAGCAAGTAAAGCTAGAGAAAATCCATAAATATCGTGCACCCACTCGCTAGCTGTGTTTAAAGGTAGTTTTGCAGCTGCACAAACGACAAAATCATTACCTTGCCTAATTGGCTCAGTAACATCAGAGCATAAAACTTTATGACGCAAATATTCAAATGCTTGATCAAGTGCTATTGGAATAAATAAAAAAAAAACAATATCTGGAATACCTCTTATCATTGCAAGATACCCTTTTCCTAAAGAGCGAATAATTTTAAATGAGGATCTTGAAGCAGTAGCGCCTGCAAAACCAAATGCCATTGCTAATGGCGCAGCCAAAGAAAGCAAACCCATCACAACTAAAAAAGAAAAATAAAATGACATATGTTTTGCTGTAGTGACATAACATGATAGCCACATTAATCCTTCTAAGGTTTTAGGGTCTACACAATAGCTAAACATTTTGAAATTCCCCTGTTGTATCTGTATTTTGAGGTAAAAAATCTTTAATTAAATTATTTCTTTTTCCTGTTAAAACCTCATCTATACCAAGCTTACCAGCTAAAGGTGCATTAGTTATACCTGAATGCATAACTGCTAAATAAATACCATTTAGTTTTTCACCTTTTTGATTTGTGAGGCGTCCAATTTTCGGTCTTCCATCAATTGGTAAAGGTCGTTTACCAAGTGTAAAGTGATCTAAAATCATATTTCCATTATAGTTGAGCCTAGTTGCCATGTCTTGGATAAGTTTTTTAGCAGTGACCTTAATATTTTTCTCTTGGCTTGAGTCATCATCAAATTTTCCACCTATTATTAATCTTCCCTTATCATCTTGTCTTGCATGGAAATCAAAACCTGTAATTGGGTATTTCAATAATGGGGGCAATGGTTTTGTATAAACTAATAAACCTAAACTTGAGTGCATTTTAAAAGGAATATTAATTGTTGATAATAATTTTGGAGCACCAAGTCCAGCAGTTACAATTACTTCATTATCATTAATCATTTCATCATCGGTTTTGACACCAATAACATTGTTGCTGTCACATATTATCTCTTTAACGTTAGTTTTTATTATTTTTGATCCACTAGCTTTAATGAGTTCTTTTGTTGCTCTAACACCATCAATAGCCAGGTCATCAACACCAAAGCCGGCCATAGTTGGAATATTATTTAAATAAGGTAAATGTTTTTTTAGTTCAGATTTAGTCGATATTATTACCGATTGCCCCCAACTTTGGTGTTGCTTTATACTTTTTTGAAGCTCTTTATCTCTTTGGTCCCAAATAAATGCACCTTTTGACGAATAATTATAGTTTGAAATATGATTTATTAATTTTGGCCAGTAATTCAAATTAGCTAAACGAAAAGCAGCATAACGTTTATCATTACTAGCATATCCGTTAACCCAACCCCAGGTATTTGAAGTAGCTTGGTTTTTATCACCTGGTAAATGTGATGATAAAATTGTTATCTTATCTACACCACTTTGATAAGCGTGATAGGCAAAGGATGCTCCTACAATTCCTGCCCCAACTATAATCATTTTATGATGGACTTTATATTATGTTTCAATATTTATTGAATAAATTTTGTAAAGATAGAAGAAGAGGACGGATTATCCGCCCTCTTGATTTGTAATTTAAATTAAATAATCTTAAAAAGTTGCGGCTTCAAAACCAAACCACTTTTTAATAAGTGCATTTAGTGATCCATCCTCTTTCATAGAACTAATAGCTGCATTCATTCTAGCTTTTAACTCTGTATCAGATTCACGGATACCCATTCCAACACCACCGCCGATTGATACTTCTCCTATATTTGCAAATTCACCGTTTGATTCTGCAATTATAGATGCAAGGTAATCACCATCTGCTAAGACAGCATCAGCTTCACCGTTTTGCACTGCAGATATTGTTTCTTCTGCTGTTGCAAATTCAACTAAAGTTGCTCCACTTTCAGCAACATAACCTGCCTGAATAGTTGCAGTTTGAGCAGCAATAACTGCACTATCTACATCAATATCTGCGCCGCTCATTCCCATGTATACTGATGGAGATGGTGGAAAATAATCTTGTGTAAAATCAATCACCTCATCACGCTCTGCAGTTATAGACATACCGGCAATAATCGTATCGTAATTACCAGATACTAAATTAGGAATGATAGAATCCCACTCGTTTATAACCCAAACGCAATCTAGATTTGCACGAATACAAAGCATATCGCCAACATCTTTTTCGAAACCATCTACTTCGCCATTATCGTTAATAAAATTATATGGAGGATAAGCACCTTCTGTGCCCATTCTTACTGTTTCAGCAAAAGCAGAACTAACTAAAAAGAGCGCAGCAAGTGCTGATAGTATTATTTTTTTCATAATTTTCTCCTTGTTCTTCCTCTATTACTTCGAATAAATACTTACTGAAATATAAACTAAAATAGAGTAAATAGATAAACTTTTTATAAAAACAATAAAAATATTTGGTTAATTATGATGAATAGAACAAATCTGCGTTGATTATACTACCATTTTGAATATCGATATTTTGATAGCGAATATTTCCCTTAATTTTTGCTGTTGACTTAATATAAATATCTTTAGCTTGAATGTCTCCGTCAACTTCACCCTCAACTGTAATAGTATCAGCAGTAATAGTTCCCTTAACATAAGAACCTGGTTTTAAATTAATAGTTTGAGACTTTATAGTGCCCGTTAAATGTCCAGAAAAATCTATATAATCTGTGGACTCGAGAGAGCCATTGATTTTTATATCTTTTGCTAAAGTTGATTGATTGATAGTGCTCTCAGTATCAAACATAAATTCAGTTTTTACTTCAGGTTTTTTCTCACTAGATCCAAATAATGCCATTATTGATCATCCTCATGGTTTTCATTAATCTCATCTTTTTTAACTTCATCAGTAGAAACTGGTGAATATGATTGGACACTACCTCTATGTCTTAAAGTACCCTGAATTCTTGCACCATAACTTACTTGTAATGAAGCATATTCGATTACTCCTTTGATATTTGCAGAGTTATTTACTATCAAATAATCCTCTGAGTTTATTTCACCATCAACACTCCCAGAGATAGTTATCTCTTTACCTGACATGTCTCCACTAAAAGCACCTTTACTGTTAATGCTAATATTTGAAGATTTTAGAGTTCCTGTAAGAGCTCCTGAAATGTCAGATGTTTCTGCTCCTTCTATTCGTCCGTCAACTCTAACGCCAGAACCTATGTTAACTGCTTTAGCATCATTATCTATTGGAGTAGATTGAATTTCATCACCTACTGACTCAGTACTATTTTCATCCATATCAGTATTTTTCTCATCCATAATTTATCCTAACACAATCTAAATATTCATAAAATCTAAATTATTTTCTAAAAACATTGAATTGATTAGGTTTTTAGAATTAATAAATCTGATTTTTATAAATTTGATATAAATTAGTAAATTAACTTTTAAATCTAATGTTTTTAGCAATATCTTTGAAATCAAAAAAATGAAATATTACTAAATTATGAAAATACTTGAGCTAAATCAGTTAGAGAAACAATTTGGTGATAATAAAGTTTTAAAAGGCATTAATCTTATTGCTAATAAAGGAGATGTTGTAAGTATTATTGGAAGTTCTGGTTCAGGAAAGAGTACTATGCTTCGTTGTGTCAATTTTCTTGAAACACCTGACAGTGGTACCGTAAATGTTTGTGGTGAAATTATCGACTGTAGCGATGAAAATTTTAAAAAACCTAATAAGAATTTACAATTTAAAATCACTTCAATTAGAAAAAAATTGGGTATGGTTTTTCAAAGTTTCAATCTTTGGTCTCATATGAATATCTTAGATAACGTTACGGAAGCCCCGGTAAATGTTTTAGGAATAGATAAAGGTCTTGCAGAAGAAGAGGCAATGATCCTATTAAAAAAAGTTGGGATCGCTGACAAAGCAAAAGAATATCCTTCTCATCTATCAGGAGGACAGCAACAACGGGCAGCAATAGCCAGAGCGCTCGCCATTTCTCCAGAAATATTATTATTTGATGAACCGACGTCATCTCTTGACCCAGAATTGGTAGACGAGGTCTTGTCTGTTATACGTAATTTAGCTGAACAGGGAAAAACAATGTTAGTTGTAACCCACGAAATGGAGTTTGCTCGAAAAGTTTCAAATTATGTAATTTTTCTTCATGATGGTCTAGTAGAAGAGGAAGGACATCCTGACACAGTTTTCACAAATCCCCAATCAGAGCGATGTAGGAATTTCTTATTTAATAGACGCGAATAATAATTTTTTATAATTTATCAAAGTGAATTCATTACTACTGTTCTTGGTAAGACTACTAGACTTTTACACACTTATTGTTTTTTTTTATGTGGTCGTATCTTGGTTGTTTCACTTTAACATATTAAATAGTCAAAATATTTTTTTATGGCGAGTTTTTGAAAGTTTTAGAAAACTAACTGACCCTCCCTTGAATTACATAAGAAGATATTTACCAAAATTAGGCGGATTAGATATTTCACCAGTGCTTTTAATACTAATAATTTACTTATTTAAAGATTTACTGATTGAGTATTGGCCTAGAGGTTAACGATAAGGAGATTAAAAAAATGGCAGATATAATTGATGGAAAAGCTTTTGCAGCAAAAATCAGAGCTGAGGTGAAAGAAGACTCAAACAAATTAATTAGTCAAAAAAGTGTAGATCCCTGTTTAGCAGTGGTGCTAGTCGGTGAAAATCCAGCAAGTAAAGTTTATGTGGGACAAAAAACAAAAATGGCTGCAGAATGTAATATAAAAACTAAAGATTACAAATTAGATGCAAGTACAGATCAAGAGACATTATTAAAATTGATAGATGACCTAAACAATGATGAGTCTGTTCATGGTATTTTAGTGCAGTTACCTTTGCCCAAACAGATTGATGAAAGAAAAGTGATAGATGCCATCGTGGTGGAGAAAGATGTTGATGGTTTTCATGCCATTAATGCAGGCAGACTTTCAATAGGCGGGGATATGTTAAAAAAAGCTTTTATCCCGTGTACACCATTGGGGTCATTACTCTTATTAAAAGACCAGATTGAGGATTTAAAAGGCAAAAGTGCAGTAGTGATTGGTAGATCAAACATTGTTGGTAAGCCAATGTCTCAACTTTTAATTGAAGAGTCGTGTACTGTTACTGTGGTGCATTCCAAAACCAAAGAAATTGAAAAAGTTTGCTCACAAGCAGATATAATTGTTGCAGCTATAGGAAGGGCTGAAATGATTGACTCAAAATGGTTAAAGGATGGAGCGGTTGTTATTGATGTTGGCATAAACAGAATAGCTATTACAAAAGAGGACGGAAGTGAAGGAAGTAAGATAGTGGGTGACGTAGACTTTGAAAGTGCCTCCACAAAAGCCTCAAAGATTACTCCTGTACCAGGTGGTGTTGGGCCGATGACTATAGCATGTCTATTAAGAAATACTGTAACATCAGCTTATCGTCATGCTGGTCTTGAGGACCCAAGATCAAATTAAAAATTAAGTTTTTATTTTTCCTGAAATACTTGACCCTGGTGTTACGACATTTCCTTGCTCATCAACTATTACTGGACCGGAGACTGGATCAGTTACTCCCAATTCTGAACTGAGCTCCTCTAAAATATTTCTTATAGTGTCAAGATATGCGATCATTTGTTGGCGAGCATTGGCAAGACTATTTTCATCAACCCACTCAACAACGCTACAATAGGATCTCTCACCTGTCTTTATAACTTTACGGGTAATAACTCCATCAGGATTTGAAAACTTCTTCATTGAGTCAATAAAGGATTGTTCATTACCAGGTTTAACTTTGAAACGCACGACACTCAAAAATTTAGCCATAGTTCATCCTATTAAAATTATTAAATGAAAACATCATAATTCTTAGACTTAAAAACTTATTTCTCTTATAAGGGTCGCAGATATTAGATTTGATATTTTATCAAAATAGGACTGTGGCTGAATACCTACATTTGCAAGACCTAAAACTTTCTTATCGGAAAAGATTATATTTTCCGACAATTTAAGGGTTACTTTATAATAGGACTTCTCAGATTGTATTCCTCCTCCAGGTTTTTCTCTTGCAGCTATAGGGCCGTTAAAAATAGAGGTAACCGAAGGATAGAGACTAAAATCGTCTACTGGTGATTTGCTTATGGACACTACTTCTAAAGCAACCCTTGGCATTTCAATTGAATTAGGAACAAAAAAAACTATTTTTAAACTCTTTAACCTTTGAAATATCATTTTCAGATAAAAAAGCTATGACTTGAAATGACTCTTTATTTACAATTGACATAATTGGATCATCTTTATTTAGCCATTGATTTTTTTTTAATTCAATTAAACTTACAATCTCTCCTTTAAATGGTGCAGTGATATTTAACGATGATTTAATTTTTTCTAAATTATTAATATTAGTTATGATTTTTTTTTCTTCACTTTTCATTATCATTAAATCTGATTTATTTTGATCGCCCTCTAATGCATTGTTTATTTGAATTGAAATTAATTTTTTTTCTTCAAGAAGTTTTTGTATATCTGAATTAAGTAACGGCGAATTTAGTTTTATTAAGTCTGCTCCTAATTGTACAGATTGATTTTCTTTAATGTATATATCTGAAACTTGTGAATTTATTGTTGGGTAAATTGTAATGTATTCTTCTGATTGATAAATTGCAGGAATGGACTGAGTATTTTTCCAAGGGTAGAATAAAATAAATGATAAGGCTCCTAAAATTAAAATTGTTCTAATTATACGAATATTTAAAAAGAAACTAGAGCGTAGTTTCCACCATTCTCTTAACTCTTTTAAAATAGGCAGTGCTATAAACCAAATAATTTCTACTACAAAAAGAAATATTCCTAAAATTTTGAATGCAAAAAAATAAACCAGTAAAGCTATTCCTATAAATAGGAAGAACCTGTAAATCCAAGTCGACCAGGCATAAATAGTAATTAAATTTTGGCGTTGTTGGCTCATATGCTCAGGAGGGCTTAGGCTCAATCCAAACAACCAATTTCGCAATTTCCACTTTGCAATAGCAAATGCTCGGGGCTGAAGGTTGTCTATTTTTATAAAATCAGCAAATACGTAATATCCATCAAACCTCATAAATGGGCTAATGTTAATAAGTAGTGATGAAATCCATCCTGTTGTTGCAACGAAAAAAGCTGCACTTTTCAAAATTCCTGGATCAGATACTCCCCATACAAAAGTAGCCAGCAAGGCTAAATGTAGCTCTGTAGAGATTCCAGCAAAATTTATTGTCAGTCTTTTCTTATGATCTCTAAGTCTCCAAGCATTAGTATTATCAGTGTATAAAAAAGGAAAAAAGACTAAAAACGCAATTCCCATTGAATTGACATTACATCCAAAATTCTTAGCCGTGTAAGCATGGCCTAATTCATGAATTGCTTTTACACCTACTAATGCAATTGCGTAAAAAATTAATCCATTAAAATTGAAGAAATACAAAAAAGTAGATAAAAATTCATCCCAGCTTTGAATAACAAAATAAATTCCAATAATACCAAAAAAATAAATTATTGATCTAAAAAGTTTTTTTCCAAAAAGCTTAGCTATATTTATTGTTCTGTCTAAAAAAGGATCTGGCTTAATCAAAGGTATTTTAAAAAAAAAGATAATTATGAATTAAATTTAAAAACCAATGCTTTTTTTTAGCCTGATGTTGAGCTAGTAATAGTTTAACATCTTCTGAACTTGAGTGAGTTATTAAACTATTAACCTTTAAAAAATTTATAAAATCATCTAACTCCTCCTCCTCGATAGAAACCCCCTTAGCTTCTACTTTTTCAATAAACTGTTTTGAGTCTACTCCTGCAATCCAATGTCTCAGTATTCGAAAAGCATTTAAACCTAATGTAAAATATTTATTTCTTAAATTATCATAAATCAGCCATGATGGAGAACCGTCCTCCATAGGTGTTCCTGGTAAAAGTTGAAGATCTTGTCTTATTGATGGAGTAATCATTTAGATACCAAGTGTTTGTCGAACAAAAATAATTGGTTTTCTAAATAAGTAAAAAAATAGTTTCACTTCTTCACCGAAAATTTTTGCAGTTCCTCTGAGTCCAATTCTTGGAGAATTTTTGGCCGTAAGAATTTCCGCTGTTACCCGGTAAGCTAGAGTGTTCTCACTGGTAAGTTCAGGCTCATAAGAAAATTTTGAAACCTTTGCAGGAATAACATTCAGTGGATCAGAGTCTAAAAAAACGTTTATTTCTGCGTCTTTTTTTACTGTTATGGCATCTTTTACAGGCATCATTATCTCGACAACAACATTCGATGGGTCAGCAATAACCATTATTGTCTCTCCTACCTTAAAAGGCTTGCCTATAAGAAGTGATTTATCCTTGATAACTGCAATTCCATCAGCTGGAGAATTGATCGTAGATTCATCTAATAGATATTTCTGATAACTTAAGGTTTGTTCTACAAGTTTAATTTTACTCTGAAGTTGACTAACCATCGCTTTGTCCTCTTTACTTTGAAAAGATGACTGTTTTGCCTGAAGTAATTCGGTTTCAATTACTTTTAATTCTTGGAAAGCTAAATCGTAATCATTTTGTAAATCTGTTTTTTCAAACGAAATTAATGTAGTTCCAATATCAACATTATCATTATTTTGAATAAAAACTTCTTGTATGACGCCTTCAATTGGAGCATTTATAACATAGGGGTCTTTTGGAACAATTTCTGATTTACCAACTGTTGAAAGAGAAATTGGAATAAACATACTAGCAATAAGTCCTGCTATAATTAAAAATTGAAACCATGTATTTTTAAAAACTTTAATGGAACTTTCAAAAAAATTATTTTCTTTGAGTGATCCCATCGCGTGTCCAATAGATGCACTCAAGTGTCTGATATACTCGATATCTTGCTCTTCCCAATTTTCATCTCTTGCAAGTATCAATGCTGCTTGAGGACCTTTTTGATTTGAAAAACAAGGAACCCATAAAAGTTTATCAGGAATTGGATTTTCACCCTTAGCAGGAATTAATGAGTCTTTTTCGATTGTAAATGGATGTGTATCAGGAGATCCTTCTTTTAATTTTTCTCTTATTATTTTCTGAGCTAATATAGTTGTCGAAGAAGTTTGCTCTACAACTGCTATGTCAGAAATAGCATCAATCTTAAATTTATTTGGGTTTGTCCATTCTCCAAAAAAAGCAAAGACAAAAGGGGTTATGTTTCTTAACTCATTTGTAACTGTATATCTGATTTCTACTAAAGATTTTGCTTCACGTAATTTTTTTTTCAAATGTGAAAATCCTTGCTAAACGATTTAATTGGTCTTGGCTCAAAATACAACTCGCCCACTCATTCCAGGCAGAAGGGCAGAGCTAGCGTTTGTAATAGTACCTTTTAGTTGAATTGTTTGGCTTACAGCGTCAACATTTGCACCAATTCCACTTATAGAGGCATTGAATTCTTCTTGTATTTCATCAATATAAACAGTGATTGGATGGCCTATTGTTAGCCAAGAAACCCATTCACTAGATACTACCATTTCTAATTCAAGAACATCAGTTTTTATAATCTTCATTAATTCAACTTGAGGCTGTATCGACTCAAATGCGTTTACCACTACTTCCTCAACTGCACCATCAAAAGGCGCTCTAATTTCACATCTCTCTACGTTTAGTTCAGCAATACGTAATTCTGATTTTGCCTTCTCATACTCTGATATAGAGAGTTCAAGTTCATATTTTCCAATAGATCTCATCTGTAACATCTGTTCATCACTTTTTAGTTTGATCAATGCGCTATTTTCATTGGCTCTAACTACATCTTTTTGTGCTTCATACAAACTACAATCGAATTGAATGAGTAAATCTCCTTTTTTAAATCTTTCCATTTCTTTTACAGAAATACTAGTAATACGAGCGGCCAATTCACTGGAAAGAACAGCTTCTTGAGATGCAACCACTAAAGCTCTTGACTCCCTAACTTCGGCATTAGAGGAAACAGTAAATAGGAGAGATAAAATGATTATTTTAACCAGAAACTTTAACAAGTTTATCTCCATAATTTTCATGACCTTCATACTGTAAATCTAATTGCTCTTGAAGAGTTGCAAATTTAATAAGTTT
The DNA here is from genome assembly GCA_902522155.1 of uncultured Alphaproteobacteria bacterium. Classification (GTDB taxonomy): domain Bacteria; phylum Pseudomonadota; class Alphaproteobacteria; order HIMB59; family HIMB59; genus HIMB59. The sequence continues at coordinate 6,861 of CABYUJ010000013.1, read as the reverse complement.
TTCATTTGATTCAACATTTTGTGAATTTAAAACAATAGAATCTTGAGAAGTGACCTCATCAATTTCTCTTGGAATAGTTGGTATATCATTAAGACTTGACTGATCGTCTGTGTTTGGTGTTTGGTTTTCATTATTGCTTGATTCATTCGGGTTAAGAGTATTATTTATAATCGACCCATCTTCTAAATCATTTTGTGTGTCAAGTAACATTTGTCCTTTTTCATCAACAGTAACTTCGGTTTTTAAAGCTGCACTTCGGTCTATGAAAGGTTCGAGGTCGCGTTTTAAGGCTTTGTCCTGACTAACAGAGTTTCTATCTAGAGTAACATTGATTTCTCTTGTGCTATTATCATTATCGATTGCTATCACCTTGACATCGATTGAGTAAATATTTTGAGGAAACTGAACGATCGTCTGACCTGTTGATGGATCAACACGTATCCAGCTTGGAAGAGAGGAGCCATCCTCTAAAGTTCCTGTGTATTGTTTCACATTAAGCCTATAATCATCTCCAATAGCAAATCCCAATAAAGTATTTTCATTTATTCCAGGCCTTCCACTTTGATCAATGTTTAAATCTTCAACAGCAACATCGATTACCTTCATACCGCCATTGAATGTGTATTCCTTAACTAGGGAGCCTAAATTTCCTCTCACCGCAAGATCAGCTATTTGGTCATTAACTTTAGGTGTTTCGAACGTTACTGTTTTATCAGCAATCGCCGCTTCTAATGTTTTTTGCTTAACAATCAGTGGTGGAGTTGGTGCTTCACCAGGCTTACCGGGCTTTCCAATGATTATTGTAAATGTTTGTTGTGTAGATAAGTTACCTCCGTCTGTAGCAGTTACTGTAAAAGTATAAGTACCTTCAGGTAGGCGGCCTCTTATTCTTCCTGCATCGTTAACTGTCAATCCTGATGGTAAACCACCGTAACTATATGTTAGTTGCCCGTAAGTGCTGGTGCTTGGATCTGGGTCATCGAAGAAAAGTTTTGATTGAATGACAATTCTATTATTTTCAGCACCTCTAAACGTAGGAGCTGTTGAAGAAGTAGGAGCGTCATTGATACCAGTAACTGTCACAGCTAATTGTGCTGTATCAGTACTCGATCCATTTGAGATAGTATAAGTAAAATAATCTATAGCGGTAGTATCAGGGGTGAGAATGTCTGCTCCATCCTGGTCTGCAACATATGAATAAGTACCGTCTGAGTTGAGTGTTAGTGTTCCATAAGTACCTTTTAAAGAAGATCCAACAGTGCCACTAGTACCAGTGCCAGCCTCTCTTCCTGTTCTTACAGTAGAAACTACAGCATCTGCGCTCTCATCAGCATCACTTCCACTATCAGTATCATTTGACAATAGACCGGAGCCTTTATTTCCAACACTTAGAGTATTACCATCTGTAACACTTCCAGTATCATTATTTCCAACAACCTCATTATCTTGACCGGTAACTGTAATGGTAATTGTTGCTGTATCAGTTGCTGTTCCATCGGATACAGTATAAGTAAAGACATCTGTCTCAGAAGAGCCATCGGCTATATCATCAGCTGCAGCTTGATCAGCAGTGTAAGTGTAAGATCCATCTGCACCAACAGTTAATGTTCCATAATTACCAACTATTTGAGTACCATTACTTTGATAAGTTGAGCTTGAGGCAACAGTGCCTGAATTGCCATTTGAGTGAGATATATTTGTTACCGTCAATGAAGAGGAGTCATCAACGTCTGCATCGGTATCATCATTTAATAAATCGTTCTGAGCTGCTGTTTTTGTAACAGTTTCATCCTCATTCACAGAGTCAGTATCATCTACCCCGACTGGATCATCATTAATACCAGTTACTGTAATTGTCAATGTTGCTGTGTCAGTAGCTGTTCCATCAGAAACTGTATAGGTGAAGACGTCGGTTTCTGTATCATCAGCATCTAAGGCATCAGCTTTTGCTTGATCTGCTGTGTATTTATATGCTCCATTAGATCCAATCACCAATGTACCATAAGCGCCTGTCACAGATGTGCCATTAAGATGTGTAGTACCAGATGAAACGTTTGACTCTGATCCGGAGTCAGGTTGAATTTTTGTAACAGTTAAATTGGCGGGGTCGTCATCGTCAGCGTCTGTATCATCATCTAAAACATCATCTTGAATAGCTAACTTAGTGACGCTAGAGTCCTCATCAACACTATCGGTGTCATCAACAGCTACAGGGGTGTCATTGACACCCGTTACAGTTATTGTCAATGTTGCTGTATCAGTTGCTGTTCCATCAGAAACTGTATAGGTGAAGATGTCGTTTGCTGTATCACCTGCATCTAAATCATCAGCTGCACTTTGATCAGCGACATAAGTATAAGATCCATTTGAATTAAGAGTTAGTGTTCCGTAAGTACCAGTTAAAGCAGATCCAACAGTGCCGCTATTACCCGTTCCATCCTCTGCCCCAGTTCTAATAGCAGAAACTGTAAGAGAGGCTGAGTCATCTGCATCTGTATCATCATTTAAAACATCATTTTGTGAAGCGGTTTTAGAGACAGTTTCATCCTCGTTCACACTATCGGTGTCATCAACAGCTACTGGAGCATCATTTACACCAGTAATATTGATTGTCAGTAATGCTGTCGCGGTTGCAGAATTTTCATCGGTTAGCGTATAAGTAAAGACATCACTTGCAGGATCATTAGCATCTAAATCATCAGCTGCAGTTTGATCGGCTGTGTAAGTATAAGAACCATCAGCTCCAACTGTTAAGGTACCATAAGTACCGACTATTTGTGTGCCACTACTGCTATAAGTCGAACCCGAAGAAACAGTTCCAGAGTTACCATTTGTATGCGATATATTAGTAACTGTTAGCGAAGCATCTGTATCAGCATCTGTATCATCATTTAACACGTCTTCCTCAGATCCCGTTTTAGTAACAGTAGCATCTTCGTTCACACTATCGGTATCGTCTACACCTACGGGTGTGTCGTTCTTTCCTGAAACTGCAATCGTTAGTGTTGCTGTGTCAGTCGCTGTACCATCCGTCAATGTGTAAGTAAATACATCATTTTTACTTTCTCCAACATCTAAAGCATCAGCTGCTGTTTGATCAGCAGTATAACTATACGATCCGTCTGCACCAATTGTTAAAGTACCATAAGTACCAACTATTTGCGTACCACTACTATTATAAGTCGAACTTGAGGAGACTGATCCAGAGTTGCCATTCGTATGCGATATATTTGACACTGAAAGAGACGCACCGGTATCAGCATCTGTATCATCATTTAAAACATCATTTTGAGATCCCGTTTTGGTAACAGTTTCATTTTCGTTCACACTATCGGTGTCATCAACAGCTACAGGGGCGTCATTCACACCTGTAACAGTAATAGTTAGTGTTGCCGTCGCGGTTGCAGAACCGTCAGTAATTCTATAGGTAAATTCATCATTCCTTTGAACATCTGTAGCAAGGGCTTCAGCAGCTGATTGATTTGCTGAGTATACATATGAGCCATCTGAACCAATGGTTAGTTGACCGTAAGTTCCGGTAACAGTTGTGCCCGTGGTAGTTCCAGAGGCACCGTAAGTAGTATTATTACTTACAGATGTGCCTGAAGCTGCAGTGCTATGTTGAATTTGATCAACTCTAATTGTATCTCCATCTGGGTCACTGTCATCATTTAAGACATCGTTTTGAGCACCTGTTTTGGTTACAGATGCATTTTCATTCACACTATCTGTATCGTTAACAGCTACTGGGCTTTGATTGCTTGCAGCACCTCCAATAACAGTCAGTACGAGATCTGCAGTGGTGGTGGTTGTTCCATCGAATAAAGTGTACGTAAAAGTATCAGACACTGTAGCACCATCGCTTAATCCTGAAATATCAGAACTTGCTACATATGTGTAAGAACCATCTGCGCCAATTGTCAAAGTACCATAAGAGCCCGTTACAGATGTACCACTACTGTTATAGGAGCTCCCTGAAGAAACACTAGAATTATCACCACCACTTTTTTTAATTTGAGTGATTCTAAGAGTGTCGTTTGTGTCAAGATCACTATCTTTGTGTGAACTTGAAGTTGTATGGATGACATCACCTGAGTGTTCACCGTTTGCATCAAAACTGCCGTCAACATTTGCATTTGCACTATTTTGAACAGTTAGTGTAGATCCTTCATTGACGACGCCGACATCATTTTGTGCTGATGGGTTATCGTTTGCCCCTAATACTTTAATAGTAATATTTGCTGTATTTTCTTGCGTGCCATCCGTCAATGTGTAAGTAAATACATCATTTTTACTTTCTCCAACATCTAAAGCATCAGCTGCTGTTTGATCAGCAGCATAACTATACGATCCGTCTGCACCAATTGTTAAAGTACCATAAGTTCCTGTTACGGAGGTACCGCTACTGTTATAAGAACTTCCTGGTTGAACAGAAGAATCTGTGCCAAGATTTTTTCTAATAAGCTTTACGCTTAAAGAGGCTGATGTATCTAAATCACTATCTTTATGAGAGCTTGAGGAGGTGTCTAAAACATCACCTGAATTTTCTCCTGTTGTGTCAAGAGAACCAGAAATGTTGGAATTTGATCCGTTTGTAACAGTCAAAGTGAGATCTTCTGTTATTGCACCTTCGTCATCTTGTGCGGTAGGAGTATCGTTTATACCAATAACTGTGATAGTGATTGTTGCAGTATCCGTTGCAGTCCCGTCAGTCAATGTGTAAGTAAATACGTCTGTGACTATATCGCCTGCATCAAGAGCGTCCGCATCGGAGTCGTTAGCAACGTATTTATATGAGCCGTCTGAACCAATGGTTAGTTGACCATAAGTTCCACTAACAGTTGTGCCCGCGGTAGTTCCAGAAGCACCGTAAGTAGTATTATTGCTTACAGCTGTGGAAGAGCCTGCCGAGCTATGTTGAATTGCTGAAACTCTCAAAGAAGCACTAGCGTCAAGATCAGAGTCCTTGTTTGAACTTGAGGTTGTATCTATTACATCGCCGGTATATTCGCCGGTGATGTCTACAAAACTATATGGACTTGAAAGTGAAAAAGATTGGATTCCGTTACTTGATGCTCGAGCTAAAAATGCTTTGGATCCATCATTATTAAATATAATATCAGTTGGTTTATCTGCATAGCTACTCACATCAAATGCACCATTAAATGTTGCAGTAGATAAGTTAAAACCGGTACTAAGATCGTATTCTAAAATATCATCATTTTGCTGACCTGTGATAAACAATTTTGTGCCTGTTGCGTTAAATGAAATTCCCCTTGGTGTTTCTTCTTTTGCACTAAAATCTAAACTTCTACTTGTGTATGAAATTGTTGAGGAATCAAAAGCAGTTGATAGAGAATATTCATAAACAGTATCATTAATATCTCCCAGTAAAAACATTTTAGTTCCATCAGTATTAAAAGTAAAACCTCTAGGGTTGCCGTCTTGACCGCTAATTACAGTTGAAGTAGGTGTTGGTAATGAGGAAATATCATAGGCTGTAGATAAAGCAAATTCATGAATCTTTTTATTACTTCCTGAGCCATTGCTTATATACAGCTTCGTACCATCATTATTAAATCTTATACCACGTGGATTACCTGCGTGAGAAGAAATGTCAGTTGTACTACTTTGAGAAGCAGTATTTATATCAAAAGCGGTTGTTAAAGCGTGTACAGAGATATCTGGTGAATTGCTATGTTCAAGAACAAACATTTTAGTCCCATCATGATTAAATGCTACAGAACGAGTTGTATTTGTAGTTGAATATGGAGAACCAGTATCAAGAGATGCAGGTGTTACGGTAGTATTATTACTGCTATTAATAACAGTCAAGGTTCCATCTTCATTAATGGTTCCAGTATCATTTTGCGCAACGGGGGCATCGTTCACTCCCGTTACAGTTATAGTTAAAGTTGCGGTAGCTGTAAGTGTGCCATCTGTAGCTTCATAATCAAAGACATCAGTTTTTGTATCACTAGCATCTATAGCATCAGCTGCTGTTTGATCAGCTGTGTATATGTATGATCCGTCAGCACCAATTTTTAATGTTCCATAGGTTCCGGTGACTGTTGTAAAATTACTTAAATGTGTACTGCTTGATGTAACAGAAGAGTATGAGCTGTCTGTACTATGTTTAATTTTCGACACACTTAAAGATGCTGACGCATCTGCATCTGTATCATCATCTAATACATCATCTTGCGCTCCAGTTTTTGTCACTGAAGCGTCCTCGTTGACAGAGTCAGTGTCATCGGTAGCAACAACTGGGTCGTTTATGCCTGTAATAGTAATTGTTATATTTGCTGTATCTGATCCGCTATTTCCATCTGAAACTTCATAGACAAACACATCTGTAATAGTGTCAGCTGGGCTACCACCGTCTAGAGCGTCTGCTAAATCTTGATCAGCAGTGTAAGTATAAGATCCGTCAGCGCCGATGACTAATGTTCCATAAGATCCTGTGACGCTAGTTCCATTACTATTGGTAGTTCCTGAGGATACATTTGAGAAATTTCCATTATTCTTTTTTATTTTTGAAACAGTAAGAGTATCTCCCTCGGGATCAGTGTCATTTATAAGAACATCTCCTGTGACACCTGTTGTTCCATCCGTAACAGTGACTGTTGCGTCTTCATTAACTGCGTTAGTGTTATCGGTAGCCGAGGGGTTTTCATTATCTTGACCCAAAAGCGTAATTGTTAAAGTGCCCGTATCTGTTGCGCTTCCATCACTTAAAGTATAAGTAAAGCTATCCGTTAGTGTTTCACTGGAGTCGAAACCAGATATACTATCATTTGCAACATATTTATAAGAGCCATCTGATCCGATTGTAAGTGTACCATACAATCCAGAAACTGA
>CABYUJ010000012.1:0-45422 GCA_902522155.1 uncultured Alphaproteobacteria bacterium | reverse complement strand
TCCCATTTTTTCACAACCATCGGAGATAACTTTACCTTCAGCTTCAGTATCTAGGGTGAAGCTATTAATGGCCACAATTGGTTGAAGTCCAAAAGATTGGATATTTTCGATATGGCGTTGTAAATTCCCGAAACCTTTTTCAACGGCGGCTGCATTTTCTTTATTGAGATCTGCTTTTTCAACACCTCCGTGTGATTTCAATGCTCTCACAGTGGCAACAATGACAACAACACTTGGTGTTAATCCTGCTTTACGACACTTAATATCCAAGAATTTTTCAGCACCTAAGTCTGCGCCAAATCCAGCTTCTGTTACTACATAATCAGCAAGTTTTAAGCCTGTTTTTGTCGCAATTACTGTATTGCAACCATGAGCGATGTTTGCAAAAGGACCACCGTGGATAATCGCTGGATTATTTTCAAGTGTTTGAACTAAATTTGGCATTAAAGCATTTTTCAATAAAACAGTCATTGGACCATCAGCTTTTACATCACGAGCGTATATTGGAGATTTATCTCTTTTATATGCTATTATAATATCACCAATTCTTTTTTGCAGATCGTTTATATCATTAGCTAAACAAAAAATAGCCATGATTTCACTTGCAACTGTTATGTCAAATTTATCTTCTCTAGGAAATCCATTTGAAACACCGCCAAGATTGACATTGACTTTTCTAAGAGACCTATCACCTAAATCAACAACTCGACCCCAGGTAATTCTTCTTTGATCTATTTGTAATTCATTTCCCCAATAAATATGATTATCAATTAATGAAGATAATAAATTGTGAGCAGCAGTAATTGCATGAAAATCACCAGTGAAGTGAAGATTAATTTCTTCCATAGGCACAACCTGAGCATATCCACCTCCAGCAGCTCCACCCTTCATGCCAAAACATGGACCAAGGCTGGGCTCTCTCAGGCAAACAATAGATTTTTTCCAATTTTATTCAGACCGTCATTTAAGCCAACAGAAGTAGTAGTTTTCCCTTCACCTGCAGGTGTTGGATTAATTGCGGTTACTAATATTAATTTTCCATCAGGGTTGGACTTACTTTTTTCAATAAAATCAAAATTTATTTTAGCTGCATCATGACCATAAGGAATTAGATTTTCCTCAGGAATATTTACTTTAGCAGCAACGTCTCTTATGTGAATTTTTTTAGCAGCTCTTGCAATTTCTATATCTGACATCTAGATTTGGATCCTTTCCAAAAAAACTGGTATACAATATACCAATATCTTTTTAAATTTTAAGCTATTTAAGATAAAATAATTAGAATTTCCCTATTATTTTTAAGCCTATGTGTCGCATTAGAAATTTTATCTAACAAAAAAGTCATTGTTCAATAATAAATTTATAATAGTTTAAAATTATTGAAAATATTAGTAATAGGGCTTGGTTATGTTGGTACTGCAAACGCTGTCCTATTATCACAACATAACGAAGTTACCTGCTTCGATCTAGATGTCTCAAAATCAAATAACTTAATAAATGGTATTTCGCCTATAGAAGATGAAGAAGTATCAGAATATTTATCTTCAAAAACATTAAATTTAAAATTAGCAGAGAGCTTTCCTACTGAAATTGATGATTTTGACTTTGCAATCATTGCTACTCCAACAAATTATGACATTGATACAAATAAATTTAATACCTCCTCAATAGAACAATCATTAGAAAATATTCAAAATTCTAAATCAAATTCAACAGTAATTATTCGATCTACAGTTCCAGTTGGTTATGTGAATAAAATAAAAAGTAAGTTCCCTGATCTTGAAATTATTTTTGTGCCTGAATTTTTAAGAGAGGGAAGAGCTTTAAAGGATAGTCTTTATCCCTCAAGAATTGTAATCGGTTCCCATTCTGAAAAAGGAAAAGAGTTTGCAAAACTATTAAAAGATGCATCTCTTGATCAAAATGTTCAAATAGTCTTCACAAATTCAACAGAAGCAGAGTCATCAAAATTATTTTCTAATGCTTACTTAGCCATGAGAGTTACATTTTTTAATGAATTAGACTCTTTCGCAATGTCTAGAAAGTTAAATACAAAAGAAATTATAAAAGCTGTAAGTCTAGATCCTAGGATTGGAGATTTTTATAATAACCCTTCATTTGGGTATGGCGGATATTGTTTGCCTAAAGATACAAAACAATTACTTGCGAACTTTGATAAAGTCCCTCAAAAAATTATGGAGGCAATCATAGAGTCAAATTCAATGCGAAAAGACTTCATAGGATTAGAGATTGCAAAATTAAAACCCAAAACAGTTGGTGTTTACAAACTCATTATGAAAGAGGGATCAGACAATATAAGAGAGTCAAGTATGCAAGGCATTATGAAAAGAGTTAAAGCTAAAGGTATCAAGGTGATAGTTTATGAACCTTTAATTAAAGAAAAACAATTTTTCAATTCAGAGGTTTATCAAGATTTAGAATTATTTAAAAAAGATGCTGATTTAATTCTTTGCAATAGAAGCCATTCAGAGCTAGATGATGTACAAGACAAGATTTTTACTAGAGACATATTTAACCAAGATTAAGACCAAGGCTATAATTTTGGATAAATTTATTAAAAAAACATTGGAAATACATAGTATTTTTATATTTTAGTTTCACTCCAGATAGGTCTATACTGCGCGAACTTATATATATAAGGAGGAAACGATGACGATAATTAAAACATTATTTGCTTCTATGATACTAACATTAGGTTTGGCGACAGCAAACGCTGGAACACTAGATGTTGTTAAAGAAAGAGGCAACTTAATATGTGGTTCTAACACAGGACTTGCTGGTTTTGGAAATCCAAATGATGCAGGTGTATGGGAAGGAATTGACGTTGATGTATGCCGTGCAGTTGCTGCTGCGGTTTTCGGTGATGCTTCAAAAGTTGAATATGTACCACTAACTTCGAAAGTAAGATTTACTTCATTACAATCTGGTGAAGTTGATATGCTCTCTAGAAATACAACATGGACATTACAAAGAGATGTTGAATTAGGATTAGAATTTGTCGGCGTAAACTATTACGACGGACAAGGTTTCATGGTTAGAAAAGATCTTGGTGTATCAAGTGCTACTGAGCTTGATGGAGCATCAGTTTGTATTCAAGTTGGAACTACAACTGAAATGAACCTAGCTGACTATTTTAGTGCAAACGGAATGTCCTATGAGTCGATCCCAGTTGAAACTAATGCTGAAGCTGATGCTGCATATTTAGCAGGAAGATGTGATATTTACACAACTGATGCATCAGGTTTATACGCAAGTAGAGCAGGTTATCCAGATCCATCCGCACACATTGTCTTACCTGAGATTGTATCTAAAGAGCCTTTAGGTCCATCAGTAAGAGGAAATGATAGCGAGTGGGCTGATGTTGTTAGATGGTCTTTAAATGCAATGATTATTGCTGAGGAAAAAGGAATTACTTCAGGAAACGTTGATGACATGATTGCTAATTCCCCAGATCCAGAAACCCAAAGACTTCTTGGTGTGAAAGCTGGTTATGGTGCTTGGTTGGGCTTAAGTGATGATTGGGCAGCAAACATTATCAGACAAGTAGGTAACTACTCTGAGAGCTTTGAAAAGCACATCGGTGTTAATACTCCTATCAATATTGCAAGAGGATTAAACGCTCTTTATAAAGATGGCGGTATTCTATACGCACCTCCATTTAGATAAAAATCTCTTACGTGGGCTATTACATGATAAATAGCCCACGTATTTAAAAAAACTTAAGCTAAAATACCAATAGATATGGAACAAAATTTTATTAGAAAGCTTATTTTTGATGAAAAAACAAGGGCTTTACTCATACAGACTATAGTTATTGGTATATTTGCAGTATTAATTTACTTAGTAACAAAACAAACAGCATATAATTTAGAAAAAAGAGGCATTGGCACTGGTTTTGAATTTCTGAATATTGCTGCAGGATATGATATTAGTATTAGTCTCATACCCTACGATAGCAATGACACTCACTTAAGAGCTTACTTTGTTGGATTACTTAACACTCTAATGATAGCAGTTTGTGGTTGTTTCCTCGCAACCATAATGGGTTTTTTAGTTGGCATAATTAGGTTATCTAGTAATTGGCTATTTAGAAATATAGCTTATGTGTATGTAGAATTTACAAGAAATGTTCCTGTTCTTCTTCAGATAATTTTATACTACACAATTCTATTACATCTTCCCAAGGTGAAACAGTCAATAATAATTTTTGATAGTTTTTACTTATCAAATAGAGGTCTATTTTCACCAGCACCTATTTTTAAAGATGGATTTTCAGTTGTAATTGGGAGCTTAATAATAATGATTATTTTTACTTTTTTTTTAAAGAAATTCTTAAAAAAAAAACAAGAACTTACTGGTAAGCAGTATCCCATATTTTTAATTAATTCAGCTCTGATTATTTTTACTCCAATAATTTTTTATTATTTAATGGGAATGCCACTAGAATTTGATCATCCTGTAATGAAGGGTTTTAATTTTAAAGGAGGAATGGTTATAAGACCTGAATTTCTTGGAATGTTATTTGGATTATCTATTTACACAGCTGCATTTATATCTGAGACTGTTAGGTCAGGAATTATATCTGTCTCTAAGGGTCAAAGAGAAGCCGCGCAAGCAATAGGTCTTAAAGCTAATTTCATCATGCGATTAATTATCATTCCTCAAGCTTTAAGAGTGATAATTCCACCTCTTACTTCTCAATATCTAAATCTTACCAAAAATTCATCTTTAGGAATTGCCATTGGGTATGCAGATTTAGTTCATGGATTTGGAGGTATTTCTTTAAACCAAACTGGAAAAGCAATAGAAATAATGCTTATTGTTATGTCTACATATTTAACTATAAGTCTAACAATTTCTTTTTTTATGAATTTATATAATAAAGCAGTTCAATTTAAAGGAAACATATGACACCGAACACATCTTCATATTTAAGCCCTAACAAAATGTTAAATTGGTCTAAGAAAAATTTATTTTCGTCATGGGTAAATACCATTATGACAGTTATTGCCTTAATATTCTTATACGAAGTTGGGACTTTTTTCTTAAATTGGGCAATTTTTAAAGCTGACTTCATAAATAATTTTAGAGGAGAAACAATTACTGATAGAACTTTTTGCTCCAAAAATATTGAGGTTGGCCAACATGGAGCTTGTTGGGCAATTATATTCGTGAGGTTTCATCAGTTTATGTATGGTTTCTATCCGGTTGAAGAGGCTTGGAGAGTAAATTTAGTATATGCATTTCTCCCATTTGCATTAATTGGAGTTTTGTTTGATAAGTTACCTTTAAGAAGAGTTTTTCTTTATTTCACTTTTGCCTTTCCATTTATAGCTTATTTCATGCTTTATGGAGGCCCAGGCCTGAGTGTAGTTGCAACAAACAAGTGGGGAGGATTGCTAGTTACACTATTTTTAGGAGTCACAGGGATAGCCTTGGCATTTCCATTAAGCATCCTATTAGCTCTAGGAAGAAGATCAAATATGCCTATTGTAAAATCTATTTGTGTCGTATTTATCGAATTTATTAGAGGCGTGCCTCTAATTACGCTTCTATTTACAGCTAATGTCATGTTACCATTATTTTTGCCAGAGGGTGTAAAGCCAGACAACCTTTTAAGGGCGTTAGTTGCTGTTACCCTTTTTCAATCTGCATATATGGCAGAAGCTATTAGGGGAGGGCTTCAAGCTATACCAAAAGGTCAGATTGAAGCTGCCCAATCTTTAGGTTTGAATTACTGGCAAACTACTCGCAAAATAATCTTACCCCAAGCGCTCAAAATAGCTATTCCTCCTATAGTAAACACATGTATTGGTTTGTTTAAGGATACCTCTTTGGTATTGATTATTGGTTTATTTGATTTACTAGGAATTGGTAGAGCTGCTCTATCTGATATTACTTGGACAAAACTTTATTACGAAGTTTATGTTTTTGTATCATTAATATTTTTTATATTTTGTTTCGGTATGTCTCGCTATAGTTTATATTTAGAAAAGAAATTAAAAACGGACAATAGTTAAAAAAATGGAACAAGTTATTCAATTAGAAAAAGTGAATAAATGGTTTGACGATTTTCATGTACTTAAAGATATTGATTTAACAGTCACTAAAGGCCAAAAAATTGTAGTTTGTGGACCTAGTGGATCAGGTAAATCCACTATGATCAGATGTATAAACAGATTAGAAGCTCATCAAAAAGGTCAAATAGTCGTTCATGGAACTGAATTAACCAATGACTTAAAAAATATTGATATGATAAGAAAAAATGTTGGAATGGTTTTTCAACAATTTAATCTGTTTCCCCACTTATCAGTTATTGATAACATTACACTTGCTCCAATCTGGGTAAAAAAACTACCAAAAAAAGAGGCTGAGAATATAGCCATGACATATCTTGAAAAGGTAAAAATCCCTGAACAAGCTAAAAAATTTCCCGGGCAGCTATCTGGTGGTCAGCAACAACGAGTTGCTATTGCGAGGTCACTTGCAATGAACCCAGATATAATGTTATTTGATGAACCAACATCAGCTCTAGATCCAGAGATGATCAAAGAGGTGTTGGATGTGATGATACAATTAGCAGAAGAGGGTATGACTATGTTAGTTGTCACGCATGAGATGGGATTTGCAAAAACTGTAGCTGATCAAATGATATTTATGGACGAGGGAAGAATTGTTGAACAAGCAACCCCAGATGAATTTTTCAATAATCCTAAAAGTGATCGAACCAAACTTTTCTTAAGTCAAATTCTTAATCATTAAAGTAATCTAAGATGAATGAAGTTGTTATGGCTTTATTATCTGGGTGGATAATATTTTATTTTGCTGTATTTTTGCCAGGACCTAACACGTTTTTTGTAGCATCTGTTGGCATTAGTGGACAGAAAAAACAAATTTGGGGTGCTGCAGTTGGAACTGCTATTGGTTCTTTTACTTGGTGCTTACTTGCTACAACAGGTATTTCTTTTCTAATTTCAAATTTAATGGGGTGGGGTTTTGTTGTTTTAAAGGTCTTAGCTAGTCTTTATATGATTTATTTAGCATATCAAATTGGCAGTCAATACTTTAGCTCTGAAAATCAACTCATAAAACTATCTAATGAAAGAAATTTTTTGAACAGTATGAAGAAAGCAATAATTGTTGCTTATACCAATCCCAAAGCTTTCGCATTTTGGTCTGCTCTAGCAACTTTACAATTCAGTGAAAACCTAAATTTTAGTATCGCTCTAATTTTTGCAACAGGTAGTTTTTTTATTTCAGCAATGAATTATTCAATTATTGGCCACTTTTTTGGTATAAAAAAGTTTTCAAATTACTTCAATAGACCTAAGAATATTGTCAATTTAATATTTGCTGGACTTTTTATATTTGTAGCTATTGAAATTTGGGTGTTAGGCTAGGCAAAAAGCCCTAGATAGGGCTTTTTAAAATTTTCTAATAAATCTTCTATCTATCTCTTTTTGTCTTCTTTCAAGATCAATCATGTCGATAGCTTGAGATAAATATACCTCTTCTTTGTAAGACTTTGATTTTTGGTCATTTTTTCCATTAATCATTATTTTTCTAATAGATTTAAATAGATTGCTCATTAGGCAGCCTCTTTTAAGCTATTTGGAAATGACTGATTTCTTTGATACTCGGAGTAAGCCCATTGCCAATCTGTGCCATACTCAACCTTACAAAAACTTATAATACTGTCTTCTTTTTTACTAAAAAGAGATAACCAGAACTTTAAAGATCTTTCTGTAAATCCAAAAATTTTATTCATAATTTTATTTCCTTTCTTACATATATATAGTTTTAAAAAGAAGTTTTACTTTTGCTAAATATAGACAGCTGATGTCTATTTATGAGACTTCAAACAAATTCATTAAATATTTTTAATTTGCATGTAGTCTAAGTAACAAAAAAAATGATAAATTTATGACATGGATTATAAAATTTTTGATGGCCATAATGATGTATTATTTAGACTATTTTTAAAGAACAAACCTGACTCCTATCTTGATTTTATCGATGGAGATAATGAGGGACATTTAGATCTTCCTCGAATGAACCAAGCTAATTTTAAAGGAGGCTTATGCGCCATATATGTTCCAACCCCAGAACAAGATATCTCTGATTCTGATAAGTTGGTCAACTATAAAGATATGGAGAAAGATGAGTATTTATTACCACTTCCAAGACCCGTAGACGTAAAAGATGCATTACCAGTTGTTTTAAATCAATTGTCTATCCTTTCAAAAATTGAAAGAAACTCAAAAAATAAAGTTAAGATTTGTTTATCTGGCAAGGATTTGGAAACCTCGTTTAAACATGATGATCAATTATCTGTAGTAACGCATATAGAGGGCGCAGAATGTATAGATAAAAATTTTTATAATCTCGAAACTTTATTTCGAGCTGGTCTTAGGTCAATTGGGCCAGTTTGGTCAAGGCCTACTATTTTTGCAGAGGGTGTTCCCTTTGCATTTCCAACTTCACCAGATATTGGAGATGGTTTAACCGAAATAGGAATAGAACTAATAAAAAATTGTAATTCACTAAATATGTTAATTGACACTTCTCATTTAAATGAAAAAGGCTTTTGGGATATAGCAAAATATTCAAATTCGCCCCTAGTAGCCACGCATAGCAACGCACATCAGATTTGCCCACACTCTAGAAACCTCACAAATAAGCAATTAGATGCAATCAAAGAAACCCAAGGGATGGTTGGAGTTAATTTTGCCCCAGCTTTTTTGAGGAAAGACGGAAAAATGGTTTCTGATACAGATTTGCAAATAATTGTTGATCATTTTAAGTACCTTATTGACTATTTGGGAGATGATAAAGTTGGATTTGGCTCAGATTTTGACGGTGCAATGATGCCAAAAGATCTGAATAGTGTTCTAGGTATGCATAAATTAATCGATCTATTAATTTCACAGGGTTTTAATGAAAACATAATGATCAAAATTTCACATTTAAATTGGATTAATCTTTTAAAAAGAGTTCTAAATTGATAAATATTCAATGAAGTGAAACTTTAGTATCAAAAAAATTCTGATATAATTTTCAAATGGGACTTCACTTTGACTATAAATCAAAAGCTGGTGAAAGAGCTATGGAAAAAGAGCGTAAGCGCCAAGAAAAACTTGCCGCTAAAAAGGCTAAAAGAGAAGCAAAAAGAGAAGCAGAAGAGTTAGCTGAATTAGAGCGCCTTACAGATCCAAATGCTCCAGCTGAGGGAAATCAGGAACAGTAATCTGATTACCTTCAAATATATTAATTTTTTCGATCGCTAGTATCGACTAGGATTTTTTTTATCTTATAATTTTTTTGATCGTCTGTCATAGATCTGACTTGCCTTTTATACCATTCCTTAAAATCATTTGACGTGTCATCATAAAACATCACTTTCTTTCGAATTAAGAAAATACCAATATCATTCTCTGGAATTCCAATAAAAGTCTGTCTTTCTGTGTGCATCACTTTTACAGTTTCTTGCAAAGGTTCATGCTCACATAAATAATAACCATAATGCTCTCCCCAGACATATCTTATAATAGGAGTTGTTGCATTCACCATCATCTGAACATATTTATCCTCTTTTTTTAAAAAATTTTCCATACCTGGTACAGGTTGATGGATTTGAGCAAAACTAAGACCAATTTTTTCTTTAGGTACCCAAACAGAGGGAAATGAAACATGTAAAGCTATAAGTTTGTTACATCTATGAAAAATTGCTATATCCTCTTGAAGACTATAACCAAGTTCTACAAAGTTGTTAAAGTTAGAATTTTTAGATGGATATTCTTTTTTTAATATAGAATTTAACTTCTCGCATACAGCTATATCAATTTCTTTTGTAAAATAATCATCAAAAAAAATATTCTCTTTACATTTTTTTTTCAAACTTAAATATCTTTCTTCATGCTCATCATATTCAATAATTGGAAGGTCTTTTATTTTTTTTATTCCAGGAGCTACAGAATAAATAGGTCCATATGGTTCCCAGTCGATCATTTTGTAAATAAAATCAATACTCCTATCAAAGTGATAGCAATAATAATAAGTTTTTTAAATAGGATTTCCGGTATTTGTTTATGTATAAAATAACCCAGCCAAACACTTAACATAACTAAAAGGGCTATTGGATAGTATATTTTCACTATCTCTAAATAGCTTCCTCCCAAAAACATAAAAAATATTGCTCTCAAAGAGTTTATAATAAAAAAATATCCAGCCATAGTTGATCGCAACTCTTGTTTTGAGGAGAAATAATCTTTATACCCCATTAATACAAATGGTCCTCCAATAGTATAAATTCCTTGAATAAATCCACCTAGAATTACAAAAAAATTTTTCAAGAATTGAGGAAACCTGATATCAGGAAAGAATAAGTTGAAACAACCATAAATAATTAAAATTATTGCAAATATTTTTATTAAAATATCTGATGCAAAATAACTGATAAAATATGTTCCAATTAATGCACCAGGAATTGTATAAATTAAAATTTTGATCAGATGATTTAAAGAGACATATTTGTATGATTGAATTAAAACAGCTAAACCGGAGGATAGCCCAACAATCATTGCAAGCTTTAACAAAGAATTAAAGTCAAAGAAAAATCCACTAATTCCCAGAAAGATTATCGTACCACCAAAACCAAAAATACTTTCAATGGCGTATGCAAAACAAGCTATTAATGCAATAGTTGAAAAATTTGGCATTTAATTCTATTTAACAATTTAGAATGTTTTATGTTAAAAGTAATCTATGTATTTAAAAGTAATATTTTCTTTTATTGTAATATTATTTCTTAAAACGAATTTATTGTATGCCCTTTCTCAAGATATTTCTTTGACAATCATGGTTCGTTCTACATTGGGAACAGAATATATTCTAGCTAAAAGTATTTGCAAAGTATTGGACAGGGAACTTGAAATATCTCATAGTTATGGTGGCTCCAACACATTAGAATGCAATACACGCCTCGACGATAGCGTTGATGAAATAATTAAAAAAATTGAACAAAATCAATTTCAATATGCAATTATTAAAAAATCAGATTTACTCAATCGTCCCTCTAATTTATCGCTTCGTTCAATTTTAAATTTTCCCGCAGATAATGATTATGTTTTTATTTCAAACCAGAATGTAGATCCTAATGTGATTAAGGATATAAACTTTGGAATTATGAATCATTTGCTTGAGTTTCGCTATCTTCATAAATCTTTTTTTGAATTTTCGGAAAATAATTTAATTGTTAAAGAAAAAATACCATTACACTTAGGGACTTTAAAATTTAGTGATGAGTGGAGTAGTGGTAAAAGAAGAAGGTTTACAGAGGTAGACTAATTTTTACAAAACCATCAGTTACAACAAAAATAAATATTAAAGCAAAAAATACTCCACCAACAAAAACTTTCATGACACAAACTTACTAAATAGATTTTAGGTGTAAAGTATATAAACTGTGCAAAATTGTCATGAACGAGTTTATTTTTGGTTTTTCAACAGGTTTAAGTTTAATACTTGCTATAGGTGCACAAAATTTATTTGTTATAGAGCAAGGTATAAAAAAAAATAATATTTTTTTAGTAACTTCAATATGTATAGTTGGTGATTTCTTATTGATTTTTTTTGGAATTTTCATATTTCACTTTATTAAAAATTTCATCAATGATCTGATCAATTTATTATTATCTATAGGGCTTGTCCTCTTTCTTTTAAATTTTATATGGTCAAAAATAAAAACATTTAAACATGATATTGTACTTTCACAAAAACACACGCAAACATCAAAGTTAAAAATAGCCCTTCAGACACTTGCCTTTACTTTTTTAAATCCACACGTTTACTCAGACACTGTTTTTATTTTAGGAAATTTATCAAAAAATTTTCTAACTATTTCTGACAAGATTTTATTTGGATTAGGTGCAAGTCTAGCATCATTTATTTTTTTTTATTTTTTAGGCTATGGTGCTCAATCACTAAGATTATATTTTTTGAACAAACAAGTTTGGAAGTTAGTTAATATAATAATAATTCTTTATTTGTTTATACTTACCTTATCTATTATTTTCTTGGAAATAATTTGATTATTAATTTTTTATTTATAAATTATTTCATCAGCTGTCTGTAAGTTGCATAGTTGTTATGCAATCATAACACGTGTTTTTTAAAATATTATATGTATAAATTTATTAGGAGCAGTTTTTAAAAGTTTCGATTAACTCCGTGTTGACATAGATACTTAGTTATTCCCTCCTAGTTATAACAAACTGCTCCGTTAATAGTATGCCAAGCTTCACAACACTTTATCCAGCACTTTTGTTTCCAGCTATACCTTTAATGATGATATCGTTTGGTAATAGATATACTTCTCTTGCCTCATTAATCAGAAAGATCCATGACACAATAATTACAAATAGACCAACTAGCAATGTGGTTCAACATCATTTAGATCAAATTAAAGTACTTACAACCCGTTTAACATTAGTTAGGTCAGTTCAAACCCTCTCTGGGATCAGCTTTTTGATGAATTTAATATCTATTTTTTTTAGCTATATCAAGATTTATGGCTTAGCCTTGAACTTTTTTGGTTCAGGGATATTGATATTTTCAATAGCTATAATGTTATTTATCTATGAGATACAATTATCTACTAAAGCTCTTAGTAAGCATTTGGAAGACCTGAAAGATTTTAGTTAATTTATTAAGATACCGGACTCTCTTTTAAATAAATATTTCATATGAAAAAAAACAAACACTGAGCCTAGTAAATTTGTAAAAAATATAGCCCACCAAATACCAATTAGGCCTTTTTCAAGAGTCTCAGAAAATAAATAAATTACAAATGGGGGAAGAAATACCAATCTAATAAAAGTGTAGAACACATTTACAGAGGGTTTTCTTAAACCAGAAAGCACAGAATCACACCTATCAATAACTTGATATATAAAAGCCAAAAAAGCTACCATAAATAAGTAACTACCAGCAATAATTATCACTTCACTGTCTCTTGAAAAAAAACTAGCAATCCTTTCACCCGCAAATATAAGAACTAATGCTCCAAAAATCATCATTGTCAT
This sequence comes from uncultured Alphaproteobacteria bacterium, assembly GCA_902522155.1. Taxonomy (GTDB): domain Bacteria; phylum Pseudomonadota; class Alphaproteobacteria; order HIMB59; family HIMB59; genus HIMB59. The sequence continues at coordinate 32,319 of CABYUJ010000012.1, read as the reverse complement.
AGATAACCTTAATGAAATTAAAAAAGCTTCATAAATTCTATCAAAATTCTTTGAACCAAAATTTTGTCCTACCATACTTAATAAAGCACTACTAAATCCTATGGCAGGTAATAAAATAATTTGCTCAATTCTTAAAGCTATACCATATGCTGCACTAGCTGAGGCACCATAACTTGTAACAAACTTTTGCATTATGAAGAAACCAACTGCAATCATAAACATATTCATACTAGAGGGTATAGATTGTCTTAGAATTCTTAATACGAATTTAGTTTCTAGCCAAATATAATTGTAATTGAAATACTTAAACAAAGGACTGCGAATAGCATAATAGCTTAAAAAGAAAAAATGGAATAGTTGAGATATGACTGTTGCAAGAGCTATGCCGAGAGTTCCCAATGCAGGAAAAGGACCATAACCTAAAGATAAGAAAGGACTAAATATTAAATTAATAAAAAAGCTTATGATTAACGCATTTCTATTTTTTTTTGTATCTCCTTGTGCATATAAAAGAGAATTAACGACAAAAGAAACAATAAAAATTGGGGCGCCAATTGAGAGTACTTTTATATACCTTAGACCATTGTTCAGAAAAATACCTTCTGCCCCAAAATATAAAAATACAGGTCTAGATAATAGAAAGGTTGTAAACCCAATGGCTATAGAAATCAATAAAGTGATAACTAAAGCTTGAGTATGAATCTTAATTGCCTCATTAAATTTTTTTTTGCCAATAGCTATTGAGACAAGAGCTGTGGTGCCTTGTCCAAAACCTACAGCGAAGGCCAATAAAATAAAATACAAGGGGTAAGATATTGATAAGCCTGCTATAGCCTCTGTGCTTATGAGACCTGCATAAAAAGTATCTACTACATTGTACAGAGTATAAAATAAAAGACCTGTTCCTGCTGGAACAGCCATACCGATTAATTGTTTTTTTATATCCCCTTGGGTAAGATCCATAAAATTAAAAAGGTCTTACAACTACAAGTATTACAATTAAAATTAGAAGAACAGTAGGCACTTCATTGATTATTCTTAGATATTTTGAGGTATAGTCTCTAAAATTACTCTCTAGACTTTTTCTAATTTTACTTAAATACATATGAAATGCAGAGAGAATTAGAACTAATATAATTTTCAAAAAAAGCCATAATTCAAAACCTACATAATGGATAAGGGCTAAACCAAATACCCAAGTTAATATCATTGCTGGGTTCATTATAATTTTTAGCAATTTATATTCCATTTTTTGAAATACACTATTCATTTCAGGATTGGTTATGTTTTCTACATGATAAACAAAAAGTCTTGGTAAATAAAATAACCCAGCAAACCATGATACAAAAGATATGATATGTAAAATTTTTAATAACTCATACATTTTGTTACCATTTAGCCTCTGGAGGCATTGACATTAATATAGCATCAATATTACCACCGGTTTTTAATCCAAATAATGTCCCTCTATCATAAAGCAAATTAAATTCTACGTAACGAGATCTTTTTTTTGAGAGAGTATCTAAGTCATCTTGATTAAAGTTAAAATCTTTTTTTCTTTTTGAGTTTTCAATTACAAAATTAACAAAGAATTGCCCAACATCTTTTATAAAAGATAAGTCCTTATCAAAGTCTGTATTGATATAATCAAAAAAAATCCCTCCTATACCTCTACTTTCTTTTCGATGCTCTAAATAAAAGTATTCATCACATTGTTTTTTAAATTTTTCATAATAAGTTGAATTATGTTGATCACATGTTCGTTGGAGACCTTGATGAAAATTATCTGTTTCTAATTTTTCAGGTATTGCAGGGGTTAAATCACAACCACCACCAAACCATTGTTTTCCTTTTGTGGTTATGTACCGAGTGTTAAAATGAGCTGCAGCAATTTTCGGGTTTTTCATGTGAGCTACGACTGAGATACCACTGGCCCAAAAGCTTGGATCCTCTTCTGTTCCCGGCATTGATTTTTTAAATTCTTCACTAAAATTACCATGCACTGTTGAAATGTTTACTCCTACTTTTTCAAATATTTCTCCTTTTAGTAAGGACATCAAACCTCCACCACCACCAGGTCTTTGCCACTCTTTTTCTATAAATTCAGACCCATCAAGCTTTTGTATTGATCCAACCATTTGATTTCGAAGTTCTCGAAACCACTTTTCTGCTTTAGTTTGTTGATTTTTTATTTGATCACTCATACCCACCCATGTAGTTCGTTTTCTATCAACGAAGTGAGTAGGAGTATATGATCTTCTCGATCATTTAGACAAGGAATATATCCAAATTCCTTTCCACCATTTTCCATGAATATTTCTCTATTTTCCTCGTTAAGTTCTTCTATTGTCTCGAGACAATCTGAGGAAAAAGCAGGACTTATAACATGAATGTGGTCTGTACCATTTTTTGCTAAGCTCTCTATAGTTTTATCTGTGTAAGGTTGAAGCCATTCTGCTGGTCCAAATCTAGATTGAAATGTGGTCATATAACTTTCCTCTGGTAAGCCCATGGTCTCTGCCACCAGCCTAGTAGTTTTTCTACAAAAACAATGATACGGATCCCCTTTATCTAAATATTTTTTTGGAACTCCATGATAGCTAAATATGATTTTTTTTGGTTTTGAATTTTTAGTCCAAAATTCTTCAATGCTATTTTTTAGAGCTTTTATATAAAGTTCATTTTCGTAATATCCTCCAATAAAACGAAGAGATGGTACCCAACGCCAACTTTTTAATTCTTCTGCAACAGCATCGAACGTTGAGCCAGTTGTAGCCGCACAATATTGAGGGTATAAAGGTAAAATAATAATACGATCACAATTTTGATTTCTAAGATTATTTAAACCCTTAGAGATGCTAGGATTCCCATAACGCATTCCAATATCAAATACGATATTTTGATATTTCTTATTAATAAATTCTTTTATTTTCGATAATTGGTTTTTTGTGTGGAATAGAAGAGGTGAACCTTCCTCTGTCCAAACAGATTTGTAATTTTTAGCTGACTTCGCTGGTCGAGTATTTAAAACTATTCCATTGAGAATAGGCCACCAAATAGCTTTTGGTGTTTCTATGACACGTTCATCTGATAGAAATTGTTTTAGATAAGTCTTTAAAGACGACTTAGTTGGTTCATCTGGTGTTCCTAAATTTGTGATCAAAATACCTGTCTTAAGACCAGAGCCATGAACGTAGAGTTTATTACCTTTAAATGAAGCCATTGAAAAACATTACGATTTTTATGATAACTTAGTTCTTATCTTTTCTATGAATAAATGAACATTAGCCTCAGGAGTAGTTTTTTTTACACCGTGATCGAGGCTAGCAATCCACCCAGATCTATGAGATGGCTCACTCTGTAAGCATTTCTCAATATATTTATCAATATAATCAGAAAAGGATTTAGTGTCCTCCATAGCTAACAAATCATTTGAAAAATTACCCTGTAAAGATAAATGTGTCTTTGGTAATTCAGTGAAAACCTCCAAATTAGTTCCTAAAACTGTAAGTTTTAAATTTTTTAAATTTTGTAATTTATTATATTTAGTTTGAGAAATTTCTTTAGTGAAATATCCAATTTTATTTGGATAAATATTTGAAATTTTAACTAAAAAAGGAATAACGAATTCATCAAAATCTTTATCATTTAGTTTATTAGCTTCGGTATCAAATATCATTAACAAATCAATGTCATTTTGTAATTGAATTTGTATATTTTTTTGTATTAACATTTCTAAAACGGGCAGGGTTTGTTGAAATAGTGTTTGTGATACAGGATTATTCCTCGTTGCAAAATGGTATAAGGTTACAGGTCCACCAGTAAATCCAATTAAGGATTTATCATTTGATAGTTCATTTCTAATATGTTTTAGAGATATATTCTGAAAATCTATAAAACTTTCAAATTCATCAATATTAAATTCGGATATCATTTTTGAACTTAAATTTTTTTCAAATATTGGTCCAGGATTAAACTTCAAACTCATACCTAAATAATCTAAAGGAAAAAGAATATCACTAAACAATATTGCAGCATCAAAATCGAATTCAACAATAGGTCCAAGAGTTACCTCACAAGCAAGCTCAGGCTCTTTACATAATTGTTCAAAAGAATATTTTTCTTTTAATTTTCTGTAATGCTGATGATATCGACCAGCCTGTCTCATAAACCAAATTGGAGGAATTTTTTGTTCAACTTTATTTAAGGCATTAAAAAAATTTTTGTTATAGGTATTTTGCAATATCTCTAGCTCCATAAGTAATAATAAAATCTGCTTGAGCTCTTTTGAGTACCGTTAAAGACTCAAGGAGCAAATCAACATAATTGCCAAATTTAGCTTTGCTGAGCATTTGTAGACTAGCATACTCACCACTTACTTGGTACGCACCCGTGGGAAGCAGTGTCTCCTTTTTTATATCTCTTATTAAATCTATTGAAGTCATTCCAGGCTTAACCATTAAATAATTTGCACCTTGAGCTGCATTGCTAATTGAGCTTTTAATCGCCTTTACTTTGTTTTCAACAGGTAATTGATATGATGACCGATCAAATCCCTGTGGTGATGATTTTGCAACATCTCTAAAAGGGCCGTAGAAGTGACTTTTAAATTTTGTTGAGTAACTCATTATTTGAGAATTTGAAAAACCATTTTGAGCAAATATTTTCCTCAAATATTTAGTCGTATTTTTCATCATGTCACTTGGTGCAATTATATCAGCTCCCGCCTCAAGATATGTATTTGCCGCTAATCCTAAAGAGTAATGTGTCTTATTAAGATCAATTGATTTTTTATGAGTAACTCCACAGTGCCCATCAACAGTTATTGAGCATAAGCATGTATCTATAAGTAAAACTATATCTTTTCCAAAATAATTTTTAATTTTTCTTATAACTTCATAGTGAAAGCTAAAATCCTCCGGATGTTTTTGTTTTTTATTTGGAACGATAAAAAGAAGAAAATTATTTAAACCTTTTTTTAAATCCTTTTCAATTGCCTTAATTATAGATGAAGATGACCAACTCTTATTATCACCTAATCCTTTAATTTCCTTTGAATTTTTTACCTTTTGATCCACAAATAAAGGTTGAATTAAAATTTTCTTTTTAAGAGATTTAGACTGATCAATAGGGAAATAATTTTTAATCATTTAAGTTCAAAATTTTTAAAATCATCATAAGTAAGATATACATTTAATTGATTTTTAGGAATAAATTTAGAAATTTGAAGATACGTTTGACCAGGTCCACACGAATTACGCTTATTTAGTATTTCTGGTCTTAGTTGTATAGCTAATTTAAATGCAGAGAAGCTCATCCAATAAAAACTCTCCGCTACAAACAAATTATCAATCGTATTGTCATTAATCAAAGGGACTAAACTATAGTGTGATATAACAGGGAATTTTTTATTTAGCATATTTCCTTCATATGTAAGTTTATAAGTAGGCTTTTGATTATCTTTATAAAAATTTTCAGTTTCTCGATAATTTTCACCAAAACTATCGAGAGAAGAATTTACAAGAATACCCATTTTACTTATTTTTTTCCAAGAACTAACGCCGGAAGTTATAAGATTTGATACACTTTTCAAAGATTTAAACTCTTTAAATTCTGATCTTGTGGCCAAAACATTTTTATTTTTTACTGTTTTATTAAATTCATGAAAATTTCTCTGAAACATTTGATATTTTGATAAGCTTGAAGGAAATATATTTTTAACTTTTTTAACTTTTTTATTATTTAAATATTTTTTTTCTTTAAAATATTTTTTTGTTTGATTATCTCTCCCTTGTGCAAATAAGATTTTTTCATTTAGAATATTTTCAATAGTTACACCTATATCTAAATTGCAACCACCTCCCCATTTGTATAAATATTTTCTCTCTCTTTGACAATCATCTAATGAAGGTAAATGATTAATTTTTTTCAATATTTTTTCTGTTTTTCGATCATCTCTCCTATATTCCAAAGCAATGCATCCTTGTGCTGCCGCACTAGGAAATTCAGAAATTGGTAAAATTATTTTCTCAAACTTTTTAAATTTCAATTTAAAATTTCTATAATCTTTATTATTAATTTTTTCTCCATATTTAAAAATTCTATCTATAGCAGCTTTTGCCATAAACACCCCATCCTCTTTTGAGGAATTTAATATTTTTTCCAGCCTAGATGGTACGTTTCCCCTAATGTCGAATGGCTTCAATTCTTCAAAGGGTAAAAACTCTCTTAATTTTTTTAAATAATATTTTCTTCTAGGAGAGGATGTCCCTATAACTATTTTTTTTTTATTTAATGAAGTCTTTTTAATAAGAATAACATCTCTTGGATCATCTCTTTTGAGACAAATAAAAGAGGTCTTATTAAGATTTTTAACAGGAAGATCTTTAAATGAATGAACTACCACATCTGCATCTTTTAAGATTAATTTTTTTGAGAGTGAATTTGTAAATATTCCAAATCCATGTTGTTCCCAAGCTTTAGCTGACATGTCCGTGTCACCGACGCTTGATGAGTAATGCGTATCAATTATATTTTTTTGTATTTTATTTATTTCTATTTCCGCAATGTGAGTCTGAATTTTAGCGAGAAAACTTTTTCTTGATAATAAAACAATCTTTTTCATAACTATTGATGACATTAAGAAATAACAAATAATCAACGCTAATACAATTTAAGCGAGACTTATTGGTCAATATGTACTTATTTCAAAATATGTTATAGCTAAATAACGTTTGATATTATGACACAAAAAGCAGTTTTAATTGTTGGAGCAGGATCAGGTTTAAGTGCTTCTTTGGCTAGAGCATTTAATTCAAAGGGGATGAAAATCGTACTTGCTGCCAGAAACATAGACAAACTTGACAGTTTAAAAAAAGACATCGACGCTTTAGTTTTTAAGTGTGACTCAACGGAAAATAAAAGTGTTCAAAATTTATTTTTGCAGACTGACTCAATTATAGGCACTCCAGAAATTGTTATCTATAATCCATCTCTTAGAATTGTAAAACCTTTTATTGAATACGATCCTGATGAAATGCTTCAATCAATAAAAGTAAATAGTTATGGGGCTTTTCTAGTAGCGCATGAATCAGTAAAAAGAATGTTAAAAATAGGAAAAGGTAATATTTTTTTCACTGGATCATCTGCAAGTGTAAAGGGTTTTGCCAAATCTGCGTCTTTTGCTATGGGAAAGTTTGGTTTGAGAGGCTTAGCACAATCTTTGGCAAGAGAACTGCACCCACAAAATATTCATATAGGTCATTTCGTTATAGATGGAGGAATAGGTAAAGAACCAGTTGGGAATTATCAAATGATACACCCTGATGAAATTGCAAAACAATACCTAAATTTTTATTTACAGGATAAAAAATCTTGGTCATGGGAAATTGAAATTAGAACAAACACTGAAAAATTTTAGAGAAACACCTTGGAAATCGGTATAGACAGTTTTGCAGATAAAAGAGAGGGCTCAGATAGTGTTAAAGCTATTAATAATGTTATTGATAGAATTATTTTTGCAGATGAAGTTGGATTAAATTCATTTGGGATAGGAGAGCATCATAGAAAAGAATTTTTAGACTCAGCACCATTTATGATATTATCTGCAGCTGCAGCACAAACAAAAAATATTAAGCTAATAAGTGCTGTAACTGTTTTAAGCGCAGCAGATCCTGTTCGTGTATTTCAAAACTTGTCTACTCTTGATCTGATATCCGGAGGTAGAGCAGAAATGGTAGCTGGAAGAGGATCATTTTCTGAAGCCTTTCCATTGTTTGGTTTGGATTTCAAAGATTATGATGAATTGTTTATTGAAAAGCTCGGTTTGCTTTTAAAAATTAGAGAAAATGAATTTGTTAGTTGGTCTGGTAAATTTAGACCTTCGATAAATAATTTACCTATTTATCCAAGGCCTATTCAAAACCCTGTCCCAATTTGGTTAGGTGTTGGTGGCACACCTCAATCTTTTGCAAGAGCAGGTTCAATGGGCTTACCTCTAATGATTGCCATAATTGGAGGCAATACTCATCGCTTTAGGCCTTTGGTAGATATTTATCGACAGGCGGGTAAAGAGGCAGGACACCCCCCAGAAAAACTCTCCGTAGGACTTCATTCACTGGGATATGTCGCAAATAGTATAGATGAAGCAATAGATTTGTATTATGAGGGTTATCATAAAATGTTCACAAAAATTGGAAAAGAAAGAGGTTGGGGTCCTGTGACGAGAGACCAATTTGACAATCAAATTGGTCCATTAGGAGCTATAGTTTTAGGCGATCCTGATCAGGTTGCTGAAAAGATTATCAGACATAGTCAAGCCCTTGGAGGTATTGATAGATTCCAATTTCAAATGGATATAGCTGATATTACCCATGAAAATTTAATCAAATCTATTGAACTGATTGGCAAAGAAGTAATACCTAGGATAAATAGGACAAAAAGCCCCTAATTTGAGGCTTTATGCGTCTATATTGCAGTATCTTTTAAATTAGTAAAAAATAAATTAATAATTGTGAAAAATCATAATTGGAAATCTAATTATTTAAGCACCCTTCAATCTGAAATTGATAAAATTAAGGATGAAGGACACTACAGAGTATTTAACAACATAGAAAGAAAAGCCGGACAGTATCCCAAAGCTACAAGACATAGTAATGGTCAAACCGAAGAGATTGATGTCTGGTGTTCAAATGATTACTTAGGCATGAGCCAGAACAAAGAAGTTATTTCAGCAATGCAATCTGCTGCTGAAAAGTTAGGAGCGGGAAGCGGAGGAACAAGGAATATTTCAGGTACTACTAATTTCCATATTCAACTCGAAAAAGAAATCGCACTCTTACATAAAAAAGAAAGAGCTCTAGCATTTAATTCTGGATATAGTGCTAATGAGTCTGCACTAAAGTCTATTATATCTGCTTTTGATAATTGTTTAGTTTTAAGTGATGAACTAAATCACGCATCACTTATAGAAGGAATTCGTACAAGTAAAAAAGAAAAAGCTATTTATCGTCATAATGATGTAAAACACCTAAAGGACATTCTAAAAGGAGTAGATTTTTCTCGACCAAAAATTATCGTCTTGGAGTCTGTCTATTCAATGGAAGCTGATTTTGCACCACTAGAAGACATTATTCAGGTTGCTCAGGATAATGGAGCATTAATATACTTAGATGAAGTTCATGCTGTAGGTTTATACGGTCCCAATGCAGCAGGTGTAGCAGATCAAAAAGGATTATCTGAGCATATCGATATTATCAATGGAACATTGGCAAAAGCATTTGGTCTAGCTGGAGGTTACATAGCCTCGACTGAGACAATAATTGATTTTGTTAGAAGTTTTTCAAAAGGATTTATTTTTACAACATCCATGTGCCCAGCAGTAGCTGCTGGAAGTCTAGAGAGCATTAGACAAGTAAAGAAAAATGATGAAATTCGATCTTCATTCTTTGAGAATGTTGATTTTGTTAAAAAAGAACTACGAACCGCAGGTATTCCTTTTTTAGACTCAGGTTCACATATAATCCCAGTATTAATTGGAGATAGCAAATTATGTAAAGAGATTAGTGATTTTCTTTTAAATGAGCACCAGGTTTATGTTCAGCCTATTAATTATCCAACAGTCCCAAAAGGAACTGAGAGAATAAGAATAACTCCTACTCCATGTCATGACCCAGAGTCTACCGAAAAATTTGTAGAAGCTTTGAAAGATGCTTGGTTTAAATTTATGCCTCAGTTAGTTAAATTTGAAAATCAATTTACTAATAAAATCAAAGTAATTTAAACGCCTTATTTGATCAATCTATACATTTGTTATAAAACATACTAATGAGAGTCATTGCGTTTTATAGTTTCTTTAACGTATCCAATCCCAGATTATTAAAAGAGAGGTTAAATTTACACTTTCTTTTAAAACAAATAAAAGGTTCGATTATTATCAGTGAGGAAGGTTTAAATGGTACAATAGCAGTCTCTTCAAAATTAGAAAAAAAAATTATCGACTATTTAATGTCTTTAGGAGTCACTAAAGAAAATATAAAAATATCAGACTTTAATGGCCAAAGAATCTTTAACGAGTTTAAAATTAAACTTAAAAAGGAAATAGTTACATCTGATTTTGGATTAAAAATTTCAGACATTAAAAAATCTAAGTTTATTGAACCAAGTGACTGGGATAAATTTGCCAATGATAAAAATGTAGAAATTCTTGATACAAGAAATGATTATGAATTTAAAATTGGTCATTATAAAAATGCTATCAACCCTAAAATTAAAACATTTAAAGATTTCAAAAATTATATAAAGAATAACAAAGAAAAATTTCAGAATAAAAAAGTTGGTATTTATTGTACAGGTGGTATTAGATGTGAAAAAGCTGGACCTTTAATGGAAAAATATGGTATTGAGACATATCAACTTAAAGGAGGAATATTAAAATATTTTGAAACCACATCTGCTGACTCATGGAAGGGTGAATGCTTTGTTTTTGACTACAGAGTATCTTTGAACAAGCAACTTTCTCAAGGTACAAGTAAGCTTTGTTACGGGTGTAACATGCCTTTAACTCCAAGAGAGAGAAAATCTCCTAAATATGAAGAAGGATATTCATGTTCCATCTGTTTTGATAATATGACAGAAAAAAAGAGACGTTCTCTCAAAGATAAACGAGAACATTGGAAAAAAGTTCTTTAATTTCATTAAATATCAATGTTGACCAAATTCAAAATTAGTTTAGTTTACGGCAATGGCTAAAAAGTCTACATACCAACTTAAACAGTTAATACCTGAAGAAAAACCTGAAACTGGCACAAAATATATTGTGCGTAAACCCACTAAAGGATTGAAAGTTTCTGACAAACTTCGCCAGAGAAAGTATGACCCTGTTTTGAAACAGCATGTTTGGTTCGTAGAAAAGAAAATGCCTCCTCATAGTAAATAATTTTGTTATTATTTTATCATCGAAAATAGAACTTTATATTGGCTGAGAAGAGACTTTAGGATTGCTGATAATCCTTGTCTGGAATTTATATCAAAACAAAAATCCCCAGCATTACTTGTTTATATTTATGATGACATTGAAAAGAAAGCCACTGGAGATGCTGGTCAATGGTGGTTAAACAAAACTCTTCATTTGCATTCCAAAAATTTAGAACAAAAATTTAATGTAAAGCTTATTATAACTGATGGTGAAGCGAAAAAAAATCTCTCACATCTAATTGAAAAATACAAAATTTCATCATTAATTTGGAATAGGCTCTACTCAGACCAATCTATTAAAAGAGACACTGAGATAAAGAGTTTTTTTAAAAATAAAAATATTCATGTTGAAACTTTTAATTCACATTTACTTAATGAGCCCTGGGAAGTACAAAATAACTCTGGTCAGTTCTTTAAAGTTTTTACTCCTTATTGGAAAACTGCTTTTAAAGTTTATTTGAACAAGAAATTTTCATACGAAAAAAATACATCAATCAAATCATTTAAACACAATGAAAAAACTAAAATCAATTTTTTATCAAATAGAAGTTGGTATGAGAAGTTTAATAATTATTGGAGTCCAGGAGAGGATGCAGCTTTAAAAAAAATTGAAACTTACATTTCTTCTCATATAGATAAATATGATGTAAATAGAAATAGGCCTGATTTTGATCAAACTTCAAGAATATCTCCTCACTTAAGATTTGGAGAGATATCCCCGCGGGTAATAATTGAAAAAATCCAAGATTCAAAAAAATCTAATAATGCTGTAAATACTTATTTATCAGAAATTGGCTGGCGAGAATTTTCATATTCATTGTTGTATTATTCTGAAGATTTATCAACTAAACCGATTAACCCTAAATTTAAAAAATTCCCATGGAGAAGTAGTAAAAAAGATTTTGGTCTATGGACTGAGGGTAAAACAGGCATACCTCTTGTAGACGCTGCAATGAGTCAAATTTATGAAGAGGGATGGATGCATAATAGGCTTAGAATGGTTGTTGGAAGTTTTCTTGTGAAAAATTTATTATTAAACTGGACATTAGGTGAGCAGTATTTTCAAAAAAGTTTACTAGATTATGATGAAGCTAGTAATGCAGCTGGATGGCAGTGGATAGCAGGCTGTGGCGCAGATGCTTCTCCTTATTTTCGTGTATTTAATCCTGTGCTTCAGTCAGAAAAGTTCGATCCACAGGCTCAATTTATCTTGAAGTATATTCCACAATTAAAAATATTTAATTCATCAAAAACAGTATTTGAGCCATATTTAGATAAAAAATTATTAGATAGTTTAGTCAAAGAAAAAAAATATGTTAATCCAATCGTTGATTTGAAAGAGTCTCGCAACAGAGCACTTGATGCTTATCAACAAACGAAATCATAATTTGAAAAAAAGCGTAGCTATAGTTGGATCTGGTATAGCGGGATTATCTACAGCATATTTTTTACAAGAATATTTTGATGTAACACTATTTGAGAAAAATGATTATTTAGGTGGGCATGCAAATACAAGAGAAGTCAAAGATAGTAACGGAAATACTATACCAATAGATACAGGTTTTATTGTCTACAATGAACTGACATACCCAAATTTAACAAAATTTTTTAATCTTCTCAAAGTCGAAACTCTTAATAGCAATATGTCCTTTAGTTTTCTTAATGAGGAAAACAAATTCGAGTACGGGGGAGGAAGTTTAGGTGCATTATTTGCAGATCGTAAAAATTTTTTTAATTTAAAATTCTACAAAATGTTAAAAGACATCATTATTTTTTATAAAGTTTATCAAAAAAAGAATATTACATCAGATATCTCAATTAGAGATTTTCTTAAAACAAAAAATTACTCTGACGAATTTATTAATTTCCATCTTGTTCCTTTAATTTCAAGTATTTGGTCAACTCCCGATCAAGACTCTCTTAATCAACCATTAAAAAGTATTATTAATTTTTTTCAAAATCACAAATTGTTTAATTTCACAGATAGACCACAATGGAAAACAATAAAAAATGGTTCCAAACAATATATCAATTTATTAATTAAATCTGCAAAATTTAAAATCAAAAAGTCATGTAGAATTCAAAAAATTTCAAGAAATGACAAGATTGAAATTTTCTTTGAAGGAAAAAAATCTGTTTTTGACATTATAATATTTGCATGTCCTCCCAACCATTTTTTTCCTCTTCTAGATAAAATACATCAGAAAGAGCATGAGGTTTTAAATGAGTTTGATTTTCAAAAAAATCTAGCACAATTGCATCAAAATAACTCTCTTATGCCAACCCATTTAAAAGCTTGGTCAAGTTGGAATTTTCATACGAATTTAAATAATAAATGTACTTTAAGTTATTGGATGAATAAATTGCAATCACTAGAAACTAATGACAATTTCTTTGTATCTCTAAATCAGGATCAAAATCAGAATCACTATCAAACAATTTACGAACATCCAATATTCTCACCTAAAACTCTAAATGCTCAAAAAAATATTTCACAAATTCAAGGCTATGAGAATTCTTATTACGTTGGTAGTTATCTTGGCTATGGTTTTCATGAAGACGGTATTCAATCTGCTATAAAAGTTTGTAAAAGGTTAAATATAGATTTAAAGGAGTTTAAAAATGCGGATACATCAAGAGTGCAATGGAATTAATTTCATCTCATTGTTTTGGAATAGGTAAAATAATTCATAAAAGAACAAGGGATACTGATAATTTTTTTCAATATAATGCACCTTACTTAAGTATAAATCTAAGTAACACAATAAACATCCATCCATTTATATCCCTAAATAGATTTAACTTTTTTTCAATTTTTTATAAACAGCACGGATTTAGAAATAAAAAAAAGAGTCTATATGATTTTGCAAAAAATGTTGCTGAAAAACACAATATTGTTTTTAATAGTATTCAATTTATATGTATCCCATCAATTGTTGGTTATTCTTTTAATCCTATTAGCTTTTATTTATATCTTGATAGTAAAAATAAAGTTAAGTCGATCATATATGAAGTGAAAAATACATTTGGAGACCAAGTTCATTATTTAACTTTGAACAAATTTAAAGATAAAGAGTTTAAAAAAAATATGTATGTATCGCCATTTATTGAAATGGACTGCACTTATAAGATTTCTTCAAAAAATAAAAGAAAAAACCATTTTTTTTGTAATATTAATCAATTTAACCTTAAAAAAGAGCAAATATTTTATGCCTCTATAGATTTAAATTTAAAAGAAATAACTTTCTATAATTTTATTTTGTTTTTAATTTTAAATATTTTTGGGAGTGTAAAAACAATCACTCTTATTCACTATCAGGCAATCAAGCTTTTTTTAAAAAAAAGTAAATTCTTTAAATATTCCAATAGAATAAAAGATAATCTATACTTAGATTAGTTAAAATTAGGTAAAATCTTGTTTATTGATAGATATATAAAAAAAGTTTGTTCTAAAATCAGATATGGATCTTTGACTTTAAATGTTAAGGGTAAATCTTATGAGTTTTACGGTGAATTAGAGGGTCCTTCAGTGCATTTAACAATTAGTCGTATCTCTATGATATGGGATTTGTATTTTCGTGGTTCAGTCGGGCTTGGTGAAGCTTATATAAAAAAGAAATTTGAAGCAGACGATTTAAGTAAATTCTTAGAATTTGGTGCACTAAATGAAAGAGCTTTTGGTAACGAAATGAGTGGATCTAAGTTTTACAGATTTTTATCAAAAAAATATATGAATAAAACTAAAAATTCATTATTTCAGAGTAAAAAAAACATTCATGCTCACTATGATCTTGGTAATGATTTCTATTTGGAGTGGCTGGATGATACTTTAACTTATTCCTCAGGTTTTTTTAAAACAGGCTTGGAAACGTTATCTGAGGCACAAAAAAATAAATTTGAAAGTCTTATTGAGGGTAATGAGCCTAGACCAGGTGATCATGTTTTAGAAATTGGGTCTGGATGGGGAAGTTTTGCTTTTTATTTAATTTCAAAATTCCCTGATATCAAAATCGATACTTTAACTATCTCAAAAGAGCAATACGAATTTGTAAAAACAAAAATTAGAGAACATCATTTAGAAAATAAGCTAAATGTCATATATAAAGATTACAGAGAACATCAAGGAGAATACTCTAGAATCTACTCCATTGAAATGTTTGAGGCTGTTGGAATACAATATTGGCAAACTTATTTTGAAAAAATTAAAGACTTGTTAAAACCATCGGGAGTCTTTTCAATGCAAACTATTGTAATCTTTGAAGATTTTTTTGAGAGGTATACTCGAAAAATTGATTTTATTCAAAAATATATTTTTCCAGGTGGAATGTTACCATCAGTAAAAGCTTTAGAGAAAATAGCTAATCAAAAAAAATTCGACTTCCAAATTAAAAATCAAATGGCGGATAGTTATTACCAAACACTTGAGATGTGGAGAAAAAATTTTAACAATAAATGGGATATTATAAAAAATTTAGGTTACTCTGAAGATTTCAAAAGAATGTGGAATTTTTACTTATCATATTGTTCAGGAGGTTTTAAGGCAAAAACTATTGATGTATATCAAATAGATTTTATAAATAAGTAAATTAAATCTGTTAAAGATCTACTTTCATCAATGAGCGTATTGATTGTGTGTATGAGAAATGTATTAATAGCGAGTATTTTATTAATATTTGTTAGTGGGTGTAATAACATGAAACTTGAAGACTTTGCCAACAAAAAACCAATATTTAAAATAGAAGAGTATTTTTTAGGAAAAACAACAGCTAGTGGTCTTTTTATTGATAGACTTGGAAAGGTAAGGCGACAATTTACTGTTGAAATGGAGGGTATTCAACAGGAAGATAATTTTATTCTCAATGAGACATTCCTCTATGATGATGGAGAGGAAGAATTCAGAAGATGGGAAATAAAAAAAACTGGTGAAAATACTTACAAAGGAATTTCTGATGATATTATAGGTGTAGCTTTAGGTGAAAGATCAGGTAATGCTTTAAATTGGCATTACACATTAAAACTCAAGTATGGTGATGGAATAATGAATGTTAAATTTGATGATTGGATGATTATGCAAGATGAAAAAAATGTGTTCAACAAAGCTACTATGAAAAAATTTGGTATAAGATTAGGAGATGTTTATTTATTCTTCACTAAGCAGTAGTAGACTGTAATTTTTCTGCCTTTTCTTTTGCTTTTCTCTCGCGTTCTGCTTTTCGCTGACCTTTTTCAACTAGTGCTTCGAGCTCTTCATAAGTACATAAACCAAGATCAGTAGGGTTTCTAAATTCTGTAATTGGTTGAGATTGATTACCAGCCCTTATATTAGCAACAGTAGGCTTAGTAGAACTTGAAAGTTTAGCTATTTGTGTATCTGTTAGTATTTGTCCATACTCACGAATTAGCCAAGCTATAGCCTTAGGCCTTTCTTGTCTTACTGATAATGGTAAGTATTTTTTTGTTTTAACGCTCGATTGAATGGACTCAGATTTTTTATTTTGCAATTGTAGTTCAAGTGAATGATCTCCCTCACAACGTTTAATCTCATCCATAGTTAATTGACCGCTGGCTATAGGGTTTAATCCTTGCATACGATAAGCATCCTCACCATCTGCAATACTTTGAACTTCTAGCTCATGTAATTGACAGAATTGAGATATTTGGGAAAAACTTAAAGCAGTATTGTCTACCAACCATACGGCCGTAGCTAAGGGCATTAAAGGTTTATTGTCTGACATGGTCTTGTTAAAATATTAAATATTAAATGACTTATATTTATTTTTAAAACGTGCAACTCTTCCACCTGAGTCAACCATTTTTCCAGATCCTTGATTCCAAGCTGGATGAGATAATGGGTCAATTTCAAGCTTCATAGTATCACCAGCTTTACCCCAAGTAGATCTCGTCTTATATGTTGATCCGTCAGTACGCTCTACAGTAATTTCATGGTAATCAGGATGTATTTTTTGTTTCATGGTTATGAGAAAATAGAGATCAAAGTTTAAAAAATCAAGTAAATATTTATAGGCTTTTCAGCAATTCGCCGCTAATGGCTGCACTAGAGGCTATTAAACTTTCATCATTTAAGGGATCAAAAACGTTACCTTTTTCATTTAGGCATATCCCACCAGCCTCATTTACTAAAATAATACCTGCTACGATATCCCAAAGATTTAATCTTAATGACCAAAATCCATCAAATTTTCCTGATGCCACATTCGCTAAATCAAGAGCTGAAGAACCAAGTATTCTGACACTTGTTTTCCTTTGAAGCGATCCTATTTGAGCAATTCCTTTTTCAAGAATATCTTCATGCTTGATTTGCACACCAGATGTAAACATACATCCATCTAACTTATCTCTTTGGGAAACCCTGAGCCTTTGGTTGTTAATCCAAGATCCAGAACCCTTATGAGCCCAATATAATTCATTCAAAATCGGGTTATATGTAACACCAGCAATAATCTCTCCTTTTTGCATCAATCCAATGGTTACTGCAAAGTAACCATTTCCATGTATGAAATTTTTTGTTCCGTCAAGTGGGTCTGAGATAAATACAGGAGTATCTCCTTTAAGCTTATCTAAATCTTTAGCACTAAAAGTCTCCTCGTCAATTTGAAGAAAATCAGGTCTATCTTTTCCCAAAGTATAACTGATACTTTCAGATGCTCTAATATCTGCAGAGGATACAAAATCATTTTTATCTTTTTTAGAAATTTGAAGTTTCTCAAGCTCTCCAAAATCTCTTATTAAAGATTTAGCGGCATTCCTACATGCCTTTTCCATAACAACAATTACCGGTGGGACAATAGCCATAGAAAAAATTATTTTGCTTTTTCTATGTAAGTTAATTCAGACGTGTTTATTATAATTTTGTCGCCCGTTTCAATATGAGGTGGAACAGTAACTCTTACACCGTTAGTTAACAATGCTGGTTTATATGATGAAGAAGCTGTTTGTCCTTTAACAACTGCCTCTGTTTCGGCTATTTGTACAGTAAGACTTTCAGGAGGATTAACGTTCATTGGTTTTTCATCGTAAAACTCAATAGAGACTTCCATTCCATCTTCAAGAAATTTTGCTGTACTTTCATTTACTTGACTAATATTCATAACTATTTGCTCATAGGTCTGGTTATTCATAAAAGTAAAATCCTCTCCACTACGAAATAAAAATTGATGATCTATCTCTTCAGCACGAATTTTTTCAAGAGACTCTGAACTTCTAAATCTCTCATTTAATTTTGACTGGTTTGAAATATTTTTCAACTCAGCTTGAATATATGCCCCACCTTTTCCAGGTTGTGTATGGGATAATTTAGCGACTTTCCAAAGCGAATTATTATGTTGAATTATATTTCCTATCTTTAAGTCGTTAGCATTAATTTTCATTTAGATTTATAAATTTGAATCATTCGCTCTAATAAAGCCAAGGCATCTACTCTAGATCTTTGAAAACAATTTCTTCCAATAATTGAGCCGTTTCCATCTCCATTGTGAATTGCAAGCACCTCATCCATTAAAGCTTGATCATCTTTTGCATCGCCACCCGAAAATACTACTAAGCGTTTTCCATCAAATGCAACTTTTTTGATATGAGCCACACGATCTTTTAAAGTGCTTATGGGTATATTATTATCTTCAAATGCTTTTTTAGTTGGATCTTCCTCTAAAAAATCACTAGGTAGTTTTACTTTAATTATATTAGCTCCCAATAGAGCAGACATGTGTGCCGCATATGAAATTATGTTCATTGCTGTTTCACCTTTTTTGCTAATCTTTGAACCTCTCGCATAAGCCCATAAAACCACAGCAAGTCCTTTTTCTTTAGCCTCGAAACTAAGTCTTTTAAATTCTTCCATTAATTCAAAATTATGATCAGACCCAGGATAAATTGTAAAACCTATCGCAGCACATCCTAATTTTAATGCATCATTTACACTCCCAGTTACAGCTTGATCAAGAGATGTTGCGAGAGTATTAGAGCTATTAATTTTTAATATAGTTGGAATTTGGCCATTATAATTTCCAGAACTCGTCTGCAGTAAACCAAGAGGAGCAGCATAAGCAGATAAACCAGCATCTATTGCAAGTTGGTGATGATAGTTTGGATCGTAAGCTGGGGAATTTACAGCAAAACTTCTATCAGGCCCGTGTTCAAAACCCTGATCGACAGGTAAAATTATCATTCTCCCAGTACCGCCTAACTTTCCATGTCCCAAAATTTTCATAAGATTTGATCTGACACCGATATTTTCGTGAGTGTAGTTCGATATAATTTTTCTTGTAGTATTTGTTACTTTCATAATAGCCCCTATAAGTTACACACTTGAGCGGTTGTCTCAAGCATTCTATTTGAAAATCCCCACTCGTTATCATACCAAGTCAATACTCTACCAAAATTATCTGACACCGTTGTTGTTTCACTTAAATCTAAAATAGAACTCCTTGCGTCATGATTATAATCACTTGAGACTTTAGGGTCTGTATCCACTCCTAAAATACCTTTAAGAGAGCTATTTGCATATTCTTGGAATTTGTTATTTAAATTTTCAATTGTGATATTTTTTTTTGTATTAAATTTAAAATCTACTAGAGATACATTTGGCGTTGGAACTCTTATAGCAGTACCGTCCAATTTTCCATTTAAATGAGGAAGGACGAGACCGACAGCTTTTGCTGCACCTGTGCTTGTTGGTATAATGTTAGTTGATGCTGCTCTTGCTCTTCTAAGATCTTTATGAAATGTGTCTACTGTATTTTGATCTCCAGTAAAAGAGTGAATAGTTGTCATGTATCCATTTTCAATTTCGAACTCTTTATCAATTACAAAAGCTACAGGTGCCAGACAATTAGTTGTACACGATGCATTAGAGATTATTTGATGATCTATATTAATATTTTCGTTGTTAACTCCTTGCACGACCGTTATATCAGCACCAGAACATGGAGCAGAAACTATAACTTTACTTGCTCCGCTTTCGATATGAGACATTGCCTTTTCTTTAGATGCAAAAACACCTGTGCACTCTAAAATAATGTCGACTTTCTTATCTTTCCATTTCAAATCAATAGGGTTCCTCTCAGATGTTACAGTAACTGTATTTTTTCCTATTGAAAATTGTTCATTGGAAATTTTATTAATTTCTTTATTGAGAGGTCCGTGAATACTATCATATTTAAGTAAGTGAATATTTGAGTCAATATCAGCTAAGTCGTTTATATAACTTATCTCATATTGGTCTCTAAATTCATTTAATCTCTCCAAAAATGCTCTATAAACAAGTCTGCCTATTCTACCAAAACCATTAATTGCTACTTTTTTTTTCATTTTTCTTTAATTTTCCTTACTATTTTACTAGATATAGTTTTTGTTGTTAAACCAAATTTTCTAAAAACTTCATTACCGGGCGCACTGGCACCAAAATTATCTAATCCAAATATATTTTCATATTTTGTGTACTTATTCCAATACATTGTTGATCCAGCTTCAATTATAAAAGTTTCACTAGATTTTGATTTTAATAAATTGTTTTTAAAACTTTTCGACTGCTTTTCAAAAACAGATGTTGATGGCATTGAAATGACTTTTGCAATAATACCATTATCTCGAATTCTTTCAGCAATGTTGACAGCTAAAGATACTTCTGAACCAGTAGCTAAAATAGTAATATCATTATTAATTTTTGGACCATATATAATGTAAGCACCTTTAAATTTTTTTGAATCTAATTTTTTATTTGAAATTTGTGGCAAATTTTGCCTTGAAAGACAGATAAATGAGGGTGCATCATTAATTTTTAAAGCCTCTCTCCAACATACAATTGTTTCTTTAAGATCGCAGGGTCTGAAAACATAACTATTTGGAATGAGTCTTAACATATTAATTTGTTCAATAGGTTGATGAGTAGGTCCATCTTCACCTAATCCAATAGAGTCATGTGTGAATACTTGTATAGGATTAATTTTCATTAATGCAGCTAAACGAAGACTTGGCTTCATGTAATCAGCAAAGCTCAAAAAAGTTCCCGAATATGTCTTGTAAATTTTGGTAGCAGCAATACCATTCATTATGGCAGCCATACCATGCTCCCTTACACCATAATGGATATATTGTCCCGTTGTGTTTATGCTATTCATTACAGACATTTCTTTACCTTTGGTGTTATTAGAGCCAGTTAAGTCTGCAGAGCCTCCGAGTACCGGATGATCTTCTTTGAAATAATTTAATATTGCTTCAGAGGATTTTCTAGTAGCCTGATCAGACTTAAAATCTTTCAAATCTATTTCTATTTTATTAAATAACTTATCTATGTCTTTATTTGAAAGATTTGTGTGAGATATTGATTTAGTTTTTTTGTATATTTGTAAATTTTTGGTGGATGAATTTCGCCAAATCTTTAAAAGTTTATCTGGAATTTGAAAAGGTTTTTCATTCCAAGATAATTTGCTTCTAGTTAATTTCACTTCCTCTGAACCTAAGGGTGAGCCGTGCGATGATGCTTTTGCAGACTTATTTGGAGAACCAAATCCAATTGTTGTTTTAAAATTTAGCAAACAAGGGACTTTTGATACTTGTGCTTTTTTTAAAAGTTTATAAATATTTTTATGATCATGACCTCTTCCGCTATGTACTTCCCAATTTACTGATTTAAATCGAAGGTTTGTGTTATCACTAAAAGCTAGGTCTGTAGATCCATCGATACTAATGTTGTTGTTATCGTAAATTAGTATCAAATTATTAAGTTTTAAGTGCCCAGCTAGACTTATTGCCTCTTGGCTAATTCCTTCCATTAAACAGCCATCACCACAAAATACATATACCTTTGGGCTTTTAGATAATTTTTTCTCTTTTGAAAGTTTTTTAAGAGCTATGGCCATTCCTACGGCATTCGAAATACCTTGTCCAAGAGGACCAGTCGTTATTTCTATACCAGCATCTGGTTCATATTCAGGATGTCCCGCTGTGATATAGCCCAATTGTCTAAAATTTTTAATTTGAGAGATTGTCATTTTTTTATAACCGGTGAGGTATAAAAGTGAGTAAAGCAACATCGAACCATGTCCATTAGATAAAACGAATCGATCTCTAAGTAACCAGTTCGGATCCTTGGGATTATGAACAAGAAAATCGTGAAAAAGCACTGTGGCAATGTCAGCCATTCCCATCGGCATACCAGGATGACCAGATTTTGCTTTTTCTACCGCATCAATTGATAAAAATCTGACACAATTCGCTAATTTAGTATAATTTTTCAATGGAATAACTTTTCTTAATAACTAATAATTAAAGTATGAACGAATTTCAACAACAAATACTTCAAAAAATCGAGCAAATTGCATCAAAACTTCAGAATTATAAAACTAATAATCAAGAATTAATCAACGAGAGACAAGAATTAAAAGCCAAGATAGAATATCTAGAAAGAAGAGAGTCAGAATTAGTAACTGAATTAGAAAATAACAAACTTGAGCTATCTGAAAAATCTCAACTTATTGATCAAGCAACTAATAAAATTGAGGAATTACTCGGATCAATAGATATAGATGGCTAATTTAACTTTAACAATTGGAGGAAGACCACTAAAAATACAATGCTCCGATGATAATGTTGAAACAGTAAAAGAGATC
Source organism: uncultured Alphaproteobacteria bacterium (assembly GCA_902522155.1). Classification (GTDB taxonomy): domain Bacteria; phylum Pseudomonadota; class Alphaproteobacteria; order HIMB59; family HIMB59; genus HIMB59. The sequence goes on along the minus strand of CABYUJ010000012.1, from coordinate 9,718 downwards.
GCTTCCTCAATTAGTAAACTTATAGATGATGAGAAGAAAGAGAATGTACCTTTTTTAACATCCACTCTTATTGCCTATCTTAAATCAATGGAAGATGTTTTGAAAAAAGAAAAAATATTGCAAGACTCTTTGAACAAGAAATTATTTTATGAGAGCCGTATTCAAGAATTACAAAATGAAAATAATCATCTAAAATCTGACATTGAGCAAATTTTCAAAAAACTAAATGATAATATAATCATTGAATAAAAAACAAATTCGAAAACATCACCTGGAGCTAAGAATGCAAATAAGCACTTCGGATTTAGATATTTTTTCCAATAAAATAAATTCAAAAATAATAGATTTAATTGAAAAAATTAATCCAAATAGTTCTGTCGGTTTATTTTATCCATATAAAAATGAGGTAGATGTATTGAGAATTTCTAATGATTTAATAAATAAAAATATCAAATGTTTACTTCCCAAAGTAATATCAAAAGGGTCCTCCTTAAAGTACTTCGAATATAACCCTCATAGTCCAAATTTGGAAAAAGGTTTTGGCGGTATCATGGAACCTAAGGGTGAAAAAACATTAGATCCTGATATAATTATATCATCATGCTCTGCATTTAATGAAAAAGGTTTTAGGGTAGGCTATGGAGGAGGTTTTTTTGATAGAACTATTGAAGAATTGAAAAAAAAAGGAAATTTAAAAACTATTTTAGCTGCTTTTGAAATTCAAAAAACCAACTACAATTTTCAGGAGAGTTTTGACCAAAAAGTAGATTATATTTGTTCAGAACAAAAAATCTATTCTTTATGAATTTTTTAGTGATAGGAGATGTTGTCGGTAGAACAGGCAGAACAGCTCTTAAAGAAAATTTAAAAAAGATTCAAGATCAATTCAAAATTAGCTTTACAATAATTAATGCTGAAAATTCAGCTGGTGGTTATGGACTTACAGGAAAAATTTACGAAGAACTTATAAGTTGGGGGGCTGACGCTATCACTTTAGGAAACCATGCCTGGAAACAAAAAGAGATCATAGAATATATGGATCAAAATCCAGATCATAATATTATCAGACCTTTAAATTTCGAAGTTGGATCTCCTGGTAGGGGCTTTAAAATTTTTACTCATAACAATGGAAAAAGAATATTGGTAAGCCAAGTTCATGGTCAAACATTTATTGACCTTCCCTTAAGCAATCCTTTTAATTCTATTGATACACAACTATTATCTATAATTAATGACCATAAAATAGATTATTCTTTTTTAGAGGTACATGCTGAAGTAACATCTGAAAAAAATGGTATAGCTCAAAATTATGATGGAAAATTTACAGCTATATATGGGACTCATGTTCATATTCCAACCTCGGACGCTAGGGTATTAGAAAAAGGCACTTGCTTTCAAACCGATATTGGCATGACAGGAGATTATAATTCTGTTATTGGTATGAAAAAAGAAAGCGCCATCAAAAGAATGAGAACTGGGTCAAACTCTCACAGACTGGAACCCGCAGAGGGATTGGCAACTATTTCTGGAGCGGTCATTACAACAAATGTGGGGGATAAAAATTCTATTCAATCTATTCAAATAGGTGGTGTTTTGGATAGTAATTTATTATCTTAGCTCATGGCAGGACATTCAAAATTTAAAAATATTCAATATCGTAAAGGTGCTCAGGACAAAAAAAGAGCAAAACAATTTGCAAAAATAGGAAGAGAAATTCAAATAGCCGTGAAGATTGGAGGAACTGACCCAGAGTCCAATCCAAGATTGAGACTAGCAATAACAAATGCTCGAAGTGTAAATATGCCAAAAGATAATGTAGATAGAGCTATTAATAAAAATAATACTGAAGCTTCTGATTATTCAGAAGTTCGCTATGAGGGGTATGGTCCATTTGGAACAGCTTTTATAGTTGAGGCCTTAACAGATAATAAAAATAGAACAGCCTCAGAAATTAGATCTATTTTTTCAAAGAATGGGGGGAATTTGGGGGAGACAGGAAGTGTGAGTTTTAATTTTAATAAAGTAGGAGAAATACAAATCAAAAAAGAAATAGATGATAGTGCACTGGAGGATTTGCTTGACCATGGTTTAGAGGATTACAATACAGATGACGATTTAACTTATCTTTATTCTTCTTTTGAGGAATTAGCATCTTTAGAGAAAATACTAGTAGATAAAAAATTTGATATTGAAAGTGCAAATATCATTTGGAAGCCAAATTTAACTGTAAAAATTGAAAAAAAGGAAGATCTTGACAAGCTTATTAGATTAAATGAAGAATTAGAGGATAATGATGATGTTCAAAATTGTTTTTCAAATCTCGATTTTGATAGCGAACTTTTAGAGGTTAATAATGCCTGATAAAGCTTGGAAAAATAGGGAAAGGCTTGTAGCAAAGTTTTTTGGAGGTATGAGAAATGCTCTTAGTGGGATTAATTCAAAAGTTACTCATTCAGATGTAATTCACGATAATTTATTCATTGAGTGTAAATTAAGAGCTAAACATACAGCTATTAAATTATGGGATGATACAAAATCTTTAGCAGATAAGGAAAAAAAGACCCCAGTCATTGCATTATGTGAAAAAAATAGACCTGGTTTTTGGATAATGGTACATTCAGATGATTTTGAGATAGTCTCTAAAGAACTTAAAAATAAAAATTTAATTGATGAAGAATAATTAATGGAAGAAGTAGTCAACTTAGCATCCCTTGAAGGTTCGGTAGATTTCTCAATGATGGGAATGTTTCTAAAATCTGACTGGGTTGTAAAATTTGTTATAATATTGCTAGTGATTTTTTCAATTCAATCTTGGAAGACAATCATTCAAAAAATTTTGTTAATAAATAAACTTAAGAAAATATCAAAAAAATTTGAAAACCATTTTTGGTCTGGAGTGTCTTTAGATGAGCTATACAAACAAATTGACGAATTTGATCAAGAAAGTTTCTCAAATATATTTAGAAATATTATGAATGAATATGAAAAATCTCGAATTCAGAAAAATAAAATAGACTCAGCTTTCATTCAAAGGCTTTATACCTCTCTTGATTTAAGTATTGCTGTTGAAGATACAAATTTAAATAAAGGATTGTCTTTTTTGGCTTCCTCTGGATCTGTAGCACCTTTTATAGGATTATTTGGAACAGTTTGGGGAATTATGAACAGTTTTCAAGCAATAGCAATTGCTCAAAATACTAATCTCGCTGTAGTTGCACCTGGTATAGCAGAGGCTTTATTTGTAACTGCTTTGGGCCTTTTCGTTGCTATTCCCTCAACCGCTTACTACAACCTCATAACTTCTAAAATTGATAACTATTTGTCAGAGGCTGAGAGTTTTGGGAAGGATTTAGTTAATATAATTTCACGCCAAGTTAAATAATTATATGAGAAAAAAACATCGACCTGTTTCTAATATAAATGTTACTCCGATGGTTGATGTTATGTTGGTTTTACTTATTGTGTTTATGGTCACAGCTCCTCTCTTAACTGTGGGTGTCCCAGTTAATTTGCCAAAAGTTGATGCTAACTCTTTAGATGCACAAAAGGAACCACTTGAAATCTCAATTAATGAAAATAATGAAATTTACTTAGGTGAAGAATTAATACCTTTTGATGAGTTAATATTGAAAGTTAAAACTATTGCAGGCTCCAATACTGACATAAGAATTTTTTTAAGAGCTGATACCACAATAAACTACGGAGAAGTAATGAAGGTTCTTGGTGCTCTAAACACATCTGGTTTTTTAAAAATTGCCCTTGTAACGAAAAAACCAAGTTAAGTGTCTACTATTTCACTATTTAATCCTTTTAGAAACTTAATCTTATTCATTGAAAATTTCAGTTACAAAAAAAGTGATTTTTATTTTCAAATATTCTCTTTTCTATTACATCTGCTAATTTTGATACCAATGATAAATTTTACTTTTGAAAAAAAAATCAGTGATATTCCAATGATTTTACCAGTTGAAATGTTCATTATCGAAGAAGAGACAGCTGCACCTGAATTTGTCGAGGAGATAAATGAAATTGTTCCTACATTTCAAGAGGAGACTCCAAAACAGAATGAAACTGAGGCTATTGAACCAAATATAAAAGAAATAGTATCTCAAGAGTCAATTGAACCAATAGTTCAAGATACTAATGAAGAAGTATTAGTTGATAACTCTGCAGACAAAACAAATGAATTTATCATTGATGAGAAAGTAAAACCTGAAATTAAAAAACCAGAAGAGGAGACACCTCCGCCAATTGAAAATGATTTTGAGATTAAATTAAAACAAAAACCTGAACCTAAAGAAATACCTGAACCAAAAAAGGATATTGAGATTGTTGTCAAGAAAAAGCCTGTAAAGAAAACTTTCAATGTAAGTACTGTTCTTAAAGATCTAGAAAATCAAGATAAAGAGTTTAAGAAAGAACAGGAAGCGACAGAAGAAAAACAAGACGAGGTTTTTACTGAAAAAGTTGGTCCTAAAATGACATTAGATGAATTTGATGCATTCGAGCAACAAATGATACAGTGTTTAAATTTAAATGCTGGCGTATCTAATTTAGAAAATTTAAAACCAGTAATATATATTGAAGTCAACCCTGATAGAACCGTCAAAAGTTCCAGAGTGGTTAATAAGGAAAAATTAAATGATCCATCATTTAGAACCGCTGCAGAAGCTGCAATGAGAGCAGTGAATAATCCTGAATGTAGCCCACTTTTACTACCTGTAGATAAGTATGAAGAGTGGAAAGAAATTAATTTTACTTTTGATTTCAGCTGGATGTTTGATTAATAAAAATCTAAGATAACTATTGAGTAATCTGTTAGAAATATTCTTATGATTAAAAAAATTCTTATAGTTTTATTTTTTTCTTTTAATGCAAACGCTGCTTTGGAAGTAACCATTTCTCAAGGAAAAGTTGAACCTACTCCAATAGCTATAACACAGATTTTTGGTGCTGACTCAGACACAGCTAGATACGGAAACACACTAAGACAAATAATTTCAAATAACCTTACTAATTCTGGACTTTTCTACACTGTAAATGAAGACCTGTATATCCAATCAGACAATTTAGTCGAAAAAGTCCCACGTTTTGAAGACTGGAAATTAATAAAAGCACAGTTTTTATTGAGTGCAGATGTCAGTAAAACCGATAAAGGGATTAGACTACGAATGAGGCTTTATGATGTCTTTAATGCAAAAGAGATAGAAAAATTACAACTAACAATACCTGATGAAAATTTAATTAGAAGAGTAGGTCACACTGTAAGCGACATTGTTTACGAGAGGATTACTGGTGAAACAGGTTACTTTGATACAAGAATTGTTTATGTTTCTGAAATTGGCCCTTTAGATCAAAGAGTAAAAAGATTAGCCATCATGGATCAAGATGGACATATAGATAGTCATCAATTTTTAACAGATGGAAAAAATATGGTTTTAACTCCACGCTTCGCACCAAATAAACAATTAATAACATATATGGAATACAAAAATAATCTTCCAAGAGTTTATATTTACAATCTTAAAACAGGTGAAAGAGAAATTGTTGGAGATTTTCCTGGAATGACTTTTGCACCGAGATTTTCACCAGATAGCCAGAGTGTAGTAATGTCTTTTTCGGATCCTAACAATGCAGCTAATTCTGAGATATATTTAATGGATTTAAATACCCGATCTCGTTCAAGATTAACAAATGACTCCGGAATTGATACATCACCTTCTTTTTCCCCTGATGGAAAAAAAATTGTTTTTAATTCTGATCGTGGCGGTAGCCCACAATTGTTTATAATGGACAAGAATGGAGATAACATAAAAAGAATTTCCAAGGGTAAAGGTGTATACGGAAATCCAGTTTGGTCTCCAAGAGGTGACTTGATAGCTTTTACCAAGTTAACACAGGGGAATTTCCATATAGGTGTTATGGATGTAAATGGAAACAATGAAAGAGTGATTGTTAGGGATTTTGCTTTAGAGTCTCCTGCTTGGTCCCCAAATGGTAGATATTTAATATTTCATAGACAAAAAAGGTCAAATCTTGATGGAACTGGTGGGGAAGTAACAATACATTTTATAGACATTACAGGATACAATGAGAGGATCATACCGACTCCAAGAGATGGAAGCGACCCAGCTTGGTCACCTTTATTGTAAAAATTCCATAGAAATCAACAAAATATAATTAATTAAAATAAGAATTATCTTGATTTCCAAAAAATTCAGTGTTTATTTACCATAACTATAGTAAGAATATATTTACGCGGAGATTTATAATAATGTTAAAAAAATTGTTTATGCTTATTGTTGCGGGTTTTTTCCTTGCTTCATGTGCTGCTACTAAGACTGAACAAGGTGGAGATGTTGACGCAGCATCAGCTAGTGCGAGTTCATCATCAGGTGGTGAAATTACAGCTGGCACCCAAGAAGATCTGATTGTTAACGTGGGCGACAGAGTGTTCTTTGAATTTGATAGCTCAGAACTAACCGTTGATGCGCAAGCTACACTTGATGCACAAGCAGCTTGGTTAATGCAATACCCAGACACTAACATAACTGTTGAAGGCCATGCTGATGAAAGAGGTACTCGTGAGTACAACTTGGCTCTAGGAGATAAAAGAGCATTTTCTGTATACTCTTATCTAGCCCAAGCAGGAATTGACACCAATAGAATGGAATATGTAAGTTGGGGTAAAGAAAGACCAGAAGTTATTGGATCTGATGAAACCGCTTACAGTCAAAATAGACGCGGCGTTACAATAGTAAGTAATTAATTAAAAATTTCATTAAGGTGCTCTTTTTTAGGGCACCTGAAACAAATATGAAAAAAATAATTAAAATTTTGGTTATTTTTTTTCTTTTCTTTTCAAGTAACCAAGCAAGTTCCGAAAATCATAATCAGGTGTCTGTCGAATTAGACAGAATAAAAAATGATATAATTGATCTTCAAAAATTTGTTTATAAAAATGAGTCATCACTTAGCAAAAATTCTAACACAAGTGAAAAAAATAACTTAGAAGAATTAAAAATACTAATCAATGATATTTCTAAAAGCATTACTTCATTAGAAAAACAAATATCGGATATTAAAGATGATGTCAGTAACCTTTATTCTTTGTATACATCATCTGACTCTAACGAAAAAAGGATCATTGGTACATCTGATCAATTAAATATAGAAGAGAGCTCTTCAAATATTGTAGAAAACTCACAAGATAATCAATTATTAGGACAAATTAGCTTATCTGATCTTGAGGGAGATGAGGAAAAGTTAAATGATATTCCTAATGAGGTTTCTGATGAAACAATTTCTTCATTAAGTCTTGAGAAAGAGGAACTAGAAGAAATAGAAATAAAATCTATTTCAGAGGTTAATATTTCGATGCTTAATGATTTAGATAAACTAATAGAAGAGAGAGAATTAGAACTAAATAGGCCAATAATTAATGTTGAAGAAGAGTTAAAAAAAGCAAAAGGAAGCTTTGCTAGTCTTGATAATAAGTCAGCTATTGAGAGTTTACTCCTCATTATTAATTCCAATTCGGATCAAAAAGAATATCTAGCCGAAACTTACTATCTTCTTGGTAGGACATATTTCATGGAGAATGAAATAATCGAGGCTATAAAATATTTTGGAATAAGACACAGAGATTTCTCTACATTCTCAAAATTTAAGTCTGAGAATTATTTTTGGCTAGGAAAATCTCTCTTTAGTATTGGAGATCAAGAAAACGGATGTTTAGTTATGGAAGATCTAATTTTCTCTAATACTTATTTAGAAAGCAAAGATGTTATTGAGTCTGCTAAATCACTTCAAACCGAAAAAGACTGTGGTTTGATCATTGACTAAAGAATTATCGATCTCAATTAATTTCAAAAAATATCTTAAAAATAATATTAAACCTAACAAGAAAATATTAATTTCACTTTCCACAGGTCTAGATAGTACAGTCTTGTTTAATTTGATCATAAAATCAAAACATTTTGATATTAAAAATATATATTATTTAATTTTTGATCATCAAAAAAGACCAGAAGGAAAATATGAGATTAAGCAATTCGTAAAATATTATAATCTTACAAATAAAAATCTTTCTATAAAAAAAATATCCATTAAAGATAAATCGAAAGGTTTCCAAGAAAAATCTAGATCAATTAGATACGAATTTTTAAATAAATTTTCGAGAAAAAGAAATATAAAGGATATATTCCTAGGCCATCATCTCGACGATCTTAATGAAACATTTTTTTTGAGAAAAATTCAACAATCTGGTGCATCAGGACTTTCAAATATTTTTTTACAAACATACAAGGATCTCAAATTACATCGTCCATTAAAAAATTATTCAAAAAAACAGATCAAAACTTATGCAAATAAAAAAAAACTTATTTGGTTTGAGGATATAAGTAATTTAGAGTTGGATTACACAAGAAATAAAATAAGAGATTTTATTTCCTCAAAAAGACTAAATTATCAAATTAATAATGAAAGAAAATTATTCTCTAAATTACACAACTTACATTGTTTACACAAAAATTTCTTTGTCAGAATAAAAAATAAAATTTTTGAAATTCATATAGATAAATTAAAAAATTTAAATGAAGATCTTCAGTTCTTTGCAATACAGTCATTTTACTATGAGCACCGACATTTGTTAAAAAAACAAATTCGGGATGATAACGTATGGAATTTTGTAAAAATTTTAAAATCTAAACCGCAACATATCAAAAAAATGTCAGTATTTTCAGGGAAAATAGGTGTCTTTAATGAAAAAATATGTATAAATCTTACATAGCACTTTAAACGTAAGTAACTATAACTATATTAAGTATATGAAAAATTTTTCAAAAAACATTTTTGTTTGGATTATAATTAGCCTTATTTTATTGGGATTATTTAATGTATTTAAAAATTCACAAAGAGATTATTCTTCTGTTACCTATACTTATTCAACCCTTTTAGATAAAGCACAAAACGGGGAAATTAAATCAGTTGAGATTCAAGGAAATAATATTTTTGGTCAGACTATGGATGGAGTAGACTTTTCAACATATGCTCCAAGAGATCCAAATTTAATAGAAACGCTAAATGAGAATGATGTTGCTATAAATGCAAAGCCTGAGCAATCAGGTATGCATCCATTACTTAGTATATTCGTTTCATGGTTTCCTATGCTTCTTCTTATTGGTGTTTGGATATTTTTTATGCGTCAAATGCAATCAGGTAAAGGTGGAGGAGCTCTAGGATTTGGAAGATCAAAAGCTAAATTACTAAATGAGAATAAGCAAAGAGTTACGTTTAATGATGTTGCAGGAATTGATGAAGCTAAACAAGAATTAGAAGAAGTTGTTTCTTTCTTGAAAGACCCTCAAAAGTTTCAAAGATTAGGAGCTAAAATACCTAAAGGTGCACTATTGGTTGGACCACCAGGTACTGGTAAGACTCTTCTTGCTCGGGCAATAGCTGGAGAGGCTGGTGTTCCATTTTTCTCAATATCTGGTTCAGATTTTGTTGAAATGTTTGTTGGTGTTGGAGCTAGCAGAGTCAGAGATATGTTTGAACAAGGTAAAAAAAATGCACCCTGTATAATATTTATTGATGAAATTGATGCTGTTGGAAGACATAGAGGTGCTGGCTTAGGTGGAGGTAATGATGAGAGGGAACAAACTCTTAATCAACTTCTTGTAGAGATGGATGGTTTTGAAGCCAATGAAGGAGTGAT
>CABYUJ010000011.1:0-48995 GCA_902522155.1 uncultured Alphaproteobacteria bacterium | reverse complement strand
AGTCTATGTGATTTATACCTCTTTCATTAGTTGTTTTGTGATCAAGTATTGGCATGTTCGCAACAAACGTTCTCAAGCCTGTTTTTGCTGATAAGGTACTTGTAACAGCAGAGTCAATGCCTCCTGAAATACCAATAACTAACGCTTCAACATTATTTGAATGTGCATAATCTTTTATCCAATTTGATATAAATTCAATTTTTTCTTTGATATGCATATTTTGTATTACGTTAGCTTAATATAAAAAGTTCAACTATTTAATTGATATTTTAATTCATTTTATCAATCAATATATGATAAAATTAAATAAATTTTGTATATATAGATATTTATAAGAAAATTATGTCTTTTAGGGTACTCAAATTTTTAATTAAACACTTAATCAAAACAAGATCTGTTATTATAAAATTTGAGGGAAATGACCATCATATTGATAATGGCACAGATCCGTTAATTTTACAGATCAATAACAAGAAATTTTTAAATAAAATTTTTTATGCACCTTCTCTTGTCCTTACAGAAGGATATATGGATAAAGATTACGAGTTAAACAATTCGACTTTTTATGAGTTTTCTGAATTACTTATTGAAAATTATAATAAATACCTTGAAAAAATATCAAATACCCTAATATTCAGAATTATTTTAATTATTAATCCACTATTTCAGTTAAATTTCGTTAAGAGTTCAAAAAGTAATGTCGCAAGTCACTACGACTTATCTGATAGATTGTATGACTTATTTTTGGATGAAACTAGGCAATATTCATGCGCTTACTTTGAAAATGAAAACGACTCATTGACACAAGCACAAACAAACAAAATGAGCAGATTAGCTGACAAATTATTATTAAATTCTAATGATAAAGTTTTAGATATAGGGTGTGGGTGGGGGTCACTTAGTAGACATTTTGCAAATCATCATGATTGTAAAGTAAAGGGTGTTTCATTATCTGAGGAGCAAATTAAATACTGTAATGACCAACTTAAAAAGTCAGATAAAAAAGAAAATTTATCCTATTCTTTACAAGATTATAGAGATGAAGAGAATTCTTACACAAAAATAGTTTCTGTAGGAATGTTTGAGCATGTAGGAAAACCCTTCTACAAAACCTATTTTAAAAAAATATATAATTTATTATCTGATGATGGCATAGCGGTAGTACATACAATTGGTAACATTAGAGTTCCGAAAATGACTCCTGCATTTATTAGGAAATATATTTTTCCTGGTGGCTATATACCATCTTTGTCTGAGGTAATGCCAGCAGTAGAAAAATCAGGACTTATAATCTCAGATATAGAGGTTCTTAGATTACATTATGCTAAAACACTTTCTCATTGGTTTAAAAATTTTAAAAAAGAAGAAAAAGAAGTTCTTAAATTATATGATGATAGATTTATAAGAATGTGGGAAGCTTATTTAAATTTAAGTGAATTATCTTTTACCAAAGGTGATAATGTGATTTTCCAACTAGTTTTAACTAAAAAAAGAGACTCATTTCCTTTGGTTAGAAAAAAAATTAGTTAAATATCTCTGTTTTTGAATTCATATTCAATTATATTTACTTAATGTCATATGAGCAAAAAATTATTAATTATTTTGAAAAGAATTATAAAAAAATAGGTGATGATTGTGCTTATATAAATAAAACAAAACAATTAATCTCTTCTGATACTTTAGTTGAAAATAAGCATTTTGATTTAAAGCATTTTACTCCTCGTAACATAGCGCATAGACTTTTTCTATCAAATTATAGTGATATTCAATCCTCAGGAGGCGTACCTAAATATGTTCTATTAAATATTAGTTTTCCAAATAAAAACTATAAGTTTGTGAAACAAATCATCACTAATTTTCATAGAATATGCCTAAGAAATAAGGTCGAGATAATTGGTGGGGATACCACTTCTTCTGATAAATTATTTTTATCTCTAACAATTATTAGCGATAAAATTAATAATACTAGAGTAATAAAAAGATCTAATGCTAAGGTTGATGATAAAATATACACTTTTTCAGGTATTGGATATTCAAAACTAGGATACTTAAGTTTATATAGTAAGTTGAAATTACCTAATTATTTAAAAAATTTATCAGTAAAACAATTTTTAAAACCTAAAATGTATATTTATCAAGATATATTTAAGCATCTAAATATTACAAGTTGTATGGATTTATCAGATAGTCTTTTATCAACTTTAGAAACTATTTCGTTGAAATCCAAAAAAAAAATTAAATTAAATAATCTCACCTCTATTAATTCTAAGCTTTATAAGTTTTTTAAAGAGGAAAAATATATATCTCTTATTTTATCCAGTGGGGAAGAGTATGTTCCAGTTTTTACCTCACCTAAAAACTTATTATATTTAAATAAAAAAAAACTTTTAATTGAAAGGGGTATTAAGATTATTTGTATTGGAAGTATTGAAAAAGGGAAGGGTGTAAATCTAAAAAATTTTAATCTTGGTAAAGTAAAAAAATTTGACCATTTTAAAAATAATTATTCTCTTTAATAGCTCTTTTAATATTTATTAAGTTGATTTTATTTAGATATATCTCTTTATATATATTACTATCATTTTCTGCTCGTGTCTTTCTATAAGCTCTATCGTAATGATATTCAATTAATGATTTCACAAACTGAAAATATTCCTTTTTTTTTAAATTAATTTCAATAAGTTTAAATTCTTCTTTTGGAATAATTTTTTTTAATACAATAAGTGCATTTTTCAATAAATCCGGTGAATTTGTAAAATATTTATAATCTTTTAAAATGAATTTTACCCTCTCGTTTAAATTACTCTTTATTTTTACATTTTTACCCAAAGGCATATTTTTCCAGATTTTACTTGGAATACTTAACTTTCCCACTTTGATACTTTCCGCTTCAACCCATATATTTTTTTTTGAATTGAAAGAGTGAAGTTTTTTATAAATCAATGTTTCAAATAATTTTTGTGATGGTTGAACAGTATTGGGTATATTTCCTAAAATAGAGCCTTTATGTTTGGCCAAACCTTCAAAATCGATCACTTGATATTTTTTCGATAATTCTTTGATAAAAAGTGTTTTTCCTACACCTGTTACACCCATAATTTGGTTAAATTTAAATTTATCAGTATTATTTTCAAAAAAATCTACTACATAACCTCTGTACGTCTTATAGCCACCCTCTAATAACGTTACGTCGTAACCGATTTGTTTAAGAACTAAATATAAACTAAGTGATCTGAGACCACCTCTCCAACAATAAATTAATGTTTTATCTTTTTTATCAAATTTTATTTTATTAATAATTTTGGAAATATTTGCACTAATAATACTTGCTCCTTCTTTTTTGGCTAAAAAAGAATTCTCTTTATATTTCAATCCTATTTCATGACGTTGTTTATTTGTTAATACAGGATAATTTACTGATCTTGGGATATGGTCATCATCAAACTCTAATGGGGTTCTTACATCAATTATAGTATTATAATCATCGATAGTAGTACTTTTATAAGATGTTTTATTTATGCGCATATTTTTCATAATTTTTTTTATAATATATCCATATTACCTCAACTCTAAAGTAATAAATCTAAAATATGAAATTGATTGGAAATCAATTCACCTAGCTGACTTATTCTGGAAAATTAAAATTGAAGACAATTTATATGAAATTGATTTCACAATTAAAAGTTACGGCATGACTGACAAAATTTATGGGTATGAGTCTATTACAAAAGTTACTGGAGAAATTAAAGATGATAGCTTCAATCCCATGTTTTACAAAAGTAAAACAAAAAGCTCTAGACAGGATAGATTTGAAAATATTATTTTTAACAAGAATGGTACTATATCAAATATTGAAATTTCAAAAGAACTCTCCAATGATCAGATAAATTTGCAAAATAATTTAATCAATGATTATCAATTTTTCACTGATCCGATATCACAATTAGTTCAATATTTTATTTTCCAAACAGATTCAAAAAGGTTAATTATTGATGGAATTAACATTTATGAATTATCATCAATTACAAAAAATACAGAAAACTTAAAATCTAATAATCCTTCAATATACAAGGGAAACGTTGAAGTTATAGATTTAGTATTTCCTTTTTTTAAAGGTCTTTATAAAGAGAATAAAAAAAATAATTTAGAAGTTATAACGGTTTATTCATTTGAAAAAGAAATAATTAAAATTCCTGCTAAATTTAGAATTAATTCAAAAAAATTTAAAGCTAATCTTCATTTGAAAGAATATGAAATTCTTCAATAATGAAAGTAACAAAAAATAGATCAATCTTAAAAACTATAAGTTATAGAATAGTCGGTTTTATGAATACTTTTCTGATAAGTTTTTTTGTTATTTCTAATGGTTCAGAAAATTTTGATGCAACTTCTCCTTTCTATGTAGCATTAATTGTTTTCATTTTAAAAATGATTACATATTATTTTCATGAAAGAGTATGGAATTTATACAAATATGGCAGACTTAATCAAAAAGTAATTAGACTTAGATCATTTTTTAAGGCACTCACATGGAGATTAGCCGCATCTACAATAACATTTATTTCTGCTATGTTTATCACATCAAACTTAGATTGGACAAAATCCATTGTCATTTTTGAAATAATGAACGGTATATTAATTTATTATATTCACGAGAGAGTCTGGAATAAAATTCAATGGGGTAGAACTAAATTATGAATTTCATATTTAAAATTGAAAATAACCTTATGGAGCTTTTTAAAGGTAATTTACCTTTATACAAAAGTTATTGGATTTATTACGTGCTTGTCAATTTCCTTATTTCGGCACCACTATTGCTCGTTACAAAAATACATATACAAAATTTTATTTATACATTTTCATTATATCTTGTATTAAATCTAATCTATTACTTTACATCTTGCATTGGTGTATGGAGAAGTTCTCAAAAATATAAAGGTAATAAAATACTATCTTTTTTAGCTAGATTAATCGTAGTAATAGGCATATCTACAACTATCTTAGAATTGAAGACTATCCTAACAATCATTTATAGTTTTTGAATGTTTAAAAGCCTTCAAATATGAAAAAAAATCCATATTATCATTTTCATGGATGATGAAACACAATTAAAAGTTAGAAAATTTCTGAAAAGGTTAGGGATTAGTTCACAACAAGAGCTTAATCAATTTATTGAAAATAACCCTGACGTGAAAGATCTCTCAATAAAAGTATCTTTTGAAATTAATAATAAAAATGTTTTTGAATTTGAAGATAAAATAAAAAATTAATATAAATGAAAAAAATTCAAAACCATTTTATTAGTGGCATATTAATTGTTGCTCCATTAGCTTTATCTATTTACGTTGCATGGGTAGTAGTTGGTATTGCAGATAAAATATTTAGACCTTTCATACCTCTAAATAAATTTGGTATTCCATCTGAAATACCTGGTGTTGGTTTAATAGTTGCTTTTTTATTTTTTACAATTTTAGGAGCCATAGCTGGAAGTTTTTTTGGAAAACTTTATCATCGAGTAGTTGATGCCGTTTTATCTAAAATTCCTGGCTTAAACTCAATCTATAACACAGTAAAACAGATTATTGATACATTTGCTACGACACAGTCTAATGCCTTTAAAGAGGTAGTTCTTATTGAATATCCTCAAAAAGATATTTTTGCTCTTGCATTTTTAACAAGTGAAACAAAAGGGGAAATAGCAAAAAGAAAAAATCAAAAAATGATAAATGTTTTCATGCCATCTACACCTAATCCAACTACAGGTTTTTTAATGTTTGTTCCATTATCAAAATGTACCAAACTTAATATGTCTGTCGATCAAGCTATCAAATACATCATTTCTGCAGGATTAGTTACACCCAAAGCACCGGAAATTAAAAAAGCTCTTCCTAAAAAGAAAAAAATTAAAAAGTTAACTAAATAATAGTTTTATTGCCTCTTGCTGCTTAAAAAACATAAGTAACTTATATATATCTTTTTTAAATTTTTCATTTTCATACTCTTTTTTTTCAATTAATTTTTTTACATATTGAAGTGCATCTATTATTAGCTCTTGATCATGATAAACATTTACAAACTTGAATAATGAGTCACCACTTTGACGATATCCTAATATGTCACCAGTGCCTCTAATTTCGAGATCTTTTTCGGATAATTTAAATCCATCTAAGTTTTCTTTGAATATTTTTAGTCGATTTATTGTATTGTCAGGCAAATCCTTGCCATATAATGCAAAACAATAGCCTTGATTGTTACCTCTTCCTACTCTTCCTCTTAACTGATGTAATTGAGATAAGCCAAATTTTTCTGCATTTTCAATTACAATATAATCTGCATTTTTATTATCTATACCTACCTCTACTACAGTAGTAGCAACTAATATTTTTATATTTCCTTTTTGAAAATTTTGAATAATTCTTTCTTTTTGATCACTCTTAATTTTACCATGTAACATTTCAACTTCTGAACCAAATATATTCTTCAAAGACTTAAATCGTGTTTCTACATCTTTATACTTTTGTGTCTCTGATGCTTCAACTAAAGGACAAATCCAGTAAACTTGCGATACATTTGAAATTTTTTTCTTTAACAAAATTTCTATATCTTTAATTTTGTCAATGTTCGATACTTTAGTTATTATCGGTCTTTGAAAAGCTGGCTTTTCTTTTAGTATTACCTGTTCTATTTCACCATATTGAGCTAATGCAAGTGTTCTTGGAATAGGTGTGGCAGACATTAATAGAATATTTGTGTTTATTCCTTTTTCAGCTAAATACAGTCTTTGTTGAACACCAAATCGATGTTGTTCATCGATTATTACATATGCCAGGGATGAGAAATTTAAATTTTCTTGAAAAATAGCATGAGTGCCAATAATAAAATTAAAAATACCTTTTTCTATTTTTTCATAAATTTCACTTTTATTTTTACTACTTCCAGTCAGTAATATAGGATTCACTTCTTCATTATCTAAGTGATTTAATACATTACTGTAAATTTGATTAGCTAATATTTCTGTAGGTGCCATGTAGGCAACTTGTTTATGTTTTTGAATAAAAGGGATTGCTGTTAATAAGGATACAATAGTTTTACCTGAACCTACATCACCTTGTAATAGTACTGTCTCTCGATATTGAGTATTATTATAATTATTTATATCATTTATGATTTTATATTGATTTTTTGTTAACTCAAAAGGTAGCTCATTTATCAATTTTTCTTGTAAATTAAAATTAAGATTTAAACTTTCATTTTTTTTTTTTGTTTTTTCTTTTAAGTATCTAATAGCAAAATAATTTGATACTAATTCATCAACTGCCAACCTTTTTCTAAAATTCTCTCTACTTTCAATATCTTCTTTTACAGAGGGAAAATGCATTTTTATTAATGATTCATTGAAACTTGAAAAATTATATTTTTTTACAATATTTTCGTTCAACCATTCATCAAATTTATTTAAATGATTTTTTGCTTCATTTAAAACTATTCTGATATCTTTTAATGTGATACCCCTTGTTAAAGGATAAATATTTTCAAAAGTTCTTAACTTATCCTCATTTTCTATCTCTTCTATGTAATCAGGGTGTGCTACACTAAGATTACTTTTATAAAATGATACTTTTCCACTAATAATTAATTCTTTGTTTTCAGGATATTTTTTTCTAAGAAAATTCCCTCTTATTGAAAAATAAATTATGTTTATAATTAAAGATCCTTTTTCACATTCAATCACGTAGGGTAGTTTAGGATTAAAAGGAAAATGATGTTTTTTTACCTTAACGAGAGTGGTAATAGTTTGTCCTTTTTCAAGATTTTTAAAGTCAATATCCTGAGTACGATCTATTGATCTAGTCGGTAAATTATAAAATATATCAATAACAGTGTTTATATTTAGATTTTTAAAATAGGACGCTTTCTTTGGACCTATTCCTTTAAGTTTTTCTACATTCTGATATAAAAAATCGAAACTATTGTCGTTCATGAATAATTACTACAAAGATAAATTAAAAAAAATAAAATATCGATGTCAAACATTAGGTATAAAAGAATTAGATGTAATTTTTGAGAGAATTTATTCAAAACTTGAAAACACTAATGATGAGGCTCTAATTGATCAATTAGATGATTTATTAAAAAATGAAACACAATACATATTTGACGTATTTTTTAATGAGTCTTTCAAAGAAGATAGAATTAAGTACCTTAAAATTATAAATTTATCAAAATAATATTGGAAAATCCTATTTCTAAATTTGGCAATAAATCAATTTTATTATGTGAAGATGATAAGGTAGCTCTAGACTATGAAAATATTCTAAATATACATTATCCCCATAAGAAAATATGTTATTTTCCAGCACATGACTCTTTACCGTTCAGTTCTGAAAGTTCATCATCTGATATTTTACTTGATAGGTCAGAAAAATTACAGAAATTAACTCATAATAATATAATAATAATAACTTGCAATAATCTCTTAAAAAAATTTCAGATAAATGAAGATGCTAATCATTTTTTAACATTAACTAAAAATCAAACTATTGAAGCTAATACAATTTTAGAAAAATTAGTTGAATTTAATCATTCAAGCCAAGCAAATGTTTATAATAAACTCGAATTTTCTCTAAGAGGGGATATTTTAGATATTTATAACAGTAATAATAATCCTTATAGAATTTCATTCTTTGATAATGTGATTGAAACAATAAAAGAATTCAATCCTCAAACACAACTTACTTTCAAAGATGAGAAAGAGAGGATTGATATATTTAACCCTAATATTGAGTTATTAGAGCCAAGTACTAAAGATAGTTATTTTGAGGATATTGTTATGGGATATTCCATTTATACAATTAATAGAAGTGACATAATATTAAAAGAAAAGCTAAATTTTCTTAAAACAATTTTTGATCAAGTCCAACCTGAGATCCCTTTTTCAAATTATTATTTAGAAGATAACAAAATAAAAAATTTTAAATTTACAAATATATTATCTAGCTCACCTAAATCATTAAAAATTACATTAAATACCTCTTTAGATGAATTTTCTAAAATGAGTAATAAAATATATTTTCATAGTGGAAAAAATTACTCATCAATAGAAAACGAATTTCTTCAAAAGAAAAATATTGAACCAAATTATGGTAATAATTTATATTTCTATAAATCTGTAATCTCAAAAGATTATCTATTTGATGGAATCTTACACCTCAATAAAAACACTCATACTACGAAAAAAACGAATTTAGACACTATAATCAATTTTAATGATCTTTCATTAGGAGATGCAGTTGTTCATCAAAAGCATGGTATTGGTAGATTTATATCAATTGATAATATTGAAATTAATAATCGAATTAGGGAGTTTATTAGATTAATTTACCGCGGTAACGACAAGCTTTTACTACCAATTGAAAATTTAAACTATATCTCAAGATATGGGTTTGATGATAATAATCTACTTCTTGATAAATTAGGCACGAATGATTGGATTTTAAGAAAATCTTCAGTTAAGAAGAAAATTCGTTTTCTAGCTAATAAACTTTTAAAAAATGCAGCAAAGAGATCCACTATAAACATCAAAGAGTTTCAATATAATAATTCTGATCTTGAGAAATTTAATCAACAATTTCCATTTGTTGAAACTGAAGACCAATTAAACTCAATTGAACAATCTTTAAATGATTTAAAACAAGATAAACCATCTAATCGCCTTATATGCGGCGATGTAGGATTTGGTAAAACTGAAGTGGCTTTAAGAATTGCGTGTGCAACATATTTATCAGGTTTTCAATTTGTAATAGTCGTTCCCACCACATTACTAGCAATGCAACACACTAATACATTTAGCGAGAGGTTTTCAATTTTTAACATTAAGGTTGCATGTCTATCTAGATTTACTTCGTCAAAAGAAAAAAATGAAATTTTAATTTCATTAAAGTCAGGTGATATTCAAATTCTTATCGCAACACATAGTCTTTTTAAAAAAGACATAGAATTTAATAATTTAGGCACACTGATAATAGATGAAGAACAAAAATTTGGTGTCGATCAAAAGGAATATTTGATCAACAAATACCCAACTATTCATTTATTTTCATTGTCTGCCACACCTATTCCTAGAACACTTCAGATGTCTTTATTAGGCTTAAAAGATTTAAGTATTATCGGAACACCTCCATCAAATAGAATTAGTATACGAACTTATGTTCAAAAATATGAGTCTGTTGCCCTTATTTCAGCAATAAAAAATGAATTAGAAAGGAATGGACAAATTTTTATTGTTGTACCAAGAATTAGCCATATTCCTTTTGTCGAAAATGAAATTAAAAAATTAAATATAGATCTTTCTTATGGAGTAGGTCACAGTAAAATGAAAGAAAAAGATATTGAGGATGTGTTCATATCTTTTACAAAAGGTGAGATACAGTGCCTTATTTCTACAAATATTATTGAGTCTGGAATAGATATTAAAAATGCAAACACACTAATAATATTTAATTCTAATTTGTTTGGTTTATCTCAATTATATCAATTGCGAGGTAGGGTAGGTCGTTCAAATAAAAGAGCATACGCCTATTTATTTCATGACAGTGAAAAATTAATCAATAAAACAGCTTTAAAGAAACTTCAAGTTTTAGCTAATTATGAAAATCTAGGATCAAATTTTCAGTTAGCTAATGAGGATTTAGAAATAAGAGGCGCAGGTAATTTACTAGGTGATGAGCAAAGTGGTCATGTGAAAGATATTGGAATAGAGCTTTACCAAAGTATGTTAAAAGATGAGGTGGAAAGACAAAAAAATAATAATGCAGAAATTGAAGATGATTATGATGAATTTGAATTTGATGCATTTTTTGAGTATTACATTCCAAAGAATTACATATCTGATGATATTTCTAGATTGATTATTTATCGTAAATTTACTAATTCAAAGAATATTCAAGAGCTTAAGAATGTTTTAGATGAGATATATGATCGATATGGTAATTACCCAGTTGAAGTAACTAATTTATTTAATTTACTAACTATTAAAATTAAATCTCTTACACTTGGTATTTCAAAAATAAATATAAAAAGAAATTTTATTGATATTACTTTTAAAAAAGCAAGTCAAAAAATACTAGATGATTTAATTCAAATGGCACAAGAAAATATTATAAAAATGCAAAGTTCTAGTTCTATTCAGATCAAAAATAATGACAGTAAGGACTTATTTTACACTATAAATCTATTCTATAAAAAGTTAGGATTAAAATGATGGAAGATCAACAACTCCCAAAAACTAATGCAGAGTGGGCAAACTATTATGAGTCTATAATAGCTGAACTTACTGAAAATCAAAAAAAAATAGGTGAACCTATTTCAATAGATGAATTTTATGAACTTCCTATAAAAAGGAAACAGAAATATATAAAAAAACTATATTTTAAAATTGGCGATGCAGAGTAATTATATTCCAAATATAGATTTAGCGGATATTATTAATAAAGATCTTAATAGTGATGCTGCTATACAAGTATCAAATAATATTAAAAAAGCATCTGAAGAAATTGGTTTTTTTACAGTTACAAATCATGGTATTCCAATTTCAAAAATTGATAATCTTTTAAAGACTTGTAGAAAATTTTTTTATTTAAATGAGGAAGAGAAACTTAAAATTGCACCAAAAAAATGGAATCCCAATACAAACACAGTTTATAGAGGTTATTTTCCTAGTTCTGTAAATGGTAAAGAGGGTTTAGATATAGGAGATCCACTTTTAAAGCAAAATATGGTTGATTTGTTAAAGAAGGAAAAATTTGAAGTTAATCATGATATGTCTTTTCTAAATCCAGACTGGCAAATTACGATAAATAATTATTTTGATGACCTTCATAATTTGGGAATAACAATATTTAAATCTATTATATCTTCATTTTCTTCAGATTTATCATTAGCTGAAAAGGCTTTTCAAAGACCTAAAACATTGTCAACTCTGAGATTTAATTACTATCCCAAACAAGAAAAACCTGTTGAAGTCTCTTCACAAGATGGTGTTGCTTTAGGTTGTGAAACCCATGTAGATAGTGGGATAATGACTATTTTATATCAAGATAAAAAAGGTGGCCTACAAGTACAAAATAGACATTCATTGGATTGGTACGATGTTCCTCATGATCCAAATGCTTTTGTAATTAATACAGGTTTAGCTTTAGAGTATTTAACAAATGGTCAAATGAAAGCAACTAATCACAGAGTTCTTTTTAATCAGGAGGAGCGTATTTCAATACCTTTCTTTTTTGAACCCTCTTATGATTTCATTCTAGACCCAAAACATTTGGATATTTATGAAAATATCATTTATAATATTGATAATTATGAAAATTTTCTCACCAATTCGCTTAAAAAATTTGTTGAATATGATAGGCCTGCCTAAATTATCTTTTTTATTTTTATTCACATTGATAACAGCATGTGGTGGTTTTAATACTGGTGTAAAAAAATCTGACACCCAAAAAGTTAACACAGTTAAATATGGAACTCTCGTTGCAGCTGAGCCTGTCAAAATTACTGGTGAAAGCTCTGGATTAGGCGCTCTTACAGGAGGTTTAGTAGGTTTTGTCGTAGGATGTGGAGAGGGTATTTTTGATGATGATTGTAGAGATGCTGCTGCTGTGGTCGGAACCATTGGTGGAGCAATAGTAGGTTATGTCGCTGGTTCATCATTAGGAGATCACACAGGATTTCAATATGTTGTAGATGTTGATGACACAGATGATGACATTTCAATAGTTCAATCTGGCTCAGAACAAATTCCAATTGGTTCCAGAGTAACTATTGCTATTGGTACAAATACTAGAATTATCATATCTGAATAGACATAAATAAATCATGTTTATTGCAATGAATCGATTTAAAGTCAAATTAGGTGAAGAGACTTATTTTGAAGAAATATGGAAAAATAGAGATACACACTTAAATGAAGTTCCTGGTTTTAAAAAATTTAATTTAATAAAAAGTGAGTCTAATGAAGAATATACACTCTATGCATCTCACAGTGAATGGGAGTCAAAGCAAGATTTTATTAATTGGACTAAATCAGAAGCTTTTAGGATGGCTCATAAAAATGCTGGTGAACATAAAACAGTATATTTGGATCACCCACAGTTTGAAGGTTTTGAGGTAGTAATTTAAGTAAATATCACCTATTTTTTATCAATGGACATAGTAAATCACGAGATATTATTAAGTAGTAATATGTTAGGGACAATGTTCTTTGCTTGCACAATTTATATAACATTGGTTATAGCTAGGTATGCAACTCTTGCAAAATTAATTAGAGACTCTCGATCTAACATTGAAACAGATAAATTAAGATTTAAAAGTCAAAGTGAATATTCTTTTCATATCTTGCATTATGAAAAAAGACTTAAATTATTACGTTACACACTTTACTTATCTCTTTTTGGAGGGATAGCATTGTGTACAAGCTTATTATTTTTGTTATTAAATTACAGCTTCATCTCTGCTATAAGTTTTGGTATTCATCTTATTTTAGTATTATTTGCATTAGTCACTCTTGTATATGAACTAGCTGTATCATTTGAGGCTTTAACTGAGCATTTAGACATAATGAGAACTTTAAAAGATAAATTTTAACATATAAATAATATTTAAACTGTTCGACTAATTAATTTCTGCCTTTTTTTTATTTCTTCCCTTTTTATCTTATAGAAACATATACACTACCACCCATACTTAAAACTTTTCCGTAGTCCTCTAGTAACTTTGCAAAATCTGGGAAATAATCATTTTTACTGGCATTTTCGACATGTCTTTGAACACTCTCCATAGATGCAAATTGTTCATTTATTGTAAATAATGTGTTTCCAGTTTCGCCCTTACTAGGATCGGTAGGGTCTTTAAATTCTGGTGCTTTAGTAAAGTAAGCATTTAATAAATGATCTGTCCCATCAGAATAAAATTCAGTCATCCATTTTCCATGGGTGCTAAAAATATTTTCAACTTCAGCAGCTTTATCATTTGGTACAGCATAGGAAAGATTTATACATACACGTTCAGTCATTTTTTCTCCTTTTAAATAAGTTAATAATATTAATTATACAATTTGAAAATTGAAGTTAGATCAAATGGCGGAAGGACTGGGATTCGAACCCAGGAAAGAGTTGCCCCTTTGCCGGTTTTCAAGACCGGTGCTTTCAACCGCTCAGCCATCCTTCCGATGTCATAAACGTCTAGAATGTATATATTACGTTATTTTTAAATCAATCGTAATTTTATATTATTAGTTGATATATTCTTTTGCCACTCATGTTATGTTTTTAAGTGATTTTAAGTAATCTTCCAACATTAACTTTTTTTTATATTTTATTAGCATATTTTATTGGTGGCATTACTCAAGGTATACTTGGTGTTGGACTAATCACAGTTGTAATTTCTTTACTCTCATTTGTCGTGGATGTAAAAGAAACAATAGCTCTTGTTATAATACCAACAATTATTACTAGTTTTTTTCAGATGATAAATGGAAATAATTTGAGGAAAATTTCTATTGATACGAAATTTTTTTTAATCTTTTCAACTCTAATCATCATACCAGGAGTAATTTTACTTAAAACACTGCAATCGGATTTAATTTTAATATTTATAGCTATTTTACTATTTGTTAATTCTTCACTTTTTTTATCAAATAGAATTATTTCAATACCTAATCATAAAAGTTCAATAATTCAATCGATAACAGGATCTTTTAATGGATTTATTATTGGTCTAACAAGTATTTATACCATGCCTTTTGTATTTTTATTACAATCACTAAAATATGATAAAGAAAAAACTGTTCAATTTATGGGATTGGCTTTTTTACTTTATAGTTTAATGCAATTTTTTTCTTTTACATTTTTAAAGCTAATTGATATGAGCACAATTACTCCTTCATTAATTGTATCCATACCAGTTGTAATAGGTTTTTTTTTAGGAAAAATAATTAGAGGATACGTTTCAGAAATACTATTTAAAAAGTTATTTTATATTATGTTATTATTGATGAGTGGGGTAATTTTAATTAATGGTGTTTTGTAATTGAAACGAATTAATTACCAGTGGTTCCGTCTATTCTATTAGTGCTGTAAATAGCACCTAACATAAATACAACAACTGAAGCGGGAAATAAAAGATAACCAATCGTATATGTATCCGGATAATACTGCATACCAATGTACAGAATTATTGCTTGGAGTAGGCAAAGTAATAGAAATATGTAATTGGTTCCAATTCTACTTGAAAGTACAGCTAAGGGTTTCAATACAACTAAGACTGCTGCACAAACAAAAATTATTGCTGGGATAACATTTAACGATAAGCCCATTGACTCGGCATATGTGTAGTCCTCTAGGGACTCCCAAGGCAGGACCATGGATAGGAACATCATAATAATAGCCGAATAAACAAATTTTTTGCCTGTATTAGTCAAAATCATATGTTATTTATAACAAATAAAGGCTTTTTAGCAAAATTATTATGAGATTAGATAACTGCTTAAATTTTAAAGATTTCAAGAAGTTAGCCAAAAAAAAACTTCCATCTCCCGTATTCCATTATATTGATGGTGCTGCAGATGATGAAGTAACATATAGAAGAAATACATTGGCCTTTGATGATGTTGATTTAATACCAAACGTATTAAGAGGTGTAAAAGATATTGATTTATCTACAACTATTTTTGGAAAAAAAATAGATTTACCTTTTTATTGTTCACCAACGGCTCTCCAGAGGATATTTCATTACGAAGGAGAGCGAGCTGTAGCTAAGGCAGCTAAAAAATTTAATACCATGTTTGGTGTTTCCTCTTTGGCTACGGTTAGTGTTGAGGAAATATCGAATTTAGTGGATACGCCAAAGATGTTTCAATTTTATTATCACAAAGATAAGGGATTAAATAATTCAATTCTACAAAGAGCAAAAGATGCTAATTTTGATGTTATGGCTTTGACTGTTGATACTATAACAGGTGGCAATAGAGAAAGAGATATAAGAACTGGTTTTACATCACCTCCTAAATTTACTTTATCAAGCATGTTCAGCTATGTTACTAAACCAACATGGGCAATTAATTATTTAACTAAAGGTAAATTTGAACTTCCACACCTTCAAGATTATGTAAAAGAGGGTACTAATACAGCTATCTCCATTGGTAATTACTTTTCTACTATGCTCGATCAAGATATGAATTGGAAAGATGCTGAAAAATTATGCTCTGATTGGGGAGGTCATTTCGCATTAAAAGGAATACTAAGTGTAGAAGATGCAAAAAGAGCAGTGGATATTGGATGTACAGGAATTGTCGTTTCTAACCATGGAGGTAGGCAATTAGATGGTGCTAGATCACCTTTTGATCAGTTAGCTGATATAGTTGAAGCAGTAGGAGATAGAGTAGATGTAATTTGTGAAGGGGGTATTCAAAGAGGTACTCATATGCTTAAAGCTTTGTCATTGGGAGCTAAAGCTTGTGCTGGAGGAAGACTTTATTTATATGCATTGGCAGCTGCTGGACAAGTAGGTGTAGAAAAAGCTCTTAGTATTTATAAAACAGAGTTGGAACGAGATATGAAGTTGATGGGCTGTAAAAAAATATCTGACCTTTCTACCAATAATATTAAATTTAAGTAAATTAAATTATAGTTACTGTCGTTGTCACTAATTTTAAAGATTTTATAATATAAACTGTTTAATAGAATCGTATGTTCATCAAATTATTATTAAAATCAGTATTTATATATTTATTTACTTTAAATTTGCATGCACATGATCCAAAAAATTGTGACGTGCTTCAAAACTATGATTTTTCAGGTTTTGAAAGTTGGAAAATTGAAGTTGTAAATAGATCGAACGAATTTGGGCTAGATGAGGATTTTGTATCAAAATTAATTGCGCCATATGAGGTAAATAAAAGAGTTATTGAAAATGATAAGTGCCAGCCAGAATTTACTTTAACTTTTTCGGAATATATTGAAAAAAGAAATTCGGAAACAAGAATTCAAAATGGACTTAATAATAAAAGTAAATACAGTAATTTATTAAATAAAATTGATAACTATTATAATGTTCAATCAAGATTTATTTTATCTATATGGGGTTTAGAAACTGCTTACGGAAAAATTACAGGCAATTATCCTGTATTAGAAAGCCTTTTAACCATGTCATATGACGAAAGAAGAAGACGATACTTTACGAAAGAATTATATAATGCACTAAAAATTCTTGAGCAAGGACACATTAATGTTGCTAATTTCAAAGGTTCTTGGGCAGGAGCAATGGGTCAAAATCAATTTATGCCTTCAAGTTTTTTAAACTACGCTCAAGATTTTAATAATGATGGCAAGAAGGATATTTGGACTGACACAGAGGACTCACTCGCTTCTATTGCAAGATATCTTCAAGGAGTAGGTTCAAACAAATGGGATCCAAATTACACTTGGGGTAGAGAAGTTATACCCCCAAAAAATGTAAAATCTTTAGAACCTAAATTGTTTGTAAAAAGAGAAAAAGGTTGTTTAGCAGTAAAAAAATTATCAAAAAAATTACCTTTAAATGAATTTAGAATAATGAATTTTAAAAAGATGAATGGTAATTCTCTGGATAATTTAGATATAAATAGCTATCTATTAAGGATGGGTAGGAAAGAGGGTGATTACAGGTATTTTATTGTTTATGATAATTATCTAAATATTCTCTCTTACAACTGTTCTAATTATTATGGTCTTTCAGTTGGATTATTAAGTGATAAATTTAAATAATATTAATAAAATACTGTTTTTACTGTTTTTATCATCATGCACAATATCGTCTATTGAAACTGTCGATGATAAAAAAATAGAAGAAGAGGTCGCAACTCAAGAATACTTTAAAAAATCAGAAGTTATTATATCACCACTTGATGACTACAATATTGAATTAAATGTTATGGAAAAGTTTGTTCTAGATGAAAGAATTAAAGGCAATAATATCCATCATTCTAATTTGCCTATACCAAGTGTGGTAAAACTGTCAGATCCCAGTAACCTAGATAACAATATTATTGTTAGAAACATTAAGTTAGATACTGAAAATAGGCTTTCATTAAGTCAAGAGATTATTGATAAAATATCACTAAATACAAAAGTATATTTAGAATATTTAAAAGATGAATCAATAATTCTAAGAAATGTTGTTGACTCAAAAGAAGAGAGTAAGATAAAGATGGATGATACAGAAATTTCATTTGAACTGTTAGATCAAGATCAAACTGAAATCAGTGAAAAACTTGATTATGAGAAAATTAAAACTCTAGATATTAAAAATTCTAAGAAACAAAACACTATATTAGTTGAAATTTATAAAGATATAAATCTAGCAAAGCTTAAAACTAATAAAATCAAGAATTTAGGATTGTTTTATGAAGAAAATGAAGAGGGAGTTAAGGTTTTTGCTGGCCCATTTCTAAAGAGTGATATAAATCTTAAGTTAGATTTTCTGATTAAAAATGGATATTTGAATGCGAAAAAAACCCCTTAATTTAATATTTATAGCAATAATTATTCTATTTCCTAAACAATCTCTTGCTATTGAAAGTTTGGCAAAAACGGCGCTTATAATAGATTTATCAACAAACGAAGTTCTTTTAGAAAAAAACTCTAAAGCCAGAACATATCCATCAAGTATGACCAAGATGATGACTGCTCTTGTAGCCTTTGAAAAAATCAAAAATGGTACTTTATCATTAGATCAAGAGTTTTTAGTAAGTAAAAAGGCATGGAAAATGGGCGGGTCAAAGATGTTTATAGAGGTAGACAAAAGAGTAAAAGTTTATGATTTGTTACTAGGAATTATTGTTCAGAGCGGAAATGATGCCTCGATTGCTTTAGCAGAGGGTATATCTGGATCTGAGGAAATTTTTGCTATTGAAATGAATAATTTAGGTAAAAAAATTGGACTCACAGAGACTAATTTTACAAATAGCAGTGGCTGGCCTGATGATAATCATTACACAACAGCTGAAGATCTTGCTAAAATAGCTGAGTACACGATTGAAAATCACTATGAATTATTTCAAATGTACAAATTAAGTGATTTTACATACAGCGGGATCAAACAAGATAACAGAAATCCACTACTATATACATTTGAGGGGTCTGATGGCTTTAAAACAGGTTATACAGAAGCAGCTGGCTACGGTTTGGTTGGATCTGCAGAAAGAGGGGATAGGCGCCTGATTATTGTTCTAAATGGACTAGACTCTTCCAAATCAAGGGCCCAGGAGTCACTAAGATTAATGGATTGGGGTTTCAACAATTTTCAATTAGTAGATTTTTTTAAAAAAAATGAGGTTATTCAAGAAGCTGATACTTGGCTAGGTAAAGACGACAAAGTAGACCTAGTTGCTTTAAACGATATAAGTGTGAGCATTCCAAAAGCACAATTATCTTCTGCTAAAGTTAATGTGATAGTAGAGGAGCCTATTGCAACTCCTATTCAAAAAGGCGACCAAATAGCCAAACTTCAAATATCCTTTGCTGATAAGAATACTGAATTTCCTTTATTTTCAGGTGAGTACATAGAACAAAAGAATTTCTTTTCAAGAATATTTTCAGCTATTTATTATATCATTCTTGGATCTAACTAAATAATATCGTATAGAATGAAAGTAATAAGTTTTGAAGGTTTCGAATATTCTGGAAAATCGACACAGATAAAACTTTTAAAAAAATATTTTATAAAAAATAATATTAAATCTACTTTTACTAGAGAGCCTGGAGGTAATAAAGATCTAGAAAAGATAAGAGATGTGATTTTAAAGTCTAATTTCGATAATTTAAGTTTAATAATGTTTTTCTTTGCTTCTAGATTTGCATTATTATCTTCAATTAAAAAGAATGATTTCATTGTATTTGATAGATTTTTTGACTCTACTTATGCTTATCAAAAATATAATTCTAAAGAAAAAAAACTTATTATTAGTTTAATTAAGTTGATTGATAAGAAATTTATCCCAAAGGTAACTTTTTATTTGAAGTTAGATAAAAAAAATTTAATAAGAAGAAAAAATAAAAGATTATATTCAAATAAATTTGATAAAAAATATTTTGGACAATTCTCAAGAATTCAAAAAAATTATGAAGAAATTTCTAAAATAAAAATAGGTGAACGTAAGTTTGTTGCTATTGATGCATCACTATCTGCTAATGAAGTACATAACAAAATCATATTAAATCTAAAAAAATGCAAATTGATAAAGTAGTAAATACTATAAAATCTGAGAGCAGTGGCTTTTACTTATTAGAGACTACTAATAGTAAGAGTATTTCATATTTAGAGGAACAAATTTTAAATAGTTTCTATGAAAAACAATATGAAATAGATACAAGTTTTATTATTCTAGAGCCCGAAGAAAAATCAAAATTCATAACAATTGATCAAGTTAGAAAAATGAAAAAAGAGTTTTTACATACAAATGTATTAAACCTTAGCAAAGTAATATTTGTCAGAGAGGTAAATTATTTAAATATTAATGCTTTAAATGGACTTTTAAAAATCATTGAAGAAATACCATCCAAAACCTATTTTATTTTTTGTTCTAAAAACTTAATAAGTTTACCTGAAACAATCATTTCAAGGGCTAGAGTTATCAGAGATTTGAATTCACAAATAAATTTTAGTGATTTCAATTCAATGAAAGAAGACATAGTAAGACAAAATCAAAATATTTCAGAAGAATTAATACATTCTCTTATTAACCCCTTCATTAATTTAAAAAGTACTGATTTTTTTGAAAAGATTAAACTATTCAATAAAGATCAAGTAAGCGTATGTTCATTAATATTTTTAAAAATACTCAATTACTATTTAAGAAATAATTTAAATAATAGAAAACTTTACAAATACCTACTAAAACTTCATTCAGATTATTTAACTGATGTAGATGAAAGTTTAAAATTCAATACATTAACAAATGACCTAATTTCAATCTATTTTACAAGATTAAATTCTAATCTTATTAAGTATGTCTAATAATTATTTTACAACTCCTATTTATTATGTGAACGATAAACCACATATTGGACATGCTTACACTTCAATTGCTGTTGATATATTAAAAAGATTTTATGATTGTAGAGGTCTCAATACTTATTTTCTAACAGGAACAGACGAGCATGGACAAAAAGTTGAAAGAGCTGCTCAAGAAAAAAATATTGATCCTCAAAAATTTACGGATATGGTTTCAGAAAATTTCAAAGATTTAAGTAATTTATTAAATTTATCTAATGATGATTTTATAAGAACAACGGAAGAAAGACATAAAAAGTCTGTTCAAAACCTATGGAAAGTTTTGTTGGAAAAAGATGAAATTTATTTGTCCAAATATAGCGGATGGTATTCTGTAAGAGATGAGGCTTTTGTAGCTGATAATGAAATAGTTGAAAAAAATGGTAAAAAATATAACAGTTTTGGATCTGAACTATCTTGGGTTGAAGAAGAGTCATATTTTTTTAGACTTTCTAAATGGCAAGACAAACTGTTAGATTTTTATAAAAGTAATCCAAATTTCATAGTACCAAAATCTAGATCTAATGAAGTTATTAAATTTGTAGAGTCAGGGCTGAAAGATCTATCAGTTTCTAGAACAACATTTAAATGGGGAATAGAAGTCCCTACAGATGAAAAACATATTGTTTATGTTTGGTTAGATGCACTAACTAACTATATTTCAGCTTTAGATTATCCCAATAAAAATTCTGATTTATATCAAAAATATTGGCCTGGGATACATGTAGTAGGGAAGGATATAATCAGATTTCATGCTATTTTCTGGCCTGCTTTTTTAATGGCTGCAGAGTTAGATCCACCAAAGCAGATCGTAGCACATGGTTGGTGGACAAATGAGGGTCAAAAAATTAGTAAAAGTCTTGGTAATGTAATTGACCCTAAAGAATTGATTGATGAATACGGTCTAGACTCAGTAAGATATTTTCTTTTTAGAGAGGTTCCATTTGGCAATGACGGTGATTTTTCAAAGGTGGCTATCAAAAATAGAATCAATGGTGAATTGGCAAATAACTATGGAAATTTAATACAAAGAATACTTAGTTTTATTTGTAAAAATTTAGAACAAAATATTGATTTAACTGAAGATAATTTTAATTTTGAAATTTTAAAACAAATTAACGACTCTGAAAAAGAGTTGTTTGAGTATATGGAAAATTACAAATATGACGAATACCTTAAAAAATTATTCTTATTTATGAATAATTTAAATAATTATGTCGATAAATCTGCTCCCTGGGTATTAAAAAAAACAGATCCTGAACAAATGAAAAAAGTTTTGGCTAATATTTGTCTATGCATTATTAGGGTTAGTCAATATTTAGTTCCTTTTATGCCTTCAAAAACCTCAGAAGTATTCAGTTTATTCGAAAATACGAATAATATTAAATTAGATATTTTTGATAATTTTAAAGAGGTAATTAACTTAAAATTTTTAAAAATACGACAACCTGAACCTCTATTTACTAAAATTGAGTAATTTAATAGACAGTCATGTAAATTTTGGTCATGAATTACTTAAAAATTCAGTATCAGATATCTGTAAAGATGCTCTAGAAAATAACATAGAGCGAATTTTAAGTATAAATTCTAATATATACGAGTTTCAGAAAGATATTAATTTAATTAAAGGTTTTAATTTTGTCGATATCTCTTTAGGTCATCACCCAAATAATACTCTAGATATCAAACCTGAGGAAATAAAGACTCTTTTAAATGAAAATATTAAAAAATTTAAAGATAGAATTGTTGGAATAGGGGAAACAGGCTTGGATTATCATTATGATATTCCTAAAAATAAGCAAATAGAAAGCTTAGAGATACATTTAGATGCAGCTAGTGTTTATAATTTACCGTGTATAATTCATATGAGAGATGCTGAAGAGGATATGATAAAAATTTTAACTAAATACTCAAAAAAAATAGGTGATATTCTTATACATTGTTTCACTGGAAGTGAAGAATTTGCAAAAAAATGTATTGATTTAGGTTGTTTTTTTTCTTTATCAGGTATTATTACTTTCAAAAATGCAAATAAATTAAGAGATACAATTAAAATACTACCAATTAAAAAAATTATTTTTGAAACTGATAGTCCATATCTTACGCCAGCCCCTTTAAGAGGTAAAATTAATAAACCAAGCTATTTAAAAATTATAGTTGAAAAATATTGTGAAATTACTGGAAACGACTACATTAATACATGTGAAATTAGTACTTATAATTACAAAAAGCTTTTTAAAATAAATGACTGAAAAAACTGAAATAAATGTATTAGGATGTGGCTCAAGTTTTGGAGTCCCTTTATCTCATAACATATGGGGCAACTGTGATAAATCTAATCCCAGAAACCTAAGAACTAGACCTTCAATACTTTTAAAAAAAGCAGGGAAATCAATACTAATAGACACAAGTCCTGATTTAAGAAAACAGCTAATAGATAATAAAATTGATAATATTGACTCTGTTATATACACACATTGTCATGCCGATCATATACATGGAATTAATGATTTAAGAGCAATTTCTCTTATAAACAAAAAAAAAATACCAATATACTCTGATGAAATAACTTTAAATATTTTAAAAAATAGTTTCTCTTATCTATTTACTAAAGATGTTAATCACGGATATGAACCTATTCTTAATTCGAATATAATTGATACTAAACTCTTTGAAATAAGTGGTTTTAAAGTTGAAGCTATCAGACAAAATCATGGAAATATTGACTCTTTTGGTTTCATTTTTGACGAAAAAATAGCATACAATTTAGATGTAAAGTTTTTCTATGATAAGAACTATTTAGATAAAATAAAAGGAATTGAATGCTGGTTTGTTGGTTGTTTAAGATATGACGAACATCCATCGCATGCATCCTATCAAGAAGTTATCGATTGGACTCAAAAAGTTAGTGCAAATCAGACATTTTTAAGTCATATGACTGCCCATATAGATTATGATACTGAATATAAAAAACTTTCTAAAAATCGTGTATATCCTGCTTACGACGGATTAAAAATAACAATATAGATTCTTATAATATATATTATGCAACAAATAAATGTGTAAATGTCAATAAAATCAGTCAAAGAACATCTTAGTATTATAGCCCCTGACCTAGAGATATCAGAATTTAAAGAGTCTACAGCAACTGTTGAACAAGCTGCAAATGCTCATAATGTTGAGAAAGGACAAATAGTCAAAACAATTGCTTTAATTATAGAAAAACCAATTTTGTTAATGACTTCTGGAAATGTAAAAATCGATAATAAAAAATATAAGAATTTCTTCAAAAAAAAGGCAAAAATGTTGACTGCCGATGAGACATTGCAAATCACATCTCACCCTATTGGAGGGGTTTGTCCCTTTGGATTACGAAATAAATTAGATATATATTACGATAAGTCCTTAAATAACTTTGAAATCGTTATACCAGCAGCAGGATCTACAAATAGTTCTGTAAAAGTTCAAACAAAAAGGCTTATAGAGTTAACTAGTGCTTTTGAAGTTGATGTATGTAAAAAGTAAGTAAAAACGGTATATTATTTACTGTTATTATACTTAGATTTTACAATTTTTGGAGCAGTTGCAAAAGTAGCCGCTGTCATAAAAGTTCCAAAAATAAGTAGAAAATGAGCGCTAGCTGTGATGCCAAAAATCAAAAAAGAGCCAAAATAAAGCGAAAAAATGATACACCACATCCATGCTAAAAGTTGCATAATGAGGTGTCTCAGGGCCACACTAGGTATTTTTCTTAGAGGATTCCAATCAGCGTCCATGACTCCACTGTAAATTTGCATAAACATGTTTTTCATGGCTTTTTATACATGCGACAGATGTGACCAGATCACTTATTTTTAATAATAATTTCAATTATTTCATTTAAGGTAGAACCTATGAGAAAAATTGAATTCTGGTACTCAATTGGAAGTACATATACTTACCTCTCCACGCAAAGATTAGCTCAGATAGAGACTGAATATGAAGTTGTATTTGAATGGTGTCCTTTCAGTGTGAGATCAAGAATGATTGAAATGGAGAATGTCCCTTTTATGGCTGAAAAAAAAAGAGATAAGATTGATTATATGTGGCGGGATGTTCAGAGAAGAGCTAATTTCTATGGATTTGATGCAAAAGTACCTGCACCCTACCCACTTAAAGAATTCGATTTAGCCAACAAAGTTGCAATTTTGGGAAAAGACCAAGGGTGGATCAAAGAATATACTATTTTAACTTATAAAAAGTGGTTTTTAGAGCATTTGGAGCCTGGATTAGAACCAAATTTGAGTTCTACTCTTAAAGAAATTGGACTTGATTCAGATAGTTCAATAAAACAAGCTCAAACAGACGAAATTGAACAAAAATATTTAAAAAACACAGAAATGGCTAAAAATAAAGGCATTTTTGGAAGCCCCACATTTATCGTTGAAAATGAGGTTTTTTGGGGCGATGACAGATGTGAAGATGCCATAAAATGGCTTTCAAAATAATGTCTATTTTCAATTTTTTTACGTTTTTAGGTACATTGAAATTTTATTAAGTATAAATCCTTAGGTAATTTTATGAATTTGACTATTGATTTAATAAAAAAAATATAGATAATCTTTCATCTCAATTTCCAAATATTTCATAAATTTTGTTAGTGTCGCAATTTACATAAGCTTTTTTAACTAAAAATCTGCGATTTTTATGCTTTTTAATAGTTTTTTTGAAATTATAGATTGAATAACTGTCTTAATAGTTTTTATTGGCAAGTGATGATAACTATCACTTAATTTAATGCTCTAATTTGCTAATTAATTACATGAAAATTTGTGACTATTTATTTAATTCCTAAAAATCAAATTAATTTTCAATATTTATTCTCGATAACTCATTTAGTAACTATTTTATTTTTGATTTAGTCAGATTATTACTTTTTTTACTTCCTAGATTTGATATAGAATCTATATAAATATATATAGTATATACAATGTTTTAATGTAAATATTTAATATTAATTATAATTAAGATTTATAAATTTTCAACTTTAGAGAATTTTTTTCTCTCGTTTGGATCAAGATACCTTTTTCTTAGTCGTAAGTTTTTAGGAGTAACCTCCAATAATTCGTCAGAATTGATATAAGTCATCATTTCCTCAAGTGACATGATCCTAGGAGCAGTTAAATTTACAGCCTCATCAGATCCAGATGCTCTAACATTAGTTAATTGTTTTCCTTTTAGAACATTTATCTCTAAATCATTATCTCTGGTATGCTCACCGACTACCATACCTTGATAAACAGCTGTTTGGTGTTTAACAAACATTACACCTCTATCTTGAAGCTTCCAAATGGCATATGCTATTGCTTTACCATTTCCTGTGGAGATTAACGCGCCTGCCCTTCTCTCTGAAATATCCCCTTTAAATGGTTTATACGAGTGAAACACTCTGTTTAAAACACCAGTTCCTCTTGTATCTGTTAAAAACTTGCTTTGATAGCCAATTAGCCCTCTTGAAGGGGCAATAAATAATAACCTAGTTTTATCAACTCCAGATTTTCTCATGTCTAACATATCAGCTTTTCTTTGATTCATGTTATCAATAACAATACTAGAAAACTCTTCATCTACATCTATCGTTACCTCTTCATAGGGCTCACACTTTGTCCCCTCTAAATCTTTGAAAACTACTTTAGGTCTAGAAAGAGATAATTCAAAACCCTCTCGTCTCATGGTTTCAATTAAAACACCTAATTGCAATTCACCTCTTCCTCCAATTTCAAATGAATCTTTATTTTGATTTTCTGAGAAGGTAATAGCAACATTTGTCTCAGCCTCAGCTATTAATCTATTTCTTATTAAAGTTGATGTTACTTTTTTCCCTTCAGTTCCAGCTAATGGTGAGTCATTAACCATAATGTTTATTGACATAGTAGGAGGATCTATTGGTGAAGATTTTATTGGTGTTTCTATATCAGTTGAACAAATTGTGTCTGATACTGATGTAATTGATAATCCTGCTATGCAAACTATATCTCCAGTGTTAACTGAGTTAACGGTTATTTTTTTAGTTCCCTCAAATTTTAAAAGTTTAGTAAGTCTTCCAGTTTCAATGATTTTACCTGATAAGTTTAAAGCATGAACGCTATCGTTTATTTTTGCAGATCCCTGCTCTACTCTTCCAATTAGACATCTTCCTAAGTATGGATCATAGTCTAAAAGTGTTGATAACATTGCAAAAGGTCTAGTATTATCAACATCTGGTGATGGTACATGACTAATAATTTTATTTAACAGAGGTGTTAGGCTGGATCTATCATCTGACAAATCATTGACACACCATCCACTCCTACCTGATGCGTATAAAACTGGAAAATCTAATTGTTGAGTATTTGCATCAAGAGAGACAAATAAATCAAAAACTTCGTTTAACACATCATCTGGTCTTGAGTCAGATTTATCGATTTTATTGATTACTACTATCGGCTTAAGTCCTTGTTTTAAAGCCTTTCCTAAAACAAATTTTGTCTGAGGCATCGGACCTTCTGAAGAGTCAATAAGTAAGATAACACCATCAACCATTGATAAGACACGTTCTACTTCACCACCAAAATCTGCATGTCCAGGTGTATCGATTATATTTATTCTAGTATTTTGAAAAATTATAGAAGTAGGTTTTGCTAAAATGGTTATGCCTCTCTCTTTTTCTAAGTCATTAGAGTCCATAATTCTTTCTGATATTTCTTGATTATCTCTAAAAATTCCACATTGCTTCAATAAATTATCAATAAGAGTGGTTTTCCCATGATCAACGTGAGCAATAATTGCAAGATTCTTAATATCGTTCATTGAGATAGATGTCTTATAGATTAAAATTAACTATTTAAAAGCTTATTTTTTGCTTCAGTTATTAAATTAGATAAATAGTTATTACCATCTTTATCAGGATGGAACTTTTTCATTAAGTCATAATATGATTTTTTAATATCATCATCAGAAGCTCCTTTTTTAAGACCCAAAACTGATAGTGCTTCCTCCTCTGTCATTTGTGATTTGTCTGAAGAGGATGTAGATTGTTTATTTTGACTAATAATTACATTTAAAATATTAAATCCACGTGGATCATTTGTTTTTAGTTCCTCTAAGAGCTTCGATACCTCATTTTGAGATAGGGAGGAAAAAGAACGGCCTTTAAAAACTCCCTCTATAATATGAATTGTAGCTTGACGTGATTGTAACACAATTTCAATTTGCAAATACTTCGTATTAATTTTTGGCTTGAATTTACTTCCAAAAGAAGATCGCGAAAACAAGTTTAATATAGTTAATAATGATGAGATCCTTCGAAAAAAAAGTAAAGCAGGAGCTAAAGCAACAGGTAGAAAATTTAATTTTCCTGAAAAAATTAAAAAACATCCTAGGATTATTATTAATGAAATAATTAAATATTTTTTATAACGAGACGATAATTGATTGCCAAAGAAAACAAAGATACATATAGCTACAATTGAAAATAATAATAAGATCTTAATCATCCTAAATTAATTTTTAATTGTTTAATCCTCTGCTCTCTTCCGCAACTGTACTTGTAATATGTATATCTTATCGGATTTTTTTTGTAATAATCCTGATGATACTCCTCTGCAACATAAAAATTTTTAAAAGGTAAGATCAATGTTTCAACATTCTTTTTGTGATTTTCCTGAATTTTATCTATGTAAAAGTTAAATTTATCTATAACAATTTGGTCATTACTGAAAAGAGCACTTTTATAAGAATAACCTTTATCACAAAATTGACCAGTACCATCAAAAGGATCAATATTTACAAAAAAAACCCTAATGATCTTATCTAAACTAACAATATCTGAGTCAAAAATAATTTCAGCCACTTCTATATGGCCTGTATCACCCTTGACAACTTCTTGATAAGTTGGATTTTCTAAATGACCTCCTGAATAGCCAGATCGAACGTCAATTACACCTTTTAATTTTTCATAAACCTCCTCAACACACCAGAAACAACCACCAGCTAAGTAAATTGTATTAATTTTTGCATAAGCTGTAATAGGTAACAAAAATAAGAAAAGAAAAAGTCTAAAGATCATATTGCGTCGATAAATAAATTACGAAACTTCAATGTATTTAGACCGGGCTTACCGTTTGAAATAGTAAATTTATCAACTTTAACTATGGGCATTACAAAATTAGTAGCACTTGTCATGAATGCTTCATCTGCATCAAGAAGAGATTTAATAGAAAATTTTTTTTCCTCAAATTTAAATTTATTTTTTTTTAAAATTGATATTAATTTATGCCTTGTACATCCCTTTAAAATTCTAAAGTTAAGTGGGTGCGTAATACATTTATTTTTTTTTATAATCCAAATACTTGAGGAATTACCCTCAGTTATCATATTTCTATTATCAAATAATACTGCCTCATGTGATTTATTCTCTTTTGCATGATTTGCAGCTAGAACATTACCTAATAGAGAAATACTTTTAATATCTGACCTATGCCACCTTATATCTGGATAAAGAGATGTTTTTACACCTTTTAGTGCTAACTTATTTAAATATTCAAAGTTTTTATTAATTGAGTATATAATAATATTAGGCTTAAGTTTATCAGGGTATTTATGTTCCCTTGGGTTTTGATCCCCTCTTGTAATTTGAATATAGATTATACCCATTTTTAAATTATTTAATTTTTTGATTTTATTGGTGATACTAATTATTTGATTTCTATTGAATTTAATTTTCATGTTCATTTTTTTTAATGAAACAAACAATCTGTTTAAATGTAGATTTAAATCTACTAATTCACCTTTGAATACAGCAATGACCTCATAAATCCCATCAGAGAATTGAAAACCTCTATCTGTTACACTGACAAACGATTGATTTAGAGGTTTATATTTTCCATTAATATAACAGGTTGTCATAAGAATAACTTTTTGATTATATTAATACCATGAATCTTAAAAGACGAGATTTTATTAAAAAATTATCATGTGCGTGTTGTGCACCTTTATTTTTACCTTCTTGTACTGAGGTAGCAATTACAAATCGTAAACAACTATCTATTATTTCAGATGAAAGTATCAACAAACAAGCTCTTCGAGCTTATGAACAAGTCAAAAAACAAGAAAATTTAATAGAGTCTGGGCAAAATTTTAGAGCTGTAAGAGAGGTTGGTTTCAGAGTTACAGAGTCTGTAGAAGAGTATTTTTTAAAAATGGGTCAATCAGACTCGATAAAAAACTATAATTGGGAATTTATATTAATTGATGACAAGGAAACACTAAATGCTTGGTGTATGCCTGGTGGTAAAATAGCTTTTTACACAGGTATCTTAGATGTTGCCGCTAATAATGATGGTTTGGCCTCAATAATGGGTCATGAAATTGCACATGCGGTTGCTCGCCATAGTGTTGAAAGGGCCAGCCAAGCATTAGCAATAAATGTTGGCACTACTATCTTGGATATTGCCTTAGAGGGTGCCCTTTCGAGTACCTCAGCTGATGATTATTTAGTAAATTTAGGTCTATCTTTACCTTTTAACAGATTACAAGAATCGGAGGCTGATTATTTAGGCTTGGCCTTTATGACTATGGCCAAATACGACAATCATGAGTCATATAAAGTCTGGCAGCGAATGGCTGAGGCTCAAAAAGGAAACGCACCACCAGAGTTTCTATCTACGCACCCTTCCCCCAAAAATCGTATTGAAAAGCTTAAAAACTGGATACCTGAAGTTGATTTAAGATTTACCTAAAGCGTTGTTTTGTCATACTTCAAACAAATCAGAAATTTAATATATTTTATGTATGAACAAAGTTATCAAGTTAAAAAAGCAGTCTAAATCAAGCGAATCCGATAGCATAAAACAGCTAAACAGTAAGCTAAACAAACTTGATAAGAAAATCGATAACCTCTATGAAAGATTAGACGGTCATATCAACAAAATAGATAAAGTTTATTCTAGACTAGAGGAACATTTTTCTGGTATCGAAAAGCTTTTATCTTTCTTTAAATTTAGAAAATAACTATGATAACTCATAATTTATGACATCTGAAGATCTTAGTAGTTCTTCATAACTGTCCGAAAACCATTTTCTTACATTATTTTTATTAATAATGACCGGATTTCTATTGTGAATAAATTCTATATTTTTCAAAGAGGATTTAGTTAAAATTGAATAATAAACAGTATCTTCTATTAATTTATATACACCTGCAAAAAAACTGACAGGAGTTTTGGTAAATAGTTTATATTTTTTTTTCAATTCTTGGGTTTTCAACCATTCAAAATAACTACTAAAAGGTACCAAACAGCGATTATTAGCAATGAGGCTATTACTAAAAGATTTCTCGTGTACTGTCTCTGATCGAATATTGAAAAGTGTTTTTCCTTTCGGAAGCCAATCAAATGACAAACCCCAACTTGATTGTTTAAATACAAATTTAGAGTTTAGATTAAAGACAATTGGCGCTTTATTGGTAG
Source organism: uncultured Alphaproteobacteria bacterium (assembly GCA_902522155.1). Lineage (GTDB taxonomy): Bacteria > Pseudomonadota > Alphaproteobacteria > HIMB59 > HIMB59 > HIMB59. The sequence goes on along the minus strand of CABYUJ010000011.1, from coordinate 17,424 downwards.
GGCAAATATCCTCATTTTTATAATCAAATATTGATTTGAAGTTATTTATAGTTTCCTTCTTAAAAGAGGAGTGATTATCTTTAAGATTTAGCGAATATCTTCCGCACACTATTAAATTTTTCTAAAATTCAAGTAGTTAGAAATATCAAAGTCCTTATATGAAGTTCTTAAACCTAAAAATTGAAAATAATCATCTCTAATTTTTTTTCCAAGAGAGGTATCAGTATAATTATCTAAAACACCATTGATATTTTTTTTGGCTTCAATGACAATATCGTTAGGTAGTTGCCTGAATTCTACACCAAGTGACCTCAATTTTTCTATAGCCACAACCTCTTTATACATGAAATCAGACAACATTTCTTGATTTTCTGACTGACAAGCATACTCGATGATGCTCTTAGCTTCATTATCAAAAGAGTTCCATTTATCTAAATTCATTCCTAATGAAATAGAAACTGTAGGTTTTTTAAAATCTGGATAATAACAGTAATTTGTTACTTTATAAAAACCAAAAGCTAAATCCATAACTGGATTAGACCAATCTGCAGCGTCTATAGCCCCACTTGCTAAAGACTGAAGAATTTCACCTCCTGGTATATTTATAGAAGTTGCCCCCATAGTCTTTAATAGATCTCCTCCCATACCAGGGCTTCTTATTTTAAGTTTAGAAACATCCTCGAGAGTATTTAATTCGTTTTTGAACCAACCAAATAATGTAGATCCAGTATTACCAACTAAAAAATGTTTAATGTTAAAATTAGAACCTAATTCATCCCATAATAATTGACCATTGCCAGAATATATCCATGAATTAAATTCCTCGGCAGTCATTCCAAAAGGAACAGCAGCAAAAAAAGGATAGGCTTTGTTCTTTCCTCCCCAATAAAACTCTGCTGAGTGATATAAATCAGCTGTTCCAGATGACACGGCATCAAACACTCCAAACGGTGGGACTAGTTCACCAGCTGAGTAAACATTAACTTTTATTCTTTTATTAGATAAGTTCTCAATTCGCTGAGCCAACCTGTTTGCACCTAAACCTATACCAGGAAAATTCTCTGGCCATGATGTAACCATATTCAACTCTGTTATGGTGCTTGCGTGTACATTAAAACTAGAGAGTGCAGCTGCACCGAGTACAGGAATTGAGGCTTTTTTAATAAAATTTCTTCTGTTAATTTTCTTTTTCATATTTTTATATAAATAAGATAACACTTTATAAATAAAAATGAAATTAGAAGCAAAAAGTTTATTAGCCGCACTTAATGAACAAAAAGTTGAATATAAACTTTTTGAACACGAGGCTTTTTTTACTGTCGAGGAGTCTAGCAAATTAAAATCAGATTTGAATATGCAAGGTGCGCATACAAAAAATCTTTTTTTAAGAGACAAAAAGAGAAATTTTTACTTACTCTCATGCTTAGATAGCACTGAAGTAGACCTAAAAATTATTAAAAACACTATACAGTGCCAAGGAAATCTCTCTTTTGGAAGTGCAGAATATTTATATGATAAACTTGGAGTCAAACCAGGCTCAGTTAGTCCCTACTCTTTAATCAATAATGTAGATAAAGATGTAAGTTTTTACTTAGATAAAAAAATAAATGATTATGAATTATGCAATTTTCACCCACTAGACAACACTAAAACAATTCAAGTAAAAACAGAGGATTGTATTAAATTTCTAAAAACAATTACGACTGTGCGATTAATTGATTTTACGACTATGGAAGTAATTAATCTCTGAAATTTTGAAACTGTAAAGGAATTTTAATATCACTTGATTTTAATAATTCGATCATTGATTGTAGATCGTCTCTTTTCTTTCCAGTTATTCTTACTTCATCTCCATTAATTGAAGCTTGAACCTTTGCTTTCGATGATTTAACAAGATTTGTTATTTTTTTTGAGTCCTCTTTTGATATTCCATTCAAAATATCAATAAATTGTCTTACTCTATTTCCGGAAGCTGTTTCAGTTGATTTTAGGTGAATAAATTTTGGATCTATTTTTCTTCTTACAATATTATTTTTTAAAATATCATTAAATTGAGTTAATTTAGTATTGTCGGTTGTCTCTATTGTAATAGAAAAATCGTTTCGTTCGATTGTTGAATTAGTGTTCTTAAAGTCAAATCTATTATCAACTTCTCTTTTTGTATTATTGATGGCATTATCAATTTCTTGAATATCTGGTGACGAGACAACATCAAAAGAAGGCATAATTGAACAATACAATATTTTTATTTATTTCAACACTAATAGTTTGGGGACCAACCTGGTATATAATTAAATTTCAACTAGGCATTGTCGATCCAATGACATCGGTTTTTTATCGCTTTTTCTTATCTTCGATCATTATTTTAGTATTTTGTGTATTAAAAAAAATAAATCTGAGATTTTCATTAAAAGAGCATTTCTTTATAGCTGCTCTAGGAATCTCTTTATTCAATATAAATTATGTACTGTTTTATCTATCTACAGTTCATTTAATAAGTGGATTTGTTGCTTTATGTTTTTCTTCAATATTATTTTTAAATGTAATTAATAATATTATTTTTAAAGGTAAATTTCCAAAAATTATGACTTTGGTTGGAGGTTTTATTGGAACGTTAGGATTACTTTTCATATTTTATGATGAAATAATCAATTTTGAATTTTCAAAAGGAACTAGTATTGGAATTTTACTTGGTGTATTGGCGACATATTTTGCATCTATTGGTAACTTAATTTCAGAGTATACCTCTAAAATTAAATTGAATGTTATTGCTGTTACAGGATATGGGATGTTGTATGGCTCAATATTACTGTTAATTTATCTTTTAGTAACTGGTATTGAACTTAATTTTGATCTTAGTTACAGATACGTCTTTTCATTATTGTATTTGGCTATTTTTGGTAGTGTATTTGGTTTCATTCTTTATTTATCAGTAATTAAAAATATTGGTGCCAATGATGCTGCATATATTGCTATAATTATGCCTCTTATTGCTCTAATTATTTCTACAATATTTGAAAGTTTGGAGTGGGACTTAAATTTGTATGTTGGTGCAATTCTTGTATTGTTTGGAAATATATTAATATTAAAAAGAAATTAATTCTTAAACAACTTTTGTTGAGAAGTTACTATTATGCTCGATATTATAAAAAGTATTAACATCGGAATATAGACGAATTCAATACCGAAGATATCAGCAACATAACCTAAAGCTGGTGGTGCAATCATAAAGACCCCATAAACACCTATTGTAATTATAGTTATACCTACCGTAGCATTAACATTTTTAATAGAAGACCCAAAGGTATAACAAATGGGAATAATTGAAGAAACACTAAAACCAGCAATAATAAAACCAATTATTGCTAATGATAGAGAACTACTTAAAACTATAATTAATGAACCCAGTAATGAACCTATCACTGAGTAAACAAGAAAATTATAAATACCAAATATTTCTTTTAACTTATCTCCAATTAATCTACCAATAACCATACTCCCATTAAATGCTATAGCAGCAAGTCCAATATTAAAACCATCTGCTTTAATGTAATCTCTCATATATAAAGAACCCCAAGAGTCAGTACCACCCTCCAAAAATACTGCTGTAATTGATAAAATAAATAAGATTACAAGAAATAAGGGCCAATTGAAAAATATAGACAAAATAGATAAAGAGTCTGATTTATTTTGTTTTATAGTTAAACTACCTAGAAATATTAATGGTGATAAGATTATTACAAATATAATTGAATTTATTATAAAGCTTATTTTAAATTCCAGAAATAAACTAGTTAACAAAGATCCAGATAATAATCCAATACTCCAAAAGGCATGAAATCCTGACATCATAGGTTTTTTAAATCTTTTTTCTAAAGAAGTAGCTTGAACATTAAGAATTACCTCAAATAGTCCGTAACAAATACCGAAAATAAAACTCAATATTGCCATAATTATAAAAGATTGAGCAAATGGAATTAAAAGCCAAAGAATGCTTATAGCTAGACCTGATAACAGTGAGATTTGTTTTGAGGGATATATTTGTGTTATTATTGGTGTAACTATCATAGTTAAAACAGAGCCAATTGAAAAAATTACAAACAAATATCCCATACCTGTATAATCGACATTAATTTGATCTTTTATATCTGGTATTCTTACTGCCCAAAGTCCAACAAAAAAAGAAATTGAGAAAAATAATGCTTTGCACGCATTAGCCTCTGAAAAATTACTCTTTAATTTCAAAATAGATTAATTAAATAGCTACCAACCACCATCATAATCTGCTTTTTTGTCTTTAACAGATTTAATAGATGAAGTTTTAACTAATTTCCATATACCACTTCCATAAACAATAATTTCATTTTTTGAAAAGACTTTACAATTAACAAAACATAGTGTTTTAGTCATTCTCTCTATAGTTGGTAAGCCTATTAGTTCATCTCCTTTTTGAGCTGAAAATGTAAAGTGAGTGTTCATGGATATAGTAACACAAGGTTTATTCCCAAAAGACTTATAAGCAGCATTGCCCATAACATTATCTAAAAAAGACATTAAGAAACCTCCATGTGCAAATTTTCCTGAGTTAAGATGTTTTTCAGTAACAAACATTCGATATTTATCCTGATTATTTTCTGATTTTGTCTCTAATTCACCAAGTAATTGTGTATATGAAGATTTTGATATTAACTTCCAGGTCATATATAACTTTATAATGCAATCTTTAAAAAAAGAAATATTTTATGAAATTTCATAAACTATTTAACTTAGTTATAAATACTAAACTTTATGAGTAATGAATAGATCTTATAGAATTGAAGATAATAACTCTAATAGTTTTATACCTAGTTACTCTGGTACTAATGGTGCAGTAGCAACACATTCAAATTTATCCTCAATGACAGCCTATAATATTTTAAATCAAGACAGAGGTAATGCATTTGATGCTGCTGCTGGAGCAATGTTAGTTGAAGGTCTTGTAAATCCTCAAATGTTTGGAATGGGTGGTGAAGGTGTGATGATATTAAAACCCAAAAACCAAAACCCTGTTGTGTTAAATGGAAATACTTTATCACCAAGAAAATTTAATTTTTTAAATTTAGTTACCAGGGGTTTTACAGAAGTTCCAGATGAAGGAGTATTATGTGCTGGAGTTCCAGCAGCATTTTCTAGTATTTTTAGAATGTTACAATTATATGGAACATTAGATTTTAGGACTATTTCTAAATATGCAAAAGAATACGCAAAAGAAGGATATCCTTTACACACAGGAATAATAAACCAAAATAAATTTGGGTTAAAAAGTCTAAAAAGTAAATTTATAAGAGAGTGGAAAAATTCTGCTAAATTATATTTAAAAAATAATAAAATTCCAAAAGTAGGAAGTTTATTCAGAAATTCGGCTTACGCAAACTTAATTGATTATCTTGGTAATTACGAGAAAAAGATTACAGGATCTCGAAATAATAAATTTAATAAATTACATGATGCTTTTTATAAAGGTGATGTTGCAAACTCAATTTTAAAATATTCACAAAAAAATGAAGGGCTACTTTCAAAAGAAGATTTTGAAAATTTTAATGTGAAATTTGAAAAAACAATTTCAGAAAAATATGGTGATTACCAAGTTCATAAAACTAATTTCTGGGGACAAGGATTGACTAGTTTAATGATGTTGAAAATGCTTAACAAACAAAAAATTAAATCACTTAATTCAGCTGGTGATATTCATAAATTTACAGAAATTTTAAAATTAACTTTTGCTGACAGAGAGATGTATTTTACTGGGAAGTACAATTCAAAAGTCAAAGCAAATCACCTATTAGATGACTCTTACCTAAATAAAAGAATGCAATTAATTAAAGATAAGGCAATTGACTCTATAATTCCAGGGAACCCCCTATCCAAGAAATCATTACTCCCAATTGAAAATGATATTAAACCATGGGGCGCTGGCACAGTTCATATAAGTATTATAGATAAAGATAATAATGCTATTTCGTGCACACCAAGTGGTGGATGGATCAGATCTAATGAAGTAATCAATGAATTAGGATTTCCCCTAGGTAATAGATTAATGACGTTTTATTTATCAAAACCAGGTCACGTAAATTTTATAGCACCTGTACAACAACCAAGGACAACATTGAGCCCTACTTTGATTATCAATCAAAAAAAGAGAGAAATTTTAAGTTGTGGGACTATGGGCGGTGACGCTCAAGATCAATGGCAAGCACAATTTTTAATGAATTATATATTTTCAAATATGCCTATTGACCAAGCTTTAAATGAACCCAGAGTTTCATCAGAGCATTTACCTGCTTTTTTTCACCCTCATGATCCAAATTTGAAACAATTATTATTAGAAGAGCGACTTTCACCCTTTATTTCTCAATTAAATAAAAAAGGACATAAATGCCTTAAAACTACAGACTGGAGCGAAGGTTTTATTTTATGCGCTAGAAAACAAGATAAAATTTATGATGCATATGCAGATATTAGAAGTTATAAGAGTCAAATATTTCAAGCACAGGCATTAGCATGGTAAAAAAAAAGAACAAATTAAATGATTTAATTGATGTAGTTAAGAGACTAAGAAATCCAAAAAATGGATGTCCATGGGATATACAACAAACTTCGAAATCATTAGCAAAGTATACTTTAGAGGAAGCTTATGAAGTTATCGAAGCAATTGAGTCAAATAATAACAAGGAGCTAGAGGGAGAACTTGGTGATTTATTACTACAAGTTATTTATCACTCAGTTATAGCTGCTGAAAAAAAGAAATTTTCAATTGATGATGTCATTGATACTAGTGTAAAAAAAATGAAATCTCGTCATCCTCATATTTTTATGCGCGATGAGTCAATCAAAACTGTTCAAGATGTTAATGATTTTTGGGAAACACAAAAAAAATTTGAAAGAAAAAAGAAAGGTGCTAAGTCTGTTTTAGATGGTGTAAGTGTGAACCTGCCTGCTGTTACTCGTTCACTTAAACTTCAAAAAAGAGCCGCAAAAGAGGGATTTGATTGGAAAAATGCAAATGGAACGTTAAAGAAGGTGAAAGAGGAATTAATTGAACTTTCAAATGAAATAAAACTAAAAAATAAAAGAAAAATTAAAGAAGAATTAGGAGATTTATTATTTTCTTGTATTAATTTATCGAGAAAATTAGGCCTAGATACTGAAACAGTTATTAGGGACTCTAACAGGAAATTTGAGAAAAGATTTAAAAAAATGGAAAAAACAATGAATAAAAAAAATTTGAAATGGAATTTGAATAATTTGGAGAGAGAATGGCAAAAATCAAAATAATTTTTTTAAGTACATTCTTTTTATTTTTTTCTAAAGGTATTTTATCCTATGAAATAACTGATTTAATAAAAATTCTTGTCGAAAAAAATGAAAAAAATTCTAAATTTAAGTATGACAATCTAATTGACGATAAAAATTTAGAATTAGCTGATACTCTTTATATACCAGAAATAGATTATTTATTTAATGTTTCAAACAGCACTACTAGTGCTAATACTACTTCTACGCTTAACTCAAATACTCATACATTAAGCGCCACAGTCAACCTCTATAACGGTGGGTTTAGCCAGTTAAATTTAATTACTACGCAAACTAGAAATCAAGCGTATGACTATCTTAGAGAGTATCAAAAAGAGTTATTAATCAAAGAACTCCTAAACGGTTATAGTAATTTACAGACAATGATCTATAAAAAGAAAAATCAACAACTGAATTTAGAATTTTATAGAAAAAAAGTCTTAGAGGCTGAAATATTATTCAAGGCTAACAGAGTACCAAAAACAGAGGTACTAGATTTGGAAAATGAGCTATTAGAGGCACAATCTGTGTCTTTAGATTATGATAGAAAAATAGATAATTTAATGCTTCAAGTTAGTAAGTTACTTGATCTAGAAATTTATGATGAAGATGTAAATTTTGATTATGTTATAGACGTATCTAACTCACAAATTAGTAAGAAATTATTTTCAGAATTGATGAATTCCTCTTATGGTCAATATCTCTCTTTTATTGAAAATACATATTTACCTGAATTAGAAATGAGCAAAAAAGATTTGAGACCTTCTGTTGACCTTACATATTCACTAAGCGAGAGTGATAATTATTCAGCAGCAATTGATCATAGAAGATCCTCATCTTTGTCACTATCTCTTAGCGTTCCTATTTATGACGGCTATAAAGATGAAAATAATTTTAATATTGAGGAATATAATTATCAGAAAAAATTATTAGAACATAAAGACTTAAAGAGAGACTTACTTAATACTTACTTAGAGTCTTGGAACAATTATGATTTTTATTTAAATAAAATAAACAACCAAGAAAAAATAATTGATAGCTTAGAATTAAAATTACAAGGAAACGAAATTTTATATAAAGCCCAAAAAATAGATATTACACAACTTATTGAAAGTAAGAATGAATTAAATGATGCACACAACATTTTATTGGATTTGAAATCCTCAAAAAAATATTATTTAATAGACATTCTGATATTAAACGGGGATTTGGATACAATTATTAATGGATTGGGATAGACTTAAAACATTTTATCACGTAGCTACAGCTGGTAGCATCTCTAGAGCTATGGATACTATTCATCTCAGTCAATCTGCTATTACTAGACAAATTCAATCTCTTGAGCATAGTTTAAAAACCAAACTATTTAAAAGACACACAAAAGGTATAACTCTTACTGAGCAAGGTTCTTATCTTTTTGAAGAAACTGAGAAAATATTTGCTGATTTAAATTCTATAGAAAAAAAGATAGTTGAGTATAAGTCAGTTCCCACTGGTAACCTCTCTATCAATACCACGGTTGCTTTTGGATCGATGTGGCTTAGCCCAAGAATCAATGAATTTATTCATGAATACCCAGAAATTAATCTTAAACTAAACTATTCTGAGGATGAGCAAGATATGCTTCGCCAAGATTATGATATTGGTTTATGGATGCGAAAACCAAGACATTTAGATTTAGTTTCAAAGCACATAGCAACAATCAAATACCATATTTATGGATCAGCGAATTACATAAATGAAATGGGTATGCCTTTGAGAAGATCAGAACTTAATAGCCACAGATTAATTACATATGGCATCGGAAAACCATCCCCCCTTTCTGACACCAATTGGATACTGAAAACTGGTGTTAAAAAAAACCAAAAAAATAGAAGACCTCATATTACAATTAATAATCTATATGGTTTATTAGTAGCCGTAGAAACTGGTGCGGGATTAGCTGCATTGCCTGACTATATGGCTCAACATAAAGCACATCTTGTTAAAGTATTACCAGATATAGAAGGACCAAGTTACGATGTTCATATGGTTTATCATGAAAATCTAAAAGGAAGTTTAAAATTAATAGCTTTTAGAGATTTTCTTATGAATAAAATAAGCCAGTGGAGATTTTGACTATCAAAATTTTCTTTTTTTATTAAAAATATAAATAAAAAAACATGAATAACTTATTAAAAACATACAAATTTAGTAATTTTAAAGTGGTAAAGGGTGATGGTTGTTATTTATACACCTCTGATAAAAGAAAATTATTGGATTTCTCAGCAGGAGTTGCAGTCAATTCTCTTGGTTATAATCACCCAGTAATTAAAAATAGCCTTAGGGCTCAACTTAAAACAGGAATTACTCACTTATCAGGATCACAAATACATGAATTCAAAACTAAATTATCTAAGTTACTATCTGATAATTCCAATAAAGGAGATGTATTCTTTTCTAACTCTGGTGCAGAGAGTATTGAGGCTGCTCTTAAAATTGCGAGAAATTATGGTAGTAAAAATGGTAAAGATGAAATCATTGCAATGACCTCCTCTTTTCACGGCAGAACAATTGGAGCTTTATCCGTTGGTAGTAATAAAAACTATAAATCTAATATTGGTCCTGTTCCTGGAAAAGTAAAGTTTTGCAAGTTTAATGATGTCTCTCATCTCAAAAAATTAGTAAATAAAAAAACAGTAGCAATAATAATAGAATTTGTTCAAGGAGACGGAGGTATAAATATTTGTAGTAAGAATTTTGCTAAAGCTATAAAAGAGATATGTAAATATAAGAAAATTTTACTTATTGGGGATGAAATACAAGGCGGTATAGGCCGAACTGGAAAAATATTTGCTTACAAACATTACGGTGTCAATCCAGATATCATAACCTCAGCAAAAGGCTTAGGTTCAGGCATTCCAATAGGTGCTACAATAGTAAAAAAATATATATCCAAAATTATTTCTACTGGTTTTCATGGCTCAACATTTGGTGGTGGTATGCTTCAAACAAGAGTTTCATATAATGTTTTTAAAACCATTAATAATAAAAGTTTTTTAAATAAAGTACTGATTAAAGGTAGTTTATTATCTTCTCTAATGAAAAAAATGCACTACTTACATAAAGATAAAATAGTTGATACAAGATGTTTGGGTCTTATGGCTGGTGTAGAGTTTAAAAATAATCAAATCGCATTAAAAACATATGAAAAAATGTCAAAAAACGGTCTTATTTCAACTCTAATACAAGGAAATATAATTCGTCTTACACCTCCATTGACTGTTTCAAGTGGAGAAATAAGAAAGGCTATAAAGATAATAACTCAATCGTTGTAATTTTAATAATCTAAAGATTGTTTTTGAAATACAGTACCAATACCCTCTTCTGTCTCTAACTCATTTATAAGAGCATTTTTTATTTCGCCACTTATAATATGAATTTTTTGAACTCCTTGATTTAGAGCTTTTAATGAGTTTTCGACTTTTACAATCATCCCATTAGATATGATTTTCTCATCAAATAGTTTTCTTGCCACATTTTCATCAACTGCAGAAATTCTTTCTCCTTGTGTATCTTTGATAAAAGGAACATCTGAGATAAAAATTAGCTTACTAGCTGAGAGGTTTATTGCTAATTCAGTAGCAATGGTGTCAGCATTAACATTTAATACTTCAGATGTATTTTTATCTAAAACTAAACTTGGCATAATTATCATATCATGTTCTTTAAATAAGTTTTTAATTTGTAAAGCATCAACTGAAACGACGTCCCCTACTTGACCATAATCAATGTCATCAACTACATCTCTTCTTTTTGCTGCAATAAAGTCTTTCTTTGAAATAGGAATTGGAAAATTTCTGATATTATATCGTGAACTCAAGCTAAAAATATCTATTAAAATTTGACCAGATATTTTTTTGGCTGCCTCTATGTCTGTAGGAGATGTAACTCTTCTTCCATTTATTTTTTTTGGCTCAATACCATGTACATTGATCATATAGTTATCTAGCTGTCGTCCAAAACCAAAGACTAAAACAACTTTTAACTTCGAAATAGAGTTTAATAATTCTTTAATGTCGCTTATAACATTATCTATACTACCCTCATTATCACAAATTTTACCACTAACTTTAATGACAAGTATGGAATTTTGTAATATTGATTGGTAAAAACTTTGATTTTTCATTATAGATATAACGGTATCATTTGTTTCAATCCTAAAGATTGATCAAGATCAAAAATTATATTCATACACTCAACAGCGTTACCTGAAGCACCCTTTACTAAATTATCTAAACAAGCCTCTACAACGTAGTGCCTCTGATCTTTGAAAGACAATGAAATATCACAATAATTTGAACCTACTACATTAGATAGCTTAGTATTATTTTGTATTCTTATAAAAGGAGAAGATTTAAAACAATCAACTAAGCTCAAATTTAAAGACTCATGAGTTACATCTTCAAATGTTTCTATGTGACTTGTTAAATATATACCTCGAGAGAAAGGTCCCGACAGAGGAACAAATGATAGAGTCTCCTTTAAATTAGGAAAAGATTGATAAATTTCTCCTAAATGACGATGTGAATTTATATTGTATGAAAAAATATCTTTAGATCTTGTCGAATGATGATTTTTATTTGAGGGATTTTTACCACCACCACTTGATCCAGTTATAGCAGTAATAGATACTTTTTTAATTATAGATTGAAATGGTAATAAAGATAGTTGAGCTGTTAGTGCAAAACAACCAGGATTGGATATGTTAGAAGATTTTTTTATGTCATCAATTGAATTTTCAATAAATCCATATTGAAATTTGCTTTGAATGTCAGCATCAAAATTTGTTTTGTAATATTTGTTATAATCCTCTTGATTAGAAATCCTAAAATCAGAACTTAGGTCTATAATTTTAACTTTTGATAATAATTCTTTGACATATTCGTGGGCTGAACCATGAGGTAATGATAAAAAAACACAATCGAGATTTTTAAATTCATCAAGATCAGATGTCTGTAAATCTTTTAGATCCAATGACTGTAAATGAGGAAATTCCTCATCTATTTCCATTTCTCTTTGAAAAATTTTTGATAATTTAACTTCAGGATGCACAGAGAGAATTCTTATTAACTCAACACCTAAATAACCATTTGCTCCAATTATGCCTACTTTAATCATTATTAATCCTATTAATTATCTTTGCGAAAACATTGACATGGTTAGTTGAATTATAAATATTTAAAAAGTCTGAATTAGGTATAGAAAACTTATCAATTGATTGCTTATAAGCAGATACATTATTAGTTACAGGGCCACTTATTATCAGTAATTTGCTATCTAAATTATTTGATTTCAAATTTTCTATAATATTTACTGCTCCTGATACGTCATAAGCGCAAATTACAATTACTTCAATTGACTCTGTAATATCAGTATTTTGAATTATTTCTTTAGTTCCATAATCGCCATGATAACCATCACCTAATTCCATTAGAATTATCTCAGCGTCCTCAGACATATTGCTAATAATTGATGCTGAACAACTTTGTATGGTTTTTTTATCATTCATACAGGTACTAGGCAGACCGTAATCTACAAAATCTGATGTTCTATAAGCACCATTATCCTCATAAGAATATAAATCTTTTTGTGAAGCGGTGCCTGCTAGTTTACATGCATTAATTTTCTTAAAATAATTACTAAGATTTTTGATAATAAAGGATGTGACAGTAGTTTTACCAGAGTCAATACCTGTTCCGATGACTGCAATAGATGGTACTTTATGGTTAATTTTCATTTCTGTTATTTTTGAATAATCAACTAGATTCAATTGTTTGTTACTATTATCTACAACCGATCCTAGTACTTCACATTCTGTAGCTGGTCCCAGAAGAATATTAAAATCTTTACAATTGCCGATAACTCCTCCTAAATTTAAAATATGAATTTTGTCGTGTTTATTTAATTCAGTTGGAACAGAACCTGTCATTCCTGAGGAGGCAATTCTATTACCCAATGCACCAACAATAACATCTCCCTCAGTTAATTCAGTAATTCTTCCAGAGACTAACTCCAATTTATTATAATTTGGATTTACTGAAATTACTTTAACAGCAATTAATTGACCTTGATTGCAATCAATTACATCTGAAATACTCAATTCATCAATATTATTGATGTTTTTGAGAACAGAGCCTATTTTTTTTGTGTTAATCATCTTAAGGTTGGTTTTATATAATTATCAAGAATATAAGCAATATTTTATTTAATTTGAAATATGATTAAAATTTATACTAAAGCTTTAGATTACGTACATTTTTAGCTGCCTGACGAATTCTTTGCTCATTTTCAACTAGTCCTATGCGAACAAAACCTTCGCCATATTCGCCAAAAGCAATACCTGGAGAAACAGCTACATCTGCTTTGACCATTAAATCTTTAGCAAATTTTAAAGAGCCCTTATTTTGGTACTTTTTAGGGATTGGTGCCCATGCAAACATGCTAGCCGCAGGACTAGGTATATTCCAGCCAGATCTTGACATAGACTCAACTAAAACATTTCGTCTACTCTCGTAAGTTGCCCGAATACTTGAGACACAGGTTTGAGGACCATTAAGTGCTGTTGCTGCTGCAACTTGTACTGGTGTGTAAGCACCATAGTCTAAATAAGATTTTATTTTTGTTAAGGCTTCAATTAGTTTTTTATTTCCAACGGCAAAACCTATTCTCCAACCAGCCATAGCATAAGTTTTCGACATAGAAGTAAATTCAACAGCAATTTCTTTAGCTCTGTTTACTTGGAGAATTGAGGGAGGTGGTTTTTTGTCAAAGTATATCTCAGCATAAGCAAGATCTGATAAAACGTAAACATTGTACTTTAAAGCCATCTTAACTATTTCTTTGTAAAAATTTAAGTCAACTACTTGCGCTGTTGGATTTGATGGAAAGGATACAATTAGAGCAACTGGAGATGGAGTACTATTTCGTATAGATCGATCTAATCTTTCAAGATAAGTTTCATGATCAAAAACTCCATCTTTCATAGTCTGTAAATGTCTCAAAGAAGCTCCTGCTATAATAAATCCATAAGGATGTATAGGGTATGAAGGATTGGGAGAAATAATAATGTCACCAGGAGTTGAAATTGCTTGAGCTAAGTTAGCTAAGCCCTCTTTTGAGCCCAATGTTACAATAACTTCATTATCTGGGTTTAATTTTACACCAAATCTTTTTTGATAATACTTTGCTTGAGCTTTTCTTAGACCAGGTATTCCTTTACTGACTGAATATCTTCCAGTCCCAGGTTTATCTGTAACTTCTTTTAGTTTTTCTCTAATGTGTTTAGGTGTAGGCATATCAGGATTACCCATGCCAAAGTCAATTATATCTTTACCGTTTTTTCTAAGCTTAGCCTTGAGTTTATTTATTTCGCCAAAAATATAAGGAGGCAAACGCTCTATTCTATTAAATTTATCTTTCACAATTATAAAATAGATTTTTTTATCAATATCTGAAGTATAAAAAGAAATATATTAGTTAATTATATTAAAACTAAAACAATTTTGCATATTCCATCAACTCTTTATTGCCTATTTTCGTAAATGATCCTTGCCCATTATTAATGTAAATATCGTTATTACCTTTAACAAAATGATGCCCATTTACCATAAAATCAATATGTCCATCAAAATTAACATCTAGTGGATGTATTGAGAGATACCAACCATTTTCATTATGACCAACTTCAGACTTTGGCCAATTTTCTTTATTAAATTTTGTTACACTATGAATTGAGTGTTGCCAAAATATAGAAAAATTACCATCACCATCATTTAGATAAGTAATTAAATAACCACCAACATAATTTAGACCAATAGTAGAACCAACAATGTCCATATCACCATCGTTATCAATATCTGCAATCATAGTACCGACTGGATTACAAAGTGGAATTTTATCTTTAGTCTTAGTGTGATACCCCACATTCTTTATTTCTTTTGAGTTTTTAGTGTTCCATTTGTTGGAACCATTACCCCATAGAATTCTGATATTATGTCTTTCTTTATTTTTAGTATTATGACCTGCCCAATTGTTGTGATAATTGAAGCAATCAGAGCTATGTCCCCCAGACAGTATATCTATATGGCCGTCTCCATTGAAGTCAGCATGCCTAGCTAAGAAACCGAACTGATTTGCACAAACATTACTTTTCATTATGCCTTTACCGTCATTAATTAGACATAGCATTTCACCATTGCTTCCTTTCCAATCAACACTGGCAAGAATGATATCCATGTCACCGTCTTTATCAAAATCACCCGCATCAGCTCGGTGTGAAAAATTACAAAATCTTTTGAACTTTTTATTATAGTCTGCTCCATTAATATGCGTAGCACTTGACTCTTTTAAAAAACCTTCGGGTTGTGATAAAAAATACGAGTGATAACCCCCACAACCTGTTCCAAAGTCATTTACTGCTGCTGCCAAATATATGTCATCCCACCCATCACTATTAAAGTCCGCGACAAGGGGTTGTGCTGTTCCACTTTGAATAAAAGGTAAATTGTCTTGTATGAGACCTGTACCCCAAAAAGATTCATTACCTTTAGCTCTACCTGTTTTTGATTGACCAAGAATAATTTGATAATTGTGTTGAGTTACTCCGGCTTCTGCTAAACAAGCGCCAGCGTTTTTATCAGCTTTACAAACATATATCCCAAGATTTGGATCTAACTTTTGTTTAAAATTCTTATCAAGATTAAGAACTGTTACAACATAATCCTGTACACCGTCTCTATTAAAATCACCAGTCGCTATAAAATCATGCAGAGTAAACCAAGGTTGTGATTTATCATAAGCTAATAATTTAGCAAGAAATTGATCTTTGAGAATTTTTTTAGGGATGAGCCATTTTTTTTTATCACTATTAGCCTCTCCCCATAAATATTTCTCATCAAATCCCTGACCTGCCTGAAATGGTAAAATATTATCAGCTTTAGCAAAACTAAAAATAAACAAAAAAACTACAATAAAATATTTCATTTCTTTATTCCCATTCAATAGTAGATGCTAAAAATATCATTGTTTATCAACTATTTTAAAGCCATTTTTTAAATTGTGTAAGTTTTGTGTAAGTTTAATGACCATCATATTTCTTAAGTAGATTATCAAAATTTCTTATTTTCTTATAAACATTACTTTTTTTATCGTATTCAACTCTCCAAAAAGGAAAGTTGGGGCATTCAAGTTTTAAATATTTTGTTTCTATAAGTGAATAATCTATTGCCAATCTTAGAAATATACCAAAAGTTACTGGACAAGTATTGTCCGCTTTACTTTTTTTAGCCAACTTTAGTCTAATATCTTTAAAGTTATACTTTTTGGTAGAGGGAGTTTTTTTAATAAATTTTATAATATCTTTTGGGGTTGATATGAGCATTAATTCTCCTTTTTTCATATCAGCAAAATTAAAATCTAATTTTTTAATTTTTGGTAAAAATTCTCTATTAAATTTCTTAAATGTTTTTAATTCATCAATTGATAATTTTGTAATATCTAAATTCATTCCCACTCAATATAAGTTTTGCTTTAAGTTTATTTATCTCTCCAAATATATAAGGAGGTAAACGATCAATTCTGTTAAAATCATGCTTCACAATAATTAAAATAAATTTTTTTAAAAATATCTAAAGTATTAAATTGTTACAATTAACATTTATTTAAAAAATTTGATTAAGATATTATTTTATTATTTTCATTATCCACTATTACTGGACTCTCATAATATGTGATTTCTGGTTCAGAGTAACGTTCTGTAATCCACTTAATTCTATCTTTATTAAACCATGTTTTAGCATTTTCTATTGTTAAAAAAGTGTAGACTCCCCCAGCAAATCCATTTTCAATATCTGCTATATAATTTTTTCTCAGAAGTCCCTCTACATCTGTATATATTTCAGAAGTTTCAATAAATTTTTCTTTGAGAGTTTTTAAATTAAGATCATCAGATATCTTAAATTTAACTAGAACTGTAATCATTTGCTAAGAAATATATCAATTAACTATATTCTTTATTAAAGATCATCAAAAATATTATTTAAATATTCTTTA
>CABYUJ010000010.1:0-50712 GCA_902522155.1 uncultured Alphaproteobacteria bacterium | reverse complement strand
GATATGTTCGCAAGTCTTCCCATTTTTGGAGCCCAGATACCAGTTGAGACAAGTACAATATCGGCTTCATATTCACCCTTAGATGTTTGTACACCACGAATTTGATTATTCTGAATTTTAAAACCATTAACTGCTGTATCACCAAAGAATTCCCCTGCTTTTAAATCAGTAACATATTTTGCCATTGCTCGTACTGCTCTTACAGGTGCTGCTAAACCATCAGTTGGAACATAATATCCCCCGTGAATTTTTTCTGGATCAATATAGGGGCTCATTTTTAGAACTTCATCTGGAGTGATTATTTTTGCATCAGTTAATCCATAACTGTGAGCTATACCTAGTTTTCGATAAAGGTCTTGATGTCTCTCTTTTGTCTTCGATACTTCAATTCCTCCAACAGTATGAAAACAAGGTTTTCCCTCAAATGATAAGGATCTAAGTAAGTCAACTGTGTACTGTGCAAATTTACACATCATTCGTGAAGGATTAGTTTGAAACACACCTCCTGGTGCATGACTTGTAGAGCCTCCAGTTTCAAACAATGGCCCTTGATCAAGTATAATCATATCTTTCCAACCCAATTGAGCTAAATGATAGGCGGTGCTCGCTCCAACAATACCACTACCAACGATTATTATTCTTGATTTTCTTGCCATTTATTCCTCTAAAAATACCTAATCAGTTCCAAAATTTGATGTCAATATGAAAAAAAACTTAATAGTTAACCGCGTCAATAAGACGATCCTCAAGATAGTCAGCAAACGATCGATTACAACTCAGTAATAATTTAAGATCAAGATTAAAAATAGAACAGTCTACTCTCGCTAATAATGTTTGTGCGGCAGTGGATTTTTTAAAGGATTTATCTCTAAAGTCAAAATGCGTTAATTTATTTAATATATTAAAACTATTTTCACCTTGAATTTCAAAAAATACTTGTGAGTCAGAAATATTTGTAGCTAATATTAAGGGTGATTTATTTAAATCATCTAATATTTTGTTGAGCTTTTTAATTTCAATTTCTTTTTCAAATATTAAATTCCATTGATCAAAAGACATTTTTGCTAAAGTATAATTATCATTTGAGATTATCCTTAAATTATCTGATGGAGGTAAAAGCTTTAAAGATTTGTTTATGTGATTATTAAATTTTGAGTCACCAGATCCTCTTAACAGAATTTGTTGTATAACTTTTTTTTTTATTTCAATACCATCAGATCGGATTAATTCAGTCATGAAACTAACCTTTTATTATCTTCATCATAAAAAACGGGTTTTACTATATCCACACCAGTTGTACTCATACTTGATGTAGAAGCGTAAGCTTTTGTTCCAATCATTGAGTGGCCATTTTTTATAACAGCTAATGCAAAATCATGACCTAAAGTAGAACTATAATAACAGGATGTAATATGACCAAGCATTGGGACAGGAGATTTAATTTCTTTATCAAGAATGATATGTTGTCCTTCCTCTAGTTTATCAGCTTTATTCGAGGGAATTATACCAACAAGTTGTTTTCTATCTTCTCTTATAGTATCAGACCGAGTAAGTGATCTTTTACCTAAAAAATCTTTTTTTGATTTACCAATCATCCAGCTAAGTCCCAAATCTATAGGCGTTATAGAACCATCTGTGTCTTGGCCAACAATAATGTAACCTTTTTCTGCTCTTAGAAGATGCATTGCCTCTGTGCCGTAGGGAGCAAGACCAAATTCTTTTCCAACACTTTGAATGTTATCCCAAATTTTAGGGGCACTATTTGACGGAATATATATTTCGTAACCTAACTCCCCAGTAAAGCTTGCTCTAAGAATTCGTATTGGAATACCATTAAATTCATGAAATTGGAAAGTCATAAATGGAAACTCCTCATTGCTAAAATTGATATTTGGAAAGGTTTTTTTCATAATTTCTCTGGTTTTTGGTCCACTAATGTTGAAAGTTGCATATTGCTCTGTAATCGAGTTCATAAAAACTTTTAAATTTGGCCACTCGGTTTGAGCATATTCTTCCATGCAACCTAAAACAGTAGCAGCACCTCCAGTAGTTGTAGTGGCAATAAAATGCTGATCAGAAATTTTACAAATTATCCCGTCATCTTTTACCATTCCATCTTCCCCCAACATAAGAGCATATCTTGCAGAACCTTGCTTCATCTTAGTAAAACTGTTTGTGTAAATTAAATTCATAAATTCCAACGCATCCTCACCTTTGATCTCAATTTTTCCTAATGTGCTACCATCTAAAATACCTGCGTTTTCTCTTACATTTTTGCTCTCTCGTTGAACAGCATCATGCATAGACTCATCTTTATTAATTTGAAAATACCATGGCCTTTTCCATTGCCCAACATCCTCAAAAATTGCACCATTTTTTAAGTGCCAACTATGTATTGGCGATTTTCTCTCTGGGTCATAAAACTCATAGCAATTTCTACCGGCTATTGCAGAAAAACTTAAAGGAGCATAGGGTGGTCGATAAATAGTTGTGCCAACTTCATTTACTTTTTTATCCAGAAGATCAGAAACTATTCCCAGTGCGTTAATACTACTTATTTTACCTTGATCGGTGCCCATACTATTTGTTGTATATCTTTTCAAATGTTCAATTCTATCAAAACCCTCTGTTATTGCTTGACGGATATCTTTAGTTGTAACATCATTTTGTAAGTCAATAAATGATTTAGCCCATAATGATTTCTTTTGTGGAGAGACCTCCCACAATTTTTCAATGTTATACTTAGTGTTTGTATTTAATTCGAGTTTTACGTCTAATTTTTTGACTTTAAAAGTTTTCAATTTTTCATTTACATCAGAATTTAAATTATCAAAATTAAATTGTCCTGAAGCAGAACCAAGAGTTATGGTAGGTTGAAAAGGTTTTGATGGTTTGTAAGTTAAATCTTTCTCATCCCAATCTAATAAACCTTTTGATTGAGTAAACAAGTGAACATCTGGATTTATTCCACCTGACAAACATAAGCAGTCACATTTAATTTCATTTAAAGCACCAGAACTATCCTCAACAAGAATTTTTTCAATTTTTTTGTTTCCAAATGCTCCTTTTATTTGTGAATTTGTATAGAGAGGAACATCATTTTTTCTTATCAAGTCAAATAAATTTGGCTCAATTTCTTCCCCGGATCGTGAGTCGATATATGCTTTTGGTTTTAAACCAGCTTTTATAAGACTATAAACTAAGCTGTTTGAATTCGAATTATTACTGAAAATAACAGGTTCTTTAGAAGGTGCTAGTCCATATCGGCACATATATTTTTCAAAGGAAGAGCTTAACATTATGCCTGGGAGATCGTTATTTTGAAAAGATAAAAATCTCTCAATGTGTCCATTACATAATATTGTGTGACCTGTACGTATCTTATGTAAAGTGCTATTAACTTTTCCTTCTATCGGTTTAGAGCCGACAAATCTATCTTCAATGGCTATAAGATGATTTATGTAATTATAAGTTGTAACAAGTGTATTCTTTAAAATCTTTACATTCTTGGATTCTTCTATTTCTTGTATAGTTTCTTTTAACCAATCTTTAGGCTCTTTATTATCTATTAATGAAATTTTGTTTGAATTATTGATAATGCCGCCAAGTTGCTCTTCAAATTCAATTAATAACACATCATAATTTGAGTTGATGAAAGATTTAGCTGCTAGAAGTCCATTTAATCCTCCACCTATAATTGTAACATCGACGTTGTGATGGATATGATTGCTTATGCCTTTGAAATCTTTGGGAGGTTTACCCAATCCAGCGGCTCTTCTAATAAGGGGTTCATACAAATTTTTCCAAAATTTCTTATGCGGCCCCATGAATGTTTTATAGTAAAAACCAGCAGTAAAAATTGGAGAAAATAAGTTATTGATACTTCCAAAATCGTTTTCAAGAGAAGGCCATCTGTTTTGACTTTCAATTTCCATACCTTCATAAATTTTTTTTATAGTTGCTCTTGTGTTTGGTTCGGAATATTCACTAATTATTTGGACTAGAGCGTTTGGTTCTTCTATACCACATGTATAAATTCCTCTTGGCCTATGGTACTTAAAACTTCTTCCGACAAGATTAATATTATTTCTTAATAGAGCTGAGGCTATAGTATCACCTTTGTAGCCAAAATATTTGACCCCATCAAACTTGAAGCTAATTTTTTGATGAAACTGAATAAATTGATTTTCTTTTAAATTTATAGATTTCATTTCTCAACCGTAAAATTACCTGAACCAACTTCTGGTTCCCCAGATGGCGTTTTAACAACACTTTTGAAATTATTTAAATTTGGTTTTTTTTCATCGAGCTTGTAGGTCACCAAAATTTCATCAGTAGATGTATCTCTAACACAATTAAACCATTTTCGACAACCATGTGTGTGAACCCAGCGCTCATAAAACAAACCTTTTGGATTTGCTCTTATAAAAACATATTCTCCCCACTCACGATCACCAATTTCTTTTGATCCATCGGGTCTTTTTACATGCGCTTCTCCTCCATTTGAAAATTCCGATTGATCCCGTGGGCCGCAATAAGGGCAATTGATTATGAGCATATTTATTAATGTGCTACGGCTGCAGCACCGTGTTCGTCGACTAATCTTCCACTTGCAAATCTATCAAGATTAAAAGCACTATTAATTTGATGAGGTTCATTTTTTGCAATGGTATGTGCAAAAACATTTGCACTTCCAGGAGTAGCTTTAAAACCACCTGTTCCCCAGCCACAATTAAAAAATAAACCATCAATGTCACATTTACTAATAATAGGACTAGCATCTGGGCAGATATCAACAATACCGCCCCATTGACGAAGCATTTTCATTTTGCCAAATACTGGATAAAGCTCGACCATAGCTCTTATAGTATCTTCAATAATATTAAAACCACCTCTTTGAGTGAAAGAATTATAACTATCGGTTCCTGCTCCAATAACTAATTCACCTTTATCAGATTGACTGACATAAGCATGAACTGCAGATGACATTACCACGGTATCAATGATGGGTTTGATTGGTTCAGAAACAAGAGCCTGAAGTGGCTTACTTTGTAAAGGCAATCTGATACCGGCACTCTCTGCTAAAACACCAGTATGTCCTGAAGCAACAACTCCTATTTTATTCGCCCTTAAAAAACCCTTGGAAGTTTCGACACCTTCTATTGTTCCATTTTTAGTCCTAATTTGATGTGCCTCACAATTTTGAATTATATCAACACCCATCTCATCAGCGCGCATTGCAAAACCCCATGCTATTGCATCGTGTCTTGCTACACCACCACGAGGTTGGTAAGACGCACCTAGTACTGGATATCGAAGATTGTCAGTGTTCATGATAGGAACCTTTTTTTGAATTTCTTCTTTAGATAACCAAAATGAGTCAATACCATTTAAATTATTCGCGCTCACTCTTCTTTTAATTTCTTTTATATCATGTTCGTTGTGGGCTAAATTCATTACCCCTCTTTGACTAAACATCACATTGTAATTGAGTTCACTTGATAGGTTTTCCCATAACTTCAAAGAGTGTTCGTACAAATGAGCACTATCATCCCATAAATAATTTGATCTTATAATAGTGGTATTTCTTCCTGTGTTACCTCCACCAAGCCAACCCTTTTCGATTACTGCAATATTTTTTAATCCATGTTCTTTTGCTAAGTAATATGCAGTTCCTAGTCCATGACCCCCACCACCAATTATTATGACATCATAAAACTCTCTAGGTTCCGGGCTTCTCCACATTTTTGGCCACTCTTTATGGCCAGATAGTGCATTTTTAGCAAGGCTAAATATTGAATATTTTTTCTTCACTACAGCAAATTAGCAAAAAATAAAATAATCAGCTAGTTATTTTCAGGGGCGAATTGTCATTAATTTTTTTAAATATTTTTGGGAACTTCCATTGCAAATCGCAGTCCACATTTGGGGCTTGTGCTGAACTATTTAAGTCGTTTTCACAAATAGTTCTAATTTCAAAGCTTATCCTCGTATTTTCAGACTTTTCTTTTGATGAGCTATGTAAGTGGGCACCTGAAAAACATAAAATTTCTCCTGGTTTTATAGTTACTGGAATTTTATTAATATTGCTGGGCAAGTCCTCTTTTAATTGTGGTGCTGAGGGATAAGAAAAATCACCTTTTTTTCTATTGGCTAAATAAATGTTTAAGTCCCAAGTCGAAGTAGTGTTTTTAACTGGAACATCAAAATAATCTGGATAAAAAATCATAGTATTTTTTTCCTCAACATTGCTGACTGGTGCCCACCAATTAATTTGTTGATACAAATTTGTGCCCCAAGTATCACGATGAATATTTATTCTAGATGCCTCTCTGTAAGGTAAGTTATTTTCTGCTGGTGCCACTCTAACTACGAATCGATCCCAAAAGGTCCCACCTTTGTTATACCCAATTTCGTTTAAAAAGTTTGTAAATAGTTTTCTAAAAGTTTCGTGGTTTTTTAATTTTGATACAATATCTTTACTTATATCTTCAGAATTTTTTAAATAGTGTATTTTTTCTAATTCACCTTCATAAATAACTTGTACTTTTTTTTTTATTTGTGTGACTAATTCATTGGATGTTTTTGATTTTTGAAATACAAAAATTTTTCCATTGAAAATATTTTTTTTAAATTCTTGAAGATTTGAAATTTTTTCTATTGGTGTGAACATTCACTTTATATCACCAACATAAACTCCAAGAGCTAAAGCAGTTTCAATCAGAGGATCAGATCTATCCACAACTTTATAAGTTGAAATTCCTTCACTAATTGGAACATCGACAACTTTTCTATCTTTCCAGGCGACCATTCTTCCAAATTTTCCTTTAGCAATTAAATCAACAGCATACACACCAAACGCACTTGCTAAAATTCTATCACGTGGAGTAGGGGGCGCACCTCTTTGAACATGCCCTAAAGAAGTAACCCTGCATTCTATGTCAGTGCTTTTCATTATTTCCTCTGATAAATAGTTTCCTATACCACCAAGTCTTTTTTGACCATCGGCGTACTCAATAGTATAGCTTTTTCCATTTTCTGTTTTTACTGCCTCTGCTACAACAATTAGAGAGTGCACAATTCCTCTATTTTTCATTTCTGTTAGTTTATTAACTATTCCTTTTATGGAGTAATTTAATTCAGGAATTAGGATTACGTCAGCTCCACCAGCTATACCAGCATTAATGGCTATATGCCCAGCATCTCTTCCCATAACTTCTAAAATCATTGTTCTTTGATGACTAGCAGCAGTTGTTTGTAAGTTATCAAGTGCTTGAGTAGCAACATTTACGGCAGTATTAAAACCAATTGAGCTTTCAGTAGCCCCAACATCATTGTCAATTGTTTTCGGTATGGCCACAATATTTAAATCACCCCTCTTAGCAATTTCAGTTAATATCGACATACTTCCATCACCTCCTATAACAATAAGTCCATCAAGTTCTAACTCTTTGTAACCATCAATAATGTCTTGAGATCTATCTTTATATTCACCATCAGGCATTGGAAATTTAAAAGGATTACCCTTACTCGTTGTTCCCAAAAATGTCCCTCCTTGTCTAAGAAGAGAGCCGCTAAAAGTTTGATAATCTAATGGAACATAAGCTACAGGTCTTTGCATTAATCCAACTGTACCATCACGAATTCCCATAACTTCCATCTGGTATGTATTTTTTGCTCTAAAAAATATCGATCTTACTGCTGCATTTAAACCACCACAGTCCCCACCACTTGTTAGAATTCCAATTTTTTTCATTTAAAATTTATCTGAGTCCCACAACCATGCTGCTCCTCGTACTCCGCTTGAGTCACCATGAGTATTTCGCAAGATCTTATTTCTTACTTTATCACTAAATGTATATTTGGGAAGTAGTTTTGGAATATTTGAATAAAGTCTTTCAATATTAGACATACCCCCACCTAAAATTATAACATCAGGGTCGACTATACCAATCATGACAGCAATGAGCCTAGCAAACCTATCCTCATATAAGTCAAATTCTTTTTTTGCACGTTCGTCTCCATTTAATTCTAAATCTACTATTTCTTTAGTTGTGAAATTTGTTTTATATTTTCTATTGAAAATATTAGTAAATCCAATGCCAGAGATAAATTGTTCTGCACATAATGGTCTGCCACAATTATCAACTGGACATTTCAAATTTAAATCCCACTCCTCTTTACTAGGGTAGGGTAATGGTTGATGACCCCAATCTCCTGCAACTTGATTTACACCCTCAACTACTTTTTTGTTATGAACAAAAGAACCCCCAAAACCAGAACCAATTATCACTCCCCAGACAGTATTATAATTTGCACCAGATCCATCAATTGCCTCTGATAATGCAAAACAATTTGCATCATTCATTATTTTGATTTCACGATCTAGACTCATTTCTAGGTCTTTTTTGAATGGTTTTCCATTTAACCAAATACTATTTGCATTTTTTATCAAACCATTTTCTTTAGAGGAAGACCCAGGTATCCCGATCCCAACTGAATTTTTAGAATTAGTGTTCTTATCAAATTCTTCAACTAAATTTTTTATTGTATAAACACCACTTTCATAATTTTTTTCATAACCTGACCTTTTTCTAAGAATTTCTTCTCCTTTATCATTGATTAGAATACCTTCAATTTTCGTTCCACCGTAATCAATGCCTATTTTATAATTCATAATTTAGATAAATATTTAAAACATTATATGTTTTTGATATTTCATTAAAATCTTTAATTTAATTAGAAATAACACTGAAACAGGTGTAAGTTTTTTCTATGAAAAAGAAGATTATAAATTGGGGAATTCTAAGTTCGGCAAAAATCGGTTGGGAGCATGTAATACCCGCTATTCTAAAATCTAAAAATAGCAAATTAGTTGCTATTGCAAGTCGCAATACATTACGGGCTAAAAAATTAGCACAAAAATTTAAAATCGACAAAAGCTATGGCTCCTATCAAGAGCTTTACAAAGACCAAGAAATCGATGTTATATATAACCCTTTACCCAATCATTTACATATCAAATCAAGCATCGAAGCATGCAAAAACAAAAAAAATATCTTATTGGAAAAGCCTATATCACTAAAAGCGACAGACATTGACCCTTTAATGAAATACGCTTCTGAGAATAAAGTTGTCATCAAAGAGGCTTTTATGGTTAGACATCATCCTCAATGGCAATGGGTGAAAAAATATATAAAGTCAGGAAAATTAGGATCAATATCAAGCATTTCAACAGTATTTTCATACAATAATAAAAATCCTCAAAATATAAGAAACATTAAAAAATTTGGAGGAGGAGCTATTTATGATATTGGATGTTACCCCACTGTAATATCAAGATTTTTGTTAGATAAAGAACCAAAGAGAGTTGTTGGGTTAGCAAAAAATGATAAAAAATTTAAAACAGACATTCTTTCATCTGTAGTTTTAGATTTTGGAGAAATATACTCATCTTTTATTGTTGCAACTCAAAGTACATTTTCTCAACAAGTAACAATTTTAGGTACAAAAAAAACTTTGATAGTAGAAAATCCTTTTAATGCAATTGCAACTAAGCCCACAACAGTAGTTATTTACAATGGAAAATCTATTTATCGTAAAGAAAATACAATAAAAGTCTTCCCAGCAGCTGATCAATATGAGCATCAAGTTACAAAATTTTCTAATGAACTATTGAATAAGACTAAAGCAGATTATGATTTAAAAGATGCAAAAAAAAATATGAAGGTATTAGATGCAATATTTGCGTCTATAAAGAAAAATAAGTGGATTAAAATTTAATCTAATAAGTTGGATAAAAAATCAACTAGTTAATGAGCACTAGATGGAGCCCAAATATTTATATCTCCTTCTTTTGCAACTCTATTAACTTCTTTGATTTCTTTTTTTGAAAATTTTAAATTATCAAGTGTAGCTAAGTTTTCTTTAAGCTGTTTTACGGTTCTAGCTCCAATTAAAGCAGAAGTTATTGCAGGATTATTTAATACCCATGCTATAGCCATTTGGGATAGAGATTGATTTCTTCTTTTTGCAATTTTATTGAGTTCATTAATAATTTTAGTATTTTTTTTCGTTATTAAATCTTTGCTGAATGAGCTATTTTCATTAACCCTTGAAACTTTGGGAATTCCTCTTAAATATTTATTAGATAAAAAACCTTGGGCGAGAGGAGAAAAGGCGATACAACCAACCCCTTTTTTTATGAGAGTTTTTGTTAAATCTTTTTCAATCCATCGATTAATTAATGAATAAGAAGGTTGATGAATTAATAATTTGATTCCTTTGCTCTTTAAAATTGAAATCATTTTATTTGTCTTATTGGAGGAGTAAGAAGAGACACCAATATACAGGGCCTTACCAGCTTTATAGATACTTTCTAAAGCATCAGCTGTTTCCTCAAGAGGTGTATTTGGATCAAAACGATGTGAATAAAATATATCTACATAATCCAGTTTCATCCTCTTTAAACTTTGATCGCAACTAGCAATTACATGTTTTTTTGAACCCCATTCACCATAGGGTCCATCCCACATATCGTAACCTGCTTTAGACGATATAATTAACTCATCACGGTATTTTCCAAGATCACTTTTCATGACTTTTCCAAAATTAGACTCAGCACTGCCATAAGGTGGTCCATAATTATTTGCTAAATCAAAATGAGTAATTCCTGCATCAAAAGACTCAAAAAGAATTTTTTTAGACTCTGAAGCCATTCCATTGCCACCAAAGTTATGCCATAACCCTATTGACAAGACAGGTAGTTTTAAACCACTATCACCACAGTTTCTATAATGCATTTTTTGATAGCGATTTTTGTCTGAAATATATGGCATTTTTAAAGTAATTCCTCTTTGTATGGCATTGAATTTGCTGCTCCCTCCCTTGTAACAGAAACACCTGCCACAAGATTAGCAAACTCAATAGCTTCTTTGTAGTTTTTATTTTGAGAGATTGCCACACTTAAAGCCCCATTAAATGCATCTCCCGCACCTGTTGTGTCAACTACTGGTTTTTTTAAATTAGAAGCAGGTACTATAAACTCCTCTTTATTGTTTTTAAAATAACAACCATTTTCTCCAAGTGTAATAATTATATTCTTTATCCCTTTATCTAAAAAAAAATTTCCTGCTTTTTTACAGTCTTCCTCATTTTTAATTGATTGACCGTAATAAAAACTCGCTTCCGTTTCATTGGGGGTAAAAAAATCAAAATATTGAAAGTTATCATCGGTTATTTCACTGGCGGGTGCTGGATTTAGAATTGTTGTACAATTAAAATTCTTTGCTTTTTTTATAGCATAGAGTGTTACCTCTTTTGGTGTCTCTAACTGAGTTAAGAAAACATGAGAAGACTCTATTATATTTATCTTTGAGTCGATTAACTTTTCATCAATTGTACCAGCAGCTCCTGGAACAACATTTATTGCATTTTGCCCAGTTTTTTCATTAATCAAAATACCTGCAGCACCAGTTGATTCATTTTCAGAGATAACCAAACCATCATAATTTATTTTATCTCTCTCATATAAAGAGATTGCAAGATCGGCATAGTTATCTTTACCTACTTTGCTTATAAAAGATACATTACCCCCAGCTCTTGCTGCTGCAATTGCTTGGTTAGATCCTTTACCACCTGGTCCGATAATATATTTTTTTCCTAATATTGTTTGACCTGGAATTGGAATATCATTTGCAAAAAAACATAGATCTGCAACGAATATCCCAAATACACAAATACTCACTTATCTAGTACCCAAACAGTACCATCAGGTTTGACAACTCCTTTAGTTAAGATAAAGCATCCAAATGGTCTAGTTTCGTTTGTTGTTATTATGGCAAATGCTTTCTTGGCTTCATCATAAAATTTAAACCTCTCAATAGATGAAATTTTCCAATTTTCTCCTGAGATTTTCTTAGTTATGTCAATTATTTCTTGGTGAACTTCATTTAACTGATCTGGATTTCCATCAATTTCCATCCTTTGAATAGGAGAGTCAACAAAGCTATCTAGAGGAAATACGGAGAGTATAGCCTCGGCGGCTCTTGAAGCATTTACACCATCAATACGATGAACTCTGGAGTTCATCGAATAGGCAGGAAAATTTGAGTCACATAAAATTAATTTATCTCCATGTCCCATTGCTCTTAGAGTGTGCAAAACCTCTGGACCGAGAATAGGATCAATATTAATAAGCATGGTATATAGAACTAAATTAATTCCTTGAATTCAACTTAATTAATTAATCTTCACTGGTTTGGATCTTAGCTTTCTGACAGTCTCTAGCTCTGCTTTCCTGCAAAGCTTTGGAGGGAGACCTTTATTTATAAGTTTTAAATCTTCAAACACTATTTCGCCCATTTCATAAAATACAGACTCTAGAGCTCCCGCTCTATGTGCTGAGAAAAGAATATTTTTTGATTTACGTATGGGATCATCTTTTTTTACTGGTTCTTCGGGAAATACATCTGTTGCAACTTTTATTTTTCTTTTTTTTGAAATTTTTAGCAGGTCTTTAAAATTCACTACATTAGCCCTACTTAAAATTAGTAAACAAGAATTTTGTTTCATCAGATTCAGTAGCTTTTTATCAATCATATGTTTGTTTTTTGTCGTGATCGAACTTAGAACATATATCACATCTGATTTTTTAAATATTTCATTAAGAGAATTAATTTTACAATTATTATCTTCAAGCAACTTTCTTGGAAGCCAAGGGTCGTATGCAAGAAAATTATTTGTGAAAGGCTCTAACAAGGGTTTTAACTTTTTGGCCAGATCTCCAAAACCAATAAAACTGACAGTGTTATTCTGCAATAAACTAGAATTCATATTACTTTCCAATCCATATTTTTCTTTATTATTAATAAAATCAATATGTGATTGATGAATTTCCCTTTTGAGAGATAAAGTAAAACCAACTGCTATTTCAGCAACTGTTTGAGCAAAAACAGGAGCAGTGGATAGAATATAGATACTATTTCTAAAACAATATTCATAATCCATATTGTCCATGAAGTTGCTCTCAACATTGAATATAGCTTTAAGTTTTGCTGCCTTTTTTAAAATTGAATTCGGAAGATCAGGTTGTCCAATTATAAAATCTGCTTTTGATATATTGTTTTGATAAAATTGTTTTTTATTTTTTATTGGTGCGTTAATAAGTTTGAAATTTTTTTTTAAATAAACAAGCTTATCTTTAGAGAAAATAAGATTCATTTGTCTTGGAAAAGGATCAACAATTATTGTCTTCATTACTTGATTATATCAATTATTTATTTTTTTGATAATCTAAGTTTAAATGAAAAGATCTGAAATAAATGCAGCAATATCTGAAGCTAAAGACATGATCGATAGATATTCGTGGGTTCTACCTAAATGGGGCTATTGGTCTAAAGAAGAGTACAACAATAATCCTAACTTAAAAAATTATTTAAAAAATCATCAAATGGGCTGGGATGTTACTGATTTTGGTAAAGGCGAATTTGAAAAAAAAGGTATCACCTTGTTTTGTATAAGGAATGGAATACAGGGTAATAACGATGACAAACCCTATGCTGAAAAGTTATTGTTTATGAGAGAAGGTCAAGAAATTCCTTTTCATAGCCATAAGGTAAAACTAGAAGATATAATTAATCGGGGAGGTGGGGAATTAGTAATTGAATTTTTAGAAGTCGACTCAAATCAAATTGAATTAAACTCTAAAATTGATGTTCTTGTTGATGGTGAAATAGTTTCCGTAGCACCAAGAGAACCCTTAATTTTAAAAAGAGGTCAGAGCGTCACTGTTGAAAGAAACATATATCATAAATTTTACTCAGCTGAGGGTTCAGGAATGGTTATGGCAGGAGAAGTTTCTCAAGTCAACGATGATAATAAAGATAACTATTTTTTAGAAAGTGTAGGAAGGTTTACTGAAATTGAAGAAGATGAAGTTGCGATTCATCCTCTCTGGAATGAAATATAATGCAAAGAGGTATAATTGGCCTTGGAATGTGGTGTGTAGATACCACTTACAAAATAGATAATTTACCTGAGAGAGGTAAATTAGAGCCAATTTCGAATACTTTTCAATGCGTAGGTGGAGGTCCATCAAATGTTTTAACAGATTTAAATTCTTTAGGATTTAAACATCCAATGTACGCAATGGGATCAATTGGACTTGATACAGATGCATCAATTATAAAGAAACATTGTAGAGAAAATAAAATAGAGACTAAATATTTGATTGTATCAAAGCAAATTTCTACTTCTCATACCGTTTGTATGTTTGAAAAACAAAAAGAAAGAACTTTTTTATATTATCCAGGGGCAAACAGCTTACTTGACAAAAAACATTTTAAAATAAACCAATTAAAAACTGCACCTAAAGTTCTTTATGTCGGATATATTACACTACTAGGTAAATTGGACAAATTTGATGTTGACAAAAAAACTCGTTTATCAAAAGTTTTAAAAAAAGCTAAAAGTAAAAATGTGATAACAGTTTTAGATTTAGTTTCAAATAAGCACCCTAAATACAAAAATATTATTGAAAGCTCATTGCCATTCACCGATTATTTGCTTTTGAATGAAATTGAAGCAGAGATACTATTTAATAAAAAAATTTACGACTTTAATAAAAAACTTAATCAAAAAATCTTAACTGAGTTAATTAGTAAAGTTTTCAAAAAGGGCATTATTAGAGGAGTTGTTATTCATAGTCCAACTGAGTCGCTCTATTTTGATAGATCAAAAAAAATCTATACTAAATCAAAGGTTTTACCAAAAAGCAGAGTAATAAATTCGGTTGGTGCTGGAGATGCTTTTTGTGCAGCGTTTATATTTGGAATACATGAAAATTGGGACATAAAAAAAACTCTCAAAAAGGCTCATGCAGCTGGGACATCTATGATGAAAGTTAATGCTTCCTCTGGAAATTTACCTAATATATCTAAATTATAATTTTAAAACTTTTTCAGTGATCTCAACGTCTTTTAAAAGCTTCCTGTCAGGTATGAGTTTATTTTTCTTTAATTCAGAATGGTAAAATTTAACAGCATCTATAGGTTTAATGTTATTTTCAACAACTTCTCTCATAATTTTTACTAATAAGATGGGATCTTCAGCTAAGTTTATTTTTCTACCAAACAAAGCTACTTTTGCACCATATTGACTGGCTTTTTTTATTAATTCAAAACAATCTCTTGTTGTGCCTTTGCTACCCCCAAGAATGCCAACAATAAGATTTTCAGGATCGAAGCTGGCTAGCTCCTCCATTGCTTTTGGACCATTGTAAGCTATTTTCAAAAAAAGAGGTCTCTCATCTTTAGTCTGCCCAGCTATTGCTTTTATAATGCAATCGTTAACGTAATCACCCATTTGTCTTATGTTCATATTTAGATCAATTGGGGAATTGAATACTTCTAAAAAATGTTTGAATTTATATTTAGAAGCTTCAATTCTAAACTCTTTATAGGCATTTAACATTGCAAGGTCATAGTCAACATTATTAGAAAACGTTACAGAAAATAAACCTAGGTTAACTAACTTACTTACTTTGTCCATTTGAGCAGACCGAAAAGGTCTAGGGTTAGTTTTTCTATAATTTCCATTTCTCATAAGCCAGATATCAGTCGTATCATTCATTCTAATTGCAGGTGTAATAGTTGAATTTTTAAATAAATTTCTTTTTACGAGATCTTCACCAACTGATGCAGACATCAGCATAATATCTACTAAATCAGATTTAGTCATTGATATCATCGCATTTTTGTAATCTACTAGGTTTTTATATTCTTTTAGTATTTTTCCATTTTCATTTCTTTTTGATCCAGGTGTTGTGACACCCATTGCTAAATCACCATCTTTAGCATCTGCTATAATGAAGTCTCTTGGCGAATATTTATTTTTTTTTATTCTAAGAATTTTTTGATCTAAAGACTTCTTCATAATCTGATTATACTCAATTCTATAAATAGAAAATAGTTTTATTCTATATATAATATAAAAATGTATTTAGGTATTGATCTTGGTACTTCTTCGATGAAGTGTTTGCTACTTGGAGAAAAACAAGAAATCTTGTTTAGTGTCAATAGTGAAGATATACCATTGTCCACTCCGCAAAATGGTTGGTCAGAACAAGATCCATCATTTTGGATAAAAGCATTAGATCAGTGTATCAAACAAATAGTTTTAAAATTTGATTTATCGCAGATCAAAGCTGTATCTTTTTCCGGACATATGCATGGTGCAACTTGTATTGATAAAAATCATAAGGTCATAAGGCCTTGTATACTATGGAATGATACGCGTAGTTTTAGGCAGTGCAGTCAAATTATGGCTGACGAAACTGTTATGGATATAGCTGGAAATATAGCAATGCCTGGTTTTACATCACCAAAAATCTTATGGATGAAAGAACACGAAAGTGAAAATTTTAATTCAATTGCAAAGGTTTTATTGCCGAAAGACTATTTAAGATTTTATTTAACAGGAGAGTTTTTTAGTGATTTGTCAGACGCAGCAGGCACTTATTGGTTAGATGTAAAAAATAGAACTTGGTCTAATAAACTTTTAGATATTGGCTCAATGGATATCTCGCAAATGCCTAAAACTTGTGAGGGGACAGATCAAACAGGCGTAATTAAAAAAGAGATTGCAGAAAAATATGGTTTTAGTAACTCTTGCAAAGTTTTTGGTGGAGCAGGAGATAATGCTGCAGCCGCTGTTGGATTAGGGCTTTACCAAGAGGGAAATGCTTCATTATCTTTAGGCACTTCTGGTGTTATTTTTGGTTCAACAAAAAACTTTTTAAAAAATTATGATGATGCGATACATTCCTTTTGTCACTGCTTACCTGAAACATGGCACCTCATGTCAGTGATGCTCTCTTGCACCTCAAATGTTAATTGGTTTATAAATAATTTTAATTCATCAATTGATGAGATTAATAAAGAGTTAAATTCTGTTTTAAATAATTTTTCTGATGTAAGTAGATATCCTTATTATCTTCCTTATCTCACTGGTGAGAGAACACCAATTAATGATCCTCATGTAAGAGCAAGTTTTCACGAAATGGGTATAGACACTAATCGAAATACATTAATCTATAGTTTAATAGAAGGTATTTCTTTTGGTTTGTATGATAATTATTCATCCTTAGTTAAGACTGGTATAAAGTTAGATAACATCTTTGTAATAGGAGGTGGTTCTAAAAATGACAGCTGGATACAAATACTTGCTTCATTGATGGAGAGAGATTTATCAATAACTGATGCTTCAGACACAATGGCTGCTTTTGGAGCTGCTAGAATAGCATTTCTTGGTTACAATAATTTAAAACCAAGTGAAGCCCTTAGTCTTCCAAAAGTCAAAAAAATTATAGGTAAAAATGAAATTCAAACAGGTATCTTAAAAGACAGATTTTTAAAGTGGAAAAGCTTTTATTTAGGAAAAAATGTCTAGCAACCAAAGAGTAGAATTCCCAGAATTAGTAAAAAAAATATTAGAGAATGTTATTAAAATTAATCAAAGTCGTTATTTTATAGCAATTTCTGGAGCACCAGCATCTGGGAAAAGCACAATATCTGAAAAATTAAAGTCAGAACTAATATTAAATAGTCATAAATCAAGTGTTCTTCAAATGGATGGTTTCCACCTTGATAATAATATACTTGAGACAAAAAAATT
Source organism: uncultured Alphaproteobacteria bacterium (assembly GCA_902522155.1). Classification (GTDB taxonomy): domain Bacteria; phylum Pseudomonadota; class Alphaproteobacteria; order HIMB59; family HIMB59; genus HIMB59. The sequence goes on along the minus strand of CABYUJ010000010.1, from coordinate 33,039 downwards.
AATTGAGAGAAAAGGGGCACCAGAAACATTTGATGTACTGGGTTTATTAAATTGTTTATTAAGATTGAAAAACGAGGGTGAAGTGATTGTCCCTATCTTTGATAGATCATTAGAACTATCAAGATCATCTGCTTTAGTAATATCTGAGAATACAAAAATTATAATAGTAGAGGGTAATTATTTATTGCTTGATCAAGAACCATGGAGAAAAATTCATAATTTTTTTGACACAACTATAATGATTGATTGTAATAAAGATATTTTAGAAAAAAGATTAATTGAAAGATGGGAGAGTTTTGGACTATCTAATGATCAAATTAAAAATAAAGTTTATAAAAATGATCTTCCAAATGGATTAAATGTTATTAGTAAAAGTATTTCTGCTGAATTTAATTTAATAAATTAATTTTGAGGTGGTTGCTTAGCACCTGTCATATATGCGACAGCATCAGACATTTCATGTTTCTTAGGGTCAATTACACATAATCGAGTTCCAAGTCTATGAATGTGTATTCTATCAGCTACTTCAAAAACATGAGGCATATTATGTGAAATTAATATGATGGGTATTCCTCTAGACCTCACCTCACCAATTAACTCTAAAACTCTTCTACTTTCTTTAACACCTAGAGCTGCAGTAGGCTCATCCATAATAACGACTTTAGTTCCAAATGATGTTGCTCTTGCAACTGCAACACCTTGTCGTTGACCTCCAGACAATGTTTCAACTAATTGATTTATATTTTGTATGGTTAATAGACCAAGATCAGACAGTCGTTTTCTAGCTTCATCTGCCATTGCTTTTTTATCTAAAAATTTTAAAAAGCTACCCATAAAGCCTTTTTGTCTAATTTCTCTTCCTAAAAACATATTATCAGTTATTGATAAGGCAGGTGAAAGCGCAAGGTTCTGATAAACAGTTTCGATACCTAATTTTCTTGCTTCTATAGGTGATGTAAAAGTAACATTTTTACCATCAAGCAATATTTCACCGCTATCTGGTATAACAGCACCACATAGCACCTTAATTAGTGTAGATTTTCCAGCACCATTGTCTCCAATTACTCCCAAAACCTCACCTGGATAAAGCTCTAAATCAGCACTATCAAGTGCAACAACTTTACCGTATTTTTTTGATAACTTCTTTGCTACCAGCACTGGCTGCATTACGCTGAGACCTTTCTTATCCATTGATCTATTCCTACCGCCACTATAATAAGACAACCTAAAGCAAATCTTTGCCACAATACATCAAGACCTGCTATGGACAGACCTGAGCTAAATACTCCCACAATCAAAGCCCCAAATAAAGAACCAATAATAGTGCCCCTTCCACCAAAAAGAGAAGTTCCACCTATCACAACAGCTGTAATGGAGTCTAAGTTACCTTCATAAAAAGATGTTGGAGATACTGAACCAACTCTACCTATTGAAACCCATGCTCCAATCGCAACAACAAGTCCAGCAACAGCATAAATTGAAACTAACATCCTGTCAGTTCTAATACCCGATAACTCAGCAGCCTCCTTATCATCGCCAATTGCGTAAACATGTCTCCCCCAAGCAGTTTTATTGAGTAAAAACCATAGAAAAACAAAAATACCAATCATGAGGAACGCACCGTAAGTGAATACAAAACCTCCAAGATTAATTCTTTCACCCCAAAAGTGTAGAAGAGGAGCATTTACCTCAATATCAGAGCTTCTGATAGATTGAGATCCAGTAAAGAAAATTACTAGTGCAAAAAATATATTCCAAGTTCCTAAAGTAACTATGAACGGGGGCAATCTTAAACGAGTTACCAGTAACCCATTGAAAGCACCTGTTGCAATACCAGAGATAAACCCTACTGCTATTGCTGGGAGGGTTGGAACTCCCATTTCAACAGAAAGCTTACCCATAAATACTGATGCTAAAACCATCATTGCAGCAACACTTAAATCAATTCCAGCGGTTAATATTATTAAAGTTTGAGCAGCTGCAAGAATACCGACAATTGTAACTTGTTGTACAATGAGAGATAGATTAAAAGCAGAGAAAAATTTTCCTCCAGCGATGAAACCAAATGCAATAACGCTTAATATTAAAATAATAACAGGAACTATTGTTGGATTACCATGAAGAAAATGTTGAATTTTTTTTAGAGTAGTTTGTTCACCTAAATCAAAAGAGTGATGATCTTGATCTTTTTCACCTATATCAGTTGTGAATTTAGGTTGATCTTTTAGATCTTTAGAAATGTCATCAGAAACTTTATTCATTTAAAAAATATCATAACTTCAGGGCAGAATAATCTGCCCTGAATAATAAAATTATTGGATTAACCCCAACATCTATCCATACCTTCTTTGACACTAATTGATGGAACTCCGCTAGCAGCATCATCTGTAACTAAGTTCACACCAGTGTTAAAGAAGTCAAGACCTGGAGTATTTTCAGGCTTTGAACCATCTTCAGCCCAAGCTTTAATAGCCTCAACACCTAGTGAAGCCATTAATAGTGGGTATTGCTGAGATGTAGCACCTATAATTCCTCTTTCAACGTCAGCTACACCTGGGCAACCTCCGTCAACTGAAGCAATAAGAACGCTACCATCATCTTTTCCAACTGCTTTTAATGCCTCATAAGCACCAACAGCTGCTGGCTCATTAATAGTGTACACAACGTTTATGTCTGGGTCTTTTTGTAGACATTTTTCCATTGCAGTTCTCCCACCTTCTTCGTTACCGTTTGTAACTTCATTACAGATAATTCTTGGATCATCTTCGTCTCCCCATCTGGAAACATCTTTTACATCGATTCCAAATCCAGATAAGAAACCTTGATCTCTAAGAACACCAACAGAAGGCTGACTCTCGTTAAGGTCTAACATTGCAATTTTAGCATTAGCAGCATCTGCTCCTAACTTTGCAGCAACCCATGCTCCACCTAATTCACCTGCCTTGAAGTTATCAGTTGCAAAAGTAGAGTCTGCAGCTGTAATTGGCTCTAGTGGTGTGTCAAGAGCAATGACTAGTAAACCATTGTCTTGAGCATTTTTTAATGGAGTAACAATAGCTTTTGTGTCAGATGCAGCAATTAAAATACCTTTTGCACCTGAAGCAATACAAGTCTCAATAGCTCTTACTTGAGTCTCATGGTCACCATCAACTTTACCCGCAAAGAATGATAATTTGACACCTAATTCATTAGCTCTTGCTTCTGCTCCCTCTTTCATTTTAACAAAGAAAGGATTGATGTCTGTTTTTGTAATTAAGCAAGCTTCAACAGCATGGCTTCCTGCTTTTGCTGGCATTGTAGCAAAAGTAAAAGCAGCAGCCATAAGTGAAACTAGAACTAGAGATAATTTTCTCATAGTTATTTCCTCCTCTATATATTTATGTTCAGAATAACCTATTGTCATGTCAACTTGCTAGTTAAATTTTAATTTTTTAGTCTTGATTTTTCACGAAATGTTTATCAACTATTTCTTTCCAGGAACTAAATGAATTTCTGATAGTATCATCGTTGTTAGGAGTAATTTTAGAGTTTTTCACCTTAAAATCCTTTAAATCACTTGTATTTTTTAAATTATGATAATATTGCATCCCAAAAAGTAACGCACCATAAGATGACATATCCTCCATTTCAGGAATATTTAACTCAATTTCTAAAAGGTTACTAATAAGTTGAAGGAAAAACTTATTTTTAACCATACCTCCATCAACAGATAAGTTTTTTAAATTAAGATTTCTTGATTTTTTCATGAACTCTAAATATACAACCATTTGATAAGCAACAGATTCTAGTCCAGCTCTAACTAAATGATTAGTATTTGTAGAAGCACTTATTCCAAAGAATGCAGCCCTAGCGTCAGATATCCAAAATGGAGGACCTAGACCTGAAAATGCAGGTATTAAATAGACCCCATTATTATCTTTTTCTTTTTTTGATAAGACTTCACTATCTTCAGCCTTATTAATCAATTTTAAATTGTTTTTAAGCCATGAAATTGTTCCTCCAGCAAATGAGTTTAGGCATTCTAATGCGTAGATATTCTCTTTATCATTTGTGAAAGCCAGGGAGGTTAGTGAATTTTCATCGATAATCATTTCATGGCCAATATTTGTTTGAATGTTAAAACCAGTTCCTGTCGTGATTTTAGTATCACCTTTATCAAAACAAAAATTTGCAAAAAATGAAGCTTGTGCATCACCAGCAACTCCAATTATAGGTATTGACTTTTCAAATGCTTTATTAAAATCACTCTCTCCAAAAATATTTGAACTATTGAGTATTTTTGGAAGTTTCAGATTATTGCCATCAAAAATATTTAATAAATTTTGATCCCAAGAATTTTCTAAACAATTAAATAATAAGGTTCTTGATGCATTTGTAGTATCAGTCACATAAGAATTTAGGTTTGTAAGTCTATAAATGAGATATGTTTCGATTGTTCCAAATAAGATATCTCCATTGTCGATTTTCGATTTAACTTCTGATTTGTTCTCATAAACCCATTTTAATTTACTGCCAGAAAAAAAAGTATTTGGTTTAAGGCCAGTTTTATCAACAATTTCTTTATTTTTTGACTTATCGTTTAAAATATCTTCACAAATTTTTTGACCTCTAGTGCACTGCCAAACAACTGCATTATGAATTGGTTTTCCATCTTTTTTATTAAAAAGTGTAAATGTTTCTCTTTGGTTAGTAAGACTTATGAATTTAGGATTTGATTTAATTTCTGATGCTTTTTTAACTAACTCTAATAAGTTTTGATAAATTTCCTCTAGATCGTGTTCAATATAACCCTCATCTGTGATTATTTGCCGGTGTTCCTTTTGAAATCTTTTTACGATCTCTAATTTTTCGTTAAAAACAATAACTGTCGTAGATGACGTACTTGAGTCAATAGTTATATAACTCATTTGTTAAGTAAGTCTTTTGATATTTCAGCTATCTTTTCCGGACTCATGTAATAGTGATCTAATACATCAGCTTGAGATCCATTAACCATATATTCGTCAGGTATGCCAAGTATTTTGAGTTTTACATTTATATCATTTTGAGCAACCAGGCTCGCACAACATTCACCAAGTCCTCCAAATATACTATGTTCTTCGACTGTTAAGATTACTTTGGAGTTTTTAGAAAATTCTATAAATGTTTTTTTATCAAAGGGCTTTATTGTATGCATGCTGATAATTGAACAATGAATATTACTCTCTTTTAAAATTTCACTAGCTAAGTATGCTCGTTGCAATGTTTCACCAGTTGCTACAATTGTTAAATCCTCTCCTTTTTTTACCACAATAGATTTTCCAATTTTAAATTCTGTACCTGGAGGATGAATATCCATCATTGGTTTTTTCCCATACCTAATGTAAAGGGGATGATTATATGAAATAGATTGTTTGATAGCTTGTGATGCTTCAAAGTTATCCGCAGGTGCAACTATTGTCATATTATTAATTGCTCTCAATGTAGCAAAATCATGTATCGAGTGATGCGTTGATCCTAGCTGACCATAACTAATGCCTGCACTAATTCCTATCAACGAGACATTGCGATCAGAATAAGCAACATCATTCTTAATCTGTTCTAAAGATCTTGCAGTTAAAAAACTTGCAGGGGAGACACCAAATACAATCTTTCCTCCTGCAGCTAAGCCTGATGAAACCCCGACTAAATTCTGTTCTGCGATACCTACTTCTATAATTTGATCAGGTAATTCTTTACCGAACGAAACTAATTTACCCGAACCTCTTGAGTCACTCGTTACAACAATAATATCTTTATTTTTTTTTGCCTCAGATAGTAATGTCTCAGAAAAGATTTCTAGATTAGGTTTACCAATTTTATTCATATGAATTTATTTTCTCATTTAGCTCTGAGATTGCCCTCCTATATTCATCCTCGCTTGGCACTTTATGGTGCCAATTGATTTGATTTTCTATAAAACTTACACCGGACCCTTTAGTAGTTTTTGCAATTATGACAGTAGGCTTATTTTTTTGAATGGGTATTTCTTTAAATACATTTAATAATTCAGAAATATTATTTCCATTTGTTGAAATAGTTTCAAAACCAAAAGCTTCGAATTTTTTATCAATCGGCTCTATTGGGTTAACTTCTTCTGTTTTTCCTGTAATTTGTAAATCATTCCTATCAATAATTACGATTAAATTATCCAAATGATATTTAGAAGCAGTAGTACAAGCTTCCCACACCGAACCCTCTGATAGCTCTCCATCTCCCAATAAAGAAAAAACTTTATTTGTTTTTTGATCTATTTTTTTAGATAGCGCTAAACCTACAGCAACTGAAAGGCCATGTCCTAAAGCGCCGGTGTTATGCTCAATTCCCAAAATTTTTCTAGTGGGATGTCCAATAAAATGAGAGTTAAAATGATTGAGTTTTTCAAGATCTTTTCTTGAAAAAAAACCTTGATCACAAAGAACGGTGTAAAGAGCCTCAACTGAATGACCTTTACTATGGATATAATGGTTTCGGTCTTTTTCGTTAAAGTTTTTAGGATTTATATCTAAGACCTTATTATATAAGACATTCAAAATGTCGATACATGATAAACTTCCACCAGTGTGACCAGCACCAGATTTATAAATAATATCTAATATGGTCTTCCTGTATTCTAAAGATTTTATTTTAAGTTGATTTAAGTCCATTATTTATTGAATAGTAAATAGTTTTAGTCTTGGGATAAATGTTTATATAAAGCTTTTTGAGCAATTTTTAAAGCAGCCATAGCATCATGATTTGCTTGAGCTTTTGTTAATGCTTCAATGTCTAAATCATCTAGGGCTTTATCAACAGCTTTTAAAAAATCTATAGCCATATTTGCCATTACCACGCTATCTTCTCTGAATGGAAACTGATCCAGTTGCCAAACACCCTCCCAATTATTTTTTCTTAGAACATAAAAAAATTCAAAAAGCTCTATGGGGTGAAGACTACCAGCTAAAAGATCATCGTCCCATGATCTAAAGTTATCATTAACATCCATTCCAAATAGCCTACCATAATCAATAGCTAATTGAGCCGAGTCAGCAGCTGACTCTCCACCATAAATAGCATGACCAAAATCAAGAAGAAGTCCGATATTAGGAAGACCTATTTTTTCAATACCAAGAATAGTTCTTGAAACAGAGTCATAGCTCATTTTTACCCTTGGCTCTCTTGGTTTATATTCTATTACAAAATTTAAATCAGTATTTTCACTTGCTAAATTTCCCACACCATCAATCGAATTTTTCCATAACGATTTATGATCAACTTGAAACGGATAGTCCCAACCATCTTGTCCAGGCCAAAGCTTAACATATTTGGCATTAAAAAATCTCACAGCCTCGCAAGCTTGAGTAATTAGTTCATGCGCTCTTTTTCTAATACCCGGATCAGGATTTGTGAATGCTCCCTTTGAGAATTCTCTTGTATAAATTTCAGGAGTAATACCAATCACTTTTAAATTAGATTTATCGAGAGCATCTTTTATTTGCTCATTCGAGTAACTTCCTCCAAAGTATGGAAAATTTAGATCTACGTATGAAAGGTCTTTTACTTGTCCAGCAAGTTCTATGGCATCGAGTACACTTCTTGGTTCGCCATAACCATCTGTTGCATATCTATCTAGATAGGTAGCAAAATGCCAAATACCTGCGCCAAACTCTTGTTTTTTCATGAATACATTTTCTATTATTTAAATTATTTTAGCTATCAATAATTTTAACTAACTCATTGTTCAAGAATTGAACAGTTGAGATGATATTTTTGTCGCAAATGTCTTATTTGCATGATTTTTTTCAACATTTATTTGGAATTGATCACAAAAATTGACTAATATGCACTCGTTTATAAACATAGGAGGAATTTATGAAAAAAATAATTCTTACAATTCTTGTATCATTCCTATCTCTTTCTGCTTTTGCTGAGAGATTTGTAATGGTTACACACGGTGAGGGTAAAGACCCTTTCTGGCCTGTTGTGCAAAAAGGTGGTGAAGATGCTGCTAGACACGTAGGTGCAGATTTTGAATACATTTTCAATCCATCTGGAGACCTAGGTGACATGGCTAAGTCAATTGCAGCTGCTGCTGCAACTCAGCCTGATGGTATGGTAGTTTCACTTCCTGATCCAGAAGCTTTAGGTCAAGCAATCAAAGATGCTGTTGCTGCTGGTATTCCAGTTATTACTATGAACTCAGGTTTAGAGTCTTCAGCTTCTCTTGGTGCATTAATGCACGTTGGTCAGCCTGAATTTCTTGCTGGTCAAAAAGCTGGTGAAAGAGCTAAAGCAGAAGGTGCAACTAAAGCACTTTGCATGATTCAGGAAGCTTACAACACTGCTCTTACAGATAGATGTGGCGGTTACGCAGAAGCTCTACCAACAACTAATGTAGACACTTCTAATGACCCTGCTTCAATCCCAACAAGAGCTGCTGCTGGTTTACAAGCAAACCCTGACGTCGATGCTGTATTATCAGTTGGACCACACGTTTGTTCAGGTGTTCAAAAAGCTATTGATGATTTAGGTATGTCAGTACATCACTCTTGTTTTGACTTAAGTCCAGAAGTTATGGATTTAATCGCTTCAGGAAAAGTTGCATACACAATCGACCAACAACAACGTCTACAAGGTTATATGCCTATCGTAGTTCTTCACCTATACAACAACGGTGCTGGACTATTACCAGGTGCTAATATTCCTTCAGGACCTGGATTTGTTGACAAGTCAAACGCATCATCAGTTTCTGCATTAGCAGGTATTGATAGATAATTTTATTTAATTTCAAAGTGGGCAATTTATTGCCCACTTTTTATAAACTACAGAGAGTATTTATTTACATTTAATCATGTCAGCTACAACTCAAAGACAAGAGTCAGATAGACATCAAAAAAAGACATGGTTTACAGCATTAATATCTAGACCAGAAGTCGGTCCAATAGGAGTGATGCTCCTTTTATTTGGTATGTTGGGCTACTTTTCAATTCCAGCTGGGGAGATGTCATGGAACCCCTTTACCGGTGAGGGTTTTAATGCTCTTGGTATTAGAAATTTTTTAAGAGTTATTTCTCAATTAGGTATAATTGCAATAGGAGCAGGTTTATTAATAATCGCTGGAGAATTTGATCTTTCAATCGGATCAATGATTGGTTTCGCTGGTGCCTGCATGGCAATGATTTTAAGGTGGGGTTTTTCAGTCATCATACCTTACATATCTTTTGAGGGTGGTTTTCATATTGAATTTTACACGTTATTTCACATCTCTGATGTCTCTCCAATTTTAGCTATCTTTATAACTTTATGCTTCACTTTATTTTTTGGTTGGTTACAAGGAACTATTGTTGTGAAGTCTGGTTTGCCATCATTTATTGTTACACTTGGGGGCTTATTTTTTCTCAGAGGATTAACAGAAGTTTCTCTAAGATCTTTTAATCATAGACCAGATCAGACAAAAGGGGCGACTACTGTCACAGAGATTCCAGATATAAAAAATATTGTAAATGTCCCTGGCCATGGAGAAATGGTAAGAGAAAAAGCAAAAGCTTTACCGGAAGCTGATCTAGTAGCTATAGCCAAAGATATACCAGCTGATACAGTTGCAACAATTACAGATAGATTAGAATACACTTACCAAAGAGTAGCCGAAGCCAAGACACAAATTTTGCTTGATAAAGGAACTAAACCTTTACAAGAGGCTTTAGCAAACGCTCAGCAAAGTGGAAATGATTATATGGTTGGCATGATTCAAGAAAAAATTGCTAACTTTCAAATCGATCCAGTAGTACCAAAAACAGTTACTGATGTTGATATAGCAAGAGTTTACATTGACTCTCTCATTACTGCTCGCCCCGTTGCGAATTTTTTTGGTGGAGATATTTTAGAACCTGTTTTTGATTGGCTTTATTACCCGGTTGACTGGAACACTAATAATTTTGGAAATCAGTTTGCCTCTGGTTTATATTCCTGCGTCATGATTTGGCTAATTTTAGCTATTATTTGTTACATTGTACTGAGCAAAACTCAAGCAGGTAACTGGATTTACTCAACTGGTGGAAATCTGAGTGCAGCCAAGGCAAATGGTGTACCTACAGATAAGGTTAAAGTATCTCTATTTATGTTTTCTGCTTTTTGTGCAACAATTTTTGCAACCGCTCAAGTTTTTGAAGTTAATACAGCAGATGCGGCTAAAGGTAATTTAAAAGAATTAGAGGCAATTGCTGCAGCTGTGATTGGTGGCGTTGTTTTAACAGGAGGTTTTGGCACCATACTCGGTATTGTTGTAGGCGCATTTATATTTGGTGTTGCTAAAGAAGCATTCTTTTATATTCCAGGCATAGACGGATCATTTTATAGAGTATTCTTAGGGTTAGTAATCATAGCTTCTGCTTTGACTAACGAAAATATTAGAAAACGCATTATGGGTAGTATTTAGTTATGGAAAACAATAATTCACCATTTATAGAGATTACAGATCTTGTAAAAAAGTTTGGGACATTTACAGCTTTAAATGGTGTCTCTTTAAATGTCCTACCAGGAGAAGTTCACGCATTACTAGGTGATAACGGTGCTGGAAAGTCCACTCTTATTAAAGTCTTATCAGGAGTTCACCAGCCAACTTCTGGAATTATTAAAGTTGGAGGAAGTGAAGTAAAATTTAGCTCTCCAAGAGAGGCTACTAGTGCAGGTATTGGAACTGTCTATCAAGATCTGGCACTTAATGCCTTGACCTCTGTTACACGAAATTTTTTCTTGGGAAATGAATTAAAAAAAGGACCTGGCCCTTTTGGAATATTAGATTTTAAAAAAATGGATGAAATTACGATTACTGAAATGGGAAAAATTGGCATAAATATCTCAGATCCTACTCAGCCAGTTGGAACTATGTCAGGTGGTCAAAGACAGACACTTGCTATTGCAAGAGCTATATACTTTGGTGCTAAGATTTTAATTTTGGATGAACCTACATCTGCACTTGGGCAAAAACAACAAATGGAAGTTTTAAAAACTATTAAAAAAGTCCAACAATTAGGGAATATAGCTATTATTTTGATTACTCACAATGAAATCCACGCAAGACTTATTGCTGATCGATTTACATTCTTAAGCTTAGGTGAAGTAATAGGATCTGGAAAGTCATCAGAATTAGGTGGAGATGATGTTAAGCGTTTAATGGCTGGCGGTGCTCAAATAGGTGATTTGGCCAAAGAGCTTGAAGCTGTATAATATTTTTACTAGTAAGAGCTAGGATTATTATCTTTATCAGACTCATCGTGGTTTTGATTAGTAAGCTCTTTGAATTTTCTCACATGAGTGGCTGCTGCTCCAGATAACAACCTTACATCATTTGTAATTGTCACAAGATCAAAACCCCATTCTGATGCCTTGGCAGCATACTCTGGAGTCCCACAATGAAGACATGCAACTTTTCCATGTTTATGAGCAATATCTAAAATTTTCTTTTTAGACTGTATCATCTCAGGTTCTGTTCGATCAAACCCAGGTTTTAACTTTCCTTGGTTCAGCCCTATTGTTAAATCTGCTGTCCCGATATAAAGGCCATCAAGACCAGGAGTGGATGCTATATCATCAAGATTATCAAATGCTTCTTGAGTTTCTATCATGGCAAGACAAAACGTTCCCTCATTTGACTCATAAAAATAATTTGAACTAACGGAAAAGTTAGCTCTCGTCGGACCAAAACTTCTAATACCTACAGGTGGATATTTACAATCTTGAACAAGTTTTTGTGCTTGCTCTTTATTATTAATCATTGGGCAAATGATACCCAAAGCACCTGCATCCATAACTTTCGATATTACTGCGTGATCTAATCCTGAAACTCTACAGATTGGAGTGACACCACTATTTCTAATACTTTGCAACATTTTAAATAAATCACTAAAGCCAATCATCCCATGCTGAAAGTCAATGGTAAGGGCGTCATAACCTTGCTCAGACATAATTTCAGCAGTAAAAGTATTAGGTATTGATAAAAAGCTATTAACAACCACTTCTTTTTTTTGCCATTTAGCTTTTACTTTGTTTTCAATCATTGAGTGTTAGATATCAAAATTATTTAAAAATATAATTATAACAATTATTTATTATTCATGAATAAATGCATAAATTTAATCAATATTCTCCATCCTCCCACTTTTGACAGATTTATAAGCAGTTTCGGCTAAGAGAAGAGCTCTTCTTCCGTCCTCAAAGCCAACAGATACAGGCTTTTTTTCCAAAATAGTTTCGACAAATGAGCTAATAGAATTCATATAAGACTCCTGGTATCTCTCAATAAAAAAATTTAAATAGGGTTCACTCTTGTCAACAAACTCTGAATTGTATTTTTTCAATTCATGTGGCTTTCTATTTTCAGATATAACCATCCCTTTGCTACCAAACAACTCAACTCTTTGATCATATCCATAAGTTGCTGATCTGGAGTTGTTTATATGACATTGTTTTCCCGAGGCTGTTTCCATTATAATCATCAAGGTGTCACTATCATTTAATTCAGATTTAATTTTTGGATCTATTAAAGCATTAGAAATTGCAAATACCTTAACTGGCTCTTCACCAAGCATAAAACGGGCTAAATCAAAATCATGAATTGTCATATCTCTAAATTGCCCACCAGACACTTTTAAATAATCCCAACTTGGCAGACCTGGATCTCTAGATGTAATCAGACATTGATGAAGCTCACCAATTTCACCATTAATAAAAGATTTTTTTGCAGCCTGATGACCAGGATCAAATCTTCTATTAAAGCCTAATTGAATTGGAACTTTATTATCTTCAAGTCTTTTTGAAAACTCATCAACTTTTTTTATATCGAGGTCAATAGGTTTCTCACACAAAACAGGTTTTTTTGATGCAACAGATCTCTCTATGAAATCAATATGTGTATTTGTAGGGGAAGATATAAGAACAGCATCAATATCATTATTGTTAAAAATATCATCAACATTTTCCACAGCAAGTACGTTTAAATCATTTGATACTTTTTTTGCAAATTCTTCATTTGGGTCATAAATGCATACTAAATTTGTCTGTTCATGAAGTTGAATATTCTTAGCATGCATTTGGCCAATTCGCCCGCACCCAATAACTGCAATACTAACTTTTTTCATATCACAGAATTATAGTATTCTTTAAATTTTAGAAATAAAAAAAAATTCATTTTGAATAAAATTTAAGTATTCTTTAAAAGGTTTATTTATCTATAATCTCTTCATAGGAGGGGTTTATGAAAGCAAAATTGGGAATAGCACCTATAGCATGGTCCAATGATGATTTACCTGAACTAGGAGGAGAAACTTCTTTGGATACCTGCCTTAGTGAGTCAAAACTTGCTGGATTTACTGGTGTGGAAACAGGTGGAAAATTTCCAAAAACTCCTGAAAAACTTGGTCCAATTTTAAAAAATCACCAACTATACTTGGCATCAGGGTGGTATTCAGGAACTGTGCTAGATAATGACCTAGAAAATGAAAAAGATAAAGTCCTTCAACAACTCACTCTCTTCAGAGACCTAGGCGCAGCAGTTTTAGCATATGGAGAAACATCTGGAACTATCCAAAATATTAGACATGCTCCTTTAAACACAAAAAGAAAAATACATAGTGAGGATTTTAAAGAGTATGGAAGGAAACTAACATTATTTGCAGAATTTTGTGCAGATTTTGGTGTGCCAATTTCATTTCATCATCACATGGGTACAGCGATTGAGACTGAGGATGAGCTTGATAAATTGATGAACCACACAGGTGAGGCTTTAAAAATCTTATTTGATACAGGCCATATGACCTTTGCAGGAGGCAACTCTTTGAGAGTAATAAATAAATACGCAAAAAGAATAAATCACTTTCATGCTAAAGACATTCGCTCAAAGGTTGTAAATGATTTAGATCGATCAAAAAAAAGTTTTTTAGATTTTGTATTAGAGGGAGCCTTCACAGTCCCTGGAGATGGAAATATTAATTTTAAGGAAGTAGTTGAGACATTATCAAATAATAATTACGAAGGATGGTTCATTGTTGAGGCAGAGCAAGATCCCGCCAAAGCAAACCCATTTGAATATGCTAAAATTGGACATAAAGAACTTGTAGAATGCTTAAGTATGTATGGATATGAAATAGAGGATTATAGAGATGAATAGTATTAAGGGAAAGTTTGCACTAGTGACTGGAGGAACGCAAGGTTTAGGAGCAGCAATAGCAAAAAATTTTGCCGATAGCGGAGCTGAAGGTATTGTCACAATTGGTAGAAAAGAGGATAAAGGAAATGAGGTAGCAAAAAAAATTCAAGATGAAACTGGATGTAAAGTAATTTTTGTAAAAACAGACCTTGGAGAGGTCCAAGAGTGTAGAAATGCAGTTTCAGTTGCCAAACAAGAATTTGGGAGATTGGATGTTCTTGTAAACGCTGCCGGTATTACTGATAGGGGAGATATTGTTAATACGAGCGAAGAACTGTTCGATAAAATGATTGGCACCAACTTAAAAGGCCCTTATTTTCTTATACAAGATACAGTGAAAATTATGATTGAACAAAACATTGAGGGTTCAATTATTAATATTGGATCTGTGGCAGCTATGACTGGCCAACCATTCATATCAACTTATTGCGTATCAAAAGGGGCACTTGCAACATTAACAAGGAATACAGCATTCGCTTTGTTAAAAAATAAAATTAGAGTTAATCAGTTAAATATTGGTTGGATGGCTTCAGATGGAGAACATGAGATACAAACAAAATATCATGGTGCCTCAGAAAATTGGTTAGAAGATGCTGGTAAAGCCCAACCATTTGGAAGGTTGCTTGATCCAAAAGAGGTAGCTAAAGCAGTTACATTTTTAGCATCTGATGACTCAGGCATGATGACAGGTTCTGTTGTAAACTTTGACCAGTCGGTGTGGGGAGGATATCCTTTTGCACCTCCTCAGCCTGCAGAAAAAATGGAAATAAAATAGTTTAATTTAAATACTTTTGGGCACTTTGTTGACAACTCTCTAGTGTAGTTTCCAAATCCTTATTCAAAAAAATATACTCATAAATTTTATGACCAACATCTTCAATAATATTTGAATAGGTTGGCAAAGGATATCTTGCCCATTCTATAATTTTTTCCTCCTTTTCCATTTTATCAATTTCATTAAATATTGGACTTAAAGCTCTCACTTCAGGATCATTTACGACACTAAAAACGGGAGATGATAAACTACCATGCTCAATATAATATTTTATAAATTCAGGAGAGACAAAATTACGAATATTTTTCATAACAAAAGGTATTTTTTCAGGAGAGATATTTGAGGGTATGCCTAATGAAAACCCACCTATTGGAGATACTTGAAAAGAGGAATTTCCAGCAGGTCTTGGTAAATAACCAGTTTTTTTATATGCAGGTGAAGCCTCATTTAGTTCGAACAAATGGGCTCTACTACTCCAATTCATTGCCATAGCTGATTTACCCTGACTATAATATTCAACACATTCATCATTGGAGTGAGCAGATAATTCATTTGGCGAGTATAAAGTCAATTTTTTCAACATTTTAGCTGCTTCAAAAGATGCATCAGATAAAAAATTTGCTTTTAATAGTATTTTTTCCACATCTAAATCATAAATATTTTTCCCAATGTACCTAAGGTTTACATATGGTTTTCCATAATTTGCCATTGCTAAAATAAAACTAGTAGCAAGTGGTTGACCTTTTTTAGCTGGCCAAGAAATAGGACTTTCTATCTGTTTGTCACCTTTTAATACCTCACAGGCATGGAGTAAATCCTGAAATGTTTTTGGTGGACTCAAAGCATATTTTTGAAAAATATCTGTTCTATAAAATAATAAATCAGGAATTGCTTCGATCGGAATCCCATAAAGTTTTTTATTAAAAGAACTTGATCTTACTCCTGAATAGTGAAAGTCATTCAAATTTATTCCAACATCTTTAACAAAATTATTCAAAGGAAGAAGGCAATTTAATTTAGTTAACTGTCCAATCCATGGAATATTAAAAGCAACTATGTCAAATTTAGACTTTTTATTTGATGAGGAATTTTTAATTATTACATTAAGTAGTTTTTTCAAATCACCTTCAATAATAAGTTCAATTTCACAATCAAGTATATATTCAAAAAAATCAATATTCTTATCTATCACTTTAAATGTGGGATTATCATTGGCAAGAAAGTTAATTTTTTTGTATTTTTTATTTTGATTAATTATAACATTTGGTGCAGGTATAATATTTCCTGCAGACAGAGAAGTTCCAAAAAAATAATTATCATTAAAATCACTGTAACCTAAGTTCAGGGCCACCTCTTTTTTTATTGAAAGTAAATAATCCGTGAATTCTTTAATGAGATTATTACTTGGATGTATAGAAAACGATTTACCTGATTTTGTTTTTGATCTTTGTATTAATTTTTTTTCTTGAATAAGTTTTTTTACTCTTCTCAAACCAGTTGCAAATGGCAAACCTGATGCCTGGATGATACTCGTAGTAGTGGTAATTTTATTGTCTAGATGGTTAATAATAACGTAAGAAAAAATATTCCAATCAGCGTCAATTGTTTTAATTGAAATAGATCTGTTAAATAAAAGTCTTGTTTTATCAACAAATTTTAAAAGAGTGGTAATCTCGTTTCTATTCATTTGTGGGTATTATATTATAAATTCATTAAAATATTCAATTTGAATATATTAGAGATTAAATCTCTTAATAAATCATGGATAATTTCTATATAAGGATATTTAGGAGGATCAATATGAACAAATTAATAAAAGTATTAGCTGTTCTAATGTGCTTTTCTTTCGGTTCAGCTAAGGCAGTTGAAATCGTGTCTTTTAATGCTGCGTCATCTGAGGCTTATGTTGGTGCGTTCGTTAAAGGTATTAAAGCTACAGCAGAGCAATATGGCTATGATATTACTGTTTTTGAAAACAACTATAATCAAGCAGAGCAAAACCAACAAGTAGAACAATACTTGTCAAGTGGTGCACTACCTGATGTATTTATTTGGTGGCCACCTGATGCCGTTGCAGGTTTAGGTTCGTTAAGAAAGCTTGCTAAAACTGGAGTACCAGTTTTAAAAATCAATCAGTTACCTAATGAGCAAGATAAAGCATTCATCTTTGGATATGCCGGACCAGATGATAGTCTTCGCGCTTATAACGCAGGTGAGATGATGGTTAAAGCTATGAAGATGAAACAAGCTGCAGGTGGAGATGGATATAATGTAATTGCATTATCATATCCTCACTCTTACGGTGGATATGGCTTATCAATAAATGCTTTCAAACAAGCTATCGCTGGAACTGATTTAAATCTTATCGGTGACATCGGTGAGGGATTTGGACAGGCTAACGGTTATAAAGGAGCAGCTAAGCTAATAGCTAAAGTTAAAGATCAGGGAATTCATTTTGTATATGGTATGGACGATGCGATCTTAACTGGTGGTATTAAGGCTTTAGAAGAAGCTGGTTATAATGTTGACTGGTATGCAGGTACTGGCAAAAGTGGCAGTGTAGATAGTGATGCTGTCATTACAGTTGGTACTGTGTGTAACGGTGATAAGCAGATGATTACTGATGGAAAGCAATTTGGTACTACTCTACAGTCACCTCTTCATGAAGGTCAATTAGCTATAGCTCTTGTTAAAGAGTACATGGAGAACGGTAAGCTAGCAAACTATATTAACTTTACACCTAACCCTTCAGTGACTGGTGCCACTATGGACTTCACAGCACTCAGAGGTTTTGATGGTAAGTTATATGGCATCAACGAGCTTTGCTCAGGTGCTTGGGACTAAGTTTTAGTCTTTTCATAACAATTTTTACACACAGGGAACTATCCCTGTGTGTGTTTTATAAATAAATAAGGTGTACAATCTTCTTTAATATGTCCACAAATCCAATTCTTAAAATTTCAAAAGTTTCTAGGACTTTTGGGGCTATACAGGCTCTAAAAGAAGCAAATTTTGAGATAAACGAAGGTGAAATTATGGGACTAGTTGGAGAAAATGGAGCTGGTAAATCAACTCTTGTTAAAATTATAAGTGGATTTGACCCTGGTTTTAAAGGCAGCTATCAAATCAATGGTAAAGAAGTAAAATTTGAAACGCCTTCACAAGCAGAGGAGTCTGGCATAGCTATTGCTCAACAAGAATTAAGCTTGATTCCTAATATGTCAGTTGCAGAAAATATTTTTCTTACTGGAGCTAAAGTAAAAAAATTTGCTACTCTTAATACATTGGCAAAGATGGCACGCCCATATCTTGATGAAGTTGGATTAACTGAAGTAGACCCAACTACTAGAATAAATTTATTATCTGTTGGTGAACAACATTTGGTAGAAGTAGCTAGACTAATTTCTAGAGAAGCAAAAATTTTAATTTTAGATGAGCCTACAGCTGCGTTAGGTGAAGCAGAGAGTCGAAGAATTTTAGAAATGGTTGAGCGTCTTGCTGCAAATGGTAAATCAATAATTTATGTAAGTCATAGACTGGACGAAATTTTTAAGATTACAAAAAGAATAACAATATTAAGAGACGGAGTAAGTCAAGGTATTCAAGAAACTAAAGATATTGATGTAAATAAACTAGTTGAAATTATGCTTGGAAGAGAATTGGCAAATATGTTCCCATCAAAAGCTGACCATATAAGTGATGATCCAAAATTAGAAGTAAAAGAACTTTGGCCTGATGGCGTTCTAGAGCCGGTTAGTTTTTCAGCCTTCAAGGGAGAGATACTTGGGCTCTCTGGGCAACTTGGTAGTGGAGCAGGTGAGGTATTAGCCTCCATAGCAGGTGCACTTCAATCTAGATCAGGTTCACTCACTTTGAACGGTGAAACCTTTTTACCTAAATCACCAAGTCATGCTATAAAGAAAAAAATTGCATATTGCTCCTCCGATAGAAAAAAAGATGGTCTTTTTCTTGGACGTCCAATATTTGAGAATTTAACCTCCCCAGCACTTGGTGCGATATCAAAATATGGTTTTAACTTTGGCAGTGCTGAGGATAATTATTCCAGAAATTTAGCAAAAGAGTTCTTAATTGATGTCAAAAGAATGCACGATGAGTCAGGTCTTTTAAGTGGTGGAAATCAACAAAAAGTAGCATTAGGAAAATGGCTTTCAATCAAGCCCGATGTATTGCTTGTGAATGAGCCGACAAGAGGTGTTGATGTTGGTGCTAAATCAGAGATATATCAAAGAATGAGAGAATTAGCAGCAAGAGGAATTACAATTATTTTTGCCTCTACTGATATCCAAGAAATTACATATCTTCCTGACAGGGTGATTACATTTTATAGAGGAATGATGATTGATGAACACCGATTAGAAAAAATTAAAACACCTGTTATTCTTAAAGAGATTACTGATCCATTTAACGAGACAAACTTATGAGTGCTATCATCGAAAATAATCAATTACCTTTTTCTGCAAAGTTTTTGCAATTCTATAAGGATCGCACACTTCTTGCTATTTTATTGTCACTTTTTGCTGTGATGTTTATATATGGAATTTTTTTCACAGAAAATTATTTAACATTAACCAATTTTAAAGCAATTATCAGAGATGCAGCACTATATGGCATTATGGCTATAGGACTTACATTTGTAACTTTATCAGGAAATTTTTTTTTATTGTCATTAAAAGAAACAGCATCAATTTGTGGTGTTACGTTTGCTATGGGTATGGCTACTGGTTTTGGATCACCGGACCTTGCAGGAAACTTTTTAGTTTCACTATTAGCTGCTTTAGCAGTAGGTGTCGTAAGTGGAGTAATACAAGGATATTTTGTTGGAATGGGAGGCAACCCAATTGTTGTGACATTAGGTGGAGCAGGCATCCTATATGGTATTGGTGCATGGTGGAGTGATAACCTTGTAATAAACTTTACAAGACCTCATGATGCAGAATGGTTAGGAACTGGTTCTTTTTTGGGTCTTCCAAGTATCACATGGTCTTTTATTTTAATTGCCGTTGCAGCTGAGATAGTTTTAAGACATACAAATTTTGGAAGGAAAGTTTATTTAGTTGGAGCAAACAAAGCTGCTGGAAAAGCCACTGGCCATGAAAATTTTTCCATGGCGATAATTGTTTTCACAATCTGTTCTGTTTGTTGTGCATTTGTTGCAGTAGCTTTTGTTGCTCAAATGGATAGTGCTCAATCTAATTATTTTTCTGCAGAATTTGGATCATCAGGTGATATGACAATACTCGTTATAGCAACTGTCATGGTTGGTGGAAATTCAATAATGGGTGGTTATGGATCTACTTTAAGGACTAGTTTGGGAGCAATTTTTATTGCTATGGTTGATAATATGATGGTTTTACAAGGATTTAATAGTGGACCTAGAATAGTTGGTGTGGGCTTAATGATCGTGTTTAGTATCATTGTTTTTGGTTTATTTGCTAAAGGAAGTAGGGCTCAGGAATAATGGAAAACTTTATAAAAAAGATTACAAAAGATGTAGATCTCTCTTTTGCAATCTTATTATCGTTTTGTGTTTACGTATTCTTTGCAATTAATATTGAAGTTTTCTTTAGCCACAATATTAGTTTCGCTATTCTTGAAAGGTTTGCAGTCTTGGGTCTTGTAGGTTTAGCATTAACAATTTGTATAATTGCTGGAGAAATTGATTTATCAATTGGGTCTAACGCAGCCTTATGCGCTGTGATAGTTGTAAAATTAACAGACCCCTTGGGCGCACCATTAGCGATGCTTATAGGACTTTCAGTTTCAACTTTAATCGGCGCAACACAAGGTTTTGTTATAGCATTCATAAGAATAAGAGCGATTGTGATTACAGTTGGTACTCTAATGCTGCTTAGAGGAGTAGCTTTGCTAATTGCTGAAGAAAAAACAGTTATGTTAACAGATTTTAGAGTTCCTGATTTTATTACTACTAAAGTTTTAATGTATTTTTCTCCTGCTAGTCTAACGGTCATCTTCATATTCATTTGCGTAGGAATTTTTATGCGTTACACAAAATATGGAAGGGAAATATATGCTATTGGTGGAGCAAGAAAAGAAGCACTCACTGCAGGTATACCTTTAAGACGCCCAATGATTATAGCCTTCGCGCTGTCAGGTTTTTGTGCCGGTTTTGCTGGAACTGTAATTGGTTTGAAATCAGGAACGGCTCAAGGTTTAGGACTACAATACCTTCTTTTAGCAGGAACTGTTGCAGCTTTTGTTGGAGGTGTGAGCATACTAGGAGGAAAGGGTGGTGTTTTAGGAGCAGCTATCGGAGCTTTAACAGTTAATTTTTTGAATACTGGTCTCGTATTTTATGCACTTCAGGTTCATTTTGTTCAATTATTCACATCAGTGCTTTTGGTTATCGTTATAGTTTTTCAAACTATGTCTAGGGTATTTGACTCGCGGCAAGCAAGGAAAAGTCTGCTTGCCACAATTGATGAACGAAAAACATCTTTGCTGGAAAAAAAGAGATCGGCTTTAGGTAGATAATATTCATTTTGAATATATTTGAAGTCAGTAATTTAATTACATATTATATAATATAGATGGAGGGAATTTATGGATAAAGAGAGACTAAAAGGGAAAAATGTCCTTATTACAGGCGCTGCTCAGGGCATGGGCGCTGCGGTAGGAGAGCACTTTGCTGCCCAAGGAGCCAAAATTTGTCTAACAGATGTCAACCTTGACGGTTGTAAAGAGGTTGAAGAGAGAATTAGGTCGGCTGGAGGTGAGGCTATTTCATGTAAAGTAGACGTGCGAAATCGTGAAGATCACGTAGCTGCTGTAAAAGCAACAGTTGAAAATTTTGGTAGTCTAAATGTTTCTATAAATAATGCTGGAGTAAACAAACCACTCTTCTTCATGGATATTACTGAGGAAAATTATGATTTTATTATGGATATAAATGTTCGAGGTGCTCTTTTAGGTATGCAAGAACAAGCCCGACAAATGATTAAACAAGGTAAACAAAAAGAACCTTACAAAATTATTCATGTAGCTTCTATTTTATCCAGAGAAACTTTTGATGATGTTGTAGTTTATGGAATGAGCAAACATGCCATAGCTGCTCTAATAAAAGGTGGTGCAAAAAGTTTAGTTGAGCATGGCATTACCGTTAATGGATATGGCCCTGGCGTAGTTAGAACAGAGCTATGGGAGCAATTAGATAAAGATTTAGTTGCAATTGGAAAATTTGACAAACCCGGAGAGTCAATGGACTCAATTGCAGAGAATATGATTTTGATGAAGAGGTATTCCTATCCTGAAGACGTAGTGGGCACAGCATCATTTTTAGCGTCTAGTGAGTCTGATTACATGACAGGACAAATACTTATGATTGATGGAGGGATGGTAATTCAATAAATGAGTGAACCTTCAATCATAAAACCCGAAGATATTAATCCAAATTACGATTGGCATAGAAGAGTACCTTCTCATGGAAGGACAAATGTAGATTATGAAGAGAGAATTAATTTTCCTAGACTTCACAAATATCGACTAGGAAGAGCCAGAGAGGCTCTAAAAAATTCAAAAGCCGGTTCACTCCTTTGTTTTGATAACAACAACATCCGATATCTCACAAGCACAGTTATTGGAGAGTGGTCAAGAGACAAAATATGTAGATATTCTCTATTAGCTCAAGATCATGATCCCGTGTTGTGGGATTTCGGTTCAGCGGCTAAACATCACCAATTATTTTCGCCTTGGCTTCCAAAAGAAAATTGGAAGGCAGGAATGGTAGGCCTGAGGGGTACGGTGCATCCTGATGCAGGATTAATGAAAAATGCTGCAAAAGAAATAAAATCAATGTTAAATGAAAAGGGACTGGCAAATGAACCTGTAGGTGTGGATCTTGTTGAGCCAGCAATGATGTTTGCTCTTCAAGCAGAGGGTTTAGAGATAATTGACGGACAGCAAATTCTTCTTGAAGCTAGGGAAATAAAATCAAGAGATGAGTTAATGTTATTAAACCAGGCCGCATCGATGGTTGATGCAACTTATCATCAAATTTATGAGACTATGAAGCCAGGCGTTAGTGAAGCTCAAATAGTTGCTAATGCAAATAAGCTTTTATACGAACTTGGTTCAGATGATGTCGAGGCAATAAATGCCATTTCAGGTGAAAGATGTAATCCGCATCCACATAATTTTACAGATAGAATTTTTAGACCTGGTGATCAAGCTTTCTTTGACATACTTCAATCTTATATGGGCTACAGGACCTGTTATTATAGAACCTTCAATATTGGAAGAGCATCAGACTCTCAAAATGATGCCTACAAGCAGTGTCGAGAGTGGCTAGACAAAGCCATTGAACTTGTAAAACCTGGAGTATCTACAGATAAAATTGCATCAGTATGGCCGAAGGCTGAGGAATTTGGTTTTGCAAATGAAATGTCAGCATTCGCATTACAGTTTGGACATGGTTTAGGTTTAGCAATTCATGAAAGACCAATAATCAGTAGATTGGTTTCAATGGACTCACCTGATGAAATTAAAGAAGGAATGGTTTTTGCTCTTGAAACTTATTGTCCTGCAAAAGATGGTTATTCTGCTGCGCGAATTGAAGAAGAATTGATTGTTACTGATAAAGGTTGCCAAGTAATTTCCTTGTTCCCTGCTGAAGATCTACCTATTGCTAATAAATATTAATGGTAGATAAATTAAATGACGATATAGGAGAGGAAAAAAGACTTCAATTATGGGAAATGATGCTGAAATTAAGGTTAGTCGAAAAAAAAGCATATGATCTTTTTCTTCAAAATCTTATCAAAGGTACTAGCCATTTAGCTCTGGGTCAGGAAGCTATTGCAGGTGCCTTTGGAGTCGCCTTGAAACAAGGCGATTATACATTTTGCACATACCGTGGGCACGCACATACACTCGCAAGAGGATCCTCAATCGAAGGAGTTTTAGGAGAATTAATGGGTAGACAGTGTGGCTTGATGAAAGGTAAAGGAGGATCCATGCATCTTACAGATGTAGATAAAGGAGTTATGGGTTCATATGCTATTATAGGTGCTCATTTAACTATTGCCAATGGAACTGCTTTAGCATCAAAATATAATAAAACAAATGAGGTAAGCGTTTGTTTTTTTGGAGATGGTACTACGAATATCGGAGCATTCCATGAGGCATTGAACATGGCAAAAATATGGAATTTACCCATAGTGTTTGTTTGTGAAAATAATTTATATATGGAATATACACCAATTCATGAAGTTACTGCTGTTGAGCACCCAGCTGCTGATAGAGCAGGTGCATACGATTTAGATAAAATTATTGTGAACGGAAATGATGCCGATGAAATGCTTAGAACAGCAGAAAAAGCTATTTCAAAAGCGAGAGAGGGTAAAGGTCCAAGTTTAATTGAAGCAAAGACTTATCGACATAGTGGGCATTCAAGAGCTGACCCAGGTAAGTACAGACCTGATGAGGAAGTAAAAGATTGGATGGAAAACAAAGACCCAATAAAAAATTACAGAGCAAAGTTATTAGATTTTAATATCAATGAAAAAATAATTTCTGAAATTGAGGAGAAAATTAAAGATCAAGTTGAAAAAGCAACTGAAATTTCCATGGCTTCTCCAATCCCAGAAATTAAAGAAATATATACTGATGTATGGGCTAATGGAGGTTCTGAGTGGCACAATTAACATACAGAGCAAGTGTTTCACTCGCTATAGCTCAATCCATGAGAAAAGATCAAAAAGTTTTTTTTATTGGTGAAGACGTAGGTGCTGCGGGTGGAGTATTTAAAGCGACGGTTGGTCTTTTAGAGGAGTTTGGAAAAGAGAGAGTCATGGATGCACCAATTTCAGAACAGGCGATTTTAGGTGCAGCTATGGGCGCAGCAATGACAGGCTTAAGACCAATAGCAGAAATAATGTTTTCAGATTTTTTAGCTGTTTGTTGGGATATTGTGGCAAATCAAATTGCTAAAACTAGATATATGTCAGATGGACAAATCAACATTCCATTGGTCATTAGGACTGCAAATGGTGGAGGTTCAAAATTTGGTGCACAACATTCTCAAAGTTTAGAAAATTGGTCTATGATGATACCAGGTTTAAAAGTAGTCGCACCAAGTTGCCCTAGTGACGTGTTAGGTTTGATGGATAGTGCTGTAAAGGACCCTGATCCAGTTATATTTTATGAGCATAAATCACTTTATGCATTTAAAGAAGAAATTGAACAAACTGATATATCCATTCCTATCGGGGAGGCTAATACGCTTCACGAGGGAAAAGATATTACTATTATTGGTTTAGCTTTAATGGCACAAAGAGCAAAAGAAGCTGCATTAATTTTGAAAGACAAACACGATATTAATGCAAAGGTGATCGATCTGAGATCTTTAGTGCCATTAGATTTACAAACAATAAAAAAATCTGTAATCGAGACTGGTCATGTCTTGACAGTAGAAGAAAATCCGAGACTTTGTGGATGGGGAGCGGAAATATCATCTTTAATCTCAGAACATTGTTTTAAAAATTTAAAAGGCCCTGTCACTAGAGTAACTACACCACATGTACCTCTACCAAGTGCCGACATACTCGAAGATAATACAATTCCCTCAGTGGAACGAATTGTAAATGAGGTTATAAAAAAACTAAAAGGAGAATAATTATGGAAATAATAATGCCATCCCTTGGAGA
Source organism: uncultured Alphaproteobacteria bacterium (assembly GCA_902522155.1). Taxonomy (GTDB): domain Bacteria; phylum Pseudomonadota; class Alphaproteobacteria; order HIMB59; family HIMB59; genus HIMB59. Next base: position 7,382 of record CABYUJ010000010.1, on the reverse strand, counting down.
AACTGTTGACGAGGGAAAAGTAGTAAAATGGCTTAAAAAAGTCGGAGATGAAATTAAAGAGGGAGATATCCTCTGCGAAGTTGAGACTGATAAGACAGCTGCTGAGATACCTTCAACAGTTAATGGAAAATTAACAGAGATAATTGCACAAGAGGGAGATACGATCCCTGTAGGTGGTAAAATTGCCACTATAGAATAAGAATTAAAACTGTTATAAATATTTATGGAAATTAAAGACTCAAAATTTTATAGAGACAAGTGCTTCATTAACGGTGAGTGGGTTAATGCCGACTCAGGTGAGACAATATCTGTTAACAATCCAGCTAACTTGAAAGAGATCGGCACAGTACCTAAGTGCGGAACATCTGAAACTAGAAATGCTATAGAAGCTGCAAATAATGCTTGGCCTGAATGGAGGGCAAAATCTGCACGTCAAAGATCAGAAATACTCAGAAAATGGTTTGATTTAATGATTGAAAATAAAGAGGAATTAGCTCAAATCATGACAGTTGAACAAGGAAAACCAATAAATGAGTCACGTGGAGAAATAGGCTATGGAGCCTCTTTTGTAGAATGGTTCTCAGAAGAAGCCAAGAGGGTTTATGGAGATACAATTCCAGATCCCATGACCGATCGAAGAATTGTTGTTTTGAAGCAACCAGTTGGTGTAGTGGCATCCATTACACCATGGAATTTTCCTAATGCTATGATTACAAGAAAATGTGCACCAGCTTTAGCTGTTGGGTGCCCAGTTGTAATTAAACCAGCAAGTCAAACTCCTTATTCTGCACTTGCACTAGCTGTTTTGGCTGAGGAGGCAGGTTTCCCAAAAGGTACTTTAAATGTAATTACAGGAAAGGCCTCTGAAATCGGAGAGGAATTAGCCACAAATCCAATTGTTAGAAAATTATCTTTTACAGGTTCAACAGAAATTGGAAAAATACTTTTACAGAAATGCTCTGGAACTGTAAAGAAAGTCTCAATGGAACTTGGTGGTCACGCACCCTTCATTGTATTTAATGATGCAAATATTGATGATGCAGTTGCCGGTGCAATCCAAAGCAAATTTAGAAATACAGGACAAACTTGTGTTTGTGCAAATAGAATTTATGTCCAAGAAAAAGTTCATGATGAGTTCTGTTCAAAATTTGTTGATGCTGTTTCTAAAATAAAAGTAGGAGATGGCTTAAATGAGGAAAATGCCTCTGGACCCATGATTGATGAGCACTCTTTAAGTAAAGTAGAGGAGCACGTCCAAGATGCATTACAATATGGGGCAAAAGTTGCAATTGGTGGATCTAAGCATTCTTTGGGAATGAACTTTTATCAGCCTACAATCCTAACTGAAGTCGCACCAGAAGCGAAAATTACAACTGAAGAAACATTTGGACCAGTGGCTCCAATTTACAAATTTAAAGATGAAAAAGAAGTAATTAAACTTGCAAATAACTCACCATATGGACTTGCATCCTATTTTTATTCCAGAGATATCGGAAGAATATGGAGAGTAGCTGAGGCACTTGAATACGGTATGGTTGGAGTCAATACTGGATTAACTTCAAAAGCAGAGGCACCATTTGGAGGAATAAAAGAGTCTGGTCTTGGCAGAGAAGGCTCAAAGTATGGAATTGATGATTTTATTGAAATAAAATACATCAATATGTGCGGCCTAGACAAATAATTCATATTTATGAACAAAGTCTTCAATGTTGGCTTAATAGGATGTGGTCATATTTCTGAAACATATTTTAGAGGACATGATTATTTTAATAATTTTCGCATAATTAAATGTGCTGATATTAATCATGAAAATTCTAAAAAATGTGCCGAAACTTATAATATAAACTCTTGTTCTGTTGATGAAATATTAAATGATAGTGAAGTCGATATTATTTTAAATTTAACTATTCCAAAGGCTCATTACGAGGTAGCAAAAAATTCGCTTGAGAGCGGTAAACATGTTTATAGTGAGAAACCAATGGCTGTAAATTTTTTAGAAGGTGAAAATCTCTTAAAATTATCTAAAAGTAAAAACTTATACATTGGCAATGCTCCTGATACTTTTTTAGGTGGTGGAATTCAAAAATCTATTGAATTAATAAACGATAATAAAATTGGAAATGTTCGGCTTGGAAATGCAATTTTTGCTTATCCAGGAGTTCAATCTTATCATCCCAATCCTGAACCGTGGTTTGCAAATAATGAAGGTGGCCCAGTTATAGATATGGGACCATACTATTTAACAGCTTTAGTAAATTTACTTGGCCCTGCTAAAAGTGTTCATGGTATTTCTACCAAAGTTTTCGATAAAAGAGTGATAGGCATAGGTCCAAAAAAAAGATCAGGAGTTTGATGTGGAATGTCAAACTAGCTATTTAGTTAATTTAGAATTTCATAATGGGGCTTTAATTCAAATAACTTTATCGTTTGATGTTGTAGCTCACCAACGTAATCACATAGAGCTTTACGGTGATAAAGGTTCTATGATTGTGCCTGATCCAAATATGTTTGGAGGCTCAGTATACACAAGTACTGATGATAGTGGTGTTTGGCAAGAGCACAAAACTGATGATATGCCCCTTGGTAAAATTAATATTACATCTCATAGCGGTAGGGCTAATGAATCTTCAACTAATGCGAACTACCGTGGTGTCGGATTAGCTGAAATGGCATACTGTATTGATAATGAACTTGAACACAGATGTAGCGGAGAATTATCTTTACACGTTTTGGATATTATTCAATCAACAATGAAGGCAGCAGACACCAAAACACCCCAAGAAATAAAGACTACTTTTAAGAAGGCAGATTATTTTTCACTTGAGGAAATACAAAAAATTCTTAAGTAATTACAATAATTCCTCTAGACTTAATTTTCATTAAATGAAATTTGATAATTCAAAAAAAATTCTTGTAATAGGGAGAGCAGGATTAGATATTTATCCGGAGCCACCCGGTACAAAAATCTCCGATGTAAATAACTTTTCTTCTCATTTAGGGGGCTCGGCGGCAAATACTTGTGTTGCTCTATCGAACTTGGGTGTCAGCACTGATTTACTTACTTGTATATCTGACGATGCAATCGGAGAATACATAATTAACAAACTTAATGAATTCAAAGTTGGTGTAGAACACTGCAGAAAAGTCAATAAATCATTTCAAACACAAATAGCTGTTGTTGAAACTATTTTAAAAAATAACCAATCTATTCTTTACAGAAGTAATCCATGTGATCTTCAACTTAATAAGGAGGATATTAATAAAATTAATTTCAATAATTACTCTGCTGTATTCATCTCTGGAACTGCGCTCTCTGGAGAACCTTCAAGGAATGCTGTTTTTGTTGCCTCAAAACTAACTTCAGATCTCAAGATACCATTAATAATCGATCTTGATTATCGGCCTTATAACTGGGAGTCTGATACAATCAAATCTGATGTTTACAAGGAAATTATGAATGAAATGGATATTATCATTGGAAACGATTTAGAATTTAATGTGGCTGATAATTCCACAAATGGACTTGAATTAGCAAAAGTGTATATTAAAAAAAAACCATCAGTGATTATCTATAAAATGGGCGAAGAGGGATCCAAAGTATTTACTAAAGAAAATGAGAGCCAATACGGTACATTTAATGTCGAAGCTATTAAACCTACCGGTGCAGGCGACGCATTCAATGGAGGTTTTATAAGCTCCCTATACAATGGCCTTAGTTTAGAGGATGCAGTAATTCGGGGTTCCGCAAATGCTGCAATAGTTGTAACAAGAGTAGGATGTTCCTCAGCTATGCCCAATAATCAGGAATTAGAAAAATTTATTAACCAAAATCAAAAGGAGTTATAGATGCACATCCCTTATTCAGATAATAAAAATCAAGCTTTATTTGGAGAGACAAATAAAACAGTACCTTTAGTTTATTTTAATATTATCAATTTAAAAAAAGGTGAGTCCTATGAATACCAACTATCAAAACATGAAAGTAGCGTAGTTCCAGCAACAGGTATCGTCGAGATTACCGTGGAGGATAATAAGTTAGGACAGATTGGAAAAAGAACAACTGACGTATGGGATGGTGAACCTGAGGGTAGTTATATTCCTACAAATTCAAAATGTAAAATTACTTGTTTATCTGACTCCTCTGAGTGTTTCATAGCTGGTGGAATTTATGAAAAAAAATTAGAGCCATTTCTTGTTTTAAAAGAAGAACTAGATGTTGTTCAATACGGCTCAGACGATACTAAAACTCACAGAAAAATTAAACATATCTTAGGTGCGAAACATCATGATCAAGTTGGTCGATTATTAGTAAATGAATTATATACTGTTGGCGCTGGAGGGTGGTCAGGCTTCCCTCCTCACAAACACGACACAGATGATCTCCCTCAAGAAACTCGTCATGATGAAGTTTATAATTATCGATTTAAACCAGGACACGGTTTTGGTGTTCAAATTATGCAATCAGAAGATGAAAAAGAGGGTCACGGTTATCAACTTTTTAATGGCTCTACTATTGCAATTAATAAAGGATATCATCCATGTGTGGTTGCCCCAGGATATGAGATGTATTATTTTACAATCCTAGTAGGTCTTTCTCAAAGATCACTTATTCAATCTTTCCAAAAAACCCATGCTTACCAATTAGAAACAATCCCAGGTATTAAGGATATGATAGCAAAATATAAATGACGATAGCTAGCCTCTCAGAAGTTTTACAAGAAGCAAAAAAAAATAATTATGCCATTGCAGGATTAGTGGTACTAGGTTGGGAGGATGCAAGATGTTATGCAGAAACAGCCGAAGAGCTCAAGGTGCCTGTGATTCTTCAAGCAGGACCAGGTTGTAGAGCGAATACACCTCTGCCAGTTTTAGGTAAAATGTTTAGATACTTGGCTGAGCAATCATCTAGTCCAATAGTTTGTCATTTAGATCATGGTTATACTAAAGAAGAGTGTTTAGAGGCAATTGACAACGGATTTACATCTGTAATGTTTGATGGATCCAAGCTTTCACTTAATGAAAACGTTGATAAAACAAGTGAAATCGTTGAATTAGCTCATAAACAAAATATTTCCGTTGAGGGAGAAATTGGATTTGTTGGTTACAATGATGGTGCTAAGTCACAAAGCACAGATCCAGAAGAAGCGAAGACATTTGCTGAATTAACCAAATGTGATGCTATGGCGATAAGTGCAGGAAACATACACTTACAGACAAACAAATCCTCTTCTATTGATATGCAAGTCATAAAGAAGATAGAAACCTTAACCGAGGTACCATTGGTGCTTCACGGAAGTAGCGGTATCGACGATACACTTAAAAGAACGATAGCAAATACAACGAATGTTTGTAAGTTTAATATCGGTACTGAACTTAGAAAAACTTTTGGCGATACTTTAAGAGAGGAAATTGTAAAAGATCCAAATACTTATGACCGTATTAAATTAATCAATTCAACTATCCCAAGATTAAAAGAAGTAACAAAAAAAGTTTTAGAGAATATTTCAAAAATTTAATCATTAATGATTAAATCACACACAATTGAAAATAAGTTTTTAAGAGTTAAGACTCTTAATATTGGTGCAACATTATTTGAAGTTTTTTACAAAAAGAAAAAAATCAATTTAATTCTTAATTTAGGAAATATCTCATCATATAAAAATAATAAAAATTACTTAGGCGCAACATGTGGCAGGTATGCAAATAGAATAAAAAAAGCTCAATTTCAGATCAAAGGAGTAAAATACAAATTAACTGAAAACGAGGGAAAAAATATATTACACGGCGGTAAAAAAGGGTTTGACTCAAAAATTTGGCAAGTTAAGAGCTTCTCTAAATCTCATATTAGCTATTATTGTATATCACCAGATAAAGATCAGGGTTTCCCAGGAGAATTATATTCCATTTGTGATTACTCAATTGTAAATTCGACTTTCAAAATCAATATAAGTGCACAAACATCAAAAACTACTCACGTTAATTTGGTAAATCACGCCTATTGGAATTTAGATAAAATTAAAAAAGATATTTTTGATCACCACGTCCAAATCAATTCAAATCAGTATCTAGAAAATGACTCTGAAAACATACCAACTGGTAGGGTAATGAATGTAAAAGGAACACGTTTTGATTTTAAAAAATCAACTAGGATACGTGATAAATTTACTAATAAATTCAAGGGATATGATGAAAATTTCATCATAAAAAAAAATTCTCGGTTTGTAGCTAAAATACAATCACCAAAAAGCAATATAACCCTAAAAATTTTTTCAAATCAACCTGGTGTTCAATTTTATACTGGTCAGCATTTAAAATATTCCAGTAATCGTATTAAAATTAAAAAATATCAAGGTATGTGTTTTGAAACTCAGGGTTTTCCAAACGCACCCAATAATCGAAAATTTCCTTCAACGCAATTAAAACCATCACAAATTTATAAACATCAAATGAAGTTTGAAATTGGAGATATTAAATAATTATTCGGTTTTTTCTCTTAATTTTATATTCAATGTATCAAAAAATATTTGAGGAACGCTAAAAGCAAAATTATTTAAAAAAGCAACAGAACTAACTTGTATTTGATTTCCATCTAGCAATGGATCTATAAACTTTGATATTTGAACTTTATCATCGACATAATTCCAATCAAAAGTAGCGTGAACACCTTTACCCTCAATATCGTAAAGATTTACAAAAATTATAGTTCCATTATTGAGTGTAAACCTAGCTTTTAAATCTGGAGAGTTAGGTAATTCTGTCTTAAGTATAAAGCCATTATGTTGAAGATCAGTTAATATATTTTGAGCATCAATAATTTTATCATTATCAATTTCATTAAATTGAGAGGTCAAATTTGTATGATTCAGCTCTCCTTCTTTGACACTTAAGTTAATCATATTTTGATTATAAATTTGAATTGATTGAATTTGAGATTTACCAATATTTATTAAATCGGTGGGCACCCAATAGAAATCAGATACATCGGCGGTTAAGTTTGTTGAAACCAAATAAGATTGATTAGACTCAGGAGCCTTTATGTAAGATCCTGGGATATTATAATTATAAATACCAATATCTAGTGAATACAATACTACATCGTCTTCAGATTTTAATATTAATTGCATTTTATTTTCATCATCTAGACCCAATTTGTATAAAAGATCTTCACGATTAGTTTTAGCATCTAAAATATTTGCTTCACGAAGTTGAATAAAAAACCTACTTAAAAGCTCAGTATTTGCGGGAAAATTATTTGAGCTTGAAATAAGCCATTGATTATCAATGATTTCAATAACAGATTTTCCATTTTGATTAGAAAATTCAATGTATGCTATTTCCGGTAAAACATCATCAAAACTAGGAAATAATACTTCAGATGATGA
>CABYUJ010000009.1:0-56634 GCA_902522155.1 uncultured Alphaproteobacteria bacterium | reverse complement strand
AAAAATAGAATTTCAATTATTGGTGGAGGTGTAGCTTCTTATGAATTGGCTTTCAGCTTATTAAGAAGATATGAAAATAATTTAGAAATAACTATTTTTGGAAAAAATATTTTAAAGGAAAAAAATTTAAATGAGAAAACAAAAAAAAACCTAAAAAAAATATCATCTGATTTAGGTATTAAAGAATATTCAGGAGAAGTTGTTTCTATAACTGAAACTCATTTAGTCCTAAGTAGCGGAGATAAATTTGATAGTGATTTAAATTTACTTTCTTCTGGTGCTAATATTGAAAAATGGCTCTCAGAGAGTAATCTATATAAAGATAAAAATGGATTTATTGTTGTAGATAATAATCTTCTGTCTACAAAAGATAAAAATATATTCGTTACAGGTGATGCCTGTACAGTGGAAGATAATTTTAGACCGAAATCAGGTGTAATGGCAGTCCGTCAGGGACAAGTTTTAAAAGAAAATATATTTGCGAAATTAACTGGTACGCCTCTAATAAAATTTAAAGCACAAAAAAACTGGTTATATTTAATTGGTACTCATAAAAATAAAGCATTATTGAATTATTTTTTCTTATCTTTTCATAGCCGATGGTGCTGGAAACTTAAAGAGTGGATTGATAGAAGATTTATTAACAAATTTAAATTTACATACAAGTCAAATATGTCTTTTAGAGATTTTGAATTAGAAAAGCCAAAAAACATTAAGATGTATTGCCAGGGTTGTGGCTCTAAAGTATCAAAAAACACTTTAGTTAATTATTTAAATGATGAGGTTTCACAAAGTGATTTACCTGATTCATCAATAATAAATACTAATTCTTCATCTTTATTACAAAGTATAGATCACATAAAGTTATTTACATCACTAAGCCCTTTTGATTTTGGAATTATTAGCTATCTGCATTCTCAAAATGATATTTTATCAAGTGGGGGTTCTGTAAAAACTATAAGTGTTTCACAGGCCCTACCCTTTTCTGAGGGCATTATAGAAAGTTTTTTCATGGAATATTTTATGAAAGGTATTAAATCAGAAGCCATAAAAGATGGTTCAATTATTGCATCAGGACACAGCTATCAATCAAAAGAACCTGGTATTACAATTACAATGAATGGCTCATATGAAAAACAAATTACAAAAAGCCAAGCACAAGAGAATGAACTGATATATCTTTCAAAACCTTTAGGCACAGGATACCTCTTAGCTGCTTATTTTAATAATTCAGAACTTTTATCAAGTTTTGATTTTCAAAAATTGATGATATGGATGAAAAAAGGAAATAAAAAAATGTCAGAAATATCAAAAAGTTTTAAAAGCAAAATTACAACAGATATAAGTGGTTTTGGATTAGCATCACATTTATCAGATATTTGTAAATTTTCAGGATTATCTGCTGAGATAAAACTCAATGAAGAAATACTTATTAATAAAAATATTGAGATTTTAAATAAATTTAAAAGCACAGGTTTTGAAAATAATTATTCATCCTCAGTAAATGAAATCTCAATACCTGATAATAATAAATTACAAAACATACTTTATGATCCTCAAACAAATGGGCCTCTTTTAATATCTATTGAGAAAGAGGATCAAATTAAATTTGAAAAAGAGTTTCAATCAGTAAATGGATTTAGTCCTATATTGATAGGACAGTTTAAAAAGTTCAAAAAAAAGTTAATTAATGTGATAAATTAATCGATGTTTATTTTTTAAATTTTTTTTTGAATAAAATAATCATTACTATTAGAAAAGCAATAAAACCAAGAGGAATTAAGTATTCTGGCTGGACTATTAGAGAAAAACTTAACTCTGTTTTGTTTATAAATATTTCTTCTAACCCTTGACCTATACTACCAAAGATAAATGACCATGGGGCTAGCCCAAACAAAGTAGTAAAAAAAAACTTTTTATTGTTAGCACCAAGACCTGCTAAAATAAGGTTTTGTATGAAAAAAGGAGCTGCGGGGACAATACGAATTAATGTCATTAACTCTAAATCGTTTTTATTGAAATAATTTTCAATATAGGAGTATTTATTCAAAAATTTATTTTTAATAAAATTCGAGAAAAAATTTTTTGCTATAATAAAAATTCCAAAAGCACCAAATGTTCCACCAATTAAAGATATGGTTCCACCTATCCATGTTCCAAATAAGAAACCATTTATCATTGATAATAGGGAAGCAAATGGAAAATTACACAAAATTAAAAAGCTATATAAAATTAAAAATGTAAATATTGAGAATAAGTAGTTCTGAGATATAAAGTTTTGAATAAAGTCCAAATTATAGAAAAAAGTTTCAAGTTGAAAAAAGTCTTTATTTAAAAAATATGTAATCCATAAAATTAGAAAAAATATTAGTAAAAATAAAATTGATATTTTTTTTGATAATTTCACTAGATAAGTAGCATTTCTAGTGATGGTAAAATTGAATTTAATTGAAATCCTAAAGATTGAATAGAGCCATTAAAGATTAAAATACCTGTTACAAGCAAAATAATACCAGTAATAAATTGAAAATAACGAATATATTTATTTAAAAAACTTGTCATGATCAATATTTTACTCATCATTAATCCGACAATTATAAAAGGAACCGCCAAACCAATAGAGTAAAATGACAATAATATAATTCCATTAACACTATCCTTAATAGCAACAGCTAATACAGATCCTAAAATTGGTCCAATGCATGGACTCCAGCCAAATGCAAAAGCAACTCCAATTATAAATGGAAAAAAATGATTATTTTGAAAACCTTGTAAATGGAACTTACGCTCAAAATCTAAAAAAGGAATTTTAATTATTCCAATAAAATATAGTCCCAAAATAACTATTAATATTCCTGATATAAAATTTAGTTGTTTTTTAAAATCAAAAAATATGTCACTCAAAAAATCAATAGAGGCACCCATGATTATAAAAACAAAAGAAAAACCCAGAGTAAATAATAGAATATGAGGTAATAACTTTAGTGTGTTCGCTGCTGATGAATTTTGTAAATCTGCAAAAGATTTGCCGACGATATATGATATAAATCCTGGAACTATGGGCAGAACACAAGGCGAGAGAAAACTGAGAATACCAGCTAAAAAAGCTATAGTTAAAGGGATATCTTGAACCATGAAATTATTGTAACATTATACTATTCATACAATAACACAGATGTTTGATCGCCAAATTCAAAATTTCACCCAAAAGCCCTTAATAATAATAGCTAAACTTTTTTTAAAGTTTTTAAAACCTAATCAAATGACAATATTAGGTTTCATATTAGGTTTTTTTATGTGTATTTTAATTTTTTTTCAGTTCTATTTTGCTGCACTAGCACTTTTACTTTTGAACAGATTTTGTGATGGCTTAGATGGAACAATGGCCAGACTAACAACCCCCACTCCATTGGGTGGATATTTAGATATTGTCAGTGACTTCACAATTTATTCTGGATTTGTTTTAGCATTTGGGTTCAGTAATAGTAGTTACACAACTTTATCAATGATTTTACTTTTTTTGTACATAGGTACGGGTACAACATTTCTTGCAAAAGCTGCAATTCAAACTCAATTAGATAAACTCTCAGACACAAATGATGCTATTGAAGGATTACCAAAAAGTTTTCATTACACCTCCGGATTAGTTGAAGGTATAGAAACAATAATTTTCATGGTTTTGTGTCTCTTATTTCCAAATTTTTTTATTCTAATATCTATTATTTTTGGGATTTTATGTTTTATAACTTTTATATCTAGGGTTATTGTTTGTTACGTTGAATTTAATTTATAAAAGTTAAATAAGCTTCCATAAAAATTTTTGAAACAATCATAGTGATCATAAAAAAAGATAATTTTAAGAAAATTCTAGTTATTCTTCCAAGTTCAAAACCTGCATAATAAGCTTCAAATATATCAAAGTTATTGAAAAACCTCTTATTTACAAAGTTTTTAAGTAAAAAGAATAATTTTGCTAATGGTCTTACGACTACGAAATTTCCAATTATAGAAAATACGATAACAATTACTAAACTTACATTCATTGCAAAGGACCAAATAATTAGTGACCCAATCCAGTATCCTAAAAATAGTAACCTCTCCTTTTGCTGAGGGTGAGTATAAAGTTGAAAGAAATTCATTTTATTTTAATCCATCTAAAGCCATTTCACTTGCAATATTGGATGCTAAAATCAAGTCTTTTTGCGATTTTTCTAAGATAAATTTTGTGCGTGATTTTATTTTTTTTAGAAGGTCATCTACAATTTTGTCATCTGGTTCGAGATCTTCTTTAACACTAATTCTTGAACCTAATATAATTACGCCACCAGCGTTGGCACAATAATCAGGACAATATAATATACCTTTGTTATATAATTCTTTTTCTATATCAATATTATCAAGTTGATTATTTGCAGATCCAGTAATCATTGATATTTTATTATTTGCAAAATTTAAAAACTCCGTATTCAAATCACCTCCTCCTGCACAGGGAGAGTAGATATCAATTTTTTCAAAGGATGTATCTTGGAGTTGACTGCAAAATTTATAACCATCTCTCTCAATCAAATCTTTTTTATGCTCTAAGTCAGAAATTTCAATATTTGCACCGTCTTTTTTACACAAAGAAGCAATTCTAGACCCTGTCTTACCATATCCTTTAATAAATATATTTTTATTTACTAATGAGTCTTGTCCGAATTTAAATTCGACACATCCTAACATTGAGTAATAAACACCTAATGCGGTACCTAATCCGGAGTCAGAACCTATAGGGTTACAAACATGATCTGAGTATTCTCTAAATCCTCTTAAGTCCTCATCGACCGTTCCCATATCTCCAGCTGTTATATAAGTACCATTTAGTTTGTTTAAAACCTCTCCAAATAAACTATATGCATCTTTTTTATTTATTTTAGAATGTATAGTAGCTTTCCCACCACCAAAGGGAAGTTCAGCCAAAGAATTCTTATATGTCATTGCTTCAGCTAATTTTAAAACATCTTCTTCTTGTTTATTAAAATCTTGATAATTGAAATATCTACATCCACCCAAGGCAGGGCCTCTTTTAGTATTATGAATAGCAATTACTGAGTAAAAATTAAATTTATCCTCCTCAGCATAAACAACTCTTTCAAATCCATCTTTTGGTTTATCTTTAATATTTAAAGTCATTACTACTTATATGGTCAATTATTTTAAGGTCTCCTTCTAAAAAATCATATTCACGAATATCCTTGATTTCAATCCATTTTAGTTGTTTATGAAAATTATTTAAAACCTTACCAGCGAAATTATTGACTAAATAAAAATATATGAATACCTTTTTATTCAAGTCTTTATAATTAAAATTATAACTGATCAGTTCCTCATAATTTATTATGTTAATTGATAACTCTTCGTTTATTTCTCTAATTAAGGCCTCTTCATTAGTCTCATCATTTTTGATTTTACCTCCAGGAAATTCCCATTTTAAAGGATGATCCTTAAAGTTTGGTCTTTGGCAAATTAAAAGTTTATTATTTTGAAGTATTAAGCCTGCTACAACTTTTATTTGTTCAATTTTCATATTTTGTTTTAGCAATATAAATCCCAATCAGGATTAAAGTACTTCCAAAAAATTGGATCAATGTTAATTTTTCTTGGAAAAAAAGGTACGCCAATAAGGTTGCAGCAATAGGTTGTATCAAAAGACTTAAAGATGATAAGGAAGCAGATAAAAATGCTAGAGAGTAAGCTATAAAAGATTGTCCAATGAATTGGCATACAAAACCTAATAAAAATAGAATTGCTATCGCGTAAAAAGACTTTGGCACTAAACTTTGTTCAAAAAATATAGCGACTAAAAGTAAAATAATTGCACTTACACATCCTGAAAAAAACATAATCGTACTTGAATTAAAATTTTTTCTTAATTGGCTAATAGTAAGAATATAACAACCATACCAAATTGCAGTTAGAACACCTAAAAGATCTCCCAAAAATTGTGATTTATAAAATTGAAAACTCTCACCTAATAACAAGGTCATACCACTCATCGAAATAAATATGGCAATAAAAAAAAACTTAGAAAATTTTTCTTTAAGAAATATTAAAGAAAATAAAATTACAACAATTGGAGCTAAATTAGATAAAAATGTTGCCTTGGAAACTGTGGTAAGTTTGATAGACAAATGCCAACAAATTAAATCTAATGAAAAAAAGACACCTGAAATAAAAATAATTAAAAATTTATTTTTTAAAACAGGAAAGTTTACTTTTTCAATAATTTTCAGTGACCCAAATATTAAAAAAAAGGGAAGGCTCAGGAATATTCTAAAAAAAGCTGTCATTATTGGGTCAACCTCTGAAAGTCGAACAAATATAGGAGAAAAAGCAATACTTACTGCGCCTATAATCAGTATAAGAAAAGGATTAATTTTTAAATTAGGCAAAAACTTCTTCGGATTTTTCTTTTTCTATAATTGGAAAATGGATGATTGCAGAAAATAGAGAAATTACTATCGCCATTATCCAAGCTATATCGAGTGAACCATAAATATCTATAACTAAACCACCAATAAAAGAGCCAAGAAATGCTCCTGCTTGATGGGAAACCATTACAATCCCAAATAAGGTCGAAAGGTATCTTGTGCCAAATCTATTTGAAACAATTCCTGAAGTCGGTGGGACAGTTGATAACCATAAAAGACCAATACAACAGCTGAAGGCTATAATTGTGAAATTGTTAGTAGGCAAAATTAATAATAAAAAAATTACTATGCTTCTTACAAAATAAATAAACGATAATATATATTTTTTTTTAATAATGCCTGAAACCTTTCCTGAAATTAAAGTACCAATCATATTAAACAACCCAATTAAAGTAAGTCCTGTTGCAGCTATTGTAGTTTCTAAACCTTTAATTTTTGCAAAAACTGGAAGATAGTTTGAAATTAAAGCAACATGTAAGCCACAAACAAAAAATCCTAAAATAAGATAGTTATAACTTTTATCCTTAAAGGCCTTTTTTATGACATCTGATATTTTTCTTTTTGTAAATTCTTTCTTATCTTTTTTTTGAGGCTTAGGTAAAAGAAATATAAGTGAAAGAGGAATTATGAACAGAAAAAACATAGATGTAATTTGAAATGAAAAACTCCATTTAAAGGTTGTGACTAAAAATTGGTTTATAGGCGTAAAAATAAACATCCCTGTTGCAGCAAGAGACATAAGTATTCCTGTAACTGTGCTTTGTGTTTTATCATCCTCAAAATATTTTGAGACTCCTCCAATTATAACTGGTACAGAAATAACACCAGCTGAAATACCTCCAATTATGCCAATACCAAATAAAAAATGTAATGGGTGTATAGCTGAAGAAGCAACATAGAAACTAAGAGAGACACCAAAGAAACCAAAACAAAGAGTTTTTACATAACCCTTTTGTTCAGCAAATGCACCTGCAATGGGTGACATAGCTCCCCAGAGCAAATTAAAAAGACCATATGTTAGACCTATAATTGAAGCACTAAAAACTGTGGAACTTAAGAGATCTGGGACATATATCCCAAGAGACATTCTAAATCCATTTCCAACTGACAGTATTAATCCAGCAACTAAAACTAATAGAATTGTTCTCATTTGCTTAAAATATATGAATCATATCAAAAAAATATGTTTATTTTTGAGGTTAAATATCTATTATACGCCGTCATGGGTTATCCTAAAAAACACAGAGGCAGAAGAAAAATCGGTTCACGAAAAAGAAGAGCTAAAAGAAGAGCTAAAAAGAAATAGTATTTTCAATTATTATAATTTATCCCTGATATTTTATGGTTGTTTTAAACAGAAGAAGATTTATATCAGTACTTATTGGTGGATTCTTTGTTGGATATAAACCTTTAGTTGCTATGGAAAAATTAATTCTTTCAGATGAGGAATGGAAAATGAGATTATCAGAAGAGGAGTATTATATTTTGAGGCAGCATGGAACTGAACGACCCGGGTTTAGTGTGCTTAACAATGAAAAAAGAAAAGGTACCTACCATTGTGCAGGATGTGAATTACCACTATTTTCTTCGGATATGAAATATGATAGCGGGACTGGCTGGCCTTCATTTTTTGATTATCTTCCTAATGCTTTGGGTTTTAAAACAGATTTTAAATTGGTGTTTCCACGAAAAGAATATCACTGTGCTAAATGTGGTGGGCATCACGGACACGTCTTCAAAGATGGTCCAGAACCTACAGGTTTAAGATACTGTAATAACGGTATAGCTTTAAACTTTATACCAGATTAATTTTTTTTAATTAGCAAATACGTCAAAGAAATAGCAAGTGCTATCTTTAAAAGTTCACTGTATATAAATGGGTATAAGCCTGCGTTTATAGATTTCTCTAGTCCCATGAAGCTTGATAAATGGGCAATACCACAAACAAAAATAATTAACGCACCAATAAAAATAGATAAAATAATTTTTATTAAATTTTTATTGAAAAGGTTTTTTGAAAAATATGCTATTGCAAAAGAAGCTAAAATCATTCCATAAAGAAATCCAAATGTTGGAGACATGACATAACCAAAACCTCCACCAGCAGCAAAGATGGGTAGACCAATGAGTCCAAGAATAACGTATGAGACAGTTGCATAAAACCCAACCATTCCCATTGAAGCAGCAATAAAATATACAACAAAGGTTTGTAATGTCATCGGCACAGGATAGAAAGGAATACTAATTTTACTAGAAACTGATAAGAGAATAATTCCCAAAAGAGAAAATACTATCTTAGATAAATTACTTTGAGCGTACTGACTTAAAATTGTTATATTTTTATTTTCCATATTAATTATTTATAATTTTGAAGTGATTTGTGCAATAATTATAATTGACCTCTAATCAATTCTTTTAACTTCATTAAATCCTTATTAAATAATCTAATACCCTCAGCTAGTTTAAAAGATGCCATCTGATTTTCATTTAAATGCCAACGAAATGAGCTCTCATCCACATTAATTCTCTCAATATCTAATGAGGATGAGTTTTCTTTTGATAATTTAAGTTTAATCTCATCATCGTTTTGGCTTAACTCTTCTAAAAGAGTTGGGCTGATAGTTAATTTATCACATCCAGCTAAATTAATTATTTCATCTTTATTTCTAAATGATGCTGCCATAACAATAGTGTTATAATTAAATTTTTTAAAATAATTAAAAATCTTCTCAACACTCTCAACACCTGGGTCATTTGATGAGTCATAATCTTTTTGTGTGTTTGATTTAAACCAGTCAAGTATTCTTCCTACAAATGGTGAAATTAAAAATGCTCCTGCTTCAGCACAAGCTATTGCTTGTGTTAAAGAAAAAATGAGTGTGCAATTACAAGATATTCCCTCCGCCTCTAATTTTTTTACTGCTTGTATTCCTTCCCATGTGCCTGCAATTTTAATTAATATTCTATTCTTGGGAACGCCTGATTGCTCATAGCTATTGATTATTTGCTTTGCCTTTTCAACAGTAGCTTCAGTATTAAATGATAAATCAGAGTCGACCTCGGTAGAAACATATCCTGGCACGATTTTTGTTAATTCTATACCAAAAGCAATAGTTAGTTGATCAGCAATGTAATTAACTTGATCCTCAGTTTGAGAAAATTTTCTACTTTTTGAATTACTTATTACTTCATCAACTAGTTTTTTGTATTTGTTTGATTGAACAGCTTTAAATATTAAAGATGGATTGGTAGTACAGTCATCTGGGTTAAATTTTTGAATGCTGTCAATATCTCCCGTGTCTGCAACAACTGATGAAAATTTTTTAAGACTATCTAATTGAGATACCATGAAAATAAATATTCTTTCTTAACGATTGTTTAAGCTATATATTAATTGAACTTCTTATGCAAAAAAAAATAATTATTTGTGGTTTAGCAGATATCCAAGAGTGTGTTGATAAATTTAGCCCAGATAAAATGCTTACCATTATTAATAAAAATTTTGAGCCTGAAACCCCATCAGGTATGGATAAAAATAGACACTTGAAAATGTTAATTGATGATATTTCTGAGCCAAGAGAGGGATTTATATTACCTGAGAAACATCATACTCAAGAATTATTAGATTTCACAGATGATTGGGATAAAACTAAACCTATTTTAGTCCATTGTCATATGGGTATAAGTCGATCTACTGCAACAAGTTTAGGCATAGCCGCAAAATACTCCCCTGAAAATATTGAACTTATAATTGAAAACTTAAAAGAAATTGCACCACACGCCAGCCCTAATAAGATTATGATGAGATATTATGATCAAATATTGGGTTTAGATAACAGACTTTATGGTTCAGTTCCATACTTTAACCCTGAGCCAATCGAAGAAAGTAGAATAGTAGAGTTAAATTTTTAGGATAATTAAATGAAACATAATTGTGAAGTATGTAAAAAAAAGATTGAGGAGCCTTTATATTGGGCTGATCCTAAGTTTTATGAAATCCCAAAAAAAGTATTTTTTTGTGATGCCAAATGTTCACTGATTTATTACAAGAAAATTAAAAAATTATTTAAAAATCAATAAATTCAATACATTTAGCTGTGCAAATTTTGCACAGCTAAGTTCTATTATCTGCAATTTGACATTAGAAAAAAAATTAGTATAAATCACCAATCAAAAACTAGCTCCATCCTTATTCCTATCCTTACTTATTCCTCCGGGGCTAGTTTTATATAATCTCTCAAAATAACAAATTAAACTTAAACTTTATTATAATATTTAATTGATATAATTTTTTAATATGAGTGATCATTATATTTTCTGGGATCTCGAAACAACAGGTCGTAATGATAAGTTTAATCAAATAACACAAGTTGGTGCTGTATTAACTAATAATAAATTTGAAGTTAAAGACAAATTAGAAATACATAGTAAGTTAAGAGAGGGAAAATGGTTCGAGCCAGGTGCTTTAATAACAACTGGGGTAGATCCAACTAGTTTAATACAAAATAATTACCCTAATTATTATGAAGCTAGTGCTCAATTGTATGAAACATTTCAACAATGGTCATCCTCATCAGCCATTTTTGTAGGATTCAATAATATAAATTTTGATGAACCCTTTTTACGACAGGCCCTTTATCAAAACTTATTACCTGAAATTTATATGACTGTGACTAACAATAATGTACGTATGGATGTTTTTGATATATTAAGATTAGTTTCAGTTTATAGCCCTGAACATATTAAGTTTAATACTGATGATCAAGGGTATCCAATACTTAAATTAGATGAAATTTCTAAACTAAATAATATATCAATAAATTATGATGCAGGTCCTCATGATGCTGTTTTTGATAGCTTAATTACATTGGAACTTAATAAGATATTAAATATAAGGTGTCCAAAGATTTGGAACTCTGCATATGAATTTCGACATAGAGACACGCCTAAGAGATACATGCTAGATAATTTAGTTTTTACAAACACGACCTTTTGGGGAAGAAGACCTACAATCAAAGCTCAAACTTTAATTGGAGGCATTCCATCAAGAAATCATCACTATTTAGTTTATAATTTGCTTTTTGATCCTGTTCAAATCATAGAATTAGAAGATAAAGATCTAATTAAGAAAATGAATGATGGGGCAAAAAGAATTTGTGAAGTTTTTGATGGGTCAAAGTCGAAAACACTTTTAAATGAAAGTTATTCATTCAAAGATAATAAATATGCGGAAATAGGAGTAGATGAACTTAGAAGAAGAGCAAATTTTATTAAAAAAAATGAAGAATTTTGCTCTCGTCTAATTAAACTTCATCTTTCAAATCAAAAAGAATGGCCTGAACCATTTAATGTTGAAGATAGAATATTTGAGAGTTTTCCTTCGCATCAAGATAAAAAATTAATGATTGATTTTCATATCGCACCTAATGATAAAAAATATGAAATTGCAAAACAATTCAAAGATGACCGATATAAAGAAATAGCTGTAAGAATTTTATATGAAATAGCCCCCCACACTCTGCCTGAAAATGACAAAAGAAATTATGAATTTGAAATTAAAGAGCGTTTTAATGATGATGATAAATCTAAATGGAATTCTAAAAATAAAATTCTCTCTAGTTTAGAGACCGATCTGGATAAAATGATTAAAGATGAAGATGAAAAAATTCAGTTTAAACAAAAAGTTATAACATTTTTAAATAATGAATCTGCAAAATGGAATTAAGATTAATTTCGAGTTAAATATTCTTTGATATATTGTCCATAATCAGACTTGATTAATTTTTCTGCAATATCATTTAAATTACTTTTATTTATAAAGCCTTGTTCATAAGATGCTATTTCATAAGATCCAATTTTAACATCATTATCTTGTTCATATAATTTTACTTTTTGAGCTGCCTCTAGTAGAGCCTTTGCATTTCCAGTATCATGCCAAACAATTGAGTCATCTAAAATTTCTAAAACAAGTTTTTTTTTGGATAAATATATTTTAATTAGATCAGTTATTTCTAATTCGCCTCTGTTCGATGGTTTGAGTGTTTTTGCAAATTTTGAAGCCTCAGAGTCAAAAAAATATAAACCAGGAATGATTAAATTACTTTTAGGCTTTGATGGTTTTTCCTCAATGCCAATAATATTTTTATTGTTATCTAATTCAATGACACCAAATTTTTCTGGATCTGGAACTGGCAATCCAAATACACTTCCTCCGTTCTCTTGCATCTTTAGAAGAGCAGAATTGGCAAAATTAAAATAATTTTTTCCAAGAAAAACATTATCACTTAATGCTAATACTGATGGGCTGCCGTCTAAAAATTTTTCAGCAATAAAGTAAGCATCTGCTATCCCCCTTTGAATTTTTTGGACTTCATATGAAAAATTAAGACCAACCACTGATCCTGTTCCAAATGTTTTTTCAAATATTGAAAGGTCGTCCTCTTGAACAATAAATAATATATCTTTAATTCCTAATCTTACTAAAGTCTCGAGTGGATAATAAATCATAGGTTTATCGTAAAGAGGTAACAAAGGTTTTGAGGCAGGTATTGTTGCAGGCATTAATCTTGTACCCTTACCAGCAGCAAGAATAATACCTTTAGTTTTCATATCCAGCCAAATGACTTAACTAAAAAAACTATTGGGATAATCATACATATAAATGTAATTAAAATTATATTTAGTTTTGTGCTATCTCTAACAGAGCTAATAAGGTCTCGATGAGAAATAAAATTTATTAATTTATTTTGATCATCCACTACTGGTAGGTGCCTGATGTTATTTTCCCCCATAATTTTTATTGCAATTTCTGATGAGGTTTTTAAGTCCACAGTTATAATTTCTGATGTCATAATATCTGATGCTGTAACCAAATCTGGATCTCTGCCGTCTTTGACACATTTTCTGACTATGTCTCTTTCTGAAACAACACCAAGTAATATTTTTTGTTCATTCAGTATAGGAACAGCCCCTATATTTTTTTTATCCATACTATCTGCAATTTCACTTACTATAGACTCAGGACCAAAAAATATATATTCATCATTAAGTTTAATCTTTTTAATATCCTTAATACTTGGCATTAAGTCATTATATAGGTATAGGAGGATTTAAATAAATTAAGCGTATTGAAGCACTTTTAGGTCTTCAAAAACTTTAATTTTTCAATTATTGTTGCAAAATAAAATGTTTAGATTTTTTAACTCTAGAAAATGGTTTCTATGGGCATGGGCAGGATCAGCTGCCATATTAGGCAGTCTTTGGGTGCAAGTAGAAATTGATGTCAGGATTAATGAGTGGTTTGGTACTTTCTATGATATGATTCAAAAAGCACTTGCTGAGCCAAATTCAATTACAATCGAAGAATATTGGGCGGGCTTACTATCTTTTATAACACTTGCAGGCATATATGTGGCTATTGCAGTTTTGGTAAGTTTTTTCACTGCTCATTTCTTATTTAGATGGAGAACCGCTATGGTTGAGTGGTATCATAGTGTTTATAACTATGCCCGTACAATCGAAGGTGCTGCTCAAAGAGTTCAAGAGGACACAATTAAGTTTGGTAGAATTATGGAAGGCCTTGGAACAAGCTTAATAGAGTCGGTGATGATAATTGTTCAATTCCTTCCAATCTTATTAGGACTGAGCGCTGGTATTCCAATATTCTTTTTTGGTGATTGGGAGTATGGTTTAGTTGTAGGTGCATTAATTTGGTCAGTTGGTGGAACAGTTTTTTTAATACTCCTTGGAATAATTCTAAGACTTGTTGGTGTAGAATATGATTTACAAAAACAAGAGGCAGCTTACAGAAAAGTTTTAGTTATTGCCGAAGATGACGAAACTATTCGTCCAAAAACAATAGAAGAATTATTTGATGATGTAAGAAAAATTCATTTTCTCTCATATATTCGGTACTTGTACTTTAATATTGGAAGAATTGCTTATTTGCAGGCTAATGTTTTAAGTGCTTATGTATTTTTAGCTCCTGCAATTGTTGCAGGTATTATTACCCTTGGTGTTATGCAACAAATTATTCGTGCTTTTGGCAGGGTTGAGGGGTCAATGCAATACTTGTTAAAATCATGGCCAACAATTATTGAGCTTGCGAGTGTTTACAAAAGACTAAGAGAATTTGAAAGAAAACTCAAGTCTACGACAGATACTGCCAAGGTGTCTGAATAAATATTTTAGACATCACATAGACAGAACTCAGAGTAATTAAAACAATGATAATCCACACCCATCTATTGTTCTTATCATAGTTTTCGCCATTTTTATTCGGATCAACCATAATATTTAAATATAATAATTATTTATTAAAATCAATTATGCTTTTTTAAGTATCTTGTTCTGTTGACAACAGCATAATTTTTAAAAAGTTTCTGAGCCAGTAAGTTACTTTTTTCTACACCTTTGATTATCAAATCAAGATTTTTTTCTTTTGCTATTTCTTCAATTTTGTTCATTAATGCCCTAGCAACACCCATTTTTCTATATTCTTGTAAAACATACAAAACATCTAACACAATATTCTTCTCGTAATAAGTTTCGTTGATTTTAGCTACAACAATTCCCATGAATTTATCTTCGTTTTTTGCAGCAAACGCAAAATAATCATCTTGAAATATGCACGTCCAAAATAAGCTGAAATTTACTTCTTCAAACTGAAAAGAATTTGATGATGCACTTTCATTAATGATTTCTTTCCAACTATTCAGGTGAATTTCTTTAGGTTTTTCAATGGTGAACATCCACTATTAATCTAACAATTAATTTCAATCATTTACATAATTATTCAATAAAAGCTTGATCTTAGGTGGATAAGTCTTATCTGTATATTAATGTTTGAAAAATTAATGAAGTATTTTGAGTCAGTAAAGGCTAGAGATCCTGCTGCAACTTCATTGTTACTTGTGATATTAACCTATCCTGGTGTAAAAGCTGTTTTCTTCCACCGTATAGCAAATTTTATCTGGTCACTAAATTTGAAATTATTAGGAAGAATGATCTCTCAATTATCTAGATTTTTAACTGGTATTGAAATTCATCCTGCAGCCAAAATTGGAAAAAATTTTTTTATTGATCATGGAATGGGGGTTGTTATCGGAGAAACTGCTGAAATAGGAGATAATGTAACTATCTATCACGGTGTTACATTGGGAGGAATCATGCCTGCTGTTAAATCATCAGAACAAGTTGGTGTGAAACGTCATCCCACTCTTGAAGACGATGTGATTATTGGCTCTGGGGCGCAGATATTAGGACCAATAATTATCAAAAGTTGTGCTCGAATTGGATCTAATGCTGTTGTAACTAAAGATGTTCCAAAAGGGGGAATAATGGTTGGCATACCTGCCAAAAATATTCAATCTAAATCCAAAAAAACAGATAATACTTTTGCGCCATATGCCGTTACAAAAAAGTAACTATTTATATATTCAAAATTAAATTGCATGATTATGTTTCAAATGTTTAAATAATCAATTCATGGAAGGCTGAGTATTTATATAAATAATAAAATATCTTTAAAATTAAAATATGTCTGAAATAAAAATTCAAATTAAAAATTTATATAAAATTTTTGGTAAAAACCCAAAGTCTGCGTTAGAGCAAGTAAATGATGGTGTAAATAAAGATGAACTTTTAGAAAAGCATAATCATGTTCTAGGTCTAAAAGATATTAATTTGGATATTAAAGAAAAATCAATTCAAGTTGTAATGGGCCTTTCTGGTTCAGGTAAGTCTACATTAATAAGACATATAAATAGATTAATAGAACCTACAGACGGCAGTGTAGTTGTTGATGGTGAAGATGTTTTAAAAATGAATGATGACAGTTTAAGAAATTTCAGAAGAACAAAAACTGCTATGGTATTCCAGCGTTTTGCTTTGTTGCCTCATAAGACAGTACTACAAAATACACTGTTTGGTCTCCATATACAAAATGTTGATGAAAAAGAGGCTGAAACTAGGGCTCGAAGATGGATTGATCGTGTTGGATTATCTGGATATGAGGAAAAATATCCTCAACATTTATCTGGTGGCATGCAGCAACGTGTTGGACTCGCAAGAGCTCTCACTAACGATGGGGAAATCTTGCTTATGGATGAAGCTTTTAGCGCTCTTGACCCTCTAATTAGAAAAGATATGCAAGATATTTTGTTGGAACTGCAAGACGAACTTCATAAAACAGTTGTATTTATTACTCATGATCTAGATGAAGCTTTAAAAATTGGAGATCGTATCGCAATATTAAAAGATGGCATAATGGATCAAGAGGGTATCCCCGCAGATATTTTATTAAGTCCAAAGACACAATATGTAAAAGATTTTGTTGAGGATGTTAATAGAGCTAGGGTTATCAAAGCAAAACACATCATGTCAAAATTAAATGGGCAAGACAGAGATAACGCTATGTTTGTAGATCAAGATGATTTTATTGATAGATTTATTGATAAAGTTATTTCTGATAAGCCAAGTTGTCTGATTGTCAAAAACAAGAATAATGACGAAATAGGCTATTTGTCTACAAATAGACTCTCTGAAATACTAAAAAGATAGATAAATTAACATTTTTCTGCTTTTTTGCGTCAAATAGCATCCATTTTCAAGATTTTTTCACTATTAATGCAATACAGGAATGTTATCCTACACTTTTATATCAGGGAGGATGTAATGAACTCTATTAAAAAAATACTTCTGAGCTCAGTTCTATTATTTGGAATTAACTCAGTTGCAAAGGCTGATTGTGGCACAATCACAATAGCTGAAATGAACTGGGCATCCGCCGAAATGTTTGCCCACGTTGATAAACTTATCCTTGAAGAGGGATATGGATGTGATGTTGAACTAGTTCCAGGTGATACTATGCCAACAGCTACATCAATGATGGAAAAAGGTGAGCCAGATGTGGCTCCAGAATTATGGATTAACTCCGTTCGTATTGCTTTAGATGCTGCTGTTGATGAAGGAAGACTTCATTACGCCGCTGAAGTTTTGTCTGATACTGGTGAAGAAGGATGGTGGATACCTCAGTACTTAGCTGATGCAAACCCAGACATCGTAACTGTTGAAGATGCTCTGGCAAGACCAGAATTATTTCCTCACCCAGAAGGTGATGGGGCAGCACTTTATACTTGTCCATCTGGTTGGAACTGTCAAATTAGTACAGGAAATCTTTTCCAAGCGTATGATGCTGAGTCAAAAGGATTTAATCTTGTAGATCCAGGTTCTGGTGGAGCATTAGCTGGTTCAATTGCTGAAGCTTACGAAAAAGGTGAAGGTTGGCTAGGTTATTACTGGGCACCAACAGCTATTTTAGGTAAGTATCCAATGAAAAAATTAGACTTTGGAGTACCTCATGACTTTGACGAGTGGAGTACTTGTACCTCTCAAGAAGGTTGTGCAGATCCACAGAAAAATTCATGGGTTGTATCATCAGTCTTTACTGTTGTAACTGATAATTTCATGAACTCTACTGGACCAGGAATGGACTACATTTCAAAAAGAGCACTTCCTAACTCAACTGTTAATGCGCTTTTAGCTTGGAAGGACGACAACCAGGCAACAGGTGAAGACACAGCAATTTATTTCTTACAAAATTACTCAGAGTGGAAAAGCTGGGTAAACTTTGAAACAATGCTTGCTGTTGAGGCTGCAATAGACTAATCATCAATATTATTAAAAGAGGTGGGCTTAAAGCCCGCCTCTAATTATCAATTTAATGGAAGATTTCTTATCAGAGTTTCCGGAACTTAGCAGAGAAACACTTAGATTTATCAAAAAAGGTTTTGATGCATCTTATCGAGCTTTTTCAAGAGAATATGGTGATGCAATAGAAGCAGTATTTGATCCTGTCTTATATTTCCTAGTTTGGTTTGAAAAATTATTACAAAATTCGCCTTGGCCAATTGTACTGATATGTTTTTTGGCTGTAATTTATTTTGGTAGTAGAAAAATATCTGTAACCATTGGCTCATTATTTGCCTTTTTGCTTATAGGAATATTTGGGATGTGGGAAGACACCATGTCTACAGTGAGTATTATTGGAGTTTGCACCATGCTTTCTATTGGAATTGGAATACCTGTTGGTGTACTTATGGCAAAATCAGAACGTGCTCAAAGAATTTGCACACCAATTCTAGACGTCATGCAAACAATGCCAAGCTTCGTATATTTAATACCCGTAGTTATGTTATTGGGTATAGGAAAAATTCCCGGGCTTCTAGCTGTGGTAATATATGCAATCCCACCTATTATTAGACTTACAAACTTAGGTATAAGAGAGGTTGATAAAGAAGTTTTGGAAGCTGCTGATGCTTTTGGTGCTAATCCAAGACAAAAATTGTTTCAAGTACAATTACCTTTGGCACTTCCAACAATATTTGCAGGAATTAATCAAACAATCATGATGGCTTTGGCAATGGTTGTGATTGCCTCAATGATTGGAGTTAAGGGACTTGGTCAACCCGTTTTAAAAGCAATTACTAATCAATACTTTGCTATGGGTTTATTTAATGGTTTAGCAATTGTTGCATTGGCTATTATTTTTGACAGAGTTTCCCAATCATTTGGTCATCGTATTCAGCAACATAGAAGTGGTTCAAGAGAATAAATTAGAAATTAAGTTATTACCTATAAAAACTTTAACTTATATTTTAATTAATCAATATGTTAAATAAAAGTTTAATTGGTGTATTTTTCATAACTTTTATTTATCTACTAGCGATATTTTTAAAGCAACCCCTAGAATATGTCTTTAACCTACCATTATTGCCATTAAGTCTTCTGTCACTGATTTTAGGAATATTTTTTTTTAATATATTCTCCATATCTTCTAATATTGTTGAAGGTCGAGAATTTATTAAGAAAAATATACTTCAATTAGCAATTGTCTTATTAGGTATTAAGATAAGTTTGGCTCAGTTATGGAGAGTCAGTTTAGAGTCTATATTTGTCATAATTATTACTATATTATCCATTTTTCTTGCATATTTTTTTATTAAAAAATTTTGGCCAACTCAAAAAGGGGTATCAAAATTATTAGCAATCGGTACATCCATTTGTGGTGTCACAGCTATTATGGCTTCCTCAACTATATTAAAATCAAAGGATCAAGATGTAGCCGTGGCTGTACTAATAGTGGTTTTATGGGGAAGTATAGCTGTATTAACATATCCTTTTTTTGTGGAGTTATTTTTTTTGACAGACTTAGCTAAAGGCATTTTTTTAGGCGTTAGTATTCATGATACAAGTCAAGTTTTAGCAGCTGCTATGGTTCATAGTGATTTGCATCCAAATCAAAAGACTTTAGAAATCGCTACGATAACAAAAATAATTAGAAATTTATTTCTTTTAGCTTTGATACCGATATTAATAATTTTTAATAAAACTTCAAAAAATAATAAAAATAAAAGTCAATCTATCTTTGTTAGAATATTTAATTCAATTCCGCTTTTTGTAGTGGGTTTTATTTTATTTGCAACCTTTCGCTCATTTATGGACTTATACTTTTTTGATAATGAGAAATGGATAGAATTTTTAGTAATACTTGAAAAATTAATTTCAATTCTATTTGGCCTAGCTCTTACAGCCCTTGGAGCCTCTATTGATTTGAGAAAAATCTTTAATCAAGGGTATGCTGCTATATTAATTGGTATGACTTTTAGCTTTGTATCTTTTGTATCAGTAACCTTCTTAATATTTACTTTAGGGCTAAATGTCTTATAGAAATAATATCATTGCTTTGTAGCAAGAATACATATTAACTACACTGAATTTTATGACCCACTTAATTGCTAAAAGTGCGAGACTTCGCTCTACCCCTTACACCAAAAGAATTGAGGAATATGGTGTACAATCGTACACAGTTTATAATCACATGCTTTTACCTGCATCTTTTAAAGGTATAGAGGAAGATAGTAGGCACCTAAAAAAAAATGTTCAACTTTGGGATGTATCAGGCGAGAGACAAGTTCAAATTCATGGACCTGATGCAGCTAAACTTACACAATTAATTACGTGTAGAGATTTATCTGAGGCAAAAGATTATCTTTGCTATTACGCTCCAATTATTGATGACAAAGGTAAAATTATTAATGATCCACTGATAATGAAAGTTGGTGAAAAAACATGGTGGCTATCAATAGCAGATACAGATGTGCTTCTTTATGCAAAAGGAATTGCAATTGGTATGAACCTTGACGTTGAGATTACTGAACCTAATGTTAACATTCTTGCAGTTCAGGGGCCAAAATCATTTGAGCTTATGTCAAGAGTGTTTAAAGACATAGATAAATTAAAATTTTTCAATTTCAAAAGATTTGATTTTCAAAATCATAAATTTTTAATTGCAAGATCAGGTTGGTCCAAACAAGGTGGATTTGAAATTTATGTAGATCATGATGAAATCGGCCTAGATCTTTATGATACCCTTATGTCTAAAGGTGAAGATTTGGATGTAAGACCCGGTTGTCCAAATTTAATTGAAAGGATAGAGGGTGGTCTATTATCATTTGGAAATGATATGAATATGAATGATACCCCATTAGAATGTGGTTTGGGTTCTTTTGTTTCTTTCAATCCTAAGATAGATTATTTAGGAAAAGCTGAGTTAGAAAAACAGCACAAAGAGGGAGTCAAGAGATCTTTAGTTGGTTTAAAACTTAAACTCGATAAAATTGAAATTACAAAAGCGTTACCTTTAAAAATTGGTACTAATATAATAGGTGAACTAAGAGCCGCATGCTTTAGTCCAGATTTTGGCTGTTGTCTTGGAATAGCGATGGTACAAACCCGATATCAAAGTTTAGAGAAAAAACAGACACTTCTTGTTGACGGTGAAGAGGTAGAGTCTGTAATGACGAACCTCCCCTTCAATAAATAATAATTGCTTTTTTAAACTAAAAGTTTAAATAGTCTCGGGTGTTAAATATCGTTTATAGTTCTTGGGCTCTATTTACAGGTTTTGGATTAATTATGCTTGCACATTCTTTGCAAGGAACCTTGTTAAATATTAATGCCGTATTATTTAATTTTTCCGATTTTGAAATTGGATATGTCTTTACAGGTTATTTTATAGGTTATTTAGCAAGCTCATATATTTGTCCGAAAATTATTAAAGATGTAGGACATATAAGAGTATTTGCAGCATTCGCATCCATTGCTTCCATTACAATTTTATTTCATTGGATTTATGTTCAACCGTATTTTTGGTTTTTTTTAAGATTCCTCACAGGGTTTTCATTGGCAGCAATATATATAGTTTGTGAAAGTTGGCTAAATGATCGTGCTGATAATAGAACAAGGGGGAAGCTCATAGGATTTTATATGGTGATATTATACTTCTCAACCAGTGGGGGTGGTTTACTGATAAATCTAAAAGAGACTACTGAGGCACACTTATATATTCTAACATCTTTATTAATTTCTTTTGCTTTAGTTCCAATTTTGCTAACTAAAAAATCAGCACCAGAATTTTCTACACCTAAGTTCATATCTTTAAAAGATCTATATAAAAATTCTCCCATGTCTTTTATAGGTTCTTTTGGTATTGGTATGATATATGGAGCATCATTTGGATTAATTGCAGTCTTTGGAGCTAAGTTAGGCTTAAGTATTTTTAAAATTTCTATACTTGTTTTTGTAAATACTTTCATTGGAGCTTTATTTCAGTATCCGGTTGGTAAACTATCGGATACATTTGATAGAAGAATAATTTTACTAATATTAAATATCATTGCTTTGGTCTCATCTATTTGTGTAATTATTTTCGGATCTTTTTCATTTAATATTCTTTTATTATTTGTTGGAATACATTCAGCTGTATCTCTTCCTTACTATGCAGTTGTTATTTCTCACCTAAATGATTTTTTAGAAAAGGATGAGGTTGTTTCTGCTAGCTC
Organism: uncultured Alphaproteobacteria bacterium; assembly: GCA_902522155.1. GTDB lineage: Bacteria > Pseudomonadota > Alphaproteobacteria > HIMB59 > HIMB59 > HIMB59. The sequence continues at coordinate 34,262 of CABYUJ010000009.1, read as the reverse complement.
AACTCTGACATTAGTTAATGCATTAGGTTTAGTTTTAGGGCCAATTATCGTCTCTGGATTTATGTCTTATTTTGATGCCTATGGATTGTTTTATTATTGTGCAATAGTTTATGTTTTTCTGGCTCTATTTACCTATCAAAGAGTAAGAGTTGGAAGAACCAGTGATATTTATGATGAGAATACACCATCAATGATTGTGCCTCGCACCGCTTCCGCAATAGGAATGCAAACTGCTACTGAACAAATGATTAGTAAAATTGATGAAAAAGAGTAATTTTTTAATTGATGGATTTTGAAGCCAAGATAGCTGAATTAGGTCTTTTAATACCAAAACCTGCAAAACCTGCAGGGAGTTATAAACCCTGCGTTATTGTTGATAATATTGCATATATATCTGGTCAAGGCCCATTACTTGAGGATGGGTCTTTTGCAAAAGGAAAAGTTGGGGCTGATGTTGATTTAGAGACAGCTCAAAATCACGCTAGGCTATGTGGATTAGCTATCTTATCTGCTTTAAAAAATGAAATAGGATCAATTAATAAAGTAGATCAATTAATAAAACTGACAGGTTTTGTAAATTGTATTGAGAGCTTCACACAGCAGCCTTTAGTAATCAATGGTTGCTCAAATATGATGAAAGATATTTTTGGTGAGACTGGTGTTCATGCTCGAGCTGCAGTAGGAGTTAATTCTTTGCCTCTAGGTTTTACAGTAGAAATTGAGGCAATGTTTAAAATCAAGAGTTAATTTCTTAATTGACAATTAATTAAATTTAGCAAAATATTAATTTATTAATGCTTGGAGTTTGAATTATGGATTTTCATTTTGAAAACAATAATATTAAGATAATCCATCAAAATAAGACATTTCATTTGCATCCCATTTGGTTAAGAGAGAGACTACCGGGTGAAAAGTATTTTGATTTAGATACTAATCAAAGATTATATGAGCCATCCTCTATTGACTTAAAGTTGAAAATTGAAAATTGTAAATTAACAGATAACAAACTTGATGTTGAATTTAATGATGGGGCACAAGGTCAATATCGTTTAGATGATCTTTTGATTGAAATGGATGAAGAAAAAAATAAAAGAGGGCCCTTACCAAAAAGAATTTTATGGAATTCTCAACTAGAAGATTTACCTGAAGCTATTTTTGAAGTAGATATGGTTGAAAAAGAATCTATGTATAATCTTCTTATAGATTTTTATAAATATGGATTTGTTATTATTAAAAATGTACCAACTGAGAGTAAGTATATTTTAAAATTTGTAAATTCAATCGGCCCAGTCAAGGTCACAAATTTTGGAGAATTTTTTGATGTAATGTCTAAACCAAATCCAAATGACTTAGCCTATAAACCTATTGCATTACCGCCTCATACTGATAACCCTTACAGAAAACCAGAAGCACCCGGGATACAGTTTTTGCATTGTTTAAAAAATGAAGTGAGTGGTGGTTATTCTACACTTGTTGATGGTTTTTCAGTTGCAGAATATATCAAATTAAATGAGCCAGAAGCATTTGAGTCTTTAACTAAAACAAATTTACGTTACCGATTTCAAGATAAAGATATAATTTTAGAAAATTGGGGAGAGTTAATTGAATTAGACAAGGATGGCGACTATAAGCAAGTCAGGTATAGTACTAGAGTTGATTACGTGCCACCTTTAGAAAATGAAAAGTTAGAGAGTTTTTACAAAGCGAGAAAATTATTAGGAGATTTATACACTTCATCTGACTTCGAGATAAAATTTAAGCTCTCACCAGGAGATGTCATGATGTTTGATAACCACAGACTTCTCCATGGAAGAACCTCTTATGACTCGAGTGAGGGAGCTAGACATTTACAAGGTTGTTATCTAGAATTTGATTCAACTGATGGAAAGTTGAGACATTTACATGAAAAATATCATCTAAATGAGACAAATTTATGACTGAGAAAAATGTAAAATTTAAACATATGAAAGATGGAGATAAAGAAGATTATCTATTGCTCCAAAAATATGAGGAAAAGTATGTTTCATTGACATATGAAAGAATAATAGAAGAACTTACAAGACAAGGAAAAAATACTATGGAGGGTTACAAGATAACAAGATTAGATCATGGTCTACAATCAGCTACTAGAGCTTATAATGATGGAGCTGACATTGATTGGATTGTTGGTGCCTTACTTCATGATATTGGAGATGGGCTTGCCCCTCAAAATCACGATAGGTTTTCTGCTGAAGTTGTAAGACCTTATGTAAGAGATGAAATAACATGGGTGATTGAGCATCATGGAATTTTTCAAATGATCTACTATGCTCATCATTATGGATGGGATAAAAATGCTAGAGATAAATTTAAAGATAATATTTATTTCCAAACTTGTGCAGATTTCTGTGAAAGATGGGATCAAAAATCTTTTGATCCCGAATATGAAAATAATGATCTAGATTTTTTTAAACCCTTGATTAAAGAGGTATTTAGCAGACCTCCCTACAAAGATGAATACATCAAAAAAAATGAAGTTTTAGGTTTACCAAAAGTTTAAATCTATAAATCCAGATAATTTAAAGTAAGTATAAATTGTCATGAGAATTTTCTTGATAACTTTGAGTATTTTACTCACAAGCATAGGGAGCATTATGGCGAAAAACTTATATAACTTTAGTATTCAAGATATTGATGGAAATACAGTTAATCTTGATAAATTTAAAGGTAAACCCATTCTTCTTGTTAATACGGCTAGTAGATGTGGTTTCACAAAACAATACGCTAATTTATCCAATCTTCATCGTGAGTATTTTAAAAAGAATTTAGTAATTATTGGAACTCCTTCTAATAGTTTTCATCAAGAGCTGAGTAATAATGAGGAAGTTAAAGAATTTTGTTTAATTAATTATGAAACCAAATTTATTATATCAGAAATTATTAGTGTTATTGGTGAAAATGCCCATCCGATATACAGTTGGATGACATCAGAGTATAACGAAACTCCAAAATGGAATTTTTATAAGTATCTCTTTGATGGAGAGGGTCAATTAGTTAAAAGTTGGTCCTCTATGACCAAACCTGATAGTTCGAAAATTAAAAGTTTAATTGATGAGTTAATATAGAAAAAGGGGCACATAATGTGCCCCTTGTTTAGGAGTACTATAAATAAAATTATTTAAATTCTGGGTAAGCGACTGTTGTTAATTCAGCACTATCTAAACCAGAAGCTTCAGTCTCTTCTGACACTCTTAAGCCTACAGTTCCTTTTAGAATATAAAAGAATACGCCACTTAAAGGTACAACTAAGACAGCTGCAGCAACAATTCCTATTAATTGCACTAGAAAATCTCCGCTACCAAAAATACCTACGGCCAGTGTTCCCCAGATACCTGCAACTAAGTGTGCTGATATTGCACCGACAACATCATCGATTTTCATTTTGTCGAGCATTGGGATAGCAATAGTACAAAGAATACCACCTATTGCACCAACAATCATAGATAAGAAGTGGTTGCTTAAATCTGGACCTGCAGTAATAGCAACAAGACCTGCAATAGCACCGTTCAATGCAATAGATAGATCAATTTTTTTATACAATAGCTGTGATAAAATAATTGCAGCCACGACACCGCCACATGCAGCGATATTTGTGTTTACAACAACAATTGACATTGCAGAAGCATCAGCGGCACTACCAAGTGCTAGTTGAGATCCACCGTTAAATCCAAACCATCCAAACCAAAGGATGAAGGTACCAAGACATGCTAAAGGCATGTTTGCACCAGCGATTGGAGAGATCTTTCCATCTGCGCCATATTTTCCAGCTCTAGGACCAAGAATTAAACAGCCGGTTAAAGCTGCCCATCCGCCCACTGAGTGAACAATAGTAGATCCAGCAAAATCAGAAAAGCCCATTTCTGTAAGCCATCCACCGCCCCAGGTCCAAGAACCATAGATTGGGTAAATAATTCCTGTCATAAATGCTGCAAATATCATAAATGGCCATACTTTAATTCTTTCAGCACATGCTCCAGATACAATTGAAATTGCTGTAGCACAGAAAACCATTTGGAAGAACCAATCTGAGGCTAAAGAGTAGCCACCCTCTTCTGTTGCAACTGTTAAATCATCAGCGGTATCATAAAAAGCACCACCTAATGAACCTATCCAACCTGAAACATCTACATACATTAAACTGTAACCGATTAGATAAAACATTATTCCTGCAATTGAGTATAAAGCTATATTTTTTAATAAAATTGCTGATGTGTTTTTTTTACGAACAAATCCAGCTTCTAACATGGCAAAACCTAATGCCATGAACATCACTAAGACTCCACTAAAAACAAATAAAAATGTATTAAATACAAAGGCTGTTTCAGCAGATACTTCCGCACTTGCAACTCCAGAGAAAAGCAAAGTGGGGATTAAGAAAGTTAATATTTTTTTCATTGGATCTCCTTATTTAATCGCCTCAGCGCCTCGTTCTCCTGTACGTATTCGGACAACTTCTTGCACTTCAGTTACAAAAATTTTTCCATCTCCAATTTTTCCTGATTTTACTGCTTCAGAAATTGTTGTGATGACTTTTTCGACGTCTGCAGAATCTACTAAAACCTCTGCTCGAGATTTAGGAAGAAAATGTACCTCATATTCTGCGCCTCGGTACAGTTCGGTATGACCCTTCTGGCGCCCATATCCTTTAGCCTCAACAATAGTTAAACCTTGGATGTCCACACCTGTGAGTGCCTGTCTCAAAGCTTCAACTTTATCGGGCTTGATAATTGCTGTTATTAGTTTCATAAATACCTCTCTTATTTTTGAGTTGAGAAACTTATAAATACTGAATCAAAAAAAAAATAATGCTAAGAAGTTAATGAAACTATGCATCTAGTGAATATCCAAGATTGCCCAATAAAATCAGTCATATTGGTAAAAAAACATCAATAAATATGATTAAAATAATTAAAGGAGCAAGACTAAATCTTAAATCAATAAGCAAGTGTTTGTGACTTAAAGAGGATTCTTCCAACCAACTTGATAGATTGCTTCATTCCTTCGAAGATTAGGCAATGTAAACGGACCATCATAAGTAGCTTTAATAGCGGGTCCAATTACTTCAATATTATCAGTAATTAAAACACTTTTTAAAACATCTCGGTGTTTATAAAAATTTTTATCGGAAGCAAAACCAGAATATCTAATTACTGCAAAATAACCTGGCTCAATTGAAGAAATTTTTACTGAATTATCTGATGGTAAAGGTATTTCATTTGGTTTGTATTTACTTGGTAAATAAAATTGCATAACGTACTCGTTTTCAATTTGAGTAACATTCACTGGTGTGGTCATTGAAATTTTTTCACTTTGTTTATTATTGCCAGAAATATAATTAAAAAGTTTTCGAAATCCATTATTTTGATTAGTGTATTGGGTTTGAACTACTAGACGCTCCTCATAAAATCTAATTTCATATGTATCTGTCTGATGAACTACTTTATAAGGCGATTCATTATAGGCCATCAAGTCTTGTACCACGAGTAATGTAAATAGTAAGTATTTAATCATTTGAAATTTGCGTTTCTTTATCAGAGACTCCCCATAATCTGTCATCTATGGGTACCCATCCTTTAATAGAGGATTTATTGCCCTCAGGTATACTTACTTTCACCATTGTTTCTTTTACCTCTAACAAGTTTACAATTTTTGGTGCAAGTATTACTCCTTTTTGAATAGTCATCCAAGACTCAGGGTCATAAGATTTCAATGCATAGAGCTCAATATCCTCTAGTATCAGCAATGTTCTTTTTTTAGATAACTGATTGTGAGCAATCCAACCTTGTATTCCATTAAATAATTCAATGCGGTACCAGTCTGTATAAGAACTCCAACTATTTCTAAACTCTTCAATAACCTTTACAGGCATATTTTCCTCTGTAAGGAGAAACTTCTCAGTTTGTTTATTCAAATCTTGATTTTCTGGATAGTGACGTAGCCAAGACTCGTCATGAGCAAGAGATTTATAATATGGAATATGTTTATCAGAATATGCAGTTAATGGGAGTACCAGAAACAAAAGCACTAACCTGATCATAAATTTTATCTTTGTGAATTTTGCCAATTTGGATGGGTATAAGGTTGTAGATTTGATGGTGCTAAAAGAGGTTTTCCCAAGATATGATCTGAGGCTTTCTCACCAGTCATTATCGATGGTGCATTAAGATTGCCGTTACATATCTGAGGAAAAATTGATGAGTCTGCAAGAAATAAATTTGAAAAACCTTTTACTTTACAATCGTTTAGAACGACAGAAGAAGGGTCATCTTCTTTTCCAATCTTGCAGGTACCACATGGATGATAAGCACTTTCACAATTATTTTTTATAAATTCGTCGAGGCCTTTATCCGAAACGACGTCATCACCAGGTTGAATTTCATCTCCTTTAAAAGGAACTAGGGCCTCTTGACTCAATATCTCTCTACTAAGTCTAAGTGATTTTCTAAAGTTTGGAAAATCATCTTCATGAGACATGTAATTAAATTTTATAGTTGGTGGATCAAATGGATTGCTAGATTTTAATTTTACAAAACCTCTAGATTTTGAACGCATTGGCCCTACATGTAATTGAAAACCATGACCTTCACTAGGCGCTTTTCCATCATATCTAATTGCTACTGGAAGAAAATGAAATTGTATATCAGGATAGGGTATGTTTTTATCAGAGCGAATGAAACCAAGAGTTTCAAATTGGTTTGTTGCACCTGGCCCACTTTTAAGAAACATCCATTGCATGCCGATTAGTAATTTAGAAAAAGGATTTAAATATTTATTAAGTGTTACTGGTTGTAAACATTTAACTTGAAAATAAACTTCTAAATGATCTTGTAAGTTTTTACCAACACCTGGTAAGTTTTTAATAACCTTGATCCCCAAACTATTCAAATCATCGCCCTCTCCAATACCCGATCTTTGAAGAATTGTTGGACTATTGATAGCGCCAGCTGATAAAACAACACCAATATTTGCATTAAAGGTTTTTTTTTGGCCCTGATGGAATACTTCAACTCCCTTAGCTTTGTCTTCTTGAAAAATTATTTTATCGACTAGAACCTTTGTTATGAGTCGTACATTTTTTTTCGCTAATGCAGGCTTTAAATAAGCTTTTGCTGTTGAAAAACGAGAGCCTTTCCAAACGGTCATATCAGCTGGTCCAAAACCCTCTTGTCGAAAGCCATTGTAGTCATCAGTGTAGGTGTATCCCGCCTGCTCGGTAGCTTTTACAAAAGCATTGTGTAATGGGTTATCTCTTTTGCCATGAGTTATGTTTAGTGGACCTGATTTTCCTCTAAACTCTGAATTGCCTCCATGGCTTGCTTCCATTCTTTGAAAATATGGAAGGACATCGGGATAATCCCAACCTTTTGCCCCACTTTCAGCCCACTCATTATAGTCACCAGCGTTTCCTCTGACATAAATCATTCCGTTAATTGATGAAGATCCTCCAATAACCTTTCCTCTGGGGCAAACAAGAGACCTACCATTTAAAGTAGGTTCGGGTTCTGCTTTGTAGCCCCAATCGAATTTATTCATATTCATTGGGTATGAGAGAGCTGCAGGCATTTGTATAAAAGGACTGTTGTCATTTCCTCCAAATTCTAATACCAGAATTTTTAATTGAGGGTTTTCCCCAAGTCTGTATGCAATTGCAGATCCCGCTGATCCTGAGCCAATTACAATATAATCAGGGTTTTCAAAATTACTCATCTAATAAAAATTAATTGTTAATTTAATCTAAATATAAAGATTTTATTTTATGTTAATATGAAATTATGAATAACAAAGCCATCTAGAAATGAATGATAATAATTTAAAAATTATTCAAGTCAGTGACCTACATTTTTTAAAAGACGGTGAGACCATGTATGGCGCTAATCCGGTCAATAGATTTAGGGCTTTTATAAATGATGTTAATAAAAACCACAGAAATGCTGATTTAGTTGTAATAACAGGAGACATTGCCCATAACGGCATTAAAGAAAGCTATCTACTGTTCAAAGAGGAATTGAAGAGACTTGACTTACCTTCAGTAATTATGATTGGAAATCATGATAATCGTGAAGTAGTTAAGGCAGAACTATCAAGTGTGACTAAAATTGACGATGATGGATTTATTCAATCCTCAATAGAAATCAAAAATCATAAATTAATATTTTGTGACACAGTGTGGGACAATGAAAATATAAATAATATTCACGAAGGTTATTACTGTCTCAAAAGATTTAATTGGCTCGAAAAAGAGATTTTATCTTTTAAGTCGAATTCAAATATAATTTTTATGCATCATAACCCAATGAATGTTTTCATGAAGTCGATGGATAACTATTCTTTTAATGATAAAGACCAAGAAATTATTGCTAAATTCTTAGACAAATACTCATCTAAAATTAAATATTTATTTTTTGGTCACGGTCATAGACCATTAAGTGGGAAATGGAAAAACGTACCTTACGCTAGCTTGAGGGGATTGTTACATGCTAGAGAGTTGGACTTTGATAGTGATGTTGAAAATTTTAAAATGGAAGAGCCAAGTTATGGTATTATCTTTGTTAATGAAAATAATTTAACTTTCCACATTCATGATTTCATGAATAAAGGAAAAATTTATGAAGGTGATGAAAATTATTTAGGTTTTCCAAATATAGATTAAGTTAGCTTCTTCCTCTACTCCCATGTTTCAAATAAACATTTTTTGCAAGAATTTTATGCTCTTGTGATTTGCGAATATCAAAAATTTTTTTTCTAGCATACTGAGCAGTTTCTTTAACATTTATAATTTCTTTTTGAACCTCATTATCGAACAAATTTACGTTCAAACTTTTTTTTGGGGGATTATGAAAAAAAGCAGGTGGAAAATTTTTTACTTCAGGAATTTGTGACTTAATAAATTTAGCGAGTGGATCTTGATCCATAGCTTGCTTATAAGGGTTATACATCCTAATAGTATTGATACCAGTTGTCCCAGACTGCATTTGTATTTGACTGTAATGAATTCCCGGTTCAAAGTCTGTAAACAATGCTGCCAAGCGTGGAGCAAAATATCTCCAATCAAGCCATAAATTATAAGAAGCAAATGAAGCTAACATTGCTCTCATTCTAAAATTAATCCATCCATAATTTCTTAGATAAATCATACACGCATCGATAAAATGAACTCCGGTCTTACCTTCAATCCAAGCCTCTAATTTCTCTTCATCTTTTTCACGTATTTGATCATACACAGGAATAAAGCTTGTATGTTCAATTGATGGCTGATCCTCTAATTTTTGAATAAAATGCGATCTCCAATGTAACCTGGATAAAAATGAATTTATAGATTTAGCAAAATTTTTATTAGTATGCTTTATTTGATCTCTTTTTTTTGTAGCCTCTTGAAAAACTGTGCGGTGTGAAATTGTACCGTAGGTTAAATGAGTTGATAATCTTGAACAGCTTTTTTCAGCAGTTATTGGGCTAGACATCTCAAATTGATAATTTTCACCTCTTTTATTCAAAAAAGACTGAAGTAATTTTTCTGCTTCAACAGATCCACCCATTTGCCTATATGGACATGGTGTTGAATCATAAAAAAATTTTGGTAATTCATGGTTTGTTAATTCTAAATTAACTGATTGTTTTATGATGGGAAAATAAGGATTTTTAATAATCTCGTTTCTAAAATTTTTAGCCCATAGGTTTCTATCATGTTGTCCTCTTTTAACGCCTGGGTAAGAGCACTCAATCCAATCAATTTTATTTTGAAAAAAAAATTTTTTTAATCTTTTATCTCTTTGGTAGGTCCATTGAATACCTGTTTCTTGTTCGCTAATTACGCTTGAAAAGCTATGTTTATCTTTTAAAAACTTGAATATTTCTAATGCATCACCAAAAAAGATATTCAAATGTAAATTATGTTTGAGTAATTGTCGTTTAAGCTCATTTATACTCTCTAATGTAAATTGCCACTGCCTTAAAGACATATCTTTTTGCTTCCACAGCTCAGGTTCAATTATGTAAATTAGTATAGATCTTTTATTTTCATCAATAAGAATTTCATTGTCTTTGTATCTTAGATTCTTCTTAAACCAGACGATCCTATTTGACATCTGTTTCTAATCTTTAATTTTGAAGCCTTTTGAAAAAATATAAATAATTGCAGAAATATTTAAAATTAAAAATGTAAATATCATAATCAAACTTGTTGTAATACTCACATCAGCCATTTCATAAAAACTCCATCGAAATCCACTAACTAAATAAAGAACTGGATTTACCAAAGAAACGTTTTGCCAAAACTCTGGTAACCAGTTTATTGAATATAGCGATCCACCAAGAAATACAAGTGGAGATAAAATTAGTGTTGGAAATATTGATAGCTCCTCCCAATTTGATGACAACATCCCTATAAGAAAACCAAGTAAGCTAAAAGTTAAAGATGTTAAAACGAGCATTAAAATCATAGTAAAAGGGTGCATAATATATATTTCAACAAAAAATAACCCTGTTGCTAATATTAAACTTCCTAAAATTATTGATTTTGTGGTAGCAGCACCAACAAAACCAATAACAATCTCTGTTGTTGATAGTGGGGCAGCATATATTTCATTTATAGTTCCAAGAAACTTTGGAAAAAAAATACCTGAGGAAGCGTTTGAAACACTTTGTGTAAGTAAAGCTAACATTATCATACCAGGCACTATGAAAGAACCATAAGAGATATCTTCAATTACAGGGATGCGACTTCCTATTGCAGCACCGAAGACAACAAAATAAAGAGAGGATGATATAACAGGAGAAAATATACTTTGAACAGTTGTCCTTCTCATTCGATCCATTTCATGCAAGTAAATTGCCATTATGCCTGTCCAGTTCATACACTCTCCTCCAAAAGTTTTTCAAATATCGTCTCCAACGATGTCTGAGAGGAATTTAAATCTTTTAATTTTAGACCAGCCGACTTTATGTCTTGAAGAAGTGCGGTAATACCAGTCGAAGATCCGTGAGAGTCATATGAATATGTTAAAGAATTATTACTATTCATTTTTAAGTTATACGACTCTAAAGTAGATGGGATTTGACTGAAAGGCTCTTGAAATTCTATAGTTAAATTTTTTTGACCCATTTTTCGCATTAAATCATTCTTATTATCAGTAATTATGATCTCGCCATTATTGATTACAGATACTCGATCAGAAATAGCCTCAGCTTCTTCGATATAATGAGTTGTAAGAATAATTGTTACTCCATTTTCTTTGAGTTCTTTCACTGCTCTCCACATATCTCTTCGCAAATTAATATCGACACCTGCAGTAGGCTCATCTAGAAAAAGTATTTTTGGTTCATGACTCAATGCCTTTGCAATTAATGCTCTTTTCTTCATACCACCAGAGAGCTCACGAAGCTTACTATCTTTTTTATCCCAAAGGCTGAGATCTTTAAGAATTTTTTCTATGTATGCAGGATCTTTTTTCTTACCATATAATCCTCTAGTGTAAGAAACATTTTGAAAAACTTTTTCAAAGGCTTCTAAATGGAGTTCTTGAGGCACAAGACCAATCATCGATCGAGTTTTTCGGAAATCTTTAACAACATCGTATCCATCAACTGAAATGGTTCCTGATGTAGGTAAGACTATCCCACATATGGCATTAATAAGTGTTGTTTTTCCAGCACCATTTGGACCAAGAAGTGCAAGAATTTCACCTCTTTGAATTTCTAAATTAACTCCTTTAAGGGCTTCTAAACCTCCTTGAAAAGTTTTTTTTAAATTATCAATTTTAATTAAGATATCTGCTGACATAATTAGATTGCGTACAGTATATTATAAGCAAATAACATCAAGATAGTTTATCAGTAATCTTATTTTTTTTACTTTTTTCAATTAAGTAAGTGCTTATTAAAACAGCAATAAGGGCAACAATAATTTTATAAGTTATTTTTTCGTTTAAAAAAAGATATCCAAATATCAAACCAAAAATTGGAATGATGTAGGCAACTTGTGATTGAAAAACTAAGCCGTTATTTTTAAGAATATAAAATCTCATTAACCAAGCTATCGCTGTCGCAACGATACCAAGATACACAAGAGAAATTGTAGCATTAAGAGAGGGTCTCAATTCTGTTGGATTTTCAAAAATGAACATAATTGGTAATAAAAGAATAACTGCCCAAATTAAAATACTTGATGTAAGTACTTCATTTTTTATATGTTTTAGCTTTAGTGAAAATAGTCCACCTATGGTGTAACAAACTGGACCCAAGATTACCATAAAAGCATAAAAGATATTTGACTGATTGATTAGAATATTATCTGAAAATAAATAAACGATACCAAGAAAGCCTATTAATATTCCAACAAATTTTAAAAGATTAATTTTTTCATTTTGAATAAATAAATGTCCTAAGATTGTTGCTGCAATAGGTGCCGTGGACATCAAGATTGCTGCTAGATTACTTTGAACCTTTAATATGCCGAATGAAATAAAAAAAAAGGGGAGAACTAAATTCACAAATCCTATAGTTGCGTACCATAACCAATTCTCTCCAAATGCTTCAATTGAAATTTTTCTTATCCAACAGTAAACAAGCATTACTAATGCAGCAAAAAAAATTCTTCCAAAGGCAAGTGCCATTGGTGTATAGCTTTCTGAGGCAATTTTGATGTTAAAGAACGCACTTCCCCATATACCAGCTAATAAAAATAAAAGTAAAAAATCTTTAAAAGATGCTTTGTGCATTATATGAGAGTAAACTGAACACGTTTATTCATTTTTCCTTTACTCTCATACTTCATAAATTTGAATTCGCCAATTTCGTTTGTATTTGCTACGTGAGTTCCCCCACACGGTTGTAAATCAATATCTCCTATTTTAACAAGGCGAATTTTATCATTTGTTCTTGGCGGTTTAACTGACAAAGTTCGCACTAGCTCAGGTTTTTGATCTAGCTCATCATTTGTTATCCACTGATAAGAAATAGTGTGAGATTGTTGAATAAATTCATTAATAATTTTATTTAAAGTTTCAAATTCAAATGTTTCTTCACCTAAATCAAAATCAATCCTACTTTTTTCTAAACCAATTGATCCTCCTGTAACATAATAAGGTAATGCTGCACACATTAAGTGCATTGTGGTGTGCATCTTCATTAATCGATATCGATGATCCCAATCAATATGGCCTTTTATTTGTCCAGATAGATTTAGATTTTCTGAGGCAACAACATGGGCAATACCTAATTCATGTTTAACTGTGTTGATAACATTGAATTTTTTATCATTAATTTCAAGAACTCCCTTGTCTCCGGGTTGCCCACCACTTTGAGCATAAAAAGAACTATCTTGAGTAATGATTTTGTCTCCCTCGACTAATAAAATTTTTTCTTCAAAACTCTTTGTATAACTATCTTTGAGATAAATCATTTGTTTGCTTCCTCTATCATAAAATCAACACAAGACTCTATACCTCCTTGAGTGTTGCTTTGTTTTTCACATTCCTCATAGTATTCATGGTATTCAAATGTCGAAGTAATATATAGGCCTAAACCTATAATGCCAAAGACTGCAATACTATATAATATTTTTTTAACCATCTTAAATTAATCTGTCTTGGAAACCTATCAATTGATTGTTAACAATGATATCTGATTTTTTAATAGGTCTTAGCAGTTCTATACCTTCCAAACTTATACATCTACTTAGTGCAACATACAATTGTCCTGGAGCAAAAGAACCTTGACTCATATCTATAATAACTTTTTCAAATGTTTGTCCCTGGCTTTTATGAATTGTAATTGCCCAAGCTAATCTCATTGGATACTGTTTGAAAGATCCTGTTATTTCCTCTTGAACTTCTTGTTGATCATCATCATAGGTATATTGAATACGATCCCATTTTTCTTTTTTAACCTCATATATTTTATTATTGATTTTTACTTTTATTTTTTTTTGAGCGATATCATGAATTATACCAATGGATCCATTAACCCACCTTTTTTCAGGATCATTTTTAATCATAATTACTTGGGCTCCTTTTTTTAATTTTAAGATTTCATCGGTGGGAAATAATTCTTTATAAAATTGGCCAGTAGCTTGTCCCCTGTAAGAAAACTCCTCCTGATTTAGCTGGCTTAAATATTTTTGATTAATGCTACTCGCTCGAGCATTAGTTGTAGTAAGTATAATTTTACCTTCATCCATCTCAATGTGATCAGTTAAAGAGTCGTTTATATTCTCGATCTGCGTGTGAGTAATTGAGCCGTCTCTTACAGAGTTAAGCAAATGAATAAAATGGTCATCTTTTTGACGATAAATATTATGTAGTTCAAGTGTTTTAAATTGTGCGTCTTGGAAAATATTCGAGTTAAAGAAGAAATGACCTTTAGGATAAATGCGCTGTAGAAGTCCTGACTCATCCATATTCACAACTGGTGGTAGTTGAAATAAATCCCCAAAAACTATTAACTGAACTCCGCCAAATGGTTGAGTAAGTTTTTTTCTGTGAACACGAAGGCTATAATCAATCGCATCAAAAACATCAGCACGAACCATAGATATCTCATCAATAATTAATGTTTCCAAATTTTGAAGAATTTCGATTTGTCTTACTTTTTTTATATGTCGTGTTTGAATAACCTTTGGTGGAAAACCAAAAAATGAGTGAATAGTTTGTCCTTTAACTCGAATTGCAGCAACTCCTGTTGGAGCAAGAACAACTGTATTCTTCTTTGTTATAGAACGAAAATAGGCCAATAGTGTAGACTTACCACTACCTGCTTTACCAGTAATATAAAAATGATCTTTTGTGCTTTCTAGTTGCTCAATGATATTTTCAAATTCTCTACTGAGCTCGAAATCGTCAGGTAGTAAACTATTATAATTTCGCTTATAGTTCATCTATAATATTATTTAACATGTGAAAACATTCTTTCACTGTGCCTTTTTGAATTTGAATTCTAGAAAATTTTGGATTGAAATTTAATCGTTCGATATAAATATTTTTTTTAAAATATAATCCGATAAAAACTAAACCTACAGGTTTTAATTTAGTACCACCGTTTGGACCAGCTAAACCTGTTGTTGAAAATGTTAGCTGACTTTTGGAAATTTTGTGCAAATGTAAACACATTTGAGCACATACTTGACGGCTGACTGCACCGTACCTTTTGATAGTACTTGGTTTGACTTTGAGATTTTTAATTTTTGAGTCATTTGAATATGTTATCAAACCAGTTTTATAAATTTTAGATATACCAGACACAGCTGTAAATTCTGCTGCAAGCAAACCACCAGTACAAGATTCTGCTGTTGAAACTGATATGTTTTTTTCTAGTAAATATTTGATTGTTTTCGAAACGACGCTCATAAGCTAGTTATACTTATTATAAGGACGAAGAAATAACAATGGTGCTTATTGGTATAAAAAAAATGCATAATTAATCCCCATAATTCACAATAAATGTGGATAAATTAACAAAATTTGTCTATGCATATGCAAATATTGCATATTACAATGAAATCCTATAACCTAATTAAAGGAATCATGGAGGTTTAAATGGCAGATATGTTTACAGGACACTACCCCTTTATAGTTATGATTATTTGGTTCATAGCAGGCTTCATCGGATCAAAAATGTGATTGTGATGAGGGCAGTCCACGCTGCCCTCTCCCTACCCTAAAAGATGACATTATTACCCTTGCTGAAGCAATTGTGAGGGAATAATGTATCCTTATTAAAATCAGGAGAGAAAATGAATAAGCCAAATAATTTAGAACCGCTGTGGATGCCTTTCACTCCTAACAAAGTATTTAAGAAAGATCCAAGAATTATAGTCGGTGCTAAAGATATGCATTTTATTAGTGACGATAATCGAGAAATTTTAGATGGCACTGCAGGGCTATGGTGTGTAAACGCTGGTCATGGTAGAAAAAAAATTCAAGAAGCTGTAAATAAGCAAATTGAAAATCTTGATTACTCTCCACCTTTTCAATTTGGACATCCAAAACAATTTGAACTAGCTAATCGTTTAGCAGAGATTTTTCCTGAAGGAATGAATCATGTTTTCTTTTCTAATTCAGGATCTGAAGCAGTAGATAGTGCATTGAAAATTGCGCTAGCTTATCAACGTGCACGCGGACATTCATCTAAAACTAGATTAATAGGTCGCGAAAGAGGTTATCATGGTGTGGGCTTTGGAGGAATAAGCGTAGGTGGTATGGTAAAAAATAGAATGTACTTCGGATCAATGCTAAATGGTGTTGACCATTTACGCCATACCCACAATTTAAAATTAAATGCTTTTTCAAAAGGTGAACCTGAACATGGAGCAGAACTTGCTGATGATTTAGAGCGTCTTGTTCAATTGCATGATGCATCAACTATTGCAGCTGTAATTGTTGAGCCAATTGCTGGATCAACTGGTGCGCTGCCTCCGCCTAAAGGATACTTAAAAAGATTAAGAGAGCTCTGCACAAAACATGACATTTTATTAATTTTTGATGAAGTCGTAACTGCTTTTGGCCGTATGGGAAAAGCAACTGGATCTGAGTTTTTTGGTGTAACACCAGATATTATTTCATGTGCAAAAGGCATTACAAATGCCACCATCCCTATGGGTGCAACCATAGTTCAAGACTTTATTTATGAGTCAATGATGGAAAATGCGGATGCTCCAATAGAATTATTTCATGGATATACTTACTCTGGTCATCCTGTTGCTTGCGCTGCAGCCTTGGCAACACTAGATATTTATCAAGAAGAGGGATTATTTGATAATGCCGCTCATATGGCGCCTATTATTGAGGAAGCCGCTCATAGCCTAAAGGGCACAAAACATATAATCGATATTAGAAATTTAGGAGTGATTGCTGCACTCGAATTAGAGCCTAAAGGTAACGCTGTTGGTGCAAGAGGGTTTGAAGCTATGAAAAAAGCTTGGGATCTTGGCTTAATGGTAAGAGCTAACGGAGATACGCTTGCTTTTTCTCCACCTTTAATAATTAAAGAAAATCAGGTCGATGAAATGTTTACGAAAGTAAAAAAAGCCCTGGAACAATTAGACTAAAAACGTCCCCACTACAACCATACCCTGTTTCAAAAACGCCGCTTGGTTGGTAAAAACCACATAACATTACCCATCTATATAAAAAGACAATTCCAGGAACTAAAATAATCGCATTAATAAGAAAAAGAGCTGTAGAAATAACTACCCTCATTGGTAGCTTTGTATTCATATACTGTTTATAAAAAATACGAATTATCAAACCAGTGGTTACAGCAGATAGCAATAGAAATGGTGCATCAAGGTATGTAACTAAAAATTCATAATACATTTCTTTAAAACTTAGCAATGATACATTAAGACTTTAAAAATGCAAAAATACATATCTGAATTTATAGGCACATTTATTTTATTAGTATCAATTGTTGGATCTGGCATAGCAGGACAGCAATATACGAATGATCAAATGGTAATTTTATTTAGTCATGCTGTTGTAATAGGTTTCACACTAATTTTTATAATTAGAATATTTGCAAATTTTTCTGGAGCTCATTTTAATCCTATTGTCTCAATTATATTTTTCTTACAAAAAGAATTGAGTTCTAGGGATTTATTTCTTTATATACTAATACAAATCATTGCAGCTATACTAGGCACACTTTTTGCTAATTATATTTTTGGATTAAATGTAATTGAGATTTCTTCAAATATAAGAAGTGGGGCAAATATATATATTTCCGAATTTTTTGCTGCAACTGGATTATTATTGGTCATACTTTTATCTAGAGCAGATGGTAAAAATGTAGTTTCATTTAATGTTGGTATTTATATTACAGCAGCTCTTATATTTACATCATCTACAAGTTTTGCAAATCCGGCTGTAACAATTGCTAGAATGTTTACTGAGTCATTTACGGGTATCAATCCCTCCACTGTAATATTTTTTATTAGTTGTCAAGTTATTGGAATGTTTGCTGCCTACATTTTGTATAACCAGTTCTTTAAAAGCAAATAATTTCAAGGATTTTTGTAAATTATTAACAGAGACAATTCGTATTGTTGACTTACTTACAGGTTAAATTTTAATGATTTCAATATTAATTAAGTAGGAGAGAAAAATGAGCGAAGCCAAATGTCCCGTTGCTCACGGAGCTAATTCAAATATGGAGAAGTCATCAACTGATTGGTGGCCTAAAAATTTAAATCTAGATATTCTCCATCAACATGATCAAAAAACAAAACCGTTTAATGGTACTTATAATTACAGAGAAGAAGTAAAAAAATTAGATTTTAAAGCATTAGAAGCTGATATGCATAAATTAATGAAAGAAAGTCAGGATTGGTGGCCAGCTGATTGGGGGACATACGCAGGATTAATGGTTAGGCTTGCTTGGCACTCTGCTGGTACTTATAGAACTGCTGATGGGAGAGGTGGCGGTGGAACCGGTGATCATCGATTTGCTCCTTTAAATTCTTGGCCTGATAATACTAACTTAGATAAAGCTAGAAGACTTTTATGGCCGATTAAGAAAAAATATGGAAACAAGATTAGCTGGGCTGATCTTATGATCTTAGCTGGAAACATTGGCTATGAATCAACAGGATTTAAAACATTTGGTTTTTCATATGGGCGTGAGGATATTTGGCACCCAAACAAGGATATATACTGGGGACCAGAAACAGAAGCATTAGCATCTGATAGACACTCAGATAAAGAAGATGCCTCTTCGTTAGAAAGTCCACTTGCTGCAAATCACATGGCCTTAATCTATGTGAACCCAGAGGGATTTGAAGGTAACCCTGACCCATTAAAAACAGCTCAGCATATTAGAGAGACATTTGCAAGAATGGCTATGAACGATGAAGAGACTGTTGCTCTTACTGCAGGAGGTCATACTATTGGTAAAACGCATGGTAATGGTAATGCTGATAATCTTGAAGCAGAACCTGAAGGGGCAGCAATTAACGAACAAGGCCTTGGTTGGATGAATAATACTTCCAGAGGAGTTGGAAGAGATACGGTGACATCTGGAATTGAAGGTGCATGGACTACTGAGCCAACAAAATTTGATAATGGATATTTTGACATGCTCTTTAAATATGAGTGGGAACTTAAAAAAAGCCCTGCAGGAGCTTGGCAATATGAACCTATCAATATTAAAGAAGAAGATAAGCCTGTAGACGTAGAAGATCCATCAATTAGATATAACCCAATCATGACAGATGCTGATATGGCAATGATCAAAGATCCAATTTATTTAGAAATATCCAAAAAGTTTCATAATGATCATGAGTATTTTTGTGATGCTTTTGCAAGAGCTTGGTTCAAACTTACCCATAGAGATATGGGTCCAAGATCTAGATACATAGGACACGACCTTCCAAACGAAGATTTGATCTGGCAAGATCCAGTTCCCGCTGGAACACCTAGTTTTGATGTGGAACAACTCAAAGAAAAAATCAGAAATTCTGAATTAACTGTTCAAGAACTAGTCTCAACTGCATGGGATAGTGCAAGGACATTTAGAGGGTCGGATTTAAGAGGGGGAGCTAATGGAGCGAGAATTAGATTTTCACCACAAAAAAATTGGAAAGGCAATGAGCCTCAAAGATTATCAAAAGTGCTAGATATATTAGAACCTCTTGCAAAAGAAGCAGGCGCTAGCATTGCAGACACAATTGTCTTAGCTGGAAATGTTGGTCTAGAAAAAGCTATTGAAGCTGCGGGTTTTAACGTTCCTGTTCCTTTCAACCCAGGAAGAGGAGATGCCTCTGAGGATATGACTGACTCTGAGTCATTTTCTCAATTAGAACCCATACATGACGGTTTTAGAAATTGGCAAAAAGATAATTATGAAGTAAGAGGAGAAGAGTTGTTGCTTGATAGAGCTCATTTACTTGGTCTTACTGCAGTTGAAATGACTGTACTTGTTGGAGGTATGAGGGCTCTGGGTGCTAACTATGGTGAGAATAAGCATGGTGTTTTTACTGACCAGGTAGGTGCTCTTACAACTGACTTTTTTGTTAACTTGCTTGATATGAGTAATAAATGGAAAGCGTCTAATGGACATTATGAGATTATTGATCGAAAAACAAATAATGTTAAATGGACGGCAACCTCAACGGACCTTGTATTTGGATCGAACTCTATACTTAGATCTTATGCAGAAGTGTATGCACAAGATGATAACAAGGAAAAGTTTGTAATTGATTTTGTTAAAGCTTGGAACAAAGTAATGAATGCCGATAGATTTGAATTGAACAATAATTAATTAATGTTCAATTATGGTAATATCCAACTTAAAGTTTGTGGTATTACAGATCAAAAATCTTTAGAAGTAATTCAAAAATACTCTGTAAGTAGGGTGGGCCTTGTAAGTGATTACTTATATGGCCCAAATACACTTAGTACTAAAGAAATTCAAGAACTGACTATTGCATCCTACAATTTAAAATTAAATCCAATTTTATTGATTGGAAATATACAGATACAAGAAGTAATTAGTATCGTAAATGATGTAGCAATAAAAGAGGTTTGCATATCTAATCAATATAAAAATGAAGAAATTGAATTGCTGAATAATAAAACAGATGCAAAAATTTCAATTTCGGTAAATTATGAGAATTTTGACTATAATTTCTTTGAAGAGATTTTAAATAATATAAGTAGTTTTTATTATGATTTAAATATTTATAGAAAAGATACTATTGAAAAAAAATCTCTTGTGGAATGTGAAAAACAAATCAATCAATTAAAGATCTTTGCGAAACCTCTCTACCTTGGTGGGGGAATAAATATAGATAACATAAAAGAGGCAATTAAAACAATATCTCCTCATGGAATTGATATTTCAACAGGCTTAAAACAATCTAATAGTGTGGATGAGGAAAAGCTTAAAAAAATCCTTGATAATCTTGGGTTTGACGAGATTTCTTAATAATAAATCGTTCCTCTAAGTTATTTATGAGTCTTTTGTAAGTATATTGGGTTTTTAAATCAATAAAATTAGGATTGAGGTCTAATACTGGCTGTATAACAAAATCTCTTAAATGTGAGGAAGGATGAGGAATTGATATTAAATGATTTTTAACTTTCAAGTTTTCGAATTGAATAAGATCTAAATCAATTCTTCTTGGCCCATTCTCTAGAAGTTTATTTTTTTTTATCAGCTTTTCTACAGCGTTCATTTTTATAAATAGCTCATTAAAAAATAAATTAGTGAGAAATAAAAAGGCAGCATTATGAAAATATTTTTGGGCGGTTAAACCAAAAGGCTTGGTAAAATAAACTCTACTAACCTTTTTAACATGACCAAATTTATTCATTAAATTTAATGCACTGTTAAAATTACTTCTCCAATTGCCTATATTTGATCCGATAGCAATATATGATTTATATCGATACGCTAACTTTTTTTGCATTGTATTTTTTAGCAATCTCAATTTTATTTATTTCTAATTTTTCTATTTGAATTGGAAACTTATCATCTAGTTGTTTTTTAAGATCTGTAATTAATTTTTCCAATGTTTTATATTGAGAGGCTGAAACAAATTTAATTATTTCATTTTTGATATCTGAATAACTTGTAACATTTTCAATATTGTCAAGATCTTGATTATGATCAATGTCTAACTGGCATTTTATACTTATTAATATAGTTTGGGGTTTTAACCTTTCTTCTTCGAACACCCCAATAATTGTGTCAACTTTTAGCTCTTCTATTTGGATAAAAAATTTCATTTATTTAATGCTTTCAAAACTTTTATCATTTGATTTGTCTCTTTGACATCATGAATTCTATATGTGTGAATATTTTGTTTGAGAGCATGCGCCACAGAAGCTAAAGATCCTCCAATCCTTTCATCAGCATTTGATGTATCAATATGATTTATCCAACTTTTTCGTGAGGATCCCAATAATACTTGGATATTTGCACTACTGAATTTCTTCAAAGATTTCATTAATTGTAAATTTTGATTTAGTGTTTTGCCAAATCCTATACCAGGATCAAACCATACCTTTTTGAGATTAATCTTCATTTTATTAAGTATTTTCAATCTTTTTTTAATAAAATAATCAAATTCTCTTACCATATTTACTCTGGAATTAAGTTTTTTTTGCATTTCCTTTGGTGTTCCTCTTTTGTGCATTAAGAAAAGTCCTGCGTTATATTTCTTTATAAGTTTAAATAGCTCTTCTGATCCCCCATTAATATCATTAATGATATGGGCACCTTTTTTCAGTGCATACTCTTGGGACTCAATTTTATACGAGTCCACAGAGACAAGGTATTTCTTATAGTTTAAATATGGTAAGATTTTGGATAAACGATTTATTTCTTCAATATATGTAATTGGCTCGCTATTTGGTCTAGTGCTTTCAGCACCAATATCAATAATTTGTGCACCATCTTTAACCATTGCATTTATATGTTTCAATGCAGTAGATCGTGAAAATGTTTTTCCCCCATCACTAAATGAGTCAGGTGTAAAATTACATATACCTACTAGTAAAGGCTTTTTCAAAGCAAAGGAATGTTGATTAAATTTCATAATAATTCCTTTTTATCATAGTTTCATAATCTTTTTTTAATTTTTGAAAATATTTTGTAGACGCTCTCTTCCATAAAACACTTTGAATTTTTTTTATTGAGGTAATACCTCTACCAGAGCCAATCGATAATATCTCACTGTATTCTTTTAGATCCTCTAATAAAATTTTTCTTTTAATAAATTTCGATTTTGATATTTCTTCAATAAGCTTCAAAGTATTTCCATGATAATACCCAGTTTTGGGAATATAAATTTTATCTCTCTTTACAAAAACTAAATTTGTGACTGCTCCTTCTGTAATTTCATCGTCTCTTAGTAATATAATTTCATTTTCAGAGTAATTTATTTCACTCATGAATTTTAATAATTTTTTGTAAAATAAGTTTTTATTTTTAAAGTCTCTTCTTTTGTATTTTTTTATAAATCCAATGACACTGTCTTTAGTTGTTGTTCTCTTTCTAAACGAAATTGATAATGTTGTTCCATTAGTTGCTATTCTCAATAAGTGATTAAAATTTTTGATTTTCTTTAAATCCGCTCCTACTAAACTTCTGATAATGTTTAAATCTATTTTGGTAGCAAATTTATAATCCCGACATGTTGTGTTAAAAGTTCTCAAATATTTATTTAAACCTATTAACCTTGGTGTTTTTCCAATTACAGGTATGGATGTAAAAACACCTTTTTGACCCCACAGTGGCTTAAATTGTGAGGAGTAATATGAATTATTTTTTATATTGAATGATTTTTCGAATAAATTGTTTGCCATTTGGAGTCAAAAACGAGTCTGGGTGAAATTGTAAACCACAAATATCATATTTATGACTTTCCAAACACATTGCAACATTAGTTTCTTCACATCTCATTGTAATATGCATTGAAGAGGAATTAAATGGCTCTTTTAGTTTTAAAGAATGGTATCTACCTACTTGATATAAAGCATTATTAGGAAATCTTAAACTTTTTGAATTCGTTCTAATATAAGTCTGATAACCATGAAATATTTTTTCTTGCTTAGAAATAGTTCCGCCCTCTCCATTAGCAATAAGTTGAAAACCAAGACAAATACCAATTATTTTTTTCTTTGATTTATAATTATTATAAATATCAAGTGATACTGGGTAATCTGAGGGCTTCCCTGGTCCTGGAGAAAAAATAATGATGTCAGATTTTTTTATAGATTTTTCTTTAATGTCATAAAAATTTTTTACTTCTAAATTACCAAATCCTGACAACAAATGTGCCAGGTTATAAGTAAAGGAGTCTTCGTGGTCAATTAAAAGTAAGTTCATTTTAATAAATCCAATAACGATTTAGCTTTTAAGTAATTTTCATGGTATTCATTTTTTGCAGTACTATCTAAAATCACACCACTAGCAGCAAATACCTCATTATTTTTTTGAAAATTTAAAATAGATCTAATTATTATGTTAAAACTCATATCCTGTTTAGAGCGATAGTAACCAAAAGAACCAGTATAAATTCTTCTTGGTTCTTTCTCCTCTTTATTGAGTAATTTTAAAGTATTAATTTTTGGACAACCTATAACTGAGCCACCGGGCATCATCGCCTTAATCACTGCAGATAACCTTACATTATCAAGAAGTGTTCCTGAAATTTCAGAGACATTGTGGAAAATATATTGGTATTTTTGAACAAATTTTAAATTTTGAATTTTGACAGTGTTTGCCTTAGTTATACGACTTAAATCATTTCTTTCTAAGTCAACAATCATATTATGTTCTTTGTCCTCTTTTTGATTATTTTCAAAAAACTTTCTAGCCTCTTTTGTTGATTTTACCTTATCTCTACTTACTGTTCCTGCTATTGGGGAGGTGATGATTTTTTTTCCTTTTACCTTAAAAAGGTTTTCAGGAGAGCAACTAATTATATTAAAATCATTTGTTCTAATACAAAAAGACTCTGGACTAAGATTTTTCTTCATCAAATTGAAAAATAAATTCACTACATCTAAATCTTTTTTGTTCGAATATTTTTGAGCAATTTTTATTTGATAGGTTTCACCAGCCCTTATATTTTTTTTAAATTTATTAAAGATTTTTTCATATACTTGGACGTTTGGACTTACAGATATTTTATTGCTATTTGAAAAAGTAGTTTTATTTAAAGCTTTAAGGTCTTTTAGTAATTTTGATTTAGATTTGGTTACAATTTTAACTTGTTTATCTAAGATTATTTTAGTTTGTGGTCGAAAAAAAACTCCCTCAGGAAAAGATGAATTATCTTTGTTTACTTTTAAATTAATATTCTTACAAAGTAATTCATAACCGAAGAAGCCAATATAACAATCATAGGGTTTATTTGATTTAAATCGCTCTAATTTATTTAAAAACTTATCTAAATTACCTATATTTAAATTAACTTTTTCAGCAAAATCCGTATATATTTCGAAATTATTTTTATCTGAGTTTCTATAAATTATTAATTCTTTATCAGAATTTAATAAAACACTGAGTATTTCAGAATTATTCATAAGCAAATTTTAGTTATAAAGATTATTTATTCAACTGAAGCGATTGCTACAATTTCACATTCATTTATGAAAAATGCACCCTAACCAATGGGGTGCATCGGGCCTATTTGAAGCGACCAACCTTTAAAATATAAAAAATCTACTACTCGTCGTAATTTATTTTATTTAAAATATTAACAACAGCTTTTCGATTTTCAGCTATTTTTAATAAATCAATATTGTCAAACTCAGCACCTCCTGCTAATTCATTAACACCATCTGATAATGGTACTTCGGGTGAAACAGGAAATTCATTATTGTCATTTGCGTATATGCCCTGGGCTTTTTGACTAACTAAGAAATCCAAAAGTTTTTCAGATTTTTCTCTAGAACTTTCTTTAAGTAAAGCTATACCAGAAATATTAACATGAGTTCCTCTATCCTTTTGGTTAGGAAAAACAATTGTTGCTTTCTCGAGCCATATCTTTTGTTCTTCATTATTGAGCATCTTGAAATAATAATAATGGTTGCCGATACTTAGATCACAAACCCCTGCATATATTGCTTTGACTTGGTCTCTGTCGTTACCCTGAGGTTTTCTAGCTAAATTTGCCTTTAAATTAATCAAATAATTCTCTAACCACTCCTCACCATGATGAGCCATCAAAGATGCAAACAATGAAACATTATATGGGTGAAAACCTGATCTTGTACATATTCTTTCTTTATATTTTTCAGATACTAAATCCTCATAAGTAATATCATTAAGACCTAAATCTTTATTTACGTATATAATCCTTGCTCTTTGAGTTAGGCCTATCCAATTATCACTTTGGAGATGAGAGGGCACAGCAGAAGAATTATTAATTTTAATAGAGGCTCCTGCTTCAGCTACATCAATTAATCTTGATATATCTGATGCTAAGAATACGTCAGCTACAGGTTTATCTTTTTCTAAAATAATTTTTTGAACTAAGCCTTTTTTGGAATATATCCATTCAACATCAATACCAGTTTGACTCTCAAATTCACTTAAAAGAGGTTCAATTAACATTGGTTGTCTTTCTGAGTAAATTTTTAATACATCATCCGCATTTGCACCACTAAAACCAATAAAGAAATTAATTACTAAAATCTTTACTAAAAAAGAAATTAAATTTTTCATATCATATTACTAATCTCAAATTGAAAAAATCTAAATACAAAAAAAAATGAATGTTACAAATGAATAAAAAAAAACTATTTCTGAAATGAACTACAGATTAAAAATTTACTTTTTTTTTAAATTTATAACTAGTGAGTATTCTTCAAGAAGTGATAAGCAAGCTGGTATTGGAAGATCTTTGTGAAGCTCTTTGCAATCGTCATAATCATAGATTCGGTTTTCTTCTTGATTATAAACATGTATATGATCGGTAGTATTAGTGTCGTAAAATGATTGTTTATCAACAAAGATTTGTTTTAAATATCCTTTATCAACAAGGGTATTTAGATTTTCATAAAGAGTAGTCAGAGAAAAATAACTTCTATTGTCTTTTAGAATTTCATTAATTTGATTAATAGAAAAATGTTTATGATTGCCATCAAAAATTGACTTTAAAAGCACCACTCTCTGTTTGGTCTGTCTCCAGCCACAATTTTCTAAGACCACATCAATATCTTTTTTACAAGCGTTTGATAAGTTCATCAGATTTAAACTATGTTAAATTTCATTATTTATCAATACTTTCAGGATAAAAATTAAAGACAAAATAGCACTATTAGATTGAAATGGGTTTTAAATAACTTTGTTTAGTTAGCTGTATCAAGGCTTACTCATGTTAGTGACATTCACTTTATTTTTTTTTTTTGAGTTCAATTGATACATAACATTTACTCTATCAATAAATGATATTGGATAATATTTTTCCTCGACGATTCTTTTAATTTTAAAATTACAAACTTTATTTTTAATTTTTCTCATAGGCATATAAAATGCCTATAAGAAAGATATGTAAATTAGTTTTTTTTTAACCTTTAAGTTTCTTTAATTATAAAAATTTTTTGAAACTTATTTCAAATTTTATCAGTGACAATCCTTAATTGAATTTGCAATTCCATTAATTAATTCACTATACATTGAAGGTCCAGCATCTATATAAGCTCCCAAAGGATCCATTACACCAGTAGAAATTTTCATATCATTCCCAATAGTTTCAATTATTTTTGGATTATATTGAGGTTCAGAAAAAATACATTTAATACCTTTGTCATTTATAACATCTTGTATATCTGCTATTTGTTTAGCTCCTGGTAAAACATCTGGATTTAACGTCAATGCTCCAGCAGGAATTACTCCAAATCTTTTCTCAAAGTATTGGTAAGCGTCATGAAATACAATATAGCTAATATCTTTTGATAATTCTTTTTCTACACTATTGATTAAATTATCTAGTTCCAATGTTGCCCCTGCAGTATTAACTGAATATTGTCTTTGACCATCTGGATCTATTTTAATTAATTCATCTCGGATAATTTTAACCATTTCTTTGGCATTTTCTGGGTCTAGCCAAATGTGTGGATCAAACTCACCGTGTGCATGCGCATGTGCGTTCTTGTGATCGTCATCGTGACCTTCATGTTCATCTTCATGGCCATCATGATCATCATCGTGATCGTCGTCCTTGTGACCATGATCATCATCATCCTCATGGCCTTCATGTTCATCTTCATGGCCATCATGATCATCAAAAATATTTTTTTCTCTAAATTTTAATTTTTCTATAGATGATAGCTCCATAAATGAAATAACTTGTGCTTTCTCAGCAAGTGAGTCTAAAGGTTTTTCCATAAAAGCCTCTAAATCCTCGCCAATCCAAAAAATAATATCAGCTTCTTCAATCATTTTTGCATGAGATGGTTTAAAAACAAATGTGTGAGGATTATTTGTACCTTCAATAATTAATTGAGGTTCTCCTCTTGTTTCCATAATTCTTGATATCAAAGAATGCAAAGGCTTTATTGTAGTGACTACTTTAATGTCCGTTTTCACATCTGCATGAGAATTAAAACTTAAAAATAAAAAAGAAAGTCCGAAAAATATTGATCTTTTGAACAAATTCATATTAATTACCACCTCTAATGTTATACTATTACATATGTAATAATATAACACTATTAATAAGTCAAATTAAAAAATGAATAACAGTCTGGTTGAATTAAATAATTGTGGGGTCTTTAGAAATCAAAAATGGTTAGTGAGGGGTGTTTCCTTAAAAGTCTCACAAGGAGAAATTGTAACACTAATCGGACCCAATGGGTCAGGTAAATCAACTACTGCTAAAATGTCTTTAGATATTTTAAAACCTGATGAAGGTACAAACACAATTAAAAAAGATATTAGAATTTCATATGTACCACAAAAAATTTCAATTGATTGGTCTTTACCCTTGAGGTCAATAGATTTTGTTAATTTAGTAACAAAACATAAAACTAGTGAAATCAATGATGCACTTGGAATTACTGGTATCCAACATCTAATTAATGAAGATGTAAGAAATTTATCAGGAGGTGAATTTCAACGATTACTTATGGCCCGTGCCATAGCTAAAGAACCCCATTTTCTTGTATTAGATGAACCTGTTCAAGGGGTAGACTATTCTGGAGAGATTGCTTTATACAAAACAATCCAAGAAATTGTAAAAAAAATTAATTGTGGCATTCTTTTGATATCGCATAACTTACATGTAGTTATGTCTCAAACTGATTATGTTATTTGTCTTAATGGGCATGTTTGCTGTTCTGGTATTCCCAGTTCAGTTATAAAAGATCAAGAATACATTAAGCTATTTGGTAGTAATATTGATCCTACTTTATCGCTGTATAAGCATAATCATGATCATCATCATTTACCTGATGGAAGCATAAAAGAGGCGGATAAAAATAAATAATGTTTGATGATTTTATTATCAGAGCGTTTGTAGCAGGTATTGGTTTAGCATTAATTACAGGCCCACTTGGATGTTTTATTATTTGGAGGAGATTATCTTATTTTGGTGACACAATCGCCCACTCTGCATTGTTGGGTGTAGTTATCGCTTATGCAATGAATTTTAATCTGATCATTGCAGTTTTTGCTGTTTCTTGCTTTATTGCTTTGTCACTACTTTTCTTACAAAAACGAACCAATCTACCTGATGATGCATTACTAGGTCTTTTAGCACATTCAGTTTTAGCAATTGGTTTAGTTTTATTAGGTATACTTTCGTTTATAAGAATTGATCTTATGGGTCTTCTTTTTGGTGATATTTTATCAGTAAACATCACTGATGTTTTGTTTGTTTGGGTTGGTGGAAGCATTGTTTTGATAGTGTTAATACTAATTTGGAGGCCTCTATTTGCTGCAACTGTAAATTTAGAATTAGCTAAAGCAGAAGGTTTAAATGCTGATCTAGCTAATGCTATTTTTACAATTCTAATTGCCAGCGTAATAGCAATTTCAATTAAAATTGTTGGTATATTATTAATTACAGGTCTTCTAATAATACCTGCTGCTGCCTCTAGAAATTTATCATCTACCCCTATACAAATGGCAATAATTTCTTCAGTTATAGGACTTGTTTCAGTTGTACTCGGATTACAAACTTCAATGATTTGGAATTCTCCGACAGGTCCAACTATACTAGCAATAGCCTTAGGTGTCTTTACCTTAAGTCTAATACCTCTGAAAAAATTGCTAATTTCAAAAAAAAAAATAGAATTGTCAAATTAAGATGAGTTCAACACATACACATTCTAAAAAAAATCAAAGTTTGACCAAAAATCAAAGAATTGTTCTTGATCTCTTACAAAACAGTGGTGAGCCTTTAAAGGCATACTTTATATTAGACAGTCTGAAGAAAGAGGGTTTAAACTCACCTCTTCAAGTTTACAGAGCTTTAGATAAATTGGTTGAATTAGGAAAAATTCACAAAATTGAGAGTATTAACTCGTTTATAATTTGTAATAACTCAAACTGTGCGAGCAATACCGCTTTTACCATTTGCGAGAGATGTGGAAAGGTAAAAGAGATTAAAAATAAATATTTAAAGGATAGTGTCAGTGATCTGGTTAAGGATAATCAATTAGAAATCACAAGGTATAACCTTGAATTTTATGTTTTGTGTAAGTCTTGCAAAATAAATTAATCAAAAACTAATCCTCAAATAAATCCCTATTTTATTGCATTTTTGACTATTGACATAAATAAAGACCTATATATATTGACCGACTTATTATGTACGCAGTTCTTAAATCAGTTGGTAAACAATTTAAAGTGTCTCCAGGAGATGTTTTAAAGATTGATAAAATAGAGGGTAACGTTGGTGATACAATATCTTTTAAAGATATCGTTGCAGTTGGAAATGGAGATAAGTTTGAACTTGGTTCTCCAGCTGTAAAAGGTGCTGAAGTATCTGCAAAATTACTTTACCAGACAAGGGACGATAAGATTAGAGTTTTTAGAAAAAACAGAAGAAAACATTTTCAAAGAACTAAAGGTCATCGTCAATATATCTCTATATTAAAGGTCATGGCAATCAAGTCCGCCATTGGAGAAGAAAGCTTTAAAGAGCCAGCTAAGAAAGCTGCGCCAAAAGCAGAAACTCCAAAAAAAGTTGAAAAAAAGGCTGAAACTCCAAAAAAAACTGAAGTAAAAGCTACAGAAACAAAAAAAGTTGAAGCTAAAGCTGAAAAACCTAAAAAGGTCGAGGCTAAAGAAAAAAAGACTGTGAAAAAAGAAACAACTGAGGTAAAAAAGTAGAAATATGGCAACAAAAAAAGCAGGTGGAAGTTCCAAAAACGGAAGAGACTCGGCTGGTAGAAGGCTTGGAGTTAAAAAGTTTGGTGGCGAACACGTAATTCCTGGAAATATTATTGTTCGTCAGCGTGGTACAAAATTTTACCCGGGCGAAAATGTTGGGATTGGAAAAGATCATACTCTTTTCTCCTTAGTTGAAGGCAAAGTTCTGTTTAAAAAATCTAGAAACAGACAGTTTGTTTGCGTTAACTAAACCCACTTAAAAAAACTTCAAATTAAACTGTTATGGCATTTATAGATAAAGCAAAAATATATATTAAATCAGGAAATGGTGGACACGGCGCTCTTAGTTTTCGAAGAGAAAAATTTGTAGAGTACGGAGGCCCCAATGGTGGAAATGGTGGAAAAGGTGGTGATGTTATTTTTCGAGGAAATAAAGGAATCAACACTCTTCAAAGATATCGTTTTAACCAACATCATAATGCACAAAATGGTATGGGTGGTGCTGGTCAATTAAAAACTGGCGCAAGCGGTAAAGATCTTATTTTAGACGTCCCTTGTGGAA
This sequence comes from uncultured Alphaproteobacteria bacterium, assembly GCA_902522155.1. Taxonomy (GTDB): domain Bacteria; phylum Pseudomonadota; class Alphaproteobacteria; order HIMB59; family HIMB59; genus HIMB59. Next base: position 2,878 of record CABYUJ010000009.1, on the reverse strand, counting down.
CTGAGATATACACCGAAGACATGAGTATTAAAATTCATGAGATTTTAAAAGATGATGAAACTTATCATTTTTTAAGAGGAGGTCAGGGAGGCAAAGGCAATGCTCACTTTAAAAGTTCTACTAATAGAGCACCTCGTAAGTTCCAACAAGGAGAAAAAGGACAAGAGTCAACTGTCAGATTAAAGCTGAAAATATTAGCTGATGTTGGTTTGGTGGGAATGCCAAATGCAGGTAAATCTTCAATTTTAAATTTTGTAACGAATGCTAAGTCAAAAGTTGCTGATTATGCCTTTACAACACTTCATCCACACATCGGAATGGTTCAAAAAGAAGATCTTGAATTTGTATTAGCAGATATACCTGGGCTCATAGAACATGCGAGCGATGGGAAAGGACTAGGTCATGATTTCTTATCCCATGTTGAAAGGTGTAAAATTTTAATTCACGTCGTAGATATCACTGAAGAAAAACCTTTTGAAAATTATAAAGTTATTCGACAAGAACTTTTAAATTATGGGGGTAAAATAGAACAAAAAAAAGAAATTATTGCACTAAATAAGATTGAAATTGCTGATCAGAAAAGGGTTGAGGAAATTAAAAAAGAATTTGAGACTTTAAATCAAGAGGTTAAATTGATTTCAGCTGCAACAGGCCATCAATTAGATCAATTAACAAATTTATGTTTAGAATATTTACAAGATGAAAAAATTTTTAGAATTAGCTAAAAAATCAAAAGTTATTGTCATTAAAGTTGGCTCAAATATTCTGGTTAACGAAAAGCATGTGCTGAGGAGAAAATGGCTAAACTCCCTCATTGAAGATGTGAAAGAACTCCAAAAGAGAGGTTCTAGGATAGTAATTGTCTCATCTGGTGCAATCGCTTTAGGTAGGAATATACTCTCAAAAAAAAAGTTGACTAATTTGCATGAAAAACAGGCTGCTGCATCAATAGGTCAAATACAACTCTCGCAACAATGGCAAAAAGCTTTTGCAAAATTAAATATTCAAAGTTCTCAAATTTTAATAACAGCTGAAGATTTAAACGAAAGAAGAAAATATTTGAACATCAGAAATACAATTTACTCCCTCATGGATTTAAATGTTATTCCAATAATTAATGAAAATGATACTACCTCGACAGAAGAAATTCGTTTTGGAGATAATGATAAACTTTCAGCTATGATTGCAAATGCCCTTTCAGCTGAGTTATTAATTTTATTATCTGATGTCAATGGTCTGTATACTGCAAATCCTAAAAAATCATTAGAAGCTAAACTGATTACATCTGTTGAAGAGGTTGATCAACAAATAGAAAAATATATTGATAAAGATTTAAGTGAGTTTGGCTCAGGTGGGATGTTGGCAAAAATCAATGCTGCAAAACTCTGTATTCAATCCGGATCCACCATGATCATATCAAATGGTTTGGTGAATAATCCTTTGAGTAAGATTGATCCTCAATCTTCAACATGGTTTCATCCTTCCAAAAATATTCTGACAAGTCGCCAGCAATGGATTTGGAATAGACCAATACAAAAAGCAATTGTTCATATTGATGAAGGGGCCTCAAAAGCACTCAAGAAAAATTCAAGTCTGTTGGCAATCGGTGTAAAGTCAATCGATGGAAAGTTTTATCGTGGTGATACTGTTTCGATTCATTACAATAGAAAAGAATTAGCTAGGGGTATGATTAATTATGATTTTCAGGAAATGGATAAAATAAAAGGTAAAAAATCATCAGAATTCAGTGAAATTCTTGGTTTTGTCCGAGAGGATGAGATAGTTCATAAAGATAACTTGGTGAGATCGAGATGAGTGACTATTTTCAAGAAATTTTAAACCATTCAAAGAGGGCATCGAGTGCCATGTCCAAACTATCTGCAGAGGATAGAAGTAGAATTTTAATGAATATTAGTGGTTTTCTATTATCTAATAAAAATGAAATTCTAAAAGCTAATCAAGCAGATGTAGAAAGAGCTAAATCAAATAATATTTCTGCACCTATGATTAATAGATTAGTTTTGACCTCAGAAAAAATAGACCAACTATCTCGTGACGTAGAGAAAATAGCTCAAATGCAAGATCCACTTGATCAAACTTTAGAAAGTTGGACCAATGCCACTAATGGGTTGCAATTTACAAAAGTCTCAGTGCCTATTGGTGTGATTGGTATTATTTATGAGTCTCGACCTAATGTCACAATAGACGCTGCATGTCTTTGCCTTAGATCTGGAAATATTTCTATTCTTAGAGGCGGCTCTGAGTGTATCGAAACTAATAAAAAACTTTATGAGTGCATTCAAGATGCTTTAAAAGATTTAAATTTTGATACTCATCTTGTCTGTTTTATTCAAAATACTGATCGTAGTTTTGTTGAAGAGTTGTTAAAAGCTGAAGGAGATGTAGATGTGATTATCCCTCGTGGGGGAAAATCGTTAATTGAAACAATTTCTAAAAATTCAAAAGTTCCTACAATTAAACATTTGGAAGGTTTGTGTCATACTTTTTGGGATGAAGGATATGATAAAGATAAAGCCACTGAGGTCATCGCAAATGCCAAGCTGAGAAGACCTGAGATTTGTGGTGCAACAGAGACTTTACTTATACACTCTAATAATTCAGCAGAAGATATTTCGTCTGTTTTAGATAATTTAAAATCACATGGATGTGAAATTATTGGATGTAGTCGCCTCAAAGATATTTATTCAATCGATAGAGACGCAACAGAAGAAGATTGGTCAACTGAATATCTAGATAAGAAAATTACAGTAAAACTAGTTGATAATGTTGAAGAATGTGTAGAGCATATAAACAAATATTCTAGTGGACATACCGAGAGCTGTTTAAGTAACAATCAACAATCTATAGAGTATTTCTT
>CABYUJ010000008.1:0-62544 GCA_902522155.1 uncultured Alphaproteobacteria bacterium | reverse complement strand
AAAAATTATTCTCTAAGGAATTAATAATAATTAGATCGGCTTCATTTGATGAAGATAAAAATAAATATACCAACGCAGGTAAATATTTATCGATAAGCAATATTTCAACAAAATCTGTTGCTATAGTCGAGAAAAATATAAATAAAGTTATTAAATTTCTTAAAAATGATGATTACATTATAATTCAAGATTACATAGACAATGTCAATTGTGCTGGAGTTCTTTTTTCATATAATTCTCTTGATGAAAGTCCTTATATAAAAATAAATTATGACAAATCAGGAGTGACAGACAAAATTACAAGTGGAGTAGAAAGCAAAAACTATATTCAAACAATATATAAATATCATCCTATAAATTCTAAAGAAAAATTTTATAAACTTATTAATAATTTAACTAAAATACAAAAAATAACCAAATTAAATGAAATAGATATAGAATTTGCTATTAAGAAAAATAAATTATTTATTTTTCAAGTAAGAAATCTATTTATAAAGAAAAACAAAAGAATAAAAATTGATGAAAGTCTAAAAAATTTAGAAATAAAGATAAGTAATTTAAATATAGAAAATCCAACACTATTTGGTGAAAATACAATTTTTAGTAACATGGCTGACTGGAATCCTGCAGAAATAATTGGGACAAAACCAAAACCAATGGCTATATCTTTGTACAAAGAATTGATCACGGATAATATCTGGTCAGAGAGTAGAGCTTCATTAGGCTATAAAGATATTAACCACAACAGACTATTACTTAATTTAGGAGGTTCACCTTACATAGATGTAAGAACTGATTTAAATTCTTTTTTACCAAAAGACCTGAATAAAAAGATATCAAAAAAAATAATTAATAATGCAATTAAATATTTAGAAAAAAATAAAAATTTACATGATCAAATAGAATTTAAAATCATTCCAACATGTTATTTCTTCTCGAATTCTAAACATAACTTATTCGATCATTTAAAACTAAGTAAAATTGAAAAAAATATTTATAAAAAAGAATTAAAAAAATTAACTAAACTTATAATTGAAAAATCCTTTAAAAGAAGCAATAATGAAATTAATAAAGTTGATTACTTAATTAAAAATATAAATAAAAAAAATATACATTTTATTAACAAAATTTATTTTTTAAATAATTTATGTAAAAAATATACTTTAGAATTTGCCTCTGTAGCAAGAGAAAGCTTTATAAGTAAATTTTTATCTCAAAATTTATTAATTAATGAAATAACAACTCAAAATATCTTCGATAATATTTGTAATAGCATTTCAACAGTTACTGGAAATTTATTAAGAGATTATAATTTATTGGATAAAAATAAATTCATTAAAAAATATGGGCATTTACGTCCAAATACATATTCTATTACCTCTAAAAATTATAAAGACTCTTATGATCAATATTTTTCAAATAAGAATGATTATAACGAAAATCTTAATAGAAACGTAAAATTTAAAATTAGTAAAATTGATAGGGAGAAAATAAATATTTTCTTAGGAAAAGAACTAAATATTTCATTTGACGAATTTATAAAATTTACAAAACAATCTATTATAAATAGAGAATACTATAAATTTCAATTTACTAAAATAATTAATGAAATATTCAATCAAATTAAATTATTTGGAAAAAAAATAAAAATCAAAGATAATGAATTAGAGTATATCAATTATCAAACTATCCTAAACGCTTATTTTGATGTTGACCTAAATAAGTTTAAAGGAATGATCCAACGAGAAATTCATCAGAATAAATACAAATCCAAGATATTGAAAAGGATAAATTTACCTGATGTAATAACAAGTCCAATTGATATTTATAATTTCACAGAAGAAAATAAAAATGGATTTTTTATCACTGAAGAAAAAATAATTGGGAAATTAGTTTTCTTAAAAGATGTAAATAAATTGAAATATGAAAACATTGAAGGAAAAATATTAGCTATTGAAAACGCAGACCCGGGATTTGATTTTATATTTAATAAAAAAATAATTGGTTTAATCACTAAATATGGTGGTGCAAATTCACATATGTCTATTCGGTGTAATGAATTAATGATACCAGCTTGTATAGGAGTTGGTAACAATATTTTTTCGAAAATAATATCATATATAAAACTTGAATTAGACTGTGCTCAAAGATCAATAAATAAGGTTTGATATGATAATTGCCATTACGCCAAATATAATTTTAAAAAAAAATATTTTTAATTATTTAGTTGATGAACAACTTATTAAATACTTCTCTAAATATTCAAATCAAATCATAATTTTAAATCGAACCAATTATAGAGAAGTATTAAGAGGAAAAAACTTACTTATTATGACAGGAGGCAATGATTTACCAAATTACAATAATAATAAAGCTAATTTAAAAAGATATTTTGATGAAAATATTTATTTCAAATATGCATTAAAGCAAAAAATAAAAATTATTGGAATATGTAGAGGGTTTCAACATATAATGGATATATATAAAATTGAATTAAAAAAAACTAAAGGTCACGTAAATAAAAACCACTTAATTTATAATTCTCAAAATATTAAAAATTCTATAAAAGTTAATTCATATCATAACTATCAAATTTATGATCTGCCTAAAGATTTTAAAAAGTTATTCATATGCAAAGATGGAAGTATAGAAGTTGCAGAATGTAAATCTAAAAATATTTTATGCACTATGTTTCATCCTGAAAGAGATAATATTAATCAAAAAAACGTAAATAAATTAATTAAAAAATTTATCACATGAAAAAAGTTGTAATATTATCAGCTGGAAAAAGTAGTAGATTTTTAAAATCAGCTGGCTATATGAAACAAATGATTGATATTAATGGAGAACCATTAATCATTAACACAATTAAAAAATTACTTAAAAATGGATTTAAAAATATTGAAATTGTACTAGGGCATAATTCAAATATTTTGAGAAAAATCATAAATAGTGAAAATCTTAAAGTTAATTTTAAATTGAATAAAAAATATTATAAGACTGAAATGATTGACTCAATGTTAGTTTCACTAAATTGTATTGACGATATTATTTTTTTTTACTCAGATATATATTTTGATGAAAAATTATTGTTGCAAATAAAAAACATATATCGAAGAAAAAATATTACAATACCATTAATTTCGAATTGGAAAAAAATATGGCATATTCGTAAAAAAGAAATCAATAATGATGCTGAGTCATTAAAAATTGACAAAAACAATAATTTGATTGAAATTGGCGATCCTATAAAAAATAAATTTCCTAAATATCAATTTATGGGAATAATTTATATTCCATCTAAACATCACTTAACATTTAAAAAAAATTATCTAAGTTTAAAAGATAAAAAAATACAATTAACACAATTTCTTAATAAGTTATTATCTAAAAATCTAATTATTAAAACAATACCAACAAAAAGCAAATGGTATGAATTTGATGACTTTGAAGATCTTAATGAATTTAATAATCATAAATTTTTAAAATAATTGTAAATTTTCTCTGAAAAATAATCATATGAAACTGTAAACCTTTCTAGTGCTATTTTATATTTTTCTTGATGAAGATTGTAATATTCTAAAGGTTGTTTCATTAAAAAGTTAATTTCATTTATTAATTCATCGATATTCTTTGCTATAGATCCACAATTAATAAGATTTTCATAATAAATTCCTATTTTTTCTTCAAATAATTTTTGATCAGGTCTAAAAAAAATAATTGGTTTATTTAAATATAAATAATCAACATAAATTGAAGAGTAGTCTGTTATGAGACAGTCTGAGTATTTAAGCAAAGGATAAATATCAGTGAAAGGTTTTATGAATATAATGTTTGAATATTTAAGTTTTTTTTCAATTTTGTATTCCATAAAAGCATCGTAATCCGACTGGTGAAAATTCATAAATATTAGAATGTGACTTTTATTACAAAAACTATCTAAGCTTTCAAAGTTTAGTTTTGTAAACCACTTTGTACTTTTATTTTGAGTATAATCTGTGGGCCTATAGGTTGGGCAATAGCATATTTTGTAAAATTGTTTGTCTTTTATTTTATCAAATGCATATTTGTCGACATTGATTAACAATTGATTATTGACAATATTTTCATCAAAAAAACAATCAACTTTTGAGCTAGAAAAATTAAGGTAACTAATACTAGGCTTAAAATAATTATCTTCAAATGTAATTTTAATTTGATTATTTGGGCTTAAAATATACTCATATGATTTTCTTCCCAACATTAGATTTATAATATTTCTATGATTATCATCATTTAAATTTATTGTATTAAGTTGGTTTGTTTTCTTAGTTGCAACACAATGCCAGAGTTGAATTTTAATTTTATTTTTTAATAAGTAATAGAGATATTTATTTACTCTTGACACATCGAAGTCATAATCAAAAAATACATATTTTGAACGAGCTAAAATGTCAAAATCTTCATTATTAAAATTATTTTCATCAAAAAAGATTACTTTTAAACTTTCATTTTTAAGTTCATCATATATTTGTCTATGGCATGTTAAAAAATATGTATTTTGATTATTTCTAGAAAAATAAATAAATAAATATTTTAGATTTCCACTAAAGTATTTGAAGTTAATGCTTGCAAAAAAAATATATATGCTTTCCTTATTTGAGATTTTATTAGAAAAATTTTCAAGCTGATTAAAGAAATAATAATCTCTGAAAGTATTACTAGGATATATTAATGTTTTAATTTTTTTTAAGAAATTTTTAAATAGTTTCAAAATCTAGATTTTAATTAATTCTAAATTACCTGTGGTGTAATGTTGAAATGCACTTTTTTTTTGGGTAGATAAATCATCATTTACGCTTCTGTGGCATTTGAAATAATAATCACTACCTATATCAGGTATAAAAGAGAGATACTCCTTTTCCCTGTCTTTGTTTATGGTTTCGTTCCCAACATAAACAGTGGTATCAATTGATATCCTAGTTCCACATTTTTCATCTCTATTTGTCTTATGAATTAAAGCATAATCTGAGATATTTATTGAATTTTTGGCAGGCTTAAATTTGCTAGGTAAGTACTCATTCATTACCCACTGCATTTCTTTATAACTCTCTGACAATTTTAAGAAATCATCTGAAAAAGCTTTTTCATTTTTGTATTCAAAGAATGCTAAATAATTTTTTTCACAATCACCAAACAAAGGCACATGACAATTTAAACCCCATGCTCCTTCAACCCAAGCATCAGAGTGAGGCAGTGAGGTGTCTAAACCTCTCCCAACATTATCTTCTAACTCTTTAGAAAACTTAATTCTGATATTTGGTGTGACTCTTATTTTTGATAATAATTGATCATTTTTATGAGAAATATATTTTAAAATTTCACACCATGATCTTACAAATAAATTAAATTCTAGTTGAAACTCTTTTTTAGGAACCACTGCTCCATTAGGTGTAATGTTAGTTCTATTTTCTCTATTATTTTCAACTAAATTAATAAACTTTGTCTCATCAAATTCTATATCTTGGTCAATAGCTTTACAGATAAAAGCAATCACAGAGTATTTTAAATTTCTAAGAAGATGTTCTGGCAACTTAAAAGATAAAAAAAGATCATGTATTAAATTACTATTCGGTATGCTTGATTGAATGAGTTTCATTCTATCTTTTCTTCTATCTAATGAATTCATTATTTTTCTATAATTTTTAGAGTATATTTCAAAATATCTTCGCATGAGGGCGGTAAATTGTCAACTTTTGGGTGAAAGCCTGCTGATCTTTCTTGAATGCCCTTAGAGTCAACTCTCAAAGATGCAATTTTACTTATCTCATATGCTATATTTTGCACTAAGCCCTTTTCATAATCATCATCAAAAACAACTATTTTTGGTTTATTTTTTTTTGAAATCATATCTTTAAATTTTTTGACATTGAATTTAAGAGGTTTTATTTGAAAAATATTAAAAACAGCAGCTTTTATACCATATTTACTATATAAAATTTTTGAAGCCTTAATTGCATCAAATCTAACAATTGAAATGGCAAAAAAAATTATATTTGGATTCTCATAAAAAATATCTTTAAGATTATATTTGTTGTCGTAAGATTTTCTATGCTCAGATACGTAATAAACTGAGTCGTCTTTCATAAAATCATTATATGTTTTAATATACTCTTTAGGGGTCATAGGTGAAAAAATTTTTACCCCTGGCATTCTGTAATATATTGAGTGATGGGAAGATCCAGCTACTGGTCCGATACCACCCTCCATAGCAATTGATCTAATAAACAGTGGGCAAGGTTTATTCCAGATTTCTTTAGACTTACATGCATAATTAACAATCATTGGTGCATTGTACCAATTGAAACCTTGGTATCTTATTATGTAAATGGGTCTTTTCCCCATTAACGCTGCGCCTACAGCAAAACCTGAGCCTGCTACATCAGCCATTGATAATTCAATCATTCCATCTTTTTCATAAAGTTCTGGTAAAGTACCTCCTACCCAACCAACAGCTGTCAGGCATTGCCCCATGGCAATCATTTTTCTTTTTTTGAGATGGTGTTTTACTGTTAGCTTAATTGTATCTCTTAAAGAAATATTTTTTATGAATTCCATGTTTTTTTGATAAAATTTCTATATTTAGTCTCTAATTCTAAGATTTTTTTTCCAGAAAAATTTTTTTTAAAAGTCTCATGCCTGACTTTCACATTTTTATCATCTATACCAGCCCCTGCATGCCAAAAAAATCTGTTGGTATTAATATTAAGTAATAATGGTTTTTTAAAAACATTTTTTAATTTTAAAAATATATCTTTCGGATTGTCGTCAATATCGTATGCTTCAATGTCCATAGAGGAGGCTATTTTAGCTATACTCCAATTCCTTCTTGTTTCTTTTTTTGTCAATATCGAATAATTATTATCCTCAATGACAAACAAAATTGGCAAATTTTTAGTTATTGCCCACCCTACTGAAGGTATGAAATAATCTTCCTCTGCAGCAGCATCACCTAAAAAACAGATAGTTGGTAACCTATTTGCAAAACATGCTCCAACTGAAATTGGGGCATTACTACCCATCATTCCATCATGCCCATACAAATTTATTTCACTTGAGGAAATAGATGCTGATCCACCCATGCCTTGAGAACAACCATTTTTATTCCCTTTCAATTCCAAGATCAATTTATTTAAATTTGCACCAAAAGATAAATATATTGAATGCCCTCTATGTTGTATAAATAATTGTAAATCTTTTTTTTTAAACTTTTTTTTTTCAAATAAAAATGTAGCTATTGAACTAGCTATATACTCTTGACCAAATGATAAATATAACGGATAACGAAATTCATTATTTTTAATCTTTTCAAAAACAAACTTTTCAAATTCTCTTGTATAAATAGCTTTTTCAAGGGTTTTATTAAATAGATAATCTAATTTTGACAATTTAATTTAAAGTCTTTTTTTTGCGTAATTAATAGCTGTCTTCATCCATACACCCATATGATCATAATGTGGTGAAGATACTATGTTATCACTAACGACGACTGGTTTATCAATATAAGTAGCACCAGAGTTATTGATATCATCCTTGATACTATAATAACCTGATATTTTTTTTCCTTTTGTTGCATTTGCAGAAATTAATAGTTGAGCACCATGACAAGTTGAGGCTATGATTTTTTTTCTAGAATTCCATAAAGATATGAATTTAATAACATCTTTTTCTTGTCTCAATTTTTCTAGAGACTTAACGCCACCTGGCAGGACAAGTAAATCAAAATTTTTTAAATATATTTCACAATTTTTCTTATTTTTGAAAATATTTGTTTTTTTGTGAGAAATCATATTCACTCCTAAAATTCCAAAAAATTTTCCAACTTTATCTGATACGACAACTACATCTTTGATATTTTTAGACTCTTCAGTTAGTCTATAGTATGGGTATACAAGTTCTTGATCTTGAAAGTTTGACCATGTTATAATTATTGACTTCATATTAAAGACAGATCCTTAATCATTTTAATTTGTGTTTTCCAATCATTAATGTTTATAGAATTAATAGTTTTCATATTATCAATTTTTTTGAAGCTACTCAATATTTCTTTATTATCATCAAAAAGAATATAATTTTTCTTTTTATTTAATTTTAAAAAATTTTTTTTCTTTTTATTTTTATATATTAAAAAATTTGGTTTTGAAAAAAAATTAAATATTCCAAATCTTTTTAATAATAAAAGTGATGGTTGTAAGGTGTCAGGTAAATTAAAATATCTGGCATTTGAAATAAAAGAAAATTTATATTTATTTTTTTTAAGAAATTTTAAAAATTCTCTTACATTTTTCCTAAGAATACACCGAGAAAATACATCATCTTCAATAGTATTTTTATCGATAAGCTTAAAAGGATGAATCATCTGTTTAGCCCATATTTCATTTCCATGTTTATCATGGGTGTCCCAAAGAGTCTTATCTAAATCAAAATATATATACAGATTGTTATTTACTAACATGTAATAATTTTGAATTTTTTACATAATTAAATTTTTCATTAAATAAAATAAGTGTCTTGCCATCGAGCACTCCAGCTTGCTCTATTATAGACTTAATCCCATCTTTAAATCCACCTTTAGTAAAAACAAAAACATCATTTTTTTTAAATTTTTTTTTTCTCTTTAACAAATCTTCTAAAAAAATATGTTGAAAAGTTAAATTAAATTTTTTAACAACATATGGTTTTCCTTTTAAAGGTTCTAAGATTTTTAATTCATCACCTGTTTTAGGTATATAGCTTTTTTTATTTTCATATTTTTTAAACTCTCTTCCATATTTATCTTCTAATCTTACTAAATCAAATTTATCATCAGGTGTTTCAGCTTCTAAAATAAAAGCATTCTTAAGTCCTATATTTTGAGATTGATGAAAACTTTTTTTGAAAATGGAAATTTTACTTAAATTTTTCAATAAAATAAAACCTCTTAAAAAATTAAGTTTAATCTTTCCTCTCAAAACTAAATACCCGGTTTCCTTATTTGGGTGACAGTGTAATGACGTGGAAGCGCCAGGCTTAAGACATAAGAACCAAATAGAAATTTTAGTATTTTTATAGCATTCGTATTCGTATCCCCATGGTTTATTTACAATTATTGATTTCATTTTTAAGTTTGCATAATAGATATAAACTAGTAATAATAATTTATGGATATTCTTTTCATTCATCCTAATGCATCTAAAAAAATATATCAAGGTCTCTCCAAAAATCACAGTGCAATAGAGCCTCCGATTTGGGCCTCAATGCTAGCTAACAGTGTTAGGAATGATCATTCAACTGCGATATTGGATGCTGAAGCATTGCATTATGATTACAGTTCAACTGCTAAAGAAATAAATAACATTAAACCAAAAATAGCTTGTTTTGTAGTTTATGGTCAACAACCTAGCGCATCCTCTCAAAATATGGAAGGAGCTTGTGCTACAGCAGATGAATTAAAATCTTTAAATGGAGATATTTTCATATTATTTGTTGGCGGTCATGTTTCTGCACTTCCAAGAGAAACTTTAGAAAAGGAAAAATCTATTGATGCTGTGTGTCAGAATGAGGGCGTGTATTGTATAAAGAATCTTCTGAAAGTCTCTGATATTAAAAATGATACTTTATTAAGAAAAGTAAAAGGACTCTCTTTTAGATCTAGAGATGAAAAGAGTCATATTTATACTAATGACCCGGAAATAGTAGTTCCAAAAAAAGACTTAGAAACTGACTTGCCTGGAATGGCTTGGGATCTATTACCTCCTTTAAAAAATTATAGAACTTCTGGATGGCACTCTTGGAGTAACGGCTCAGAAAAAGAGCCTTTTGCTTCAATATACACTAGCCTTGGGTGCCCATATAAATGCTCTTTCTGTATGATAAATATAATCAACCGTATTAATAATGATGAAAATATTACCAGTGAAAATTCAAAATCTTTTAGGTGGTGGAACCCTGAATTTATTATTCAACAATTCGATGAAATTGCAAAACAGGGAGTCAAGAACGTTAAAATAGCAGATGAGCTTTTTGTGCTTAATCCAAATCATTTTATAAAAATTTGTGATTTAATTATTGAGAGAGGATATGATTTTAATATTTGGGCTTATTCAAGAGTTGATACTTGTAAACCTAAATTTTTAGAGAAACTAAAAAAAGCAGGCGTGAATTGGCTTGGTCTTGGTATAGAAAACCCAGATACCGAACTTAGAAAAGAAATACATAAGGATGGCTATCAAGAGGTAAGTATCAACGAATTAATGAGCAATATTAGAAACGCGGGTATAAATATTGGCGGCAACTATATTTTTGGGCTACCCCACGATACTAAAGAAACAATGGAAAATACTTTAAATTTTGCAATTGAAAATAAAACAGAAATGGCAAATTTTTATTGTGCTATGGCTTACCCTGGAAGTCCACTTTTTAAAGAAGCTAGGGAGAATGGAATTGAACTACCCTCATCTTATTCTGGTTACAGTCAGCATTCTTATGACATGCTAAATTTGTCAAATGAACATCTGACTTCTGCAGAGATATGTAAATTTAGAGATGAGGCTTTTAATACTTATCACAAGGATGAGAGTTATTTATCACTTCTAGAAAATAAATTTGGCCAAGCTGCAAGAAAAGATATGGAAAATACTTTATCTATAGATTTAAAACGTCAGCTACTTGGTGATTAGCATAAATAGACTGTCAACAAGTTACGTTGAGAGATCATTACTAATCACATCCATTATTGTTTATTTATACTTAAATGTTAATTGGGTAGAACCAATAGAATGGGGATTAATTAAATCTCAAAAAATATTACTTAGTGATTTTAACCTTTTCTATATTGAAGCTATAACTTATTTTTCAGCAATTAATGAATTATCATCTTATCTTTTATCTAAAAATATAAATATATTTTGGTTAAACTTAATATTTTACTCAATCATAAATTTAACTTCATTTATAGCTATCTATTTATTATCAAAATATTTTTTTGATCATAAAAATAAAAAAATTAAATTCATAGCGCCTATTATGTTTTTATTTATAAAGACAATTAATGGTCATGGCTATGACATAGTTTATCCAAACAATTATTGGGTTTTGGGTCAATTTGGAATGTATATTTCAATCATCACAATCTCTCTATATTTATTAAATAAAAAAAAGACTGCTTTCTTATCAACTGTAATTTTATTAAGTGTACATCCTGTTTGGTTTCTTTTTTGTTTCATAATATATTTATTTAATAAAATAATTTATGTATTTCGTAGACAATTCAAATATTTAATAATTATATACTCTGTCATATTTGTAATAATTTTAATAATTATAAAATTAATTTTATTGTCTTTAGAAATCCATCAAGATAATAAAGTATTTGATGGACATAATATTCAAATTAGGCAAGATAGTTTTTTTGAGACAATTTTATTTTCTTTAGAATATTTTTTTACAGATATTTTATTACTTATCATTGTCTATATATTGAGGGCTGATGAGAGAGTCAAAAAAGTTATCAGAAATGTATATGTTATATTTATATTTTTATTGTCTATTAAATTATATGATTACTTAGATTATAATTTAGTTTTATTAGATTTTTTTGGATTAAAAGATATTTATATAAGGGTAATTCCAGAGAGATTTTTTAATATCAATATTGTTTTACTTTATGTTCTAATATTTGGTTATTCAGTATATTTCATAATTAAAAGTCATTTATTATCGATGATATTTTTATTAACTTTTACAATTTTGTGTTTTTTGAATGATTTTAATAGAATTAATTATCAAGAAAAATATGTGCTTGATTTCATAATCATACTCTCAATTCTTCAATTTTTTAAATATAGAAAATTAATTCATTTCGATAACATGATAGGAGTTAAATCGATAAAAGTAATAAATAAAAATTTCTTTACAATTTTACTATCAATATTTTTAATTTTCATGTTTTTGAATGAAAGAGATAAAATTTTTATAAGCTTGGAAAACAAAAATATTAAGGAACCTAAAATTAAAGAATATTTTGAAAATAAAAAAATTAACGATAAAAAAATTATTATTGGTTCTTATGTTTTAGGAGACACTTACAACCCAACTATTGAAAATTTATCAGAAATAATTGTCCCGTATAATTCCAAAGTAACCGAGAAATTATTTTGCAATAATAATAATTTAAATTTCAAAGAATGGTATAACAATATAGAAAAATGCTTTGAGGATAAGAAGATACAAGATTGGGTAAAAATATACAATCAATATAAAATTAAATATTTAATTGTAAAAAAAAATTGGAAGGTTAATGCTGAAATTATAGAGAAAGGCAGGGAATATAACTTATATAAACTAAAGCAATGAGATTTATATTATTTTTATTTATATTTGTAGTGTTTTTTATAAATTTTTTTTTATTAAAAAACTATAATTTAAAGGAAATATTTTTTTACTTAGACTCATTAAAAGATCAAAATAGCGGATCCATAATTTTTTTTACAATAATTGCTTTATCAATTTATATTATGTTACAGGGTTTTTTTTCATTACCATTAATCCTCATTCCAATATTGTTTAATTTTATTGAGTCACTTTTTATTTTAATAATTGGTTCTTTTATAGGAAACACATTAACTATTTATTATTTGAGTAAAATAGATTTATTTAAAAAAAACAAAATATATATTAGAGTAATTGATGAAATTAAAAAAAATAAATTAAATAACTTTCATATTTTTTTTATCTTTAGATTTCTTGGTGGATTAAATTTACCAAATCAAGTTCAGTTGCTTATAGGCTCAACATTAAAACTAAATATTAGAGAAGTATTAATAATTAATTTTTTTTCTCAAGTTCATATATTTGCTTACTTTACATATATAATAAATAAAATTGAATTAGAAAAAATATTGAATTCTAATTTTAAAATGTCAGCTATCACAGAGAATTTATTATTTCCTATAATATTAGTACTAATTGGATATATATTAATTAGCGTTATTAGTTATAAACTTTTAAAAACTATTTTTTTTGATAAAAACTAATATTTATTTGAAAATAGTAAGTAATTTTTAATAGCAGATAGCATATCTATTATAATAAAAAAAATAAAAATTATATTTCTCTTAAAATCGCCAAACTTCAAAAAATTTAATAAAGCATAAATTAAAAAAATAATCAGATCATGCAAGTATGTTTTATACATAGACTTAGTAATTTGTTTTTTAAAATTTAAATGATTGGCTACCAAACTTATTGATTGTCTTTGATTTTTATTACAATTAAAACTTATTAATGTATCAATACATAGTGAATTAAAATTATATTTATCCAATAAATAAATTAAATTTTTTTTAACTTTTTCAGAAATTATAGGGTGATTAATGATTAGTTTATCCTCATTTATACAGTTAAGTACATTACATTTATGATCAAATTTGTAATTTAAATCAGTATTTTCAAAATAAATATCATCTGACCCAATTAAGTAATAATCAGCCACTGATTTATCCAATAAATATGCGTATCTTTTAGATTGAAATTTAGATCTTTTTACAAATATTTCAACATTGCTAAGACCAGATAATGCTTTTTGGTATTTTTGTTTTTCTTCATTACTATCAACTAAAATTAAATAATTAACTTTTTTGAAAATATGCGGAAATTTAGATTTTAGAATATTTTCTTTTAATTGTATTGATCTTTCTTTTGAGGGAATAAGAATGCTTATATTCATTATTTCATAAATATTTTAATAAAAGAAATAATTGTTTCTTTAAAATTATTTATTTCAACGTCAAAAGAGTTAATTTTCTCATAACAAACTAAATTATTGAATTTTATTTGTTTTTGACTCTTTAGTTTATAAAAACTATTTAATCTTTTTGGTAAAAGAAATAAAAATATTAAGTGATCAAAAAAAATTTTGATTTTGTTTCTATTTAATTTAAATGTTTTATCTAAATATTCCCTTTTGACATATCCATGATTGTGTTGAAGGTGTAAATCTTCAAAAAAAATTACTCTATTGAGCATTACACCTAAAGAAAAAATCCAGGTATCATTGTGCTGAAAAATCAACTTATTTGAGGAATAGCCTACTGAGTCAAACCATTTTTTTGATATTATTGGAAAAGCTGCATGTCTATTAATATTTATATGATCATTAAAAAAAGCTACGAAAATTTCATCAAAGATATTATCAACTTTTTCCATAAAAATAGTGTCCCAAGAAAAAGTATTAATAATTAAATCATCATTAAACATCATTATATATTTTTCATTAACTTTTGAAGCTAAAAGATTAAAAGACCTAGGTACACCTATTGGTGGACCTATTGTCAAATCAACAATATTAACAAATTCATCTAAAGTATTTTTATATGTCTCTAATTCTGAATCATTTGAGTCAAGGTAAACATAAACTTTTAATTTAGTAGAAGCAGTATTATTATTAAGTGAGACTAGTGACCTTTTTAAACCATCTGGCCTTCCTCTTGAGGGTAAAATAATTCCGATACTCAACTTTAAAATAATCTAGAATTACCATAGTGGTAAACTTCATAATTATCATGTTTTTTAATTTGCCTCCAAACATCAACGACGACAGAATTTTTTTGAAATTTGTAATCAACATATTTATTCGGATGACAAACTAGATAGGTAATTTTTTCAATATTATGAGGATTCTCATCGTAAATAACATTTGCTCCCATCTCTTCAAGATAACTTCCGACTAAAATTGATGGGGAGCCCTCATATTGTTCAACATTGGGTTTAAAACTTTTTCCCAAAATAAGAACATTTTTATTACCAAACGACATAACTTTTTGTGCCATGTTCTTAGCCTGCATATCTCTTGTGAATATGATATTTTGAAAGAAATCATAATTAAAATTATACTCTTCAGACAGCCATCGTAGCGCTATGTTGTCTCTTGGATGACATCCACCACCGTCACCAAGTCCAGGTTTCATATACATAGGACCCAATATTCTTTTGTCAGATCGCATTAGTGCATTCGCGATTACATCACAATTCATATTAGGTATCCTCTCAGCACAATCTTGAATCATGTTAACTAGACATATTTTAGTCGTTATAAAAGTATTATAGAAAATTTTAATCCCTTCTGCCTCTTCCCAGGTACCCACTTCAAACCTTGTATTTGAATTCACAAATTTCTTATAAAAATTAATCATTAATTCTGAATCTGGAGTATTATTTCCTTTTTCTGTTCCTAGGATAACCATTTCAGGATTGACTACATCATCTTTCACAGTACCTTGAGCTATTAAATAAGGATTATAGATGTATCTTCCATTTTTAATGAGATTTTTAAATTTAGTTCTAAAAGTTCCTGGTAAAACTGTTGATATAAGAACAATTAGTGTCTTACTAGTAACATATTGGTCTATATTTTTTAAAACTTCAGATACAATGTTATAATCAAAATCTTTGGGTGTAAGGTTGTTAGTAGGGTGTCTCCCATCATAATCAGGGTGATGAGGAGTTTGAACAGCTATGAAAACTATATCTTTACCTTTAACGCACAGTTCTAACGTTTTAGCTTGCGTTATGGATGTCTTTATTTCTTTATTGATGTCAAAACCAACCAGTTCGTAGTGTTCAGACATAACCTCAGCAACATCCTTGCCAAGTTTACCAAGACCAACGAAGCCGATTTTAAGATTCATAACTAATCAATGATTTGATATGTATACATTAAATTGAACTAATGTAGAGTAAATAATGGAGCTAATAAAATAGGCGGCGTCCTACTCTCCCAAGCCTTAAGACTAAGTACCATCGGCGCTGGAGGCCTTCACGACCGAGTTCGAGATGGGATCGGGTTTTTTCACTCCGCTATGACCGCCACAAACTTTTTATAACATTATAGTTAAAACTTTTCGCTGTGTATTTTAATTCAAGCATTGGATTATTAGTACTGGTTAGCTTCATGTGTTACCACACTTCCACACCCAGCCTATCAACGTGGTAGTCTTCCACGATCCTATAACGAAGCCTAGTTTTGAGGTTGGCTTCCCGCTTAGATGCTTTCAGCGGTTATCCATTCCGTACATAGCTACCCTACGATGCAGCTGGCGCTACAATAGGTACACCAGAGGTACGTCCACCCCGGTCCTCTCGTACTAAGGGCAGATCCTCTCAAGCTTCCACAACCATGGCAGATAGGGACCGAACTGTCTCACGACGTTCTAAACCCAGCTCGCGTACCGCTTTAATTGGCGAACAGCCAAACCCTTGGGACCTGCTTCAGCCCCAGGATGCGATGAGCCGACATCGAGGTGCCAAACCTCCCCGTCGATATGGACTCTTGGGAGAGATCAGCCTGTTATCCCCGGCGTACCTTTTATCCGTTGAGCGATGGCCCTTCCACGAAGTGCCACCGGATCACTATGACCGACTTTCGTCTCTGCTCGACTTGTGGGTCTCGCAGTCAGGCAGGCTTATGCCATTGCACTCGACGAACGGTTTCCAAGCGTTCTGAGCCTACCATCGCGCGCCTCCGTTACTCTTTGGGAGGCGACCGCCCCAGTCAAACTGCCCACCATGCATGGTCCCAACACCGGATAACGGTGTATGGTTAGGCATCAAGGAACAGAAGAGTGGTATTTCACTAGTGACTCCAGAATGGCTAGCGCCACTCCTTCAAAGTCTCCCACCTATGCTACACATCTGTTCCCTAATACCAATACAAAGCTGCAGTAAAGGTGCACGGGGTCTTTCCGTCTAACCACGGTTACTCGGCATCTTAACCGAGAATTCAATTTCACTGAGTCTATGTTGGAGACAGTGGGGAAATCGTTACGCCATTCGTGCAGGTCGGAACTTACCCGACAAGGAATTTCGCTACCTTAGGACCGTTATAGTTACGGCCGCCGTTCACCGGGGCTTCAATTCAGGGCTTGCACCCCTCCTATTAACCTTCCGGCACCGGGCAGGCGTCACACCATATACGTCGTCTTTCGACTTTGCATAGTGCTATGTTTTTAGTAAACAGTCGCTACCCCCTCTTCTGTGCCACCTCCTACTGGTTGCCCAATAGCAGGTCACTTTTATCCCGAAGTTACAAGTGTAATTTGCCGAGTTCCTTCAACATAGTTCTCTCAAGCGCCTTGGTATTCTCTACCCTCCTACCTGTGTCGGTTTTGGTACGGTCTAATGCTGGAGCTATTTCCAGGGACAAATTCACTGCAAGCTCAATCCATTAAGAACTTACAATTTACTTCATCCGTCACTACCAGCTGGTGCAGGAATATTAACCTGCTTCCCATCGACTACGGCTTTCGCCCTCGCCTTAGGGGCCGACTAACCCTGCGCAGATTAGCTTTACGCAGGAAACCTTAGGATTTCGGCGGAAATGTCTTTCACATTTCTTATCGTTACTCATGTCAGCATTCGCACTTCTGATACCTCCAGCAATGCTTACACATCACCTTTACAGGCTTACAGAACGCTCCGCTACCCAATTACAAAGTAATTGTCAAAGCTTCGGTAAATGATTTGAGCCCCGTTACATTTTCGGTGCAGGATCTCTTAATTAGACCAGTGAGCTGTTACGCTTTCTTTAAAGGATGGCTGCTTCTAAGCCAACCTCCTGGCTGTCTTGGAGTTCCCACTCCCTTTCACACTTAATCATTATTTGGGGACCTTAGCTGTTGATCTGGGCTGTTTCCCTCTCGTCCAAGGACCTTAGCACCCATGGACTGTCTGCCGTGCAGACTTATCGGTATTCGGAGTTTGATTAGGTTTGGTAGGAATTGCTTCCCCCTAGCCCATTCAGTGCTCTACCCCCGACAAGATTCACACGACGCACTACCTAAATAGTTTTCGCGGAGAACTAGCTATTTCCGAGTTTGGTTGGCCTTTCACCCCTAATCACAAGTCATCCCGTAGCTTTTCAACGCTAGTGGGTTCGGTCCTCCGGTGAATTTTACTTCACTTTCAACCTGCTCATGACTAGATCACTCGGTTTCGAGTCTAATCCCATTAACTAAATCGCCCTATTCAGACTCGCTTTCGCTTCGCCTACACCTATGTGGCTTAAGCTTGCTAATGAGATTAAGTCGCTGACCCATTATACAAAAGGTACGCTGTCACCTCATAAAGAGGCTCCAACTGCTTGTAAGCATCCGGTTTCAGGGTCTATTTCACTCCCCTGCTAGGGGTTCTTTTCGCCTTTCCCTCACGGTACTGGTTCACTATCGGTCATAAAGTAGTATTTAGGCTTAGGAAGTGGTCTTCCTATATTCAGACAGGATTTCACGTGTCCCGCCCTACTCATGTCTATTTTTTACTATCTACCCATACGAGGCTATCACTCACTATGGCCTGCCTTTCCATACAGTTCTGGTTTAGTAAAAAGTAGCACTGGCCTGATCCGCTTTCGCTCGCCACTACTAACGGAATATCTTTTCCTCTAGGTACTTAGATGTTTCAGTTCCCTAGGTTCGCCCTTATAAGCTATGAATTCACTTATAAGTTATTGGGTTTCCCCATTCGGAAATCTCGGATTAAGCTTATTGACAGCAAGTCCGAGCTTATCGCAGTCTGTCACGTCCTTCATCGCCTCTTTATGCCAAGGCATCCACCAAATGCTCTTACGCGCTTGAATTATTAACACACAGTGAAAAGTTTGTAGTTAATAACTTTTTGTAGTTATTTGTTGTTATATTAGTTGTTTAATTGACGAATAACTCGTGCAAGTCATTCGTCTGTGTTATCAGCTTACATATTTACGATTTTAAAAAGTTGGTGGAGGATAGCGGGATCGAACCGCTGACCTCCTGAATGCAAATCAGGCGCTCTCCCAGCTGAGCTAATCCCCCAACATTGTTGGTGGGCGAGGGAGGACTTGAACCTCCGACCTCACGCTTATCAAGCGCGCGCTCTAACCAACTGAGCTACACGCCCAATCAATGCTCTTTATAAACACATGTTTAAAAAAGCAAAACAAATAGACGGTGGTTACTTCGAACGTACACTTAGTTCAAAGTTTTTTTTCCTTTAGAAAGGAGGTGATCCAGCCGCAGGTTCCCCTACGGCTACCTTGTTACGACTTCACCCCAATCGCTGGCCGTACCGTGGGCAGCTGCCTCCCGAAGGTTAGCGCACTGACTTAAGATAAAACCAACTCTCATGGTGTGACGGGCGGTGTGTACAAGACCCGGGAACGTATTCACCGCGGCATGCTGATCCGCGATTACTAGCAATTCCAACTTCATGCACTCGAGTTGCAGAGTGCAATCCGAACTGAGATAACTTTTGGGGATTAGCTCCACCTCGCGGTATTGCGTCCCGTTGTAGTTACCATTGTAGCACGTGTGTAGCCCAGCGTGTAAGGGCCATGAGGACTTGACGTCATCCCCACCTTCCTCCGGCTTATCACCGGCAGTTTCGCTAGAGTCCTCAGCCGAACTGTTAGTAACTAACGATAAGGGTTGCGCTCGTTGCGGGACTTAACCCAACATCTCACGACACGAGCTGACGACAGCCATGCAGCACCTGTGCGAAAGCCAGCCGAACTGAAGGTTACCATTCTGTAACCGGCACTTTCCATGTCAAACGCTGGTAAGGTTCTTCGCGTTGCGTCGAATTAAACCACATGCTCCACTGCTTGTGCGGGTCCCCGTCAATTTATTTGAGTTTTAATCTTGCGACCGTACTCCCCAGGCGGGGTGCTTAACGCGTTAGCTACGACACCGAACAAAAGTCCGACGACTAGCACCCATCGTTTACTGCATGGACTACCGGGGTATCTAATCCCGTTTGCTACCCATGCCTTCGCATCTCAGCGTCAATATCAGTCCAGAAAATCGCCTTCGCCACTGGTGTTCCTTCCAATATCTACGAATTTCACCTCTACACTGGAAATTCCATTTTCCTCTCCTGAATTCCAGAACAGAAGTTTTAAAAGCAATTCCTAGGTTGAGCCCAGGGATTTCACTTCTAACTTTCTGTTCCGCCTACATGCGCTTTACGCCCAGTAATTCCGAACAACGCTAGGACCTTCCGTATTACCGCGGCTGCTGGCACGGAATTAGCCGGTCCTTCTTCTTCGGCTACTGTCATTATCCTCACCGATGAAAGAGTTTTACAACCCTAAGGCCTTCGTCACTCACGCTGCATTGCTGGATCAGGGTTGCCCCCATTGTCCAATATTCCCTACTGCTGCCTCCCGTAGGAGTCTGGGCCGTGTCTCAGTCCCAGTGTGGCTGATCGTCCTCTCAAACCAGCTAAAGATCGAAGCCTTGGTGAGCTTTTACCTCACCAACAAGCTAATCTTGCGCGGGCCAATCTTATAGCGATAAATCTTTCCCATTACTGGAATATACGGTATTAGCTACAGTTTCCCGCAGTTATTCCGTACTATAAGGTATGTTCCCACGTGTTACTCACCCGTGCGCCACTAAGGACACCTAGCAAGCTAGGGCCTCCGTTCGACTTGCATGTATAAAGCATGCAGCAAGCGTTCGTTCTGAGCCATAATCAAACTCTTAAGTTGAATTACCTACTCATAAAAAACAAAGTTTTAAATTGACGTAGGTTAGACGCCAAAATAACGAGATATCATTTTTCTCAAATGATAACTTGATCGAAATTTGACGTTATAAACCCACCGTCTATTCATTTCATATTTACAAAAAATAAAGAGCAAGAATCACTAATGCACAATAAATGGCCTAGTGAATCGAATAAAAAGTAGAATATATCTACACTTTATGGGGGCATTGTCAAATGCATTTCATTAAAAAAAATAAAAAAAAACTGTTGAAAAGAGTATGTTTTTCAATGAGTTGGTTGCGGGGGTAGGATTTGAACCTACGACCTTCAGGTTATGAGCCTGACGAGCTACCAAGCTGCTCTACCCCGCGATCAGAAAACGAAAGATATGCCAAAAAATCAACAATTACAATGATTATTCTTGGTAGCGGAGGAGGGATTTGAACCCCCGACACATGGATTATGATTCCACCGCTCTAACCAACTGAGCTACTCCGCCATAAAGAAATATTGTTTTATATTATATTGACCTAATCTTAAATGATTTTGTTTATTTCTCTTAGTATGAATTTTTTTGCATTACTAACACCTAGTTTGTTTACTTGAGAACTTATAACAACTTCTACACCCATCGGCTTTCCATCAAAAATTGGATAGCTACCTATAGAAATTTTTTTATATTTTCTCTCAGCTTCTACAAGTATATGAGCTATTTTACTTTCGAAAAGTTTTGTGGATATAGTAGTTGAATAAAATTTATTTTTAATTTTTATCATTTTTTTAAATTCTTTCATCATCGCTTGTACTATTGAAGGTATGCCAGCAAATACATAAATATTTTCAATTTTAAAACCTGGTGCTCCACTAACTTTATTTAAAATTAACTCAGAACCCTCTGGCATATATGCCATTTTCAGTCTAGCATCAGTTAATTCAGATTTAATTTTCGTGTAATATTTTTTTAATTCTCTATGTGCACCATTATGTAATTTGTATTTTTTTTTAACTGCCAAACTAATTGACTCAGATGTAATGTCATCGTGTGTTGGACCTATACCACCAGTGGTGATAACAATATCATATTGATTTTTTAATTTTCTTATTTGAGAAATAATTATTTTTTTTTGATCAGGAATTACGACCACTAACTCTAGAGATATACCACAAATGAACAGCACTTTAGCTATATGATTTATATTTTTATCTTTTGTCCTACCTGATAATATCTCATTGCCAATTATAATAAGACAAGCAGAGTTAATTTTTGTAGTGGCTACCATAAATGAAGTATAAAGAGCAAATATTAGAGGGTTTTTTTATAAAACGCTATAAGCGATTTTTTGTAGATTTAAATATTGATAATGAAGTTGTCACAGCTTACTGTCCAAATACAGGGTCACTTTTAGGTTTATTGAAAGAGGGTTCAAAAGTATTAGTTGCCAAAGTTGAAAACCCAAATGCAAAATTAAAATATAGATTAGAGGCAATTAAAGATCACAAAACTTTTGTAGGTGTAAATACATCTCTGCCAAATGACATAATTTTCAACGCTATGAATGAAAAAAGGATTTTGCAGGAAATTAAAGGAGATTTAAAAAAAGAGGTGAAATATGGAAAAAATTCTAGAGTTGATATCTTTGCTAGCCACCCAAATGGAAATACTTACATTGAAGTTAAATCAGTCACCTTATCAAGAAAAAAGAATTTAGCAGAATTTCCAGATGCAGTTACTTCAAGGGGATCTAAACATTTAATTGAGTTAAGTAATATGTCGAAAAAAGGTAGTAAATGTTTTTTAATATATCTAGTTCAACGAGATGATGCAGATAGATTTTCTATAGCTAAAGATTTAGATAATGAGTATTATGAAAATTCTCTTACAGCAAAAAAAAGTGGCGTACAATTTAGAGCCTTTAAGTGTAACGTTTCACATAAAGGTATAAATATTACTGGAGAGATAAATATTGATGAAAATTAAGTCATACAAAAGTGATGAAGTAGAACCTTGTAGAGATGCAAGTAAAATATCAGCAACTATTTTAGACGAACTTAATAATATTATAAAAGAAGGTGTCACGACATCTGAGATTGATGATTATTGTTTAAGAAGGATTCAAGAGTTGGGAGGTACGCCTGCACCATTGTTTTACAGAGGATTTCCAAAGTCCACATGTACGTCATTAAATCATGTCATTTGTCATGGAATTCCAAATTATAATCGAAACCTTCAAAATGGAGATATTTTAAATGTAGATGTAACGACAATAATTGATGGTTGGCATGGGGACTCATCAAGGATGTTTAAAGTAGGAGACATTTCAATTAAAGCAAGTAATCTATGCAAGGTTACCCACGATTGTTTGATAGAAAGTATTGGCGAGATAAAAGTTGGTGAGCCTATCAGTAGAATAGGAAAAAAAATTGAGAATATAGCAACCTCAAACAACTTTAGTGTTGTTAGAGATTTTTGTGGACATGGAGTTGGATTAAAGTTTCACGAGAATCCTAGTATTTTACACTATTACGATAGTGAGTATGATAAGGTAAAATTTGTAGACGGAATGATTTTTACAATTGAACCCATGATCAATGTTGGTAAATATCAATCTAAAATACTTAACGATGGTTGGACTGCAGTGACTAAAGATAAAACACTTAGCGCTCAGTACGAACATACGATATACATTAATGGTGATAACATTGAGATTCTAACAGAGTCCCCAAGTAAGGTTTTTTATAATTGATACCAAGATACTCTAGAAAAATTCTTAAAGAAATCTGGGAAGATAGTAATAAATTTCAAATATGGCTTGACCTTGAAATTCTCGCTTGCGAGGCAATGGAAAAATTGGGTCAAATACCTAAAGGGACCTCAAACAAAATCAAAAAAAAAGCTAAGTTTAAGGTAAAAGAAATAGAAAAAATTGAAGAAAAAACAAAGCACGATGTAATTGCTTTTTTAACTAATGTAGCAAAGTATGTAGGACCCGAGTCTAGGTATATTCATAAAGGACTAACATCTAGTGATATTTTAGATACTTCTTTCTCTATACAACTTAACCAATCAAGCAATATAATTCTTGGAGGTTTAGAAACTTTGAATAAATCTCTTTTAAATATTGCAAAAAAACATAAATACACATTATGTATCGGTAGAAGTCATGGTATTCACGCTGAAACAACAACTTTTGGATTAAAAATATTAGGGTATCTAGCTGAAAATAAAAGAAACATAGATCGTCTTAAAAATTCGATAAAACAAATACAAACAATTCAAATGTCTGGTCCTGTAGGTACATATTCAAATATTGACACAAGGGTAGAGCAAATGATTGCTAAAAAATTAAAATTTTCAATCGAACCTGTCTCCACGCAGATAATTCCAAGAGACAGGCATGCGGACCTTTTTTGCTCTTTTGCTATTATTGCAAGCTCCATAGAACGTCTATCAACTGAAATTAGACACTTACAAAGAACAGAAGTTTTAGAAGTTGAGGAAGGTTTTGAAAAAGGCCAAAAGGGTAGTTCGGCAATGCCTCATAAAAAAAATCCAATTTTATCAGAAAATTTAACAGGACTAGCAAGAGTGATTAGATCGCTAACCATTCCTGCTTTGGAGAATATAACTTCATGGCATGAAAGAGATATAAGTCACTCAAGTGTTGAGAGAATAAACGCTCCCAATGCCACCATAACGCTCGACTTTGCAGTTCAAAGAATGATCAACATTTTAAATAATTTAAATATAAATAAAAAAAATATGATGAAAAATTTAGATCTTTTAAAAGGTCTACCCTATTCACAAAATGTCTTGATTTTTCTTATCGAAAATAAAGTTTTAAGAGAGGATGCCTATAAGATTGTTCAAGACTGTGCTTTGAAAACTTGGAAAGGTGATATGTCTTTTAAAGATAATCTTTTAAGTCATCCTCGTTTAGCTAAATTAAAAATATCAAGTAAAGTTAATAATATCTTTAATAATAAAAATCTTTTTAAAAATGTTGATAAAATATTTAAAAGGATTAATTGATGGTAACAAAATTGAAAAAATTATATGAAGGAAAAGCAAAAATTATTTATGCCAAAACTAGTAAGGAAGTCATAGCTACTTATAAAAATGATGCTACAGCTTTTAATAATTTAAAAAAGGGCTCGATAAAGAATAAGGGTGCAATTAATAATGCTATATCGAGTTATTTATTTCAAATATTGAATCATTGTGATATTCCAACACACTTTATAAAGAAAATTGATAAAAAATCTCAGCTTTTAAAAAAAGTAGATATTATTCCAATTGAAGTTTTAGTAAGAAATTTCTTTGCTGGCTCTTTATCTGAAAAGTTTGGTGTAAAAGAAGGAACAAAATTATCTGACACGCTAATTGAGTATTGTTTGAAATCGGATGAACTTGGCGATCCTCATATAAGCTCTGAACATATTCTTAATTTAGGTTTATGTGATTTTGATGAATTAGAATTAATAGATGAATATTCTTTGAGAATTAATGACATATTAAGGTCTACGTTCTATTCTATAGGAATAAATCTTGTTGATTTTAAATTAGAATTTGGAATTTGTAAAAAAACTGATGAGCTTGTTTTAGCAGATGAAATATCACCAGACACATGTCGTTTATGGGATTTAAAAACAAATAAAAAACTTGATAAAGATCGCTTTCGTAGAGATTTAGGCAATATCGAAGAAGCATATGAAGAGGTGCTTAATAGGTTTAACTTGAAGATTTAATGCGAATAAAAATTTTAGTAAGACTTAAAAGCCAGATTTTAGAACCACAAGGAAAAGCAATTGAACAATCACTTAATAGTTTAGGATTTACAGAATTTTCTAACATCAGACAGGGAAAACTCATTGAATTAGATTTACCCGATAACATGAGCAAAGAAGAAAAAGAACAAAAAATTGACTCTGCATGCAAAAAACTTTTGGTCAACGATATTATTGAAGAGTACGAAGTACTTGGATGAGTTTTAAGTCTGCTGTTATTACATTTCCGGGATCTAATTGCGATAGAGACGCATTATGCTATTTAAAAGATTTAACAAAAGGTGAAGTTTATAATATTTGGCATGAGGAGACGTCATTGCCAAAAGTTGATTTAGTAATATTACCTGGGGGTTTTAGCTTTGGTGATTATTTAAGATCAGGAGCAATGGCATCAAAAAGTAAAATTATTGATGAGGTTGTTAAACATGCAAATGATAATAGATATTTATTAGGTATTTGTAATGGCTTTCAAATTTTAACTGAAATTGGGCTTCTTGAAGGTGCATTAATTCGAAATAAAAAACTTAAATTTTTAGGCAAAAATTGTTTTATAAGAAAAAAATTTAAAAATAATTTTAATTTATCAATCAAAGATAATCAGGTTCTTAAAATACCTGTGGCTCATAACGAAGGAAATTTTTATTGTGATACTGAAACTTTAAATTTATTAAAAAATAATGAACAAATTGCTTTTGAATATTGCAAAGGTGAATTCTCAAATACCGAAGAAAATATTAATGGTTCAATAGAAGCTATTGCAGGTATTACAAATAAAAAAAAGAATGTTCTTGGAATGATGCCTCATCCCGAGAGAGCATATTCTGATTTTCATCAATCACAAGATGGAAGACTTATTATAGAGTCGTTAATTTCATGAATGAAGAGTTAATACTTCAACACGGTTTAACTTTAGATGAATTTCAGGTCATTAGGAAATATCTAAACAGAGACTTAAGCATTGAGGAATTGGGTATTTTTTCTGCTATGTGGAATGAACACTGTTGTTATAAAACTTCAAAAAAATGGCTTAAGAAACTCCCTACAGATAATGCTATTGTAATTCAGGGACCAGGAGAAAACGCTGGTGTAATTGATTTGCAAGATAACGATGGTATTGCGTTTAAGATAGAAAGCCACAATCATCCAAGTTACATAGAACCTTTTAATGGTTCAGCAACTGGTGTTGGAGGTATACTAAGAGATATATTTACAATGGGAGCAAGACCAATTGCTACTCTTGACTCAATTAGATTTGGTTTAATAGAAACTGAAAAGACAAAATACTTGTTAAATGGTGTGGTTCATGGAATTGGACACTATGGTAACTGTATTGGAATTCCTAATATTGGTGGTGAGTGTGAGTTTGAGTCAACATATGATTTTAATAATTTGGTTAATGCTATGGCTGTGGGACATGTTCAAAAAGATAAAATTTTTTACTCTAAACCAAAATCTATTGGTGGCCTTATCGTTTACATTGGATCTAAAACCGGAAAAGATGGAATTCATGGAGCAAGTATGGCCTCTGATGTTTTTTCAGAGGAAGATGAAGACGAAAAAAGACCCTCTGTACAAGTTGGTGATCCCTTCATGGAAAAGCTTTTAATGGAAGGGTGCTTAGAATTAATGTCTTCAGGATTAATAGAGTCTATGCAAGATATGGGAGCTGCGGGTATTACCTCCTCCAGTGTAGAAATGGCTTCAAAAGGAAATGTAGGTGTTTATATCAATCTTGATAAAGTTCCATTGAGGCAACCACTGAGCGCCTATGAGATACTTTTATCTGAAAGCCAAGAAAGAATGTTAGCTGTTATCGATAAAAAAAATAATCATAAAGTCAGAGAAATTCTTCAAAAATGGCAAATTGATTATGAGGTCATTGGAGAAATTACAGATACAAAAAGAGTTGTGTTTGAGTCAAATAATAAAAAAGTTGTCGATCTTCCTGTAGAAATAATTGTTGATGATGCTCCTGAATACGATAGAGAGTTTTACATCCCAAGAAAAAGAAAAAACAAAGATTTTGATTTTTCCAAAATTAATTTGGAAGATATGATAATTAACCTTCTTACAAATCTTAATTATTTAGATAAAAGTTGGGTTTTCGATCAATATGACTCTACTGTGATGGGAGATACTATCAGAGAACCAGGTCAATCATCAGGTATAGTAAAGATTCACGGAACACAAAAAGTTATTGGTGCATCTACCGACTGCAATCCATTATACATAAGAATCAATCCTTATGAAGGAATGAAATATACGGTTGCTGAGTCATATAGAAATCTAATTGCATGTAATATTAATCCTTTAGCGATTACAAATAACCTTAACTTTGCAAGTCCTTTAGATCCAAACATTATGGGAGAGTTGGTATTATCTATTCATGGATTAAAAACTGCAGCTGTCAAATTCAATACACCTATTGTTTCAGGTAATGTATCTTTATATAACCAGACAAATGAAATACCAATTAAGCCTACACCTGTGATAGGAATGGTAGGTTCCAATATGGATTTAAATAACATAAACACAAATAAGTTTTGTGAAATTGGCAATAAGATCCTTATTTTAGGAAAAAAATTAACAAAAAATTGTAGTCCTTACTTATTACAAGATCAAAAAATTGCTTTTAACATATGTGAATTTAATGACTTAGAGGTATTAGATCTAGATTTTGAGAAAAAAATTGCAAATTGTGTTTTGGAATTATCAGATTTGAAATGCATTATGTCTTGCAATGATATTTCCAGAGGGGGTGTCTTTTCGACATTATTAAAAATGCAATATAAAGATATGGGTTTTAGGGTCAAGGTCCCTGATCCCATTGATTTATTCTGCGAATATAGTGCTGGATATGTGATTGAAATCAGAAGTAAAGATTTTGAAGAAGTAACTTCATTTCTGAAAAAAAAAGGTGCTGAATATCTCGAAATTGGGGAGATAATTAAAGAAGGTATTGAGATAAACTCTAAAAAATTTGACTATTTTGATATAATGAATAAATATCGTAATGATTTTGAGAAGATAATTAGTTAGATGCCTATTGAACAAAAAAAATTAGAAGGACTCCTTGAGAACAAATTTCCAAATTCTAAAATTGTAATTGAGGATCTTGCCGGTGATAACGATCATTATTCAGTTGAAATTGAAAGTGATATGTTTAACGGATTGTCACGTATACAACAACACCAATTAGTTTACAAATTACTAAATGGATTAATGGATAAAGAGCTTCATGCTATGCAATTAAAAACGAAAGGAACAAAATAATGGAATTAGAGAGTAGTACAAAAGAACAAATTGAAAAAATGATTGGAGATAATGAAGTTTTCCTATTTATGAAAGGTAACCCTGACTTTCCTATGTGTGGTTTCTCGTCAGTCGCAAGCGCAATTTTAAAAAAAACTGGGGTTGAGTTTGGCCATTGTAATGTACTTGAAGATAACAATATTAGAGAAGGTATAAAAACTTATTCAAATTGGCCTACGATACCTCAACTTTACATAAAAAAAGAATTTGTAGGTGGTTGTGATATTATGAAAGAAATGGCTGAGTCTGGTGAACTTCTAGAATTGCTAAACACAAAAGGCATCAAAACTGAAGTAAATTAAAAAAGGGGCATTTATTTTGCCCCTCTCATTAATTATTTGAAATATAATTATTTAATTCTTTATAATAAGAATTATTTTCTCCAACTAGTTTTTTAAGTAAAGCTAAATTATTTAGGGCATTTTCTTTTTGACCAAGATCTACATACATCTCACCTTGGTATTCGATAGCACCTAAGTGTTCTGGGTCTAATTCAAGAGCTTTTTTGTAATATTTTGCTGCATTATCAAAGTCTTCACTTTTTCTGTAAGCAAAACCTAACTCATTGTAAACATCAGCTTTAGTAAAATCTGTTGAACTAGCAGTTGTAAGAGTCTTCAGCTTTCTTATTGCCTTATCATAATCTTTGCTTCTTATTAGCTTAATTGCTGACTTATAATCTTTTCCATAATTAGTTTTAGCACTATCATCGGAGCTAGATCCAGCAGCGAAAAGGCTTGTAATAAAAAGAGAAAATATGACTGTTAGTATTTTTATTTTCATAAATATCTTTTCGAAATTTATGCGCTGTTAGATTAATTGAATAAATTATTAACTATTGATTATCTAGAGTAGAATTCAACGACTAAATTAGGTTCCATTTGAACAGGGTAAGGAACATCTGTCAGTTGAGGTCCTCTTACAAATTTACCAAGACATTTTGATATTTCTAGTTGTAAATACTCAGGAACATCTCTTTCATTAGAGCTTAATGTTTGAATTATCATTGGAATATTCTGGCTAGTTTGTTGAAGGGATATTTCATCACCATCATTAACCTGATAAGATTTTTTATTTACTACTTTACCGTTTACCAAAACATGCCCATGATTTACTAGTTGTCTTGCGGAAAATACAGTTGGAGCAAACTTTAGTCTAAACACAACAGCATCTAATCTTCGTTCTAAAAGTTCAATTAGAATTTGACTAGTATCGCCTTTTTTTCTAGAAGCTGCTTGATAAATTTTTAAAAATTGTTTTTCAGTAATATCGCCATAATATTTTTTTAGCTTTTGTTTAGCTGCTAATTGAACTCCAAAATCAGAAGGTTTTCTTCTTCTTGCTTGACCATGTTGGCCAGGACCATAAGGTCTTCTATTAAAAGGACTTTTAGGCCTACCCCATAAATTTAGGCCTAGTCTTCTATCAATTTTATGTTTTGACGATAGTCTTTTTGTCATGAATTGGTGATTTATATAGATTTAGCCTTTTAAGTCAATTTATTTTGTAATAAATTTTAAAATTCCATATGCTGTTTTTATTTGTTTTTGGTCTATTTTTGATGTTTTTAAAAAATTTCTTAAAGATATTTCTAAATTATCTCTTTTGGATGAGATTGATGTAAATTTTCTTTTTTCTAGTATTTTCATCAGAAATAATAAAAATTTTTCAATATCTTTTGAACTTGCAGGAGAATTTTCAAAAGTTGGATTAATATTAGAGAGAGATATTTGACTCAATTCATAAGCAATTAGAGCTACAGTATGAGATAAATTGAGCGAACTCTTGTTGTATGTAGGTAGAGACAATAGAAAATTAGCATGCGATATCTCCTTATTGGACAATCCATTATTTTCTTGACCAAACAAAATTGATATTTTTTTCGATTTTAGTTTAGATATTTCATTTACTTTTATTGAAGGTATGTGAAAGTCTCTTTTCCTAACTGTCGTTGCAATCAAGATATCACTACCTTTCATAGCTTCTGGTATTGATTGATATACCTTAACTTTTTTAACTAATGATGAAAAATGCTTTGCAGATTTTATTCCCTTATGATTAGGCCAAATTTTTCTTGGACTTACTAGGGATAAGTTCTCAAAACCAAAACATCCTATTGATCTTAGAGACATACCAACATTTTCAGATAACTGGGGTTTGTTTAATATAAATTGAATTGTTTTTTTCAAGAGGACTTAATTAATTTATAAATTAAGCTCTCTCTAAGGGCGTTATAAGACGCATCAATTATATTAGTAGAGACGCCTACTGTAGTCCAAATGGATCCTTTTTGATCCTTTGTCTCGATAAGAACACGAACTATTGCATCTGTTCCTTTTTCTGAGGATAAAATTCTTACCTTAAAATCAGTTAATTCTAAATCCTCTAAAGCAGGGTAAAAGCCCATTAATGATTTTCTTAAAGCTTTGTCCAAAGCATTTACTGGACCATTTCCTACTTCTACATTCATGTATTCTTTTTTTTCAACTTCTATCCTTACAGTTGCTTCAGACTCAGTTACTAATTCTCCTTTAGCATTCCATCTTCTATCATCAATAACTTTAAATCTTTTTAATTCAAAGTACTCTGGGATACCGAAAAGAGTTTGTCTAGCTAGTATCTCAAAACTCGCAATTGCCTGATCGTAAGCGTAACCCTTGAATTCTCTCTCTTTTACTTTTTGGAGTAAAAAATCTAATTTATCTGAATGATCATCTGGGTTAATACCAACAGTATTTAAAAGAGATATGATATTAGATCGGCCAGATTGATCAGAAATTACAACTTTTCTAGTATTACCTACTATTTCTGGGTCTATATGCTCATATGTTTTAGGGTCTTTGTTAATTGCTGAAACATGCAAACCTCCTTTATGTGAAAAGGCATTTTCACCAACATAGGCTTGTTGAGTATTTGGCATACGATTTAAAATTTCATCTAAAAGCAATGAGGTTTTCTTTAAGGCTGATAATTTTTCTTTAGGAATATTAGTTTCAAATTTTGTTTTCAAAATTATTGAGGGAATAAGAGATACTAAATTAGCATTTCCACACCTTTCTCCTAATCCATTAATTGTGCCTTGAATTTGTCTCACTCCTGCTCGCACAGCAGCCAGTGAGTTGGCAACTGCATTTTCTGTATCATTATGCGCATGGATGCCCAGTTTTTCACCTGGTATATATTTTGTTACTTCTTGAACAATTGTCTCTACTTCATTTGGTAGAGTTCCACCATTGGTATCACACAATACTATCCACCTAGCTCCATTATTTAAAGCCTCAGTTAAACAATCTAATGCAAATTTAGGATCTGATTTATATCCATCAAAAAAATGCTCAGCATCATACATTGCCTCTAAACCTTTTTCATTGATATGAGCGATACTTTCACCAATCATTTTTAGGTTATCAGATTTTGAAATGCCTAAAGCCTTTTCGACCTGATATGAAGATGATTTCCCAACAATGCAAATATGTTTTACATTTGTATTAATTAAAGTATTTAGACCTGGATCATTTGAAACACTTGTATTAGGTCTTCTGGTCATTCCAAAAGCAACCAAACTAGAATTTTTAAAATTTGTTGTAGAATTAAAAAAACTATCATCAGTTGGATTTGACCCTGGCCAACCACCCTCAATATAATCTAAACCTAATTCATCGAGAGCATTAGAGAATTTGATTTTATCATCTACACTAAAATCAACACCGGTAGTTTGTTGACCATCTCTTAATGTGGTGTCAAAAAAATAAATTTTATTTTCTAGTTTTTCTTCCATGTTGTGCCATTTTTGGTGTCTTCTAAAACAATCCCTTGTTTAAATAAATCATCTCTAATTTTATCTGCTAGTTCAAAGTCTTTATTTTTTTTAGCCTCTTGTCGGCGAGATATCATATTTTCAATAAATTCTTTATCAAGGTTTAAATCTGTTTTATTAAAACTAGGATTTAATCCTAATAAGCTTAAACCATTATTAAAATGAGCTAATAAATCATCATTATTCTTGTCTTTTTTAATGTTAGCTATTATTTGCTGTAATCTCATCAGTGCTTTTGGGGTATTTAGGTCATCTAAAAGTGCATTAACAAATTCTGAGTCTAATTCTTTGCTATTAACCTCTTTAATATGTTCTCTCCACTTGTTAATGATGTTTTCACTATAACTTATAAGATCGTTTGAAAAATCAAGTGGTTGACGATAATGAGTAGTCAGTAGTGAATATTTTAGAACAGCAGGATCGTGTTTAGATAATAAATCATTAACAATTGAGGTATTTCCTAAAGATTTTGACATTTTTTCACCCTTAAAATTTATAAATCCATTATGGAGCCAAAAGTTCGACATTTTTTTATCATGACAACATGTTGACTGAGCAATTTCATTCTCGTGATGTGGAAAAATAAGATCAATACCGCCAGCATGGATATCAATAGTTTCTCCAAGTAATTCTGAAATCATAGCTGAACACTCTATGTGCCATCCAGGTCTACCATTACCCCATGGGCTATCCCAATGAGGTTCGTTTGTTTTTGATGGTTTCCAAAGGACAAAATCTTCAGGATTTTTTTTGTAATCGGCAACTTCTACTCTTGCACCAGATATTATGTCTTTTAATGAGAACTTAGAGAGAGAACCATAACCCTTAAATTTGTATGCTTCAAACAAAACATGTCCTTCAGATACATAGGCATATTTTTTTTCAATCAGAGATGTAATCATCTCAATCATTTTTGGAATATAATCTGTGGCTTTTGGTTCATGTGTTGGAGATAATATTGATAAAGAACTTAGATTTTGTTGGTATATTTTTTGAGTAGAATTAACCAACTCATCTGTTGATATTTTAAGTTCATTGGCGTTATCTATAATTTTATCATCAATGTCTGTTATATTTCTGACATAACGTACACTATCCTCTCCAAAAATTAGTCTTAGGACTCTAAATAAGATATCAAAAACTATAATTGGTCTGAAGTTTCCTATATGTGGATTACTGTAAAGGGTAGGTCCACAAGCATACATCTTAACTTCAGATGAGTTAATAGGTATAAGTTTTTCTTTTTTTTTGGTTAAAGTGTTAAAAAGATTAATATTCATTTAAAATTTTTTTTAAACCTTCGTGGCCAAAATAATTATATAGGTCTTTAACAGATGGGCCATTTTGATTACCTGTAAGTATATAACGTGTATTAGTAAAAATTTCTTTTTTTGATAGTGATTTATCAATACTCATTAAGTAGTTGACATATTCATCAAAACTAAAATTTGAAATACCATTCAAATTTTTAATCAAAAGTTTGACAAAGTCACCTGAGGGTTGAATTTTAATTTCTCTTCTATTAATAATATTCCATAAATTTCTTATATCTTCATACTTTTCAACATTTTCTTTAATAAGTTCCCACTCAGTTTCAGTTAAAGCTAACTCTTCTAGCTCAGGGAATTCATTATTTAAACCTTTTAAATTCATTGACCTTAATGAATTTTTTTGAAAAAAGTCAATTTTATGAATATCAATTTTTGGTAAGTTTTTAGAAATATCTTCTAAATTAAAATCTCTAAAATTATTCTCTAAAATGGTTTTAAAATCATAATCTGAGTTTAAACCAAGTGAATACAAATAAGATAGTATACTGTTTACTGTATATCCACTGTTTCTGAATTGATTAAGTGAAATTGATTCCAAATTTCTCTTACTTAGTTTTGTTCCATCCTCATTAAGCATTAATGGATTGTGACCTAATGAGGGTAAACCAGAATTTAAACATTTAAATAATTCTAAATGAATTGCTGAATTAGTTAAGTGGTCTTCTCCTCTAATAATGTGAGATATTTTCATATCAATATCATCGACGACACTTGGAAAATGGTAGAGGTAGCTACCATCAGCCCTCCGTAAAACAGGATCTGATTGAGAAGCTAGATCTACTTCGGTCTCTCCTTTTACTAAATCATTCCATTTAATTTTAGTCTGTGAAAGTTTAAATCTCCAATAAGGCTGATTACCATTAATTATTTTTTTTTCAATTTCTTCTTTAGATAAATTTAATGAGGATCTATCGTAGATTGGAGGTTTTCCTGCTTTTAACTGCAACTTTTTTTTTATATCTAAATCCTCACTTGACTCAAAACATGGGTAAACAAATTTTAAAGAAATTAATTGATCAAAAAGTTCATTATATCTCTCAATTCTTTTGCTTTGATAAAAAGTTTCATCATATTTTATTTTTAACCAATCAAGATCGGATGCTATGGACTTTACATATTCATCTTTGCTTCTCTCTTGGTCAGTGTCATCATATCTAAGAATAAATTTACCATTATTTTTTTTCGAATATGCCCAATTTAAAAAGCAAGATCTCATATTTCCTAAGTGCAGGTGACCAGTTGGGCTCGGGGCAAAACGTGTAATTATCATTTAACTTTTTTTAAGAGGTATTCTCTTGAAACTTTTACTCTAGAGGAATTACCATATTTTATAATATCAGCAGTTGCATATGTTTCTGACCACTTTTCTGGTAGATAACTTCCAGTTCCTATAATATCTATTGGAGCTTTGGCTAAAGACATTGCCTTACATTTCTCATTTGTAAATCCGCTAGATGCAATAATTTTTACTTTATTAAAACCAAAATTATCAAGTTGTGCTCTCAAATACCACAAAGATGCAGCAGAGACTCCAGGCCCAACTAAGTGTTTTAACTCTTTATCAGATCTGTATTCTTTGATTGAACCGGGTGCGTGTTTTTCTAAGACCTCATATGATTTTGAGGTATCAAGATTCTCAATAAATCTTCCATTTGGGGTATCAAGTCTTATCATTACTTTTCCAGCTTTAGACAACTTATCGAAGTGGCTACAAACTTGAATAGAGTCAGTAATTTCCTTACCGAAATAATCAGGCAATACAACTAAATCATCTTTTGGAAATGTTTCATGAAACATTTTTACTGCCTCAAGAGTAGATCCTGCATATCCTATTAATGCATGTGGCATCGTTCCTAATGCTTTATTAGATTGAAAATAATGTGATGTTGCATCTATCGATGTTCCAATAAAGCCTTTAGCTTTTTTTCTTTTTGCTGATTTTGATCCTACTGATGCAGCATATGACATTAATTCAGACATCTCTGTACCTGCACAATGTCTTGCATCCATAGCTATAAAGTACGTTTTAGGCAAGTCTAAACACATTTGATATGCATTAGCTGCTGCTATACAAGCTGGACCAATTTTTTGTAAGAGTAAAGTTTCCAAATCGACTATATGTTTAAAAGATCCTCTAATATAAAGAATTGGTTCTCCAGCACCAAAATGGTCACCCTCTTTGAATGGGCTTGAAGTTGATACTTTAATACCTCTGTCTTTTGAAATTTGTTTTATCCAATTTATTGCTAGTTTTAATGCTATAACACCTGGTCTACGAATAAAAACAGCATAAGTAACTTTTATGTCTCCATACTTTTGGATAATTTTTTTTGTTTTTAAAAAATAATTATCAGTAAAATTATTAATTAAATTTGAATTTGTTTTTTTATTCATTATGAATAAGAAAACTAATTCATTTCGCCATTAGATAATAAATCAGCCAGAAGAAAAGATAGCTCTAATGATTGATTAACATTTAGTCTTGGGTCACAAAACGTATGATACCTATCACCTAAATTTTCATCTTTAATATCATCAGGCCCACCGACACATTCAGTTACATCTAAACCTGTTAATTCGAGGTGAACGCCTCCTGCGACTGAACCCTCTGATTTATGAATTTCAAAAAAAGACTGAATTTCTTTAAAAATATTCTCAGTAGCTCTTGTTTTATAGCCAGATTTACTTGTAGATGTATTTCCATGCATAGGATCACAGATCCATGTAAGATTAAGACCGAGTTTATTAATTTCTTTCAATAAATCAGGGTATTTTGAATTAATTTTATCTGCTCCCATTCTAACAATAAGTGTAAGTCTTCCACCTTCATTTTCAGGATTCAGTATCTCAATATTTTTTTTTAAATCATCAATGGTTGTAGATGGTCCTACTTTAAGACCTAAAGGGTTTTTTATACCACTTAAATAGTGTATGTGAGCACCATTAGGATCTCTAGTTCTATCACCAACCCACAAAAAATGAGAATTTACATTGTACCACTCACCTGTAGTGCTATCTATTCTTGTAAAAGCTTGTTCATAAGGTAAAAGAAGTGCTTCATGGCTTGTGTAAAAATCTGTCTCTCTTAGTTCTCTTGTATTTTTTTCATTTACACCACAGGCATTCATAAATTTTATACTTTCTGCAATTTTTTCAGATAATTCTTTAAATTTTTTTGTTGTATCAAAGTTATCTGCAAAATCTAAATTCCATTTATTTAATTGTGTTAAACTAGCAAAACCTCCTTGAGCAAAAGCTCTTAATAAATTTAAAGTTGAAGCTGAATGGTTATAAGCTCTGATCATTCTTTTAGGGTCTGGTTCTCTAGAGGACTCGTTAAACTCAAATGAATTGATGATATCTCCTCTATAACTAGGTAGCTTTTGACCGTTTTTTTCTTCAAAGTCTGAGCTTCTTGGTTTAGCAAATTGTCCACCCATTCTCCCTAGTTTAACGACCGGTTTATTAGTGGCAAAAGTCAAAACAACAGACATTTGCAATAGTAATTTAAAATTATCTCGAATTGTATTGGGATTTAATTCCTGAAAGCTCTCAGCACAGTCACCCCCTTGTAAATAAAAGGACTCTCCTTTTTGAACTTGATAAATTTGTGATTTTAGAGACCTAGTCTCACCAGCAAATATTAAAGGAGGCATAGAGGATAATTCCTCAATTACAGAGTCTAACTTACCTTGATCAGTGTAAGCAGGCATTTGCTTTGCTTCAAAGTTCTTCCAACTATCTTTAGTCCATTTCATGAGGCAAGGATTATATTGTTAAATGTATTAAATAAAAGAAATTATTGGGTTTTAGATTTAAAAGGCCAAATTTTGGGTAGCTTTAATTTAGGTAATGATGGCTCATAACCTGTAGCATAAAAATTATCTATGCTAGATTGTTTATTATCTGAATACTTTGAATCAATATCTCCATGATTGATAATTCCGATATTATCAACGATATCTACTGTGGTGATTAAGCCATGATTATCTGTAATGTAATAGCATTTATCTAAATTTAAATAATCATATGAACTTTTACCGATTTGATATGAATTTTTATCAGAACCATCAGATAGAAAAATAAAGTTTTTTATGTTTTTTATTTTATATTTGTTTGAAAGTATGTATGTATCGTCATCCTTGAGTATCTCATGAATATACTTTTTATTACTTAATTTTAAATTAGGGAAAAAAGTTCCTTTTGATAAGTAGCTAGGATATTGATTGTCATCAATAATATTAGAGAAGAAATTATTTTGTTTGTTAAAATTATTATTAATTTCTAATACTTGATTAGAAAATATGTAAGATTTATTAAATCTGAGTAAAAATTTAAATATGAATAATGATATAAACTTAGGGAAAAAATTATAAAAATTAAAAAAAAGAATATTAATATAGTAATTGTTATTATTGTTGGAATTATATGTATTCTTAGTGTCTAAAGTATTTAAGCTTAAAAGATTAACTATTTCAAAACATATTCCCAAATAAGATTTATTTTTGATTGTAATCTCTTTGGTATTATTATTTTTAGAGTAATAAATAGATAAACTAGTTGGGACTTTGATTTTAATAAGATCACTCTCTTGAATTTTTTTATTAGCAATTTTCTTAATATATTTTTTTAAAAGGGATATATTCTCAGAAAAAAAGTGTATTGTGCTGCTATTTGGAAAAACAATATTAATTTTTTTAAATTTTAAATTAGTAAAAATTGATGAGCAGTATTTGTGTTGAATCTCATTAATTTCAAATCTATAAAAAATTTTATAATCTGTTGTTTTGATTTTAATATCTGGATTATTATCTTTAACAGTGTAGTCATTATCATTAACTAAATAAGATATTTGTTCTCCTGTAATAGGTTCTCTTGTAAATAACTTAGATTTATTGATTATTCCATATGTGTCTAAAGGCACTGAATTAAATGTATTTGATTTCAATTTATCCTCAGGAAAAAAAATAGTTTGTTTAAAATTAGCATTTTCAATATTTGAAGAAAGATGTGGTTTGATACTAAACCGAGCGTCAATCACACTAGCTAAAATCTCATTATCAACTTCGATATTCATATTAAATAGTATTCAATTTATTCAACAGTAACTGATTTAGCGAGATTCCTTGGTTGATCAATATCAGTACCTTCATTAAGAGCAAAATAATATGAAATGAGTTGAAGAGGAATAGTATAAATGAAAGGTGTGTCAATAAAGTTTTCTTTGGGTAGGCTTACATTATGTGTGTTTAATGATTTTCTGTGAATTTTAACACTCGATAAAATTATAACCTTACCATTTCTAGCAGCGATTTCCTCAGCATTAGAAATAGATTTCTCATATAGTTCGTTGTTTGGCGATAAGCAAATTGTTAATGATTTTTTATCGATCAATGCAATTGGGCCATGTTTCATCTCTCCTCCAGGAAAGCCTTCGCTATGCATGTAAGATATCTCTTTTAATTTCAAGGATCCCTCTAATGCTATTGGGTATACAATATTCCTTCCAATAAAATAACAAGTATCAGATTGGCTTAATTTTTTTGCAATTTTTTTCGCCTCTGGTGTAAAATTGTTTATTAATTTTTTCAGCTTTATTGGTAATAACTTTAGAATTGCTAAATTCTTATTATAATCTTTTTTCGATATGGAATTTGTCATTTTACCAATTTCAATAGAAAGATTGGCTAAGCTCAATATTTGACAAGTAAAAGCTTTAGTTGAGGCTACACCAACTTCTTTATCAGCATAAGTAGGTATAGTTACATCAGCCTCCCTTACCATACTACTCTGTAAAGAATTAGTTATAACTATAGAGGAATGTTTATTTTTTTTTATATATTTTAAAGCCATCAAGGTATCCATGGTTTCACCAGATTGTGAAATAAAAATAAATAAAATTTTTTCGTCTTTATTTATTTTTTTATATCTAAGCTCGGAAGCTAATTCTGATGAAGTATCTATATTTGTATATTTATTAAAGTAATACTCACCAACTAAACAGGCATGGTATGCAGTACCACATCCAACAAATATTATTTTTTTGTTTAAAATTAAATTTTTAAATTTGTTTTCAAAATCATTAAAAAATTCTTGTAAATAATTTTTTTGAGTATTTTTTATAACTTCAGGCTGCTCATGAATCTCTTTCAACATATAATGTTGATATTTTCCTTTATCATATGGGTTTTGTTTAATTTCATTTTTTTCAAAGAGTATTTTAGCTTTATTTAAACTAGATATTTTAGACTGCTGAATTTTAATAATATCACCATCTTTAAGATGATAAATCTTATCACTATAATCAGATAAAATAGATGAATCTGAGCATATGTAAGATGAGTTTCTATTATGTGATAAGGCGATTGGACTGCCATTTTTTAATAAGTAAAAACAATTATTTTTTTTTATAAATATAACAAAGGCGTAGTTTCCTTTAATTACACTTTTAAATACTCTAATAGCTTCATCTGAATTTTTGTATTTATTGACTAAATAGGTGAGAAAGTAAAAACCGATTTCAGTATCTGATTGAATATTTTTAGGAATATCTACAAATCGATTTTGAATTTTTCTATAGTTTTCAATTATACCATTACAAACTAAAGTAAGATCATCATTTGCAAATGGATGAGCATTATTTTTGCTAACAACTCCATGTGTTGCCCATCTTGTATGACCTATCACACCATAAAAATTTTTATCTGATACATTTTGAGCTTTATTTTTTAATTCTGATATTTTGCCGACACTTTTAATGGTTTTTATTCGTTCTTTTGAAAACAAGGAAATGCCAGCAGAGTCATACCCTCTATACTCCAGCTTTTTTAAAATATCTATAGAGTTATTCTTTAAAGAAGATGAATTTAAGATACCAACTATACCGCACATTATTTTTTATTATTAATTTTATTTTTCTGTTTTGATCTGGCTATTGAAAAATGATTATTTGGTATTGATTTAGTAATTACAGATCCTGCAGCTATGTATGCTTTATTGCCTATATTAACAGGTGCAATAATAGAAGAATTTGAGCCAATAAAGGTATTATTACCTATTTTGCATCTCAGCTTATTTTTGCCATCATAATTACAAGTAATAGTTCCAGCCCCAATATTACTATTTGTTCCTATTGATGAGTCTCCGATATAACTTAAATGATTTACTTTTACTCCTTTTGATAATTTTGATTTTTTAATCTCAACAAAATTACCAATTTTTACCTCATCTGCCATAATAACCTCAGGTCTTATTCTTGCATAAGGGCCTATGGAGCAGTTATTACCTATTGTGGAATTTTCAATATAAGAAAAGGACTTAATAATAGAATTACTTTTGATGCTTACATTTTTTTTTATAACAACATGTGGCTCAATTACTACTCCCGGAGCGATACTAACATTGCTCTCTATATAAACCGTATCAGGTTGAATAATTCTAACACCACTATCTATTAATTTTTTCTTTATAAAATCTTGAGATAATATTTCTAATTTATTAAGTTCATTTAAGGTGTTAGCACCTGATATCACTGTGGCTTTATTTAAAAAAGTAGTCATTTTAAGTTTTTTATTTAAACAGACATTTACTAAATCAGTAATGTAAAATTCATTCTTATTTTTATTTTTTTTTATTAATTTTAAATTTAATGCAGCTTTTTTTGAAATTAAAAATATGCCAGTATTTATCTCATTGATTAATTTCTCTTCGTTTGAACATTCATTTTCTTCAATAATACTAATTAATAAATTATTTTTTTTAATTATTCTTCCATATCCTTTTGGGTTTCTTACATTTTGTGTAAGGACTGATAAGTCATCATCATTCTTTATACCTTTTGAAACAAAATCAGAGAGTATTTTATAATCGAAAATAGGTGTATCTGCTAAGGTCAATAAAAAATAATCAAATTTATTATTGTACTTATAAAATTGTTTAAAAGCTCCACCAGTACCGTCTATTGGATTTTGAATAAATACTTTTTCATGAATGAAATATTTTTTATTAGCTTTACTTGAAA
Organism: uncultured Alphaproteobacteria bacterium; assembly: GCA_902522155.1. Classification (GTDB taxonomy): domain Bacteria; phylum Pseudomonadota; class Alphaproteobacteria; order HIMB59; family HIMB59; genus HIMB59. Next base: position 20,744 of record CABYUJ010000008.1, on the reverse strand, counting down.
TAATAAAAGTTTTTTTTACTTGTTTAATTTTATTTAGTGCATCTAAATTATACTGTATTAACTCTTTACCAGATATTTCATGAAGAAATTTTGGTTTAGATGATTTAAATCTTTTGCTCTTTCCAGCAGAAAGAATAATGGCGCATATATTCATAAAGTTGTAAAATATTATTAATTAATCTTAACTGAATACTAAAAATATATCTAAATATGTAAATTATGCCCATTATCGTTAAATCAAATCTATCAAAGCAACTTTCACATTTCTTAAAGTCTAAACTATTAAAAGATGAATTAGTAGTTTTGCCAACAGAAACTGTTTATGGGCTAGCTGGTTTAGGAACCAATATTAAAGCGGCAAAAAAAATTTTCTTATTAAAAAAAAGACCATTGAAAAAAAAACTAATATTTCATTGTTCAAGTTTAAAAATGGTAAATAAATTTTTTAATTTAGATGATGAAAATTTAGTTTTAGCTAAAGAATTTTGGCCTGGGCCTCTTACTCTTGTTTTACAAAGGAAGTCTCTCGAAATACCCAAATCTCTTACATTAAATAATGAGTGTGCTGTAAGAGTTCCAAATAATAAATTTACATTAAATTTAATTAATAAAGTAGGAAAGCCTCTTGTAATGCCTTCAGCAAACAAATTTAAACAACTAAGCCCAATCAACAGTGAAATGGTTTTTCAGCAATTTATTGAGACAGATTTATTAATTGTAGATGATGGAAAATGTAAAGTTGGTATCGAGTCAACTTTAATTAAAATATCTGATAACAAATTGAATATAATAAGACCAGGTATGATATCATTAGAAAATGTGAAAAAAATATTACCCTATATGTTTATTAGTAAATATAACAAAAATTTAAGTTTTCCTGGAACTTCAAAAAAACATTATTCTCCGAAGAAGAAAATATTTTTAAATGTAAAAAATGCTAAAAAAAAATCTGCATATATAAACTTTGGAGCAAATAAGAAAGGTCAATTCAAAAATTTAAGTAAGAGTAGAAATTTAATTGAAGCTGCAAAAAATCTTTATCATTTTATTTTTTTAGCAGATAACGACAACCAGTATAAAAATATAAGTATCGCACCTATTCCTTATAAGAAAATAGGAATCGCTATAAATGATAGATTACGAAGAGCATCTAAATGAAGTTTCCAATAAAATCTATAAGAAAAAGTGCCCAAATAACTGCTTTCCCTAAAAATTCTTTGGAGGTATCTAAACTGGTTAAATTTTCTAACAAATATAAATTTCATATTTTACCTATTGGTGGAGAGACTAATAGAGTTGATGGCACAAAACCTCAATTTGAAAAAACTATCCTAATAGATTTTAAAAAAATGAATCGTATTGAAGAAGTTGATACTGATAATTTTATAATAACAGCTCAAAGCGGAACATTGTTAAAAACTATTCAAAAAGCAGCAAATAATAAAAAACTTTTATTTCCAGTTAATATTGCGCCAAGTGATAAATGTACAATTGGGGGTAATATATCTACTAATGTTGGGGGTTTGCAAACCTTAAGATATGGTAACATAGAGGATCATATAAATGGCCTTGAAGTAGTGCTTAGTGATGGAACTATTTTAAATTTTTTAAATAAACTCAAAAAAGATAATTTTGGCCCAAAACTGTGGAAGTTATTTTGTGGTTCTGAGGGTGTTTTTGGAATAATTACAAGAGCAAGCTTAAAGTTAATCCCAAAAAAAAAATACAATTCTACATATTTAATACAAACAAATAGTTTAAATAAGTCAATTCGATTACTAAAATTTTTAAGAAACAAGTACTTCGATAATTTAACAAGTTTTGAAATAATATTTCCAATACCTAGCTCTTATTTATTTAATGAAAGTACACATTACTTCAATTTAATCATAGAGATACAATCTAATATTATTGGTAATTACAAAAAAGACTTAAAAAAATACTTTAATTTAAATGAATTTAAAATTGATAAAATAGAACATGATAAATCAAAATCATGGATATGGAGCAAAAGAGAAGAGTTAGTATATAATCAGATAAAATATAATTTTACTGAAAAATTTGATATTTCTTTACCCATTGATAAGTGGTCTGTCTTTATTAAGAAGGTAAATACATTTGTAAAGGATAATAAAATCTTTACTCCTTATTTTTTTGGGCATTTGGGAGATGGTAATTTGCATTGCAATTTTAAAGTACATCCTAATTCAAAAAAGAATTGTGCTTACCTCTCAAAATTTATTTATGATTTGACTATTCAAAGCGAAGGTAGTGTGGCAGCAGAACACGGTCTTGGTTTGAAAAAAAATTATCTTTTAAAAAAATATAAACCTAGTGAAAATTACCTTTTTATTAAAAAATTAAAAAAACACTTAGATCCTAACTCTAGATTAGGCAAAAATAAGTTATTTCAGGCTTAATTGATCTTTTAATTTAAAATAACTCATTGCTAAAACTAATAATGGCTTATCAATTACGCCAAAACCAGGAAAGTTTTTATGTCTAAACTTTTCAAATAAACTCAAATTATTGTTCTGATTTGTTATTGTTTCAGCAAGTATTTTTCCAACCATAGTTGTTATAGCTAAACCATGTCCTGAATATCCTTGTGCAAAAAAAATATTATTATCAATACTACCGATATGAGGGAATCTGTTTACAGTTATGGCGACGTGCCCACTCCAAGTACACCAAGCTTTGAACTTTTCTAAACCAGGAAGTATCTTTTTTATACTTTTTTTTAAAGATAATTCCAAATTTATCGGATCTATATTAGAGTAACTTACACCTCCACCAAAAATTAAATTATTATTAGAGTCCAGTCTAAAATAATTTAGTACAAATAACATATCTCCCACTGTGATAGGTTTTCGAAAATATTTACTCAATTCTGTATTTGGAATTTCAGTAAATGCTGATACATAAGTTTTAACAGGCATTATTTTTTTTCTTAAACTTTTATTCAAATTATCAATATATGCATTACAGCAGATAATTAATTTATCAGATTTAACAGTTATATTTTTTTCAGTTTTTATTGTTACTTTTTTTTGAGATTCATATGATATCACTCCTGTATCTTCAAATATTTTACAATTTTGATTTTTTAATAATTCTCTTGCTAATCCTAGGCAATAATTAAGTGGATGAATTTGACCACACTCTGAGTCATACATTGCAGATTTGTAATAAGGGCTATCAAAATACTGGTCCATTCTATTTTTTGGTAGATACTTCACTGATTCATAGTCAAATTTTGTTTGAAGCCTGTCTACGTATTTTTTTAACTCATCATCATGGGATTTACTTACTGCGGCTAAAACATAACCCTCGATTAAGTCACATTGTATATTTAAGTCTTTGATATTTTTTTTTACCTCTCTAACAGCGTCTAATGTGAATTGCCATAATATCTTAATTTCCTCTTGAGTGTGTTTTTGGCTAGAGTAATTCTCTGAGGAAAAACCATGTAATAATTGCCCACCATTTCTTCCAGATGCGCCCCAACCAACTTTATTTTTCTCCAATATGACTATGTTTAAATCTGGATTTAATTTAGATAAATATAATGCTGATGAAATTCCTGATAAACCTGCACCAATTATACAAACATCACATTGTAAGCTCTCATTTAATTTGTTAGTATTAATACTGAATGCTTTTGTTCTTACGTAATAATTATCTGAGTAATCCATCAGATACATAAATATCAAATTTTAAAGGTTAGTTATAGCTATGAATGATTATGTCGATTGGTTAAAGAAAAATAAAATAACAGAGGTAGAATGTATGATTCCTGATAATTCAGGTATACCAAGGGGAAAAATATTACCAACAAAAAAATTTTTAAGCTCTATTGAGTCAGGTGGACTAAGATTACCTTTAGCCCTATTCAAATTAGCAGTATCTAGAGATGTGACTTATTCAATAGATGATCAGATTTTAAATCCTACAGATGGCGATTTTATATTAAAGCCTGATTTTAATACTCTGAGAACTGTTCCATGGTATGAAGAACCAACCGCACAGGTTATTTGTGATGCTGTTGATAACAATGATAATGTTATAGAGGTCCACTCTAGAGGTATTTTAAAAAAGGTAATTGGTCTTTATGAAAAAATAGGCCTTGAACCAGTAGTTGCTCCAGAAATTGAATTCTATTTAGTTAAGAAAAACAATGATCCAGACAATCCTTTAGAGACACCGAGTGGGCAATCTGGAAGAATTGAAAAAGGAAACCAGTCTTACGGTATTGACGCTGTTAATGAATTTGATCATATTTTTGAGGATCTATATGACTACTGTGAAACTCAAGAATTAGAGGTTGAGAACATTAATCATGAGGATGGACCAGCACAAATGGAAATTAACTTCAAGCATGGTAACCCTCTTGACTTGGCTGATCAGGTTTTTTTATTTAAAAGAACTCTGAGACATACTGCATTGAAGCATAATTTGTATGCAACTTTTATGGCTAAACCGATGGAAGATACTCCAGGAAACTCGATGCATATACATCAATCAATTTTAAAAAAAGGTAAACCAATATTTGTGGATAAAAATCTTAAAACTACAAAACATTTTGATAACTATTTGGGTGGATTACAAAAATACTCAAAAGCTTTTTTACCTCTTTTTGCACCAAATGTTAATTCCTTTAAAAGGCTTAGAGGTTTTTGGGAGGAAGGTACACCTTTTAACCTAAACTGGGGTTTTGAAAACCGTACCTGTGGTTTTAGAGTCCCAAATTTTAACTCTGCTAACCAAGCGAGAATTGAAAATAGACTTTGTGGATCAGACGTAAATCCATACTTAGCTATAGCTGCAACTTTATCTGCGGGATATCTAGGTTTGAAGAAAAAATTAAAAGCAACCCCGGAGACCAAAAAAGCTGCTTATAACGTAAATGTTTCTCTGACAGAAAGCATCTATCAATCAATAGATACTTTTTCTAGATCTAAGGAGGCAAAAGAGATATTTGGTGAAACATTTATAGAATTATTTTGTTCAATCAAAGACTTAGAGGTAAATGCCTATAATAAAATTATTACAGCATGGGAAAGAGAATATTTACTTCTTAATGTTTGATCTATTAATTAAGTAAATACTAATTGCTGCTAATATAACAATTAGCATTATTATTGCGGAAAGAGCATTAACTTCTGGACTCAATCCCAATCTAACTTTAGAAAAAACCACTATTGGCAAAGTGTTAGCTCCGGGACCGGTAGTAAAACTAGCAACGACAAGATCGTCCAAAGAGAGTGTAAATGCAAGTAACCAACCTGATAATATTGCAGGTAATATTACAGGAGCAGTTACTTTCCAAAAAATCATATTTGGAATTGTCCCAAGATCCTGAGCAGCCTCTTCTATATTTTTATCGTAACTACTCAACCTTGACTGGATAATAACTGCAACAAAAGCTACAGAGAAAGTTATATGCGATATTAAGACTGTTAGTTGTCCTTTTGAGGAAGGAAAGCCAATAATATGGTTAGATGATATAAAGAATAACAACAAAGAAAGCCCTAAAATTATCTCAGGCATAACCAAAGGAGAAGAACTCAAGAAAATAAAGAAAGGCCTGGCTGGAATTTTTGATATTCTTGTTAATGAAAAACCAATCATTACACCCATGATTGTTGCAAATGTTGCTGAAAGAGAGGCAATTTTTAAACTAGTATAAAAAGCCTCTAAAATTTGTTCATTTTGAAATAATTCCTTATACCATCTAAAAGAGAAACCCTTCCAAACCATAACTCTTTTATTATCATTAAAAGAATAAGCTATAAGAGTTAAAATAGGAAAATATAAAAATGAAAATCCAATTGTTAAGGTAAAAATTTTAAAAAATAATTTATTCATTTTTAAAATTATATTTTGCGTACATTAATTGAAAAATAATTATTGGAAATACAAGAATTACAATACCAGACATAGCAAGTGCGCTAGCAATAGGCCAATCTCTATTTACAAAAAATTCATCCCAAATTATTTTCCCAAAATAAAGTTTATCACTGCCACCTAACATTTCTGGAATTATATATTCTCCAACAACTGGTATAAAAACCAACATACTCCCCGCAACAATTCCTGGTAAAGAGAGAGGTAAGATAACTTTTAAAAACGTGTTTAAAGGCTTTGCACCTAAATCATTAGATGCATCAATCAAATTTAAATCAAATTTAACCAAATATCCATAAAGCGGTAAAATCATAAATGGAAGGTAAGTATAAACAACGCCTAAAATCACAGCATAATGATTGTGTAACATAGATATTGGTTCAGAAATTAGTCCAATATGTATAAGAATTGAATTTATAATACCAGAGCCTTGCAGTAAGACTTTCCATGCATATACCCTTAAAAGAAAAGAACTCCAAAAAGGTATGATAAGCATAATCAAAAGTATGTTTCTTATACTTGGTTTAGATTTTGCAACGTAAAAAGCTATGGGATAACCGATTAATAAACATAATACCGTGGATGTAAAAGCTAATGATAGTGAATTGAGATATGATCTTATATAGAAAGGGTCTGAAAAAATAAATAAATAATTTCCAAGAGTTGAATTAATCTTCAATCCATTTTCAGAAAAAGAGAAAAGATCACGATAAGGTGGCATACCCCATTCAGACACAGATATTGATATTTTAAAAATTAGAGCTAATGGAACAAAAAAGAACAAAACTAGCCATAAATATGGAGTGAATACAAACCACACGTTTTGTTTTTTTAAATTTTTAATCATTAAAGAAATATATTGATGTTTCGTTAAAACTTATCTGAACTTTGTCATCCCACCTTATTTGAAGGTTATCTGAAACTAAACTATTTTGCATAAAAGAATAAAATTCAAATCCATTAACCTCAATTAAATACTTTGTATAGCTCCCTAAATAAGCTACTTCTTTAACTACACCAATATTTAAATTATCAGATTGATTTTCTAGTTTTTTAACAGAAATTTTTTCAGGCCTAATTAAACATTTAACATAGTTTTCTTTGTTGTTAATATTTTTAACTTCATAATTTAATTCTTTAATGATGATTTGATTATTTTTATTAAGAACATTAAAGATATTGGCTGTGCCAATAAAATTCGCTATATATTTGTCCTTCGGTTTTTCATATATCTCAACAGGATTACCGACTTGGAGGATTTCTCCATTTTTCATAATTGCCATTCTGTCAGATAATGACATTGCTTCCTCTTGATCATGGGTAACAATAATAAAAGTGATGCCTAACTTATATTGTAGATTAACTAACTCGAATTGTGTTTGTACTCTTAGCTGTTTATCTAATGCTGCAAGTGGTTCATCCAATAAAAGTAATTTTGGTTTTTTGACTAGACATCTTGCTAATGCTACACGTTGTTGTTGACCACCAGATATCTCATTGATTTTTCTTTTCTCTAAACCATTCAGCTCTAGTAAATTTAAAATTTCATTAACACGATGATTGATTTCTTCTTTAGAAATTTTTTCTTCTTTTAGTCCAAACTGGATATTATTAGTGACATTTAAATGCGGAAATAGTGCATAATTTTGGAACATAATATTTAAAGGTCTTACATATGGTGGAAGTTTCGTGATATCCTTTCCCTCGAGTAGAATTCTTCCTTCATCAGGCTTCTCGAAACCTGCTATAATTCTCAAAAGTGTTGACTTACCGCATCCTGAAGATCCTAGGAGACTGAATATTTCAGATTTTGCTATTTTTAGATTAACTTTGTCTAAAGCAACAACATTATCAAACCTTTTTGATACATCTATGATTTGTAAAAAAGGTTCAGACATAAAAAAGATTGTGAAAAGCGCAACTTAAGTAAAAGTTGCGCTTTAATTTTATTATTGAGAAGCTTTAAAACTATTAAATACTCTCGAAGATATCCTAGACTTTTGAGGTGAGTCAGCTGTATCTGCAAAAAGTTTAGTTAATGTCTCTTCTGTTGGATAAATTGCTGGGTCTGAAAGAATATCAGGATCTATCAAACCTTCAGTTGTGTTAGCTACTAGATTAGGGTTTGAGTACCACACATAGTTAGTAATTTCTGCAACAACTTCTGGTCTCAAAATATAATCTATAAATTTATGAGCATTTTCTACGTTTTTTGCGTCTGCTGGAATTCCCATCATATCAAACCAAATTACTGTTCCTTCATTTGGAATTGAATACCAGACCTCTTCAATTTCCTCGTATGCTGCTATAAATACATCACCTGACCAACCTATTGCTAAGCAAATCTCACCATTTGCTAAATCATCAATGTACTGAGAAGAGTCAAAATACTTTATATAAGGTCTAATATTATTCAATAATTCTAGTGCTTCTTGATTAGCTTTAGTGTTTTCTGTATTTGGATCATGGCCAAGATAATTTAATGCAATCTCAACAATTTCACTTGGTGCATCTAAGAAAGCCACACCACAATCTTCATATTTAGAAATTTGATCTACATCAAATATTATGTCCCATGACTCAACATCTCCACCTCTTTCCTCGACGGCAGCAACGTTGTAACCAATTCCAGTTGTACCATACATGTAATTAACAGAGTATTCCCCACCTGGATCATGAGCATCAGTTTTATCTAAAACACTTGGATCTAAATTTTTGAGGTTTGGAATCATACTTTTATCAAGTTTTTGAAAAACTCCTGCTTTAATTTGGTTTTCCATAAAGGAGCCTGATGGAACAACTAAGTCATACCCACTTCCTCCAGCTAAAAGCTTAGCCTCTAGAACTTCGTTTGAGTCAAATACATCGTATGTTACATCAATACCAGTTTCTTCCTCAAAATTTGCAATTGTATCTTCAGCTATATAATCGGACCAATTGTATATAAATAACTCTTCTTTAGCGCTCAAACTCATAGGGAGTATTAGCACTAAAAGAGCTGTTAAAAATTTGTTCATATTACCTCTCCTCTTAAATAAGTAGAATTTGAATAATATGATAATTTTTTTTAAAAATCACAAATTTTTTTATATAGATCTGGTCTACGATCTCTAAAATTTCCCCAAGATTGGCGATATTTTGTTATTTCTGAAAAGTCGAAATTCTTAGATACAAAGCCCTCATCTTTTTTGCCCATTTCAATTTCAATATTACCCAAATGATTAGCGATAAAGGAGCTTCCATAAAATGTAACAGATATTAAACCTTCATTTTCTGTGCCAATTCTATTAGAAGCAATGACTGGAATTTGATTTGCAGCTGCATGACCTCTCATTACGTTTTGCCAGTGATCTTTTGAGTCTAATAAAGGGTCTTGAGGCTCAGAACCAATTGCTGTGGGATATAATAAAATATCTGCACCAGAAAGTGTCATAGATCTTGCACATTCAGGAAACCATTGATCCCAGCATATACCACAACCAAGATTTCCAAATTTTGTGTTAAATACTTTGAAGCCAGTATCTCCGGGCTTAAAGTAAAACTTTTCGTTATAACCAGGACCCTCGGGAATATGCGACTTTCTATATAAATCACTTAATTTACCATCAGCATTAATCACAACTAGAGAATTAAAAAAATTATTTTCTTTTTTTTCAAAAAAACTGATCGGCATGACCATATTATTTTTCTTACAAAAATTAGAAAAAATTTCAAATAGTTTGTCATTAGGAAATTCAATGGCGTAATTAAAAAACTTTTTATCCTGAGTTGAGCAAAAGTATTCAGTTTGAAATAACTCCTGTAGGAGGAAAATATTTACATTTTCCTTAGATGCTTGTTGAGCAATATCTATAGCCTTATTTATGTTTAAATCTTTTTTTTCTTTTATTGATTTAAACTGCGAAGCAGCTACTTTAACTGACATTTTTTGGCACATTCATAGTAACACAATGGATATTACCTCCACCATAATTTATATGTGAAGTTTCAATCATCTCAATTTTTTTATCTTTAAAAATATCTTTAAAAATATCATAAACCATTTCATCTTCTTTAACATTAAATTTTGGGACAAAGATTTTATGCTTTGAAAAATAAAAATTAATATACGAGGCAATAAGCTTTTTATCATTAACAACTATTTTTGAAGGAAGGGGTATATCAATTAATTCTATGTTACTGTCAATGCTAGAAAGGTTACTTAGAATAATTGATTTAATCTTAGTTAAATTATTTGAGTTCAAATCATCTAAATCATAACTTTTTGCTATTAAATATTTTCTATTTCCAATAGGACATAAAATATTGTCTATGTGCCCATCAGTATCGTCATCTTTTAAACCCTCAGGGATCCAAATTATTGAATTTAAATCAAATAAACTAGTAAGTGTTTGCTCTATTTTTGCTTTTTTAGGATTATTTCTATTTGGGTTAAGTAGCACACTTTCAGTGGAAAACAAGTTTCCATATTCATCGTAAGTAATAGCACCACCTTCTAAAGTAAGGTCATTTAAATATGAAGTAATAGAAAATTGATTTGAGATATATTCACCCACTTTATTATCATTAAAATAATTCGGGTATTTTCCATATCCATTAAAATTAAAGTTAATACATTTAAGTTCGTTGTCCTCTTTTATAAAGATTGGGGCTATATCTCTCATCCAAGAGTCATCTAGTTCTAATTGAATAATATTTATTTTTTGATTATTGATATAATTTTTACACTCATTGTAATCCTCTTTATTACAGTACATATAAACTGTTTCTTCATCCGAAATACAATTAGCTAAATGCGCCATTTCTAATCTGGCATCTTTAATTATTTCGTTGTAAAGATTTTTATTACATGGCCAAGCCATTAGACATTTGTCATGTACTTCCCATTCTGGAATTAACTTCATAAGATTATAGTATATATTTTTTTTTAATTATGAATATTTGTATACTCTCAGATATGGTCAAAAAAGAAAAAAGAATGCCCCTAATACCAGATGATATTATTGAACTAAAAAATATATCAACTAAATTCAACTTTTATATTGAAAAATTTACTGACAGAATAATTGAAGAGAAAGAATATATTTCAGTAGGGTGTAAACACTATACAAATCAAAAAATAGATTTATTCTTATCAATGCAAGGTTTGAAACAAAGTCAAATAAAGTCAAATCAAAATTATTTAGTCTTATTCGATGTTGTAGAGTGTGTTGAGCAAAATAGAGCTATGATAAATAAAATTTTAAAAAATAATTGTTCTCTGTTATTTTACGATTTATTGAGTGGCAAACACTCAATCAAAATTTTAAAATCTGCTAATGAAGAGCATTTGCTAAAATCGACTATTAATATAAGTAAAAAATTAAAAGCAAAGTTGCCAGTATTTTGTAACTCCTTAAAAAAAGATAGCATTGAGAAATTTTATATATCCAAAAAAGGATATATTAATTTTCGTTATTTAACTTTAATTGAAAAATTATTTTAATATTAAATAAATACCCGTAGATACTAATAATAATGCAAAGAAATACTCAAAGCTTCTTTTTAATTTAGGGTTAGATACTAAATTTTTAATTAAACTTCCAAAAAGTGCCCATAAACTTATACATGGAAAGCTTACCAATGATGACATCAACCCTGTGAAAACAACAGCTATCCAAAGCTTTTCTTCTAAAGGCATAAAACCAGATGCGACTGTAATAGCAATTGTCCATGCCTTAGGGTTTACCCATTGAAAAAGAGCAGCTTCGTAAATATTTAAGGGTCTACCTGTATCTTTCTTGTAATCCTTTAGAGACCCAATCATTTGATAAGCTAAATAAATGAGATAAAAAAAACAAAGCCATTTTAGTATCATTTGAAATTCTGGTTTATTAATCAAAATTAAACCTAAACCTGTGCAAATTAATGAAACTTGAAGAGCATGACCTAAAGAAATACCAGTAATATGTGGTAAAGATCTTTTAAAACCAAATTTTAAGCCTGAGATCGTTAACATAGCATTATTGGGCCCAGGTGTGATAAACATGACGGTGTAATATGATACTATTGCTACAACTAAAGCTATATCTATCAATTAATTAATCTTTAATACTAAACTTGTTATCTTTTAAGATAACATGTATTGGAACACCAGTTGAGAGTTCAACAGAATTAATATTATGTGGTTCATAAATATTCATAACTATTAAAAGCGCTCTTAGAGAATTCCCATGTGCTGCTATTAAAATATTATCATTTTCATTACTTTGAATAGCAGGCTTAATTACTTCCTCAAAATATTTTGTAACTCTTCTGACCACATCCTCAAGACTTTCACCGTTGGGGGGTTGATCAGAATAACCTCTTCTCCACTTATGAACTTGTTCTTCTCCAAATTTTTCAGCAGTTTCTTTTTTGTTTAAACCCGTGAGATCGCCATAATCTCTTTCATTTAAATTAATGTTTGAGATTATTTTTCCTTCATTATTTAAAAAATCCCACTGATCGAGGTTTTGAAGAATTATTTTAGCAGTTTCTTGGGCTCTTTTTAATTCGCTTGTAAATACAATATTGAATTTAATATCTAAATTTTTGAAGTTTTGCCCAGCTTTATTCGCCTCCTCAATGCCTTGTTCAGATAATTCAATATTTTTAAAGCCGGTAAAAAGATTTAATTTATTCCACTCGCTTTGACCATGGCGAATTAATAAAATATTTTTCATTGAATTTGATATATATTATTAATTACTCATGGTCAAATTTCGCATTGAAAAAGACAGCTTAGGTGAAATTAAAGTTGAAAGCACGAAACTTTGGGGAGCACAAACTCAAAGATCATTAGAAAACTTTCAAATAGGTATTGGGAAATTTCATTTTCAAAATATTTTTATAGAGGCCCTTGCCTTGCAAAAAAAATCATGTGCTTTTGCAAATGCAGAATTAAAATTATTACCAAAAAATCAAACAAAAATTATTAGTAAAGTTTGTAATTTAATTATATCTGGAAAATTAAACGGTCACTTTCCTCTTGTTGTATGGCAAACAGGATCAGGGACTCAAATCAATATGAATCTTAATGAAGTCATTGCAAATAAAAGTAATCAGTTATTAGGAAGAAAGCTCCCAACAAATACTCCACTTCATCCTAATGATCATATTAATATGTCTCAATCATCAAATGACAGTATTCCTACTGCTATGCACATAGCTACTGTGCTATCAATAAAAAAAAAATTACTTCCAGAAATAGTTTTTTTTAAAAAATCTTTAAAAAAGAAAATTTCTGAGTTCAAAGGAATAATTAAAATTGGAAGAACTCACACTCAAGATGCAACACCAATAAAAATTTCAAATGAATTTTTAGCGTTTTATGATCAAATATCTTATGCAGAAAATGTTATTAAAAAAAGTTTAGATAAACTTTATGAATTAGCTCAAGGAGGAACCGCTGTTGGATCTGGAGTAAATGCACCAAAAAATTTTTCTAAAATATTTATTAAATACTTAAAAAAGGAAACAGGACTTCCGTTTAAGTCTGCCCCAAATAAGTATGAATCTCTTGCTTCCCATGATGTATTTATTGAAGTCATGTCAGGTGTCGAAATTTTAACTAGTACTTTATTTAAAATGGCAAATGATATTAGAGTATTAGCTTCTGGACCAAGAAGTGGAATTTCTGAGTTAATTCTTCCAGCCAATGAACCTGGCTCATCAATCATGCCAGGAAAAATAAATCCTACACAGTGTGAAGCACTATCTATGGTGTGCGCACATGTTATCAGTCTTAAAAATTCTATAGCCTTCGCTTGTACTCAAGGCCATTTCCAATTAAATGTTTATAATCCATTAATCATTCATAATACTCTTGATGCTATTAGTTTAATAGGTGAGGCAATGGCTTCATTTAATAAAAACTGTTTGAAAGGATTAAAAGTTAACAAAAAAAGAGTAACTGAACTTTTAAATCGCTCTTTAATGCTTGTTACACCTTTAACTAAAGTTATTGGTTACGATCTAGCCTCTAAAGTGGCACTAAATGCCTATAATAAAAACATTTCATTGAAAGAGTCTTGTATGGAGCTAACTGATTTATCCGAGAAAGAATTTGATAAATATACTGATCCTAAGAAAATGATTTAGTTGATCTGATGTATCTTATAGTTTTCTTTTGATTTGAATAATTCTTTAAGCAAATTATTTGTAATAAAATGCCCTGTTTTAAAACCTTTATAAGTTCCAATAATTGGGTAACCAGATAAATAAAGATCACCCACAACGTCTAAAACTTTATGACGCATTAATTCATTGTCATATCGTAAACCATCTTTATTTAAAGGTTTTTTATCTTTAATAACGATAGCATTATCAAGTGAGCCGCCTTTGATTAAATTTTGCGACTTAAGATATTCTATTTCTTGAAAAAAACCAAAAGTTCTAGCTTTAGATATGGACTCAACATAGTTACCATTTAAATTTTTGATCTTAATATCTTGGTCTTCGTACTTGCCGTCAAAACTAGATTCTAAATTAATATTTAAACCCTCATCCAGTGGTGAATTGGGTATTAGTTCAGCAAACCCATAATCACAGGAAAATTTAACTGGCTTTATTATTTCTAAAATATTTTGTTCTGAGTCTTGCTCTTTTAACCCTTTCTTTAAAATACTTTTAACAAATACATTAGAGCTACCATCAAGAATAGGTACCTCGATATTGTCTATTAAAATTTCACAATTATTTATGTGGAGACCCGCTAGAGCACTTAATAAATGCTCAATTGTCTTAACTTCGATATCATTTGAAGCAATGTTAGTTGAAAATTTTGTTGATATCACTCTATCCCAAGTCGCAGGTATAATGACAGATTTATCAGTTCTTTTAAAAAAAATACCAGAATTTAGTGGAGCAGGATTTAAAGTCATATTAGTTTTGACACCAGTATGAAGTCCTATTCCATCAAAATTTATAGATTCTCTTAGAGTGAAACTCTTCATTTAGCTAATCTTAAGAAAATACCTGAAAAGTATTACTTTATATTTGTAAAACTTTGTATTTGAGGAGTCTATTGATTAGAGCCTTTACGAAGATATGATGGTGTATCAATATCCTCAATTGTCTCATTCTCTTCATTAAAATCTGATATTTCTGAAATATCCGAGATTTCATCAGTATCATTAATTTGTTTAGGTTTATCAACCTCATTTTCAACAACATCACTAAATAAGAAAAGATTTGGATCTGTCTTTGTTTTCTTTAACTTTTGCTTTTTTTCAATATCTTTATCATCGACTTTAGCTATTTTTTTATCGGAGGTCATCAAGTTAGATAGCATACTAAAAAAACCTGTTTTCTTTTTTTCTTCAAGATTTTCATTATCAACACTATTTTCTTCTGATTTTTTAATTATTTCCTCTTTTCTATCTTGATTTTGATCAATTTCATTAGTCAAATTGAATTCTTCATTTTCAGAATTAACAGTCTTTTCTGTAACCACTCGTGGGTTATCCTCGTTCGATTTGATTTCAGAACTTTTATATAATAAGTTTTCATCAATTTTATTTTTGATGGTACTAAAACCTGTATTATTTTCAGACTCTGGATAGTAAAGAATCTTTTTTCCCGACGCTTCGATTCCAGTAGCAAATATACTAATTTTTAATTTACCTTGTAGAGTCTCATCTATTAAAGAGCCAAATATTATATTAGCCTCTGGGTTAACACTTTGCCTAATAATATTAGCAGCGTGATCTACTTCTAATAAAGTCATATCACTACCACCAGAAATATTTACAATTACTCCTTTAGCTGTGTTCATATCTATATTTTCAATTAATGGGTTAGTTAATGCCAGATTTGATGCCTCTACTGCTTTATTATCGCCCTCAGCTGTTGCGGTACCCATCATTGCAAATCCCATTTCTTTGATAACTGTTCTTACATCAGCAAAATCTAAATTAATAAGGCCAGGCTGAGTAATTAAATCGGTTAATCCTTTTACACCATCAAAAAGTACATTATCTGCTTTCTGAAAAGCTTCTGCAAAAGACGTCTGTTCGTTTGATACTTTAAATAAATTTTGATTTGGTATAATCAATAAAGTGTCTACATTCTTTTTAACTTCTTCAAGTCCTTGTAGTGCTAAGTTCATTCTCTTCGTGCCTTCAAAATTAAACGGGGTCGAAACTATAGCAACTGTTACAATACCTAATTTTTTTGCTATACTTGAAATAACAGGTAAAGCTCCTGTTCCTGTTCCGCCACCTAAACCAGCTGTTAAAAATAACATATTAGTATTTCTTAATTCTTCTGATATCAAATCGATACTTTCTTCTGCTGCATCTTTTCCAATTGCTGGATCAGCCCCTGCACCTAAACCTTTAGTTTTTTCTAAACCTAATTGTATACGATTATAACAAAGAGAGTTTTCTAGTGCTTGGGCATCAGTATTAGCTACAATAAAATCTACATTATTTAAGTTTGATTGAATCATATTATTGACTGCGTTGCATCCTGCACCGCCAACACCCATTACTGTTAAAGATGGTTTTAAATTTTTTTGATCAACTACTGGTTCTATATCTAGTGTCATTTTTTTCCCCGCAAATCAACCTATAGTAGGTCTACGAATCTTTTGTACCATATTTTATTTGAAAAAGAATCAATTTTTTGAATAAGTTCATCATTTTTTGAACTTTTATTAGTAAGAAACCAAAAGCTTGAATAAAGTGACATTATGCTTGAGTCATTCAATACCCTTGGGATACCGCATGACTTCGGTGGTTCTAAAAACTGAATATCATAGCCAAATTTAGTTCGAAAATAATTGTAAAAATTTTTAATCTTTGAGCCCCCTCCTGTTAAAATAAAAGAATAAAAATTCTTATCTTTTGGAAGAGAATTTAATACAAATTCGAATGTTTCATCTAAACGATCCGTAGTAATTTCTTTTAAATTATCATGTCCAACATTTTTTTTCTTATTATCACCAAACTCTTCCCAGATTGGAATTTCGACAATTGAATTTCTAGTGTCTGATAAATCTATTGTAGAAATCTTTAGTTTTTCAGCAAAATCAAAACTTATATTATGAATATTAACTAAATCATCAGAAATTTTTTTACTGCCTTGAGATATTTTTTTTTGAAAATGTAAAATTTTATTCTTTATAACAATGACATTAATATTTTTAAAACCATAATCTATAAGTACTACATTTGTTTTAGTTTTTGATTTATTTTTTAAATAAAAGTAATAAGAGGTCGTAGAGTCCAAATAATTTAGGATTTTAATTTGTAATTTTTGAAATATATTATTTAAAAGATTAATTTGTTTAATATCAATTATTGATATTAAGGAAATTAAAGATAACTTTTCGCAGTTTAAACCTAAAGGATTATCAGTTATTAATTTGTCATCAATAATATAGTGAGATGTGTAAATATTATAATGATAATTATTATTTTTATCAATTTTGATTTTAGAGATTTTTCTTAAATCATTTTTTTCGATTATTGCCCCATTAAGAATTAAATCCTTTTGTGTTTTTTTTATTTGAACACTTTTATTAGTTAAAAGAATAAAAGTATCTTTTATAATATAGTTAGCTTGTTTCTCAGCTTGAACAATAGAATTTTTTATACTGTCAATGAAATCATCAAAGTTTTCTATTTCTTCTCCTGTATAGCCTCTTGTTCTAGTTTTTCCTGTTCCTATAATTGAAAAATCATTATTTAATTCAGAATAAATAATTGTCTTTATTGAGAAAGATCCTATTTCAATTATTGTTTTATAGTTATCCAATTATTTTAATCTTATAGTTTTGTTATGAAAATTTCTTAAATCAAGGAATTGCTTATAATTAGTAGTATTTTCAATAATATCTATATTATTTTCAATAAAAAATAACAATTTTTTATCTATCACTTTAGGGAGCATTATTAACCTACCATTACTAAGAACTAAATTGTACCTTCTTTCATCTACATACTCTATTTGATCAATATCAAATAAAGTTGATAGATATTGAAAGTTTTCGTTCAAGTACTTATTAATGTAAATACTTTTTTTTGAAATATCTATAAGTTTTATGTTATTTATGTAACTTGATTTAAAATAATTAAATGGTGCCTTTATGTTATTATAAAAAATTACTTCCCTTGTTGAATTATTTTTTGCGAAAGTTTTGTTGAGATTTATATAAATGTCAATTTCATTATCTTTACGTTGAAATAAATAACTTTCAATAAATAAATATTCTTTTAAATAATTATTTATATCATTTAAGTTATTTGTAATTTCAATTTCAAAATTTTCATGTATATCAGAATCTATAAAATTAATAATCTGTAGTGGTTTTTTGATAAAATTATTGATCAAAAAATAAATAGAAAATATCAAAAATAAAATAGAAAAAAGATATATTGAAATATCTCTGTATCTAATTTTCATAATGATGAATTAATAATTTGGTTTAATAAATATAGATAAGATAAATTTTGATAATTAGCTTGTTCAGGTGCTAGTGATAATTTTGTCAATCCAGGATGGGTGTTCATTTCTAAAAAGAAAATTTTTCCGTTTTTTTTACTCATGATAAAATCCAGCCTAGCTATACCTTTACAGCCACAAGCACTAAATATTTCTTTTGAAATTTTTATTATAAAATCATATTGTAATTTTGATATTCGAGCAGGTAGAAAATGTGAACTTTTATTTTTTTTATATTTTGCATTATAATCGTAATGTTTATTATCAAATTCAATTTCTGTAACGCCTAAAGCCTCTATTTTATTGTTATTTTCAATTACGGTAACTGTTAATTCCTTTCCATAGATAACTTCTTCAATTAAATTTTGATTATTATTAATCCTTTTATTTAGCTCATTTTTATTGTTTAAAAATTTTATACCTTTAGAGGAACCACCCCAATTAGGCTTCAATATTACTGGGTATTTAATTTGATTTTTATATTTAATTTCTCTAGGAGATAGAATATTAAGATTTTTTTTAAGAAATTTTTTAAGTAAGCGTTTATTGAAACAAAGAGCAGATGAAATTGCCTCTGAATGTGTAATAATGAGATTATTAATTTTAGCAAATGAGTTAAGGCCACCATCTTCGCCATATTCACCGTGTAGTGCATTAAATAAAATATCTGGTTTAAATAATAAAATCTTTTCGATATTATTTTTTTTTATATCTAAAAATTTAACATTATATTTATTCTTTTTTAGACATGAAAATACATTTTTTCCCGACATAAGAGAAATTTCTCTTTCGTCTGACCATCCACCTGCTACAACAAGAATTTTAAGTAATTTATTTTTATTATTTATCAATCTATAATTCTTAATTCTGTTTCGAGAGTTATTTTATGTTTATCTTTTACCCTTTTTTGAATTTTGGAAATAAATGAGCTAATGCTATTCGCACTAACATTTGGATCATTTTCAAAGAAATTAGAATGCTTTTTTGATAATTTAATTGGACCATAATAAAAACTCTCATCTACAGAAGACTTAATAAGTTTCCAGGCACTTTGATTTACAGGATTTTTAAAAATACTTCCACAACAATTTACTTTTTGCGGTTGGGTTTGATTTCTTTTAACTTCATACTCTTGCATTAATCGCTTTATATTCTTTTGGTCACCAAGAGAAATTTTGAATTTGCCATATAAAATTATTGAGTTATTTTTTTGAAATCCTTTTCGATAATCAAATTGTAACTCAGCAATATTCTGTTCACAAACTTTATTATTATTTAAGTCAAAATAAATAACACTTATTAATTTATCTTTAATCTCCTGGTTATTGCAGCCAGCATTCATAAATATATTACCCCCAACTGAACCAGGAATTGTGTAGAGGAACTCATAACCTTTAATACCTTTTTGATAGCAAAATTTTGAAAAGTAATTATCTAAAACCGCTGCACCCACTAACATATGATCTTGTTTAATTTGTACTCTAGTAAAGTTACCCAGGAGCTTCACACCTATTCCATAAAAACCTTCATCTTTTATCAATGTATTTGAAAGATTGCCTATTACTAATAAAGGTTTTTTTTTAAAATCGTATTTACAAAATAAGTTACTTAAATCAATTTGATTATAAATTTTAAAAAGATGACTTATATTACCACCAGATTTTAACCACGAATATTTTGCAGAAGAGTAATCTGTGACTAAGTTTTTATTTTCTTGATTCATAAAAAATACGTATTTGATTTGAAATATCACCTGCTCCAGCAGAAATAATTATCGTTTCTTTTTTAATGGACATTAACTGATCAAGTAAACTAAATAAATTGCTATAATTATCAATATATTTGGTCTTTTGATTGTTTAAGACATTCAAATCATTCACTAAGTTTTTTGAATTTTTCATACCCTTTTTAAAATTCTCACCAGCCTCATATGTTTTTAGAATAATCAGATTATTAATATTCTTTAATACATTCAAATATTCATCATATAAATCATTTAGTCTAGAGTATCTATGTGGCTCTAATATTAAATAAATATATTTATTTTTATACAAAGATAAAATATCAGTTAATTTTTCTATTTCAGTTGGATGGTGAGCATAATCATCGATAAATAAACTTCTGTTTATTTTACCAAGAATATTCATTCTTCTTTTTGTTCCTTTGAAATTAAGTAAATGTGATTTGTTTATTGCATATCCCAAATCATTTACTACAGAAAGAACAGCAGTTAAATTCAAAACATTATGTTCTCCTAATAAATTAGTTGATAAACTTTTTGACAGTGTTTTTTTGCCTTTTAAGAAATTAAAAAAAGATTTTTTATGATTTAATTTTACTAACTTATAACTAAAATCTGCTTTTGTATT
>CABYUJ010000007.1:0-70675 GCA_902522155.1 uncultured Alphaproteobacteria bacterium | reverse complement strand
AAAATCAAGATAAAAATTTAAAGTTTAATATTAAAAATACATTGGTGTTAATATTTGGCTACCAAACAAATCTATTTATTAATCAATTAAAATTTATTGACTCTAATTATTTTAAATTCAATAGTTTAGTTGAGTTAATAAACTTTCTTAAATTAATTATTAAATATCGAAAATATGAATATATTCTTTTTTCTCCTGGTGGTGAGTCTTTTGACACTTATAAAAATTTTACTGAACGAGGAAATCATTTTAATCAACTTATAAAAAAAGCATTGTTTTGAGAAATATACTTTTTAGAGATGATAAAAGTTTATTAGGGTCTAATTGGTACATATTATCAAAAAAACTCTTTATAATCCCATTTATCTTATCGTTCATTGGCATACTTGCTATTTATTCTTTAATTGGCACTGAATATTCTATTTTATTAATACTAAAACATATAATTTTTTTATTTATCTCTCTTACTGTCTTAATTTTTCTATCTTTGTTACCAAAAAATGATTTGAGAAAAATTTTAAATATCATGAGTATTTTTTTTATTTTACTTTTATTCATAGTACCAATTTTTGGATACGAAATTAAAGGTGCAACAAGATGGATAAGTTTTAATTTTTTTTCTATTCAACCATCTGAGTTACTTAAAGGACCTCTTGTATGTATGTTTTCTTGGTTTTGTTATTTGTATATTAAAACTAGTAATAAATTTTACTTGTTATTAAGTTTCATAATCATAAGTATGGTTGTTATACTTTTACTACTTCAACCAGATATAGGCACCTTGTTAGTTTATATTTCAATTTTTTCCTTGATTTTAATTTTGTATTTTAGAAATCTTAAACTTTTTATTTTATTGGGGTTTATAGGACTATTTTTCCTATTAATTGCCTATTTTTCCTTTGATCATGTTGCATACAGAATTGATAATTTCTTAAATGGTGATAATTCTCAAGTATCGAGGAGTTTATCAGCTATAAGATCTGGTGGAATATTTGGTGTAGGTCTTGGTGAAGGTCAACTTAAATACTCAATCCCTGAGTCCCATAATGATTTTATATTTGCTATTTTAATTGAAGAATTTGGTGTCTTATTCGGATTATTTGTTGCCTTTTTGTATCCAGTATTTTTTATATTGGCAAGGAGATCTATTTTGAGCCCCTCAAATTTATTTATTTCTAATACGATTTTCAGTCTGTGCTTTTTGATGTGTTTGCAAGCATTTGTTAATATAGGTTCCTCTATAAAACTTATACCTCCTACAGGAATGACATTGCCCTTTATTAGCTACGGAGGATCATCAATGCTTTCTTATGCTATAATATTTGGTACAGTCATCAACTTTAGTAAGAATGAAGAGAGTACTGCAAATAATCCATAGTGAAGTAGCTGATGTAAGTGTTGTTTCAAAATTTTTCCAAAAAAAACATCAATCCTCCACGATCTTTTATAAAAATTTACATTTTTTAAAAAAAAAAGATATCGATCAATTTGATTTATTTATTTTTCACGGTGGTAAACAGAGTGCAAATAGTAAATCAAAGGCTATTTCTTATGAATATAAATTTCTAAGTTATATTATAAAAAAAAATAAACAGATTGTCGGTATTTGTTTAGGTGCTCAATTAATTGCAAAAATTTTTGGATCAAATATATCTAAATCAAAAACTAAATTATTTGAGTGTGGTTATAAGAAAAATTTGAAATATAATAATAAAGTTTTTAAAAATAATTTGTCTTTTTTACAATTTCATACAGAGGGTATTTCCTATAATAAAAATATGATAATATTATCTAAGGGTATTTTGTATGAAGTTGACTCTTTCAAAATTAAAAGAAAAGAAATCTATGGTTTCCAATTTCACCCTGAAGTAACATCTAACACTATAAAAAGATGGCATAATATAGTTAAGGTAAAATATCCATATATAGATAATTTAAATAAAATAATGATAGATTTTAAAAAACACCAATCTAAAAACTACGATTGGTTTCAAAGTTTTTTATTAAAACTTTTAAAATGATAAATATTATATTTTCAGAAGAATACAAAAATCACGATACAGGAAATCATCCTGAGTCTATTAAAAGGATAGAAGTTGTTAATAATTTAATTACAGAAGAGTATTCAAAACATAATCTTATTGAACCGACTATTGCTGAAAAACAAATGATTTCTTTGGTTCATGATGATGAGTATGTGAATTATATTTTTGATTCTATTTCTACATCTGGTTTTACTTATTTTGACCCTGATACAATTGCTTGTCCAAATAGTTTAAATAGTTACCTTCTAGCTGTTGGAGGTAGTGTTGATGCAGTTAACTATATTATAAAAAATAAAAATAATGGTGTTTTCTTTTGTGCACATAGACCTCCAGGTCATCATGCAGAGAGTAATAAAGCTATGGGCTTTGGGGTATTTAACAACGTCGCCATTTCAGCTCAATATGCATTAAATACTGGTAAATTTAAAAAAATATTAATTGTTGATTTTGATGTACATCACGGAAATGGTACTCAACATATTTTTGAAAATAACCCTAATATTTACTACGCATCAAGTCATCAATACCCTTATTATCCAGGGACTGGATCACTTGACGAAGTTGGTGTTGGGAATATATTTAATTGTCCATTGCCTAGCGATTGTGATACTAACACTTTTAGATCCTTATTTAGAAAAAATATTGTTGATAAAATTGATACAAAATTTGATTTGATATATTTCTCTGCTGGTTTTGATGCACATAAATTAGATCCTCTAGCGTCTATTAATTTAGAGGATGATGACTTTTACTGGGTGACAAAAATTATATTGGAAAAATTTGCAAATAATGTTCCAATAATATCTGTCTTAGAGGGCGGATACGATATGATAGGTTTGCATAATGGTTTAAATAACCATCTTAAAAGATTAGTTGAGTACTCAAATGAATAAAAAAAAAGAAAATAACTTTGAAAGTGCACTAAAAAGATTAGAGGAAATATCTGATTTATTAGAGAATGAAGATACCCCCCTTGAGGATAGTATAAAGCTATTTGAAGAGGGAATAGAGCTAAAAGAATTTTGTGAAGACAAACTAAAATCAGCAAAACTTAAAATAGATAAAATTGTGAAGAGAAATAAATCTTTAACCTCAACCGAATTCAAATAACTTAAAATTCTAATGTCAATTTTAAGTAAAATTAACCTGCCTAAAGATTTAAAGAAATTATCATTTAATCAATTACGAAAACTTAATGATGAGTTAAGAGATTATACAATTCAAGTAGTATCGAAAACAGGTGGTCATTTAGGAGCTAGTTTGGGAGTAATAGAATTAACGTCAGCTTTACATTATGTCTTTGATACTCCAAGAGATAAAATTATTTGGGATGTAGGTCATCAAACTTACCCCCATAAAATATTAACTGGTAGAAAAAGCAAAATTCATACATTAAGAAGAAAAAATGGTTTATCAGGCTTTACTAAAAGATCTGAGAGCATTTATGATCCTTTTGGAGCTGCACATAGCTCTACTTCTGTTTCAGCCAATTTAGGGATTACGGCTGCCAGAGATATGCTCAATCAAAATTTTGATGTTATTAGTATTATTGGTGATGGTGCTATTAGTGCAGGATTGGCTTATGAAGGTCTTAACAATATAGGGCATTTAAATAAAAATTCCCTGATTATTTTAAATGATAATGAAATGTCTATAGCAGAACCAGTAGGTGCAATGAGCAAATATCTTGTAAAACTATTAAGTTCAAAATCATATGAAAGCTTTAGAGATATCATAAAAAATTTTACTAAAAGATTACCTAACGAAGTAGGGGATTTTGCAAAAAAAACTGAGGGTTATTTAAAAGGATATTTAACTGGAAATACATTATTTGAAGAACTTGGTTTGAACTATTTAGGCCCTATTGACGGACACAATCTAAAATTATTGGTTCAATTATTTAAAAAATACAAAAATAAGGAATTACATGGACCTGTTTTTTTACATTTAATTACTAAAAAAGGAAAGGGTTACAAACCTGCAGAAAGTTCAAAAGATAAATTTCACGGCGTATCTTCTTTTAACTTAAAAACTGGTGTTCAAAATAAATCTAAAGAAAAAACGTTCACTAATGTTGTAAGTGACACTCTTTTAAAATTAGCAAAAAATGACAAAAAAATAGTTGCAATCACAGCTGCAATGCCCTCAGGAACAGGTTTGGATAAATTTAAAGAAATTTATCCAAATCGTTTCTATGATGTAGGAATTGCAGAACAACATGCTGTAACATTTGCTGGAGGTATGGCTACAGAAAAAGTTAAGCCTTTTGTGGCAATATATTCAACCTTTTTGCAAAGGGCATATGATCAAATAATTCATGATATTGCCATCCAGTCTTTACCTGTTAGATTTTTAATAGATAGATCAGGTTTTGTTGGTGCTGATGGAGCTACTCATGCAGGGTCTTTCGATTTGAGCTATTTATGTTGCTTACCAAATTTCATAGTTATGGCTCCCTCAAGTGGGGAAGAATTAAAAAATATGATCAAATTATCTACGACTATTAATGACAAACCATCTGCAATCAGATATCCAAGAAATTTAGCAAATACTTATAATGAAAAAGCTAAGTTTAATAAAATTAAGTTGGGTGAAGCAAAACTAGTATTAAAAGGAAAAAGAATAGCTTTGCTTAGTTTAGGCACTCGGCTTCAAAAAATCTTGGAGGTTTCCGAATTAATTAAAAAAAATTATAAATTTCAATGCAGTGTTTTGGACATGAGATTTGCTAAACCGATAGATAAGAAATCTATTAATTCCCTCTTAAAAAATCACGAAATTTTTGTGACTATAGAGGAGAACGCAATTGGCGGATTTTCAAGTCAAGTAAACAACTATTTGTTAAATGAAACATCTAAAACACCAAAAATTTTAAATTTTTTCATGAAAGACAAATTTATTGATCAATCTGATATTGAGGATCAATACACTTTATCAGGTATTTCTTCAAAAAAAATATATGAAAAACTAAGTAATTTTTTAAAGTGATTTTGATTTGTGAATTAGTAACAAATCTGCAATTACAAAATTGGTCATAGCAATTCCCACTGGTACTGCTCTAATGCCTACACAAGGATCATGACGTCCTTTAGTTTTGATTTTAGTATTTTTAAAATTCTTTGTAACAGTATTTTTTTCACTTAAAACGGAGCTTGTAGGTTTCACTATATATCTAAAAACAATATCTTGTCCTGAAGAAATACCACCTAATATTCCTCCGGCATGGTTAGTATTAAACTTAATTTTTTTATTTTCAAAGTTAATTTGATCAGATCCATTAGTGCCATCATAGTTTACTAAATCAAAACCAGTACCAAACTCTATACCTTTTACAGCATTAATGCTCATAATTGCTTTAGATAACTCTGAGTCAAGTTTTTGATATATCGGCTCTCCTATGCCTACAGGACAATTTGAGACTCTGACTTCAATTACAGCTCCAAGAGATGAACCTTTTTTTCGATGAGTAAGGATTAGATCCTCCCATTTTTTAACGATGGACCTATTCGGTGAGAAAAAAGGATTTTTGTTAATAAAATTATTATTCCATTTTGTATTTTCTATCTTCTCATTACCAATTTGAATAACAGCACTTGTAACATTAATTTTATTTTTTGAAATTTTTTTAAGAAGTAATTCTGAAAGAGCACCTGCAGCAACTCTCATAGCAGTTTCTCTAGCACTAGATCTTCCTCCACCTCTATAATCATAATTTTTATATTTCATAAAATAGGTGTAATCAGCATGACCAGGTCTAAATTTATTTTTAATTTCTGAGTAGTCTTTACTTCTTTGATCAGAGTTATAAATTATAATTGATATCGGAGCACCAGTACTTTTACCGTTAAAAACTCCAGAGAGTATATTAACTTCATCTTTCTCTTTTCTTTGTGTTGTAAATTTTGACTGACCAGGTTTTCTTAAATCCAGTCTTGTTTGAATATATTTTGTGGTAATAGGTATTCCTGCTGGAAAACCATCAACGACACAACCTATAGCCTCTCCATGACTTTCTCCCCAAGTAGTAAATTTTAGTAAATTTCCGAAAGAATTATGTGACATGAACTAATTATTTTTTACTAAACTCATTTAATAATCCTGCTACACCTTCAGCTTCATCAACTGCTACCATCCCAACTGTATGATAACCGCAATCAACATGGTGGATTTCTCCAGTTACACCAGATGAGAGGTCGCTTAAAAGATAGGCTCCTGTGTTACCAACATCTTCAAGTGTAACATTTCTCTTTAATGGAGAATTTAGCTCATTCCATTTTAAAATAAATCTAAAATCACCAATACCAGAAGCTGCAAGAGTTTTGATTGGTCCTGCAGATATAGCGTTAACCCTTATATTTTTATCACCCATATCAACAGCAAGATACTTTACTGAGGCCTCAAGCGCTGATTTTGCTACTCCCATTACATTATAGTGGGGCATAACTTGTTCTGCTCCATAGTAAGTTAATGTTAAAACACTTCCGCCATTATCCATTAATTCATAGCAATATTTACATGACTCAGTGAAGGAATAACAAGAAATATTTAGACTATTTAAAAAATTCTCTTTTGAAGTATCAACATACTTACCTCTTAGCTCATTTTTATCTGCAAACGCTACAGCGTGAACAAAAAAATCCAATTTTCCCCATTTATCTTTAATTTTCTCAAAAGCATTTTTTACTGATCCTTCATCACTAACATCACATTGTATCAATAAATTAGAACCAACAGATTTAGCTAAAGGATCTATTCTCTTTAATAGAAGATCATTTTGATAAGTAAAAGCTAATTCAGCACCAAAATTTGCGCATTGTTGAGCAATACCCCATGCAATGGACTTATCATTAGCCACTCCCATTATTAATCCTTTTTTATTTTTTAAATCCATTTTTTGCTAAAATTAATATAATACTCATACCATGTCAGATAAATTAAATCCAATTATTAAGTTCAAAGAATGGTTTGATTTAGCCACTAAAAAAGAGATCAACGATCCTAATGCAATGTGTCTATCGACTGTTGACGATAAAAATACCCCTCATTCAAGGATGGTCTTATTAAAAGATTATAATGATGAAGGTTTTATTTTTTACACAAATTACGAGAGCAATAAAGGAAATGACATTTTAAAAAATGCTAATGTTTGCTTAAATTTTCACTGGAAGTCATTATTAAGACAAATAAGAATAGAAGGTAAAGTTGAAAAAGTCTCAAAAGAAACTTCAGATAAATATTTTAATTCAAGACATTATTTAAGTCGAATAGGAGCGTGGGCTTCTAATCAATCAAAAGTCTTAAAATCAAGAGATGATTTAGAGAATAAAATTGAATTTTATAAAAATAAATATCCTGAAAAAGAAAATTTCCCTCGTCCTGATTACTGGGGAGGGTTTATAGTAAAATACTCAAAAATCGAGTTTTGGGAAGATATGCCTCATAGAATTCACAAAAGAGAGGTCTTTGAGTTTAAAGATAATGATTGGCTATCTTATACCCTTAGCCCTTAATTTTTAGAGTATTCAATCCATCTTTTTAGCAAATCAGAACTAGAGGACTCTTTGTGATTGCCACCTACACCAAACTTTAATTCAATATTATATTTCTTTGCTGTTTCATATTCTAAAATTTTAGAAGTGTCTGACCTATCTCCTCCATTTGCAAAAATAACTTTTTCATTTGGATATTTATTTCTTACTTGAATTAACAAATTACTTGCACTTCCCATTTCATCATCTTCAAATTCCATAGTTTCATTTACCACTTTTAAGCTATCAACAACATAAACTCTATGTTGAATATCCATAAAATAATTTCCTTTTTTATCAATTAACCATTTATTAGAATTTATACCTACAATTAAAAAATTGGAAAAATCTAAACATTCTTTCATCATCATAATATGTCCAGGATGGATGGGGTCAAACCCTCCAGAAACAACACTAATAATTTTATTTTCCACTTGAAATAGACTCTAAATAATTTTTTAAATTATTGTAATCTTTATCTGAAATGTAATTTGGAGAAATAGTTAATATCTCTCTCCAGGATGTTAGATAATTTAAATTCACTCTCATTTTAGATATATTTTTTTTAGCTTTAGGGTAAATACCATAGTAAAAAACTACATAAATATCTTTAACTTTAAGTTCATTTTGTCTTAAAGCCTTTATGAAGTGTAATTTACTTCCTCCATCAGTTGCCATGTCCTCTACTAATATTGACTGAGTATTCTTTTTAAACTCTCCTTCTATAAGCCTACCTTTTCCAAAGCCTTTAGGTCTTTTTCTTATATATATCATTGGATATTTCATCTTTTGACACAGAAAGGAAGAGTAGGGAATGCCAGCAGTTTCTCCTCCAGCAATAATAGTCGAATTATTTTTATATTTGGATTTAATTTGTTTGCTCATTTCATTAATAATAAATTCTCTTTCTTTTGGAAATGAAATTAATTTTCTACAATCAACGTAAACAGGACTTTTTTTGCCAGATGTAAGAGTAAATTGGTTTTTGAAGTTGATATTAACGCAACCAATACTCAACAGTAAATTTGCTATCTTTTCTTGATTATTTTTGATTTTGACCTTCGACATTTTTCAGAACAATATTTAACATCATTCCATACTTTTTCCCATTTTTTTCTCCAATTAAAAGGTCTTTGGCAGACCATACAAATCTTAAAATCTTTTTTATTCAGTTAAATAATCTTTTCAATTTCTTTATCCTCGAGATTGCCATTTATTATAACAAGAGGGCAATGTAACGAATTAGATTTTTCATATATTAGTTTATCAATTAAAGGTCCAGGTTTACCAATATCTTTACTTGTAGCAAGAACAATAGTTGAATTAGATGAATATTTATTTAAGAAACTTATAAACTCATCAATCTCATTATATTTAAATATTTCAGATTTTGCTTTAATTTTAGATTTATCTGAGATGTAGTTATGCACTTCTTTATGTTTCAATTTTTCAGTTGTAATCTGATCTTTATCCAAAATTTTTTCAGCTCCTGATGTAAGCATCATACCTTCGCTTGCGCTTTGAATAAAGCTAACAGTAGTAATATTAGATTTAGTTATTTTTGCTCTCCTTATAGCAAATTTAACTGCAGTCCACATTTCAGCACTTTGATCAATAACTACAAAATAATTTCTATTATTATTTTTTTTCATTTTTTTCTAAATATTAAATTTGTAACTAAGCTAAGCAATAATGATATAGCAATCAAAATTATAATATAAATAAAAGACTCAGTTTTTAACAACTTTTCTAACTTAAATGAAATTCCTCCTTTTTTTATTTGCAAGTTTTTAGATGCCATCTTGATAATTTCATTGTTTTTTATTTCGTACATATAAACTTTTATATTTCCAGGTGAGATATTATCTGGTATTAAAAATTTTTTTAAAAATAGATTTCCACTTAAACTTTCAAGCTCCTCTTCTATATACAAATTTTTCACTTTCATTGCTTTTCTTATTTTATGAAGTTCAAGAGAGTGATTACTTATTAATATATGCCTATCCTTTAAACTAGAGTATAAAAATATTTCATTCAAAGTTTTTTTAGGAGATGTGAAGATCGCAAAAAAACTAGGTTGATTATTCAACTCTTTTGTTTCGTTAATCCATAAAAAACCTTCTTTAACTTTTGTAGTCAATTTGGCTTTTTTATTCTCTCCTTCGAAAATGAAGATTACATCACTGTCTTTATCTTTATTTCCAAATAAAACTACTTCTTTCCCTAAAAAATTTGAGTTTATTTCAATTTCAAATTGATCTAAGGAAAAATTTGATGCAAAACCAATTTTAAAAAAAAATATGATTATTAAAATATATTTATACATAATTTATAATGAATAAGTTCTCAGGTGTTCTGAATAAATCATAAGCTAAAAATGATGAAATAATTAACAGTAACATACCAAATGTAACCTTTAAATTTTCTTGATCAAGTATATCAACTATCCTTGCAGCTAGTGCAGCTCCAATAGAGCTACTTACTATTAATCCTAAAGCCAACACAAAATCTATATTTTGATTTATGTATATTTGCAAAAATAAAGATACAAAGGATACTATCGTGATGTTAAATAGAGATGTCCCTATTACTGAAATAGTTTTCATACCTAAGAAATAAATCATACATGGAATAAGTATAAAGCCACCACCAATACCAGTTAGCCCTGTCAATACACCTATAAAAAAACCAATTAAAAGTGGTGCTAGAACACTTATATATAGTTTAGATTTTCTATACTTAATTTTAAAAGGAAGTCCATGTATCCAAGAATGCTGGTGTAATTTAAATTTTTTATTTTTATGTACGATATTAACTTTAGCTGTTTCATAAAGAATAAATACAGCAGTTATGATTAAAAGAATTATATAGATACTATTTAAATAGTTATCTATTAAACCAATAGTTTTTAAATTATTTAGAATTAATACACCAAAAAGTGTCCCCGCTAATCCACCAATAACCATTGTTAAGCCCATCTGATAGTCTATGTTTTTTCTTTGAAAATGACTCACAACACCAGTGGATGTGGAGGCGAAGACTTGAACAGTTGTAGTTCCAACTGCAACAGCTGGAGGAATGCCAACTAGTATCAATAGAGGAGAGGATATAAAACCCCCACCTATTCCAAAGAGCCCAGATATAAAACCAATTCCAACCCCAAGGGAAATTAATATATAAATATTTATGGATATTTCAGCAATAGGTAGGTAAAAATTCATATATTGAAATAAAATATTATACTTAAAATTTATAAAATAAATTAATGATTAAATACACTTTAGCTTTTGCATGTTCAAGCGATGGTTTTATTGCAAAATATTCTGGTGATAATCCATTTGAATGGACTAGCTTAGAAGACAAAAAACACTTAGAAATTTTAATAAAGAATCATAAATGGCAAGTTATGGGCAGAAAGACACATGAATTAAATCCAAACGAGTCTAGATCAAGAATTATTTTTTCTAGAAAATATCAAAAAATCAAACAAATTAAAAATTCAATAAATCAATATTATTTTAATCCAGATATTAATCAGTGGGATGAATTTGAAAATCTCTGCAAAGAAAGTGTTTTAATTTTAGGGGGTACGAGTGTTCATGATTATTTCTTATATGCTGATTTAATTGATGAAATTTTTATTACTGTAGAGCCTTTAAAATTTGGAAAAGGCTTACCAGCTTTTACATACATAAATTTTAGGGACTTAATTCCTTACTTAAATGAGAGAGGATACCGTCATTCTGAAAAAAAAATTAATGATAGGGGTTCTTTGTTAGTTAATTTCTCAAAAACTTAGAAGTTCTGTGTAGTCATTTTTGTCGTTTACATTAAAAAATTCTATTTTTTTATTTTTTTTAAAATATATATAATCAAATCCAATTTCTTCAGCAAATTTCATGATTTTATAACCATTATTTTTTAAAAGGACTTCATTTAATTCTGTAAATATTTTTGATGACCAAAAAGAGAACATTGGTTCGATAATATTATCAATCTTACAAATATAGACTTTATTCTTTTTTTCTGTAATTGAGATAAATTTATCTATGATACCTGTGTTTATTATTGGCGCATCAGTGGGGAAAAGTGCAAACCATAAATCCTCTTTTGAGTTTTTATATAGATCAAGAGCGCTATGTAAACCAGCTAGTGGCCCTTTATAACCTACAATTTTATCACTTACGACTTTATGACCAAAGATTTTATACTTATTTATATCTCTATTTGCATTAATTATAATCTCATGAGACTTTTCTTGAAGGCTTTCTATTAAAATTTCAATAAAACACTTATCTTTAATTTTTAAAAAGCTTTTATTTTCATAACCCATTCTGGAGGATTTACCACCTGTTAGTATTACAGATACAAGCTTACTCATCCTTGGTATATCTAAATTCTCCAGATAATATATTTAATCTTTTACCTCTAATTCTTCCAATCATTGTTAAATTTTTCTTTCTCGCTATTTCAACTGCCCAAGCAGTGAAACCTGAACGAGATAATAATATTGGTATTTCCATTTTGATGCATTTCAATACCATTTCACTTGTCAGCCTGCCAGTGGTGTAAAAAGACATTTCTTTTGCGTCTATTTTCTTATCAAGTATCAAACCAGCAATCTTATCAACAGCATTATGCCTTCCTACATCTTCAAAATAATACAAAGGTTTATCTCCCTGACATAAGACGCAACCGTGTATTGCACCTACAGATAAATATAAACTTGGCTCAGTATTAATTTTTTTGGACAAATTCATAAGTTGGTGATGATCTATTCTTATTTTTTTATTCAAGGAAATGGAGTTTATTTCTTCAAATAAGTCCCCAAATACAGTCCCTTGTGCGCAGCCAGAGGTATTTACTTTCTTCTTTAATTTTTCTTCATAATTAGTTTTGCTTTTTGTTCTTACAACAACTGTCTTTAGGTCTTTATGAAACTCAATCTTTTTTACATCATCTATATTTTTAAGCATGCCTTGATTGAACAAATATCCTATAGCTAAATATTTTGGATAATCACCGATAGTCATTACAGTTACGATTTCTTGATTGTTTAAGTAGAGTGTGAGGGGTTTTTCTTCAATAATTGGAATTTTAGTTATTTCACCTTTTTCATTAATTGATTTTTTTAATTTAAATAAAGAACTATTATTTATACTAGGTTTGATTAAAAAATCTGTCATTTTTTTCTTGATTGTATTATGGTGACAAGGTGAAAACAATAGCTGTTATTGGTTGGAAAAATAGTGGCAAAACTACCTTAGTGAGTAATTTAGTTAAATTTTTTAAAGAAAAGAAAATAAAAGTTGGTGTGGTAAAACATGCTCACCATTCTTTTGACATTGATCATCCCAATACAGATAGCTATAAAATTAGAAAATCCGGAGCATATAAAACTACATTAGTATCAGATAAAAGACTTGCATTTATAGAAGAGAAAGCTGAATCACATATTAATTTAGAACGACTGTTAGAAATAAACAAAGATTGTGATTTACTAATATTTGAAGGGTTTAAGAGATTTGATGATTTGATAAAGTTAGAAGTAAGCTTACAAAAAAATAACAAAGACTACCTCTACAAATCTATAAATAATGTTAAATATATCGTTACAGACGATAATATCGATCATCCAATTCAGACCTTTAATCACAGTCAAATAGAAAAAATTGCCTCTAAAATATATTATGAAAACTCCTAGGCTAATATCTTTCAAACTTGCGCAAAAAATAATTATTCGGGAAAAAAAGAAGTTATTTCAAGAGTCTAAGATTAAATTAAAGGAAGCACATAATGCAGTAGTATCAAGAACAATTACTTCACCAATAAATCTACCCTTACAAAATACTGCAGGATTAGATGGCTATATTGTTTCTAATAAAAATCTCAACAAAGCGTCAATATCTAATAAGCTTCTAAATGCTGGACATTCATATAAAAAATTAAATCCTAATTTAGCCTATAAAATAAATACAGGAGGTATTATCCCACGAAACTTTGAAAATTTTATTTCATTAGAAAACGCAAAAGTTGAGGGGAAAAATCTATTAGTCCAATTTTCAAAAATATCTAATAAAGATATAAAAAAAAAAGGAGAAGATTTAAAAAAAAATAAAATATTGATAAAAAAAAATGAAAAAATTGATTTTATAAAAATTGCATTACTTTCATCAGTAGGGATTACAGATTTATGGGTATATAAAACTTTGAGAGTTGCTGTCGTATCCTCAGGAAATGAATTAATAAAATCTGACAAAAAAATAAAAGATCATCAAGTATATGACTCAAACAAATATCAAATTATTCATTTTTTAAAGAAATTTAATATAAGTGTTCATGACTTAGGTATTATTAAAGATGATCAAATAAAAGTTGATAAATTTTATAAAAAAAATCAAAATAAATTTGATATTATAATTAGTTCAGGTGGCTCCTCATTTAGCTCTAAAGATTACATATCGTCATTTCTAAGTCAAAATACTGAACTTCTTTTCAAATATGTAAGAATTCAACCAGGTCGACCTGTAATTTTTTCAAAACTAAAATTCAATTATTATTTTTCACTTCCTGGAAATCCATTAGCTGTTTTTACTAATTTATTTTTTTTAGTAAGTTTATTTATAGATCCTTCTCGCAAAGATATTTCTAGCATTACCAAATTTTATCAATCTGGATTTTCAGAAAATAAAAAATCTAATTTAACAAAATTTTATCGTGTGAAATTATCTAAAAATATACTTTATACTCATAACTCAAAAGGTTCTGCAAAACTAATTTCTCTCTCTGAAGCAGATGGCTTAGCGTTTGCCCCAGAAGGAAATGATAAAATTAAAAAAGGCGAAAAGATTAGATTTATTGAATTTTAAATTTGATATTTACTAAATTCCCTTTTTTTTTTAGTGAAATGATCTGATATTTTTTTTCTTCACAAAAATTTTTAAAGTCAAATTGTGATAACGGGTCATCACTTTCTATTGTAAGAACATCATTTTTTTTTAACTTTTTTATAAATTTTTCAGCTTTTAAGACAGGTATAGGGCATTCAAAGCCTTTAGTATCTAGATAATAATCCATTTACATATATATTTATTTTAAAAATACATGGAAATAAAGAATTTAGAAATTATTTTAGCTTTAGATAGTGAAAAACATTTCAGTAGAGCAGCAGAAAAATTAAAAATATCACAACCTGCTTTATCTATGAAGCTAAAGGCTTTAGAAAATGAAATAGGGGTAAGATTAGTAAAAAGAGGAAAGAACTTTATTGGATTAACTTCTGAGGGAGAAATTTTAAAGGAACGCTTTAAAAATATTGTCAAAGAGTACACTAATATCAAACAGTTAAGCTCCGAGTTAAAAAACAATTTAACTGGAAATTTAAGAATAGGTGTTATTCCTACTGCTTTATTGGAAGTTTCTTTTTTATTAAATAGTTTTGTTAAAAAATTTACAAATGTCAAATTGCAAGTAATTTCCATGTCTTCTAATGAGATTGATAAAAATCTTCATGATTTCAAATTAGATTTAGGGATAAGTTATTTAGAAAATGAACCAATATTAGGAGTTGAGAAGATACCTCTATATAAAGAAACATATTTTCTCATATCTAAAAAAAAGAATTTAAAAAATAAAAAGAAATTAAAATGGCAAGAAATTGGTAATTTAGATCTATGTTTAATTTCTAAAGAAAATCAATTTAGAAGAATATTAGATGCTGTTTTTAAAGAGAATAATATTAATCCAAGAGTTTTAATTGAGTCAAACTCTATGACTCATATTTACTCTCATGTAAATAGTTCAGAATTTTCAACAATTATGCCATATATATTTACTCAGTCATTTAACTACGATGAGAATACAAATTTTATTCAATTAATTTCTCCAGAAATATCTCATAAGGTAGGTATAGTTCATATCGATGATAATCGCCCATCACCTATTAAAAATAACTTTTTAAAATTCTTAAAAAGCTTTAATAAGTAATACTTATCAATTAATTACTTTTTGATAATTGAAACTTAATTAAAAATTACTAAATTATATCAAATGAAAGACTCACAAAGTAAGATTCATCCAGGTTCAGGTAGAAGAAAAGCTTTAGAATTCAACAAGGGTCGCCAAAGTGATGACCAGTCAATTGATGATCTTAAAAACCTTATACCTAATGAATATTTTAGACAAAGGGATATGCTTATCGAAAGTCTTCACTTAATTCAAGATCAGTATAAATGTCTAAAACCAAGACATTTAACAGCATTGTCCGAATTAACAAATCTACCTTTAACTGAAATTTACGAAACAGCATCATTCTATGCCCACTTTGATATTTATAAAGAGGATGATATCAGCCCACCTGAAACAACAATTAGAGTTTGTGATGGTATTACATGTGAGATGAACGGATGCAAAACTTTAGAAAAAAATTTAAGTGACAATGTATCTTCTAATGTGAGAGTAGTTAGAGCGCCTTGTATGGGAAGGTGTCATCAAGCACCAGTGGTTGAAGTAGGAAAAAAACATTTTGTAAACGCAGATGTAACTGTAGTTCAAAAAGCATTAGGAGAGCAAGATACAAAACCAGTTATACCAAATTACATTAGCTATGACGATTATGTAAAAAGTGGTGGATATAAAATTCTAAAAGATTGTATCGAAAATAAAAAAGACCCAATGAAGCTCATAGAAGAAATGGAGCAATCAGGTTTGAGAGGTCTTGGTGGTGCAGGATTTCCAACTGGCAGAAAATGGAGATTTGTCAGAGCAGAAAATAAACCCAGATTAATGGCAATTAATGGTGATGAGGGTGAACCAGGAACATTTAAAGACCATCATTATCTTACAAGAGATCCTCATAGATTCCTTGAGGGAATGTTAATTGCTGCATGGGTAGTTGAGGCAACAGATGTATATATATACATGCGAGATGAGTACCCTGACGTTATAAAGTTTTTAAAAAAAGAAATTAAAATTTTAGAAGAAAAAAATTTAAATATTAAAACAAGAATTCATTTTAGAAGAGGTGCTGGTGCTTACATTTGTGGTGAAGAGTCATCAATGTTAGAAAGTTTAGAGGGTAAAAGAGGCTTACCAAGACATAAACCTCCATTCCCATCTCAAGTGGGACTGTTCGGTAGACCAACACTAATTCACAATGTCGAAACAGTTTTTTGGGTAAGAGAGATTTTGGAAAAAGGTGCTGTCTGGTTCAGTAGTCATGGTCTGAATGGTAGAAAAGGTCTAAGAACGTTCTCCGTATCGGGAAGAGTAAAAAACCCAGGTGTAAAGCTTGCTCCAGCAGGGATTACAATAAAACAACTTATTGAGGAATACTGTGGTGGTATACAAGAGGGACATACATTTAAAGCATATTTACCTGGAGGAGCCTCTGGAGGAATACTTCCTGCAAAATTAGATAATATTCCCCTTGATTTCGATACGCTACAAGAGCATGGATGTTTTATTGGTTCAGCTGCTGTAGTCGTTTTATCTGACAAAGATAATATGAAAGATATAGCAAAAAATTTAATGTTCTTTTTTCATGATGAAAGTTGTGGTCAATGTACTCCTTGCAGAAATGGGACCGATAAAGCTCTTAAACTTATGAACCAATCTTCTTGGGATGTAGACCTTTTAAAAGAATTATCATCGGCAATGATGGACGCCTCTATATGTGGTTTAGGACAAGCTGCTCCAAATCCAATGCTTTCTGTTATTAAACACTTCCCAGAGGAGGTAACCAACTAATGCCAGATAATATTAAATTTAAAATTGACGGTAACGAATATGTAGCCAACAAAGATGAGTCGATTTGGGATGTCGCAAAAAAAAATGATATTGATATCCCTCATCTCTGTTACTCACCTGAGCCAGGTTACCGTGCAGATGGAAATTGTAGAGCCTGTATGGTTGAAATTAAAGGGGAGAGAACTCTTGCAGCGTCGTGTATTCGTAAACCTACTGAAGGCATGGAGGTTATAGTTAACTCTACTAGAGCAGAAAAATCTCGTTCTATGGTTTTTGAACTTCTTGTCTCTGATCAACCAGAAAAAAATAATTCTCCCGATCCAGAGTCAAAGTTTTGGAATTGGTCTGAAAAATTAGGTGTAAGTGATAGTCGTTTTCCTAGTAAAGAAAAAATAGAGTTAGACAGATCTCATAAAGCGATGAGTGTTAATTTAGATGCATGTATAAATTGTAATTTATGTGTTAGAGCTTGTCGTGAAGTACAAGTAAACGACGTAATTGGAATGGCCTACAGAGGATCAACAGCGAAGGTAATATTTGATTTAGATGACCCAATGGGTAATAGCACTTGTGTTGCTTGTGGAGAATGTGTCCAAGCTTGTCCAACAGGAGCATTAATGGAGTCCTCCTTAGTTGATAATGAGGGGAAAAGAGAGTCCTATTCAGATAAAGTAGTAGAAAGTGTTTGTCCTTATTGTGGTGTAGGATGTCAAACTGAAGTACACGTAAAAGAGGATAAAATATTGTACGTTGATGGTAAAAACGGACCTGCCAATGAAAATAGATTATGTGTAAAGGGTAGATTTGGCTTTGATTATATCAATCATGATGGAAGGCTTACTAAACCTTTAGTTAGAAAACCTGGAGTTGAAAAAAATCCAAATCTTGAGATTAAAGATGCTGATATCTATGATTATTTTGAAGAGACTACTTGGGAATACGCAATTGAAAGAGCTTCATCTGGTCTTTTGAATTTAAAAGAGGATCATGGACCAAAAAGTTTAGCAGGTTTTGGTTCAGCTAAGTGTTCTAATGAGGAAGCTTATTTATTTCAAAAATTGGTAAGAGTTGGTTTTGGTTCAAATAACGTAGATCATTGTACTAGATTATGTCACGCATCCTCTGTTGCAGCACTCATGGAATGTGTAAACTCTGGAGCTGTATCAGCTCCTTTTATGTCAGCATCTGATGCTGACTGTGTCATTGTTATAGGTGCAAGGCCTACTGAAAACCATCCGGTTGCAGCAACATATCTAAAACGTGCAGCAAAAAGAGGATCAAAGTTAGTTGTTATGGATCCAAGAAAACAAGGCTTAACAAAACATGCCACATATAACTTGCAATTTAAAGCGGGCACTGATGTTGCAATGCTCAACGCACTTTTATTTACCATTGTTGAAGAGAAACTTTATGATGAACAATATATTCAAGGACAAACAGAGGGCTTTGAAAAATTACAAGAAGAGATAAAAGATTTTTCACCTGAAAAAATGGAAGCTATTTGTGGTATCAAAGCCCAAGAGTTACGAGAAGTTGCTAGACTTTATGCTAAATCAGAGAAATCCATTATTTTTTGGGGCATGGGAGTATCTCAACATGTGCATGGAACAGACAATGCTAGATGTCTAATTGCTTTGGCTTTAACCACAGGACAGATTGGAAGAGAAGGCACAGGTTTACACCCTCTGAGAGGACAAAATAATGTTCAAGGTGCATCTGATGCCGGATTAATTCCAATGGTCTTTCCTGATTACCAATCAGTTGAGGATGGGAGCATCCATCAAAAATATGAAAATTTTTGGAAGACAGGTCTTGATGATAAAAAAGGTTTAACTGTCGTTGAAGTTATTAATAAAATTTTAGAAGATGAAATTAAAGGTATGTATATTATGGGTGAAAACCCTGCAATGTCAGATCCTGATCAAAATCATGCTAGAGCAGCATTAGCTAAATTAGAACATTTAGTTGTTCAAGATATTTTCATGACTGAAACTGCCTGGCATGCAGATGTAATCTTACCTTCATCAGCCCATGCTGAAAAAACTGGAACTTATACAAATACTAACAGACAAGTTCAATTAGGTCGTCAAGCAGTTCCGCCTCCTGGTTCAGCGAGACAAGATTGGTGGATTACTCAAGCCATAGCCCAAGGTATGGGTTTAAATTGGAGTTATTTACATCCTAGAGATATTTTTAATGAAATGGCACAAGTAATGCCTTCTCTAAAAAACATTACTTATGAAAGACTAGAAAACGAAAACTCTGTTACATACCCATGTGATGATCCAAACAAACCTGGAAATGAGATTATATTCAATGAAAACTTTCCTACCGCAAATGGAAGAGGAAAAATAGTACCTGCTAAATTAATACCACCAGCGGAACTACCAGATGACGACTTCCCGATGATATTGACAACAGGAAGATTATTAGAACATTGGCACACTGGTTCTATGACAAGAAGAGCAAATGTTTTGGATCATATAGAACCTGAAGCAATAGTCAGTATGAATAGGTGGGACATGAAAAGGATGACAATTAATCCTGGAGATCAAGTGTTAGTCAAAACAAAAAGAGGATCACTGGCTATTAAGGTCAGAAGTGACAGAGAAATTCCTGAAGGTATGGTTTTCATGCCATTTTGTTTTGCTGAGGCTGCTGCAAACGTGCTCACAAACCCTCAGTTAGATCCAATTGGTAAAATTCCTGAGTTTAAGTTTAGCGCAGCAAGTGTTGAAAAAATTCAACCTTCAGTCATCTAATTTAAAAAATACTTATAATATCTTTGAACGGTATATCTTTTATATAAACAATTAAACCTATAAGAACTATTGTTAGAAAATTTATTGTCATAATAAAACGAAATAAATTAAAATTTGATCTATTAAAATCACTTTCATCTTCAAGAACTAGCAATGATTTGTTTTGTTGTATTGATGTTTGATTATCTAATTTATGAAAAATACTTAAGTCCCCATCAAGTTTCTTAGACGTTGGTTCATGAACTTCTTTGATACTTGATTTATTGTTCAGGAATATATCAATGGTATTAATTTTTTTTTCTAAAGACTCAATTTTTAATTTCAGTTCATCAAAATCAGATTTATTTTTCAAATTACTAACTCTTATTTTTGGTGACGAGTCATCAACATTTGGATTATAGTCTTTATTTTCTAATTGATTTTTTATTTCAGCTAATGAGTCTAAAATTTTCTTAGACTTTTCTTCTTTAAAACTTGGATTATTATTTTTTGTGGTATCTCTACCAAATTGATCGATATCCGAAACCATGGATTTTAAACTTAATGTAAGTATTGAAAATAATCAATTATATGTGTTCACGAGTTTTACTAATAAAAGAAAATGGTGCCGGCTGGGGGACTCGAACTCCCGACCTGATGATTACAAATCAACTGCTCTACCAACTGAGCTAAGCCGGCATTGTGTTATTATTTATATTAAAATCTAGAATAAACAATATTTAAAAAGTACTTATTTTGAAATGATATGCGGCAATTGCTAGAGAATTTGCTGCATTATAACTATCAATACCATCTACATTTTCTTGAGGTATGCTTATTTTAAAGTCACTCTTTGTTAAAATATTTCTTCTAATCCCTTTTCCCTCACTACCTACAATGATGACAGATTTTTTATCAAAATTAAATTCTCTGTTCACTTCCTGACCACTCATATCTAGGGAATAAGTCCAATAGCCAGATTTTTTTAGAAATTCTATTGTTCTGTTAATATTTTTAGAAACATGATATTTCAATACTTCAACGGCTCCAGACGAGGTTAATGACGTTACATCGTTAATATCTGCCGAAGAATGCTCTGATAGTAATAGACCATCAGCTCCCATCAACAGAGCCGTTCTTATTATGTTTCCAAGGTTATTTTGGTCTGTAATCTGATCGGCAATGATAATAAGAGATTTTTTGGTGTTTATAATAATTTCCTCTAAATTGGAGGGTTTGTACTTTTCTCTTCGTATAACTATATCACTGATAAACCTATCATTTTTAATACCAAGTCTATTAAAATCGTTTTTCTTTAGTAACTTTGTCTTATTATTAAGTTTATTTTGCTCTATCAACTTTGCAAAAGCTGATTGTTTCTCAATATTTATAAAAATTTCAATAATTTTATCAGGATTATGAATTATACAACTAGTGCAAGAATTAACCCCTGAAATAAACATTGTTTTAAATAACAGTAAAAATTAAGGAAGTCTATTGACTTTCAAAGACAATTATCTATTAATCAACACCTGATTTTAAACACTTTGGAGGGATGGCCGAGTGGTTAAAGGCGGCAGACTGTAAATCTGTTCACGCAAGTGTACGTAGGTTCGAATCCTACTCCCTCCACCACTTTTTTTCACTTTTCTTATTGAATTTTAAAGAAAAATTAGTAGTTTATCGGAACTCACAAGGATTTGATTTTGTGGATGTTTTGAAGTGGTTACCCGCTAAATCGCGGGTGTAGCTTAATGGTAAAGCTCCAGCCTTCCAAGCTGGCTACGAGGGTTCGATTCCCTTCACCCGCTCCAAATGCATCGAAAAAATTAAGTAACAGATATTAAAAAGAGGTAACAACTTAAAATGACTAAAGAAAAATTTGACAGATCGAAAGAACACGTCAACATCGGAACTATCGGTCACGTCGACCATGGTAAAACTACACTTACTGCAGCGATAACAAAAGTTTTGGCAGAAAAAGGTGGTGCAGAGTTTACAGCATATGATGAAATTGATAAAGCACCTGAAGAAAAAGAGAGAGGTATAACAATTTCAACAGCGCACGTCGAGTATTCAACTGATAAAAGACACTATGCTCACGTCGACTGTCCAGGTCACGCAGACTACGTAAAAAATATGATTACTGGTGCTGCTCAGATGGACGGAGGTATTTTAGTTGTTAACGCAGCTGATGGTCCAATGCCTCAAACACGTGAACACATTCTTTTAGCTAGACAGGTTGGTGTACCAGCACTAGTTGTTTACCTAAATAAAGTTGATCAAGTAGATGATCAAGAATTATTAGAGCTTGTAGAAGTTGAAATAAGAGAGCTTCTATCAAAATATGATTTCCCTGGTGATGATATTCCAATTGTTAAAGGATCAGCTCTTGCGGCTGTAGAAGACAGAGATGAAAATATTGGTAAAAACTCAATCATTGAACTAATGTCAAAAATTGATGAGTATATTCCTGCTCCTACAAGAGAATTAGATAAACCCTTCTTGATGCCAGTTGAAGATGTATTTTCTATTTCCGGAAGAGGTACCGTTGTTACTGGAAGAGTTGAACAAGGTGTTATTAAACCAGGTGAAGAAATTGAAATTATTGGTTTAAAAGATACAACCAAAACAGTTTGTACCGGAGTTGAAATGTTTAGAAAACTATTAGACTCAGGTGAAGCCGGAGATAATATTGGTGCCCTTCTTCGTGGAACTAAAAAGGAAGAGGTTGAGAGAGGCCAAGTTTTGGCTGCTCCTGGTAGTATTAAACCTCACAAAAAATTTAAAGCAGAGATTTACGCTTTAAGCAAAGAAGAGGGTGGAAGACACACTCCATTCTTTGCAAATTACAGACCTCAGTTTTATTTTAGAACCACTGATGTTACTGGTTCCATTAAATTACCTGAAGGTACTGAAATGGTAATGCCTGGAGATAATATTACACTTGAAGTTGAGTTACTTGCTCCTATCGCAATGAATAACAATTTACGTTTTGCTATTCGTGAAGGCGGTAGAACTGTTGGCTCAGGAGTTGTTTCAGAGATTATCGAATAAAAATATTCTCTGCAGTAATACTAATATGAAGGAGTGTAGCTCAACTGGTAGAGCGCCGGTCTCCAAAACCGGAGGTTGCGGGTTCGATGCCTGCCACTCCTGCCAAAAATATTTATAAGAATATGAAATTTAACCCTGCTAAATATTTAAGAGAAGTACGACAGGAGGTATCTAAAGTTACCTGGCCCTCCAAGAGAGAAACTTTCACATCAGCAGGTATCGTTTTGGTTGTCATTAGTATTGCTGCAATTATTTTAATGCTTTTAGACCAATTTTTTTCTTTTATTGTGAGAATAGTTCTAGGATAGTTTAATGGTTGAAAATACAGATACATCAAAGTGGTATGTTGTACACTGCCATTCTGGCTTTGAGAAAAAAGTTGCAGACTCAATTTTAGATGAGGCAAAAAAAGTTAATTTAGAAGACTCGATTTCTGAAGTATCTGTTCCTACTCAAGCAGTAGTGGAGGTAAGAAGGGGTGTAAGAGTTAACTCTGAGAAAAAATTTTTCCCAGGGTATGTATTAATCAAGATGATAATGAACGATGACACCTGGCATTTAGTTAGAGATATACCAAAAGTTTCAAATTTTCTTGGCACAAAAGATAAGCCAATTGCCATATCTGAACGAGAGGTATCTAAATTATTACAAGACATTACTGAAGGTGTTGATAATCCTAAACCTAAGTTTGAGTATGAAGTTGGTGAACAGATTAAGGTGTCTGATGGTCCATTTGCATCATTTAGTGGTATTATAGAAGAGGTTGACAGTTCAAGACAAAAGCTTAAAGTGTCCGTCTCA
Source organism: uncultured Alphaproteobacteria bacterium (assembly GCA_902522155.1). Classification (GTDB taxonomy): domain Bacteria; phylum Pseudomonadota; class Alphaproteobacteria; order HIMB59; family HIMB59; genus HIMB59. Next base: position 46,756 of record CABYUJ010000007.1, on the reverse strand, counting down.
ATTTTTGGGAGACCGACACCTTTAGAACTAGATTATTCACAAGTGGTTAAGGGCTAATAGCATGGCTAAAGAGATTTTAGGATACATAAAATTACAAATCCCAGCTGGTTCAGCTAATCCTGCACCTCCTGTTGGCCCTGCTTTAGGTCAAAAGGGATTAAACATTCAAGATTTTTGTAAACAATTTAATGATAAGACAAAAGATTTGGAAAAAGGTGCACCTATACCCACTATAATTACAGCATACAAAGATAGATCATTTGATTTTGTCACAAAAAAACCTCCCGTTACTTTTTATTTAAAAAAAGCTGCAAAAATAAAAAAAGGCTGTCAAACGCCTGGTAGAGCAAAATTAGGTAAGGTTACAATGAAACAGGTAGAAGAGATAGCAAAAGAAAAATTAGAGGATCTTAATGCATATGATGTTGATCAAGCATCAAAAATAATACTCGGATCAGCAAGGTCAATGGGTATGGAAATTGTATAATGAATTTAACTAAGAACAAAAAAAAACAAATTGAAGGTATAGACTTTACAAAGTCATACAAAATATCTGATGCAGTTAAAATTATTAAAGAAAAAAAATATGTTAAATTTGATGAGTCTTTAGAAGTTTCAATCAATACAGGTATTGACTCTAAGCAGTCTGATCAAAATGTCAGAGGTAGTTTTATACCTCCCCATGGTCTAGGAAAAAAAGTTCAAATCGCAGTTTTTGCTCAAGGAAAAGCTGCAGAGGAGGCTAAAGCAGCTGGTGCTAAACATGTTGGAGGAGATGATTTAGTTGCTACTCTTGAAAAAAAGATTGACGTAGATGTGATTGTAGCTACTCCAGACATGATGTCTGTTGTAAGTAAAATTGCTAAAATTTTAGGTCCAAAAGGTTTAATGCCTAATCCTAAAACAGGTACCGTGACAAATGATATAAAAAGTACAATTGAAAATATCAATAAAGGACTTGTAGCATATAAAAATGATAAAGCAGGAACCATACATGCTGCTTTAGGTAAAGTTAGTTTTGACGAAAGTAAATTAACTGAAAACGTAACTTCTTTTATTGATGAAATAAAAAAAATAAAACCGTCAGGATTGAAGGGTAACTTTGTGAATTCTGTTTATCTATCTTCTTCTATGGGTTTTGGTTTAAGGGTTGAAATTTAATGAATAAAGCTGAAAAACAACAATATATTGAAAACCTTGATCAAATGTCAAAGGATTATTCTGCTATATTCGTTGCATCATTTTCAGAGATGTCAGTAAAAGAAATGATCGAATTTCGAACTGAAATTAGAAATAATGATGGAGTAACTAAAGTTTCCAAAAATAATATTGTTAAAATATTTGTTAACAAAGATGATGAAAAAAAAGGTCTAATTGATTTTTTATCTAATCAAAAATTATTAATTTTTACAAATAATCCTGTTGGAACTGCAAAAGTTTGTAAAAAATTTGAAAAAGATTTAAAAAAGCTATCTGCAGAGGCAGCTTTTTTTGATAACCAGTTATATTCTAAAGAGGATATAGCTAAGGTTGCAACTTTACCTTCTCTTGAAGAAATAAGAGGAAAAATAGTTGGATTGATTAATGCACCTGCTTCAAAGCTTGTAAGATTATTACAAAGACCAGATCAGGATATCATTTCAATATTACAAAACAAAAAAGACTAATTAGGGAGAGACAAAAAAATGGCAGATTTAAATAAAATTGTTGATGAGTTATCAACACTAACAGTAATGGAAGCAGCAGAACTTTCAAAACTTTTAGAAGAAAAATGGGGTGTAACCGCAGCGGCACCTGTAGCAGTAGCAGCAGGTGGAGCAGCTCCTGCAGCGGATGCAGCAGAAGAAAAAGATGCTTTCGATGTTGTTTTATCAGCAGCTGGTGATCAAAAAATCAATGTTATTAAGGAAGTAAGGGCTATTACAGGTCTTGGTTTAAAAGAAGCTAAAGACATGGTTGAGGGTGCTCCTAAAACCTTAAAAGAAGGAGTTAAGAAAGAAGAGGCGGAAGCTATGAAGACACAGCTAGAAGCCGCTGGCGCAAAAGTAGAACTTAAATAAATATTTTTATAGGTTCTATAAAATATGCCACTTAGCTTTACAGAAAAAAAACGAATTCGATATTCATTTGGAAAAATCGGTAAAACGATTGAGGTTCCGAATTTAGTTGATATTCAAAAAATTTCCTACGATAAGTTCCTTCAATTAGGAAAGTCAGTAGAGAACCGTTCAAACACAGGCTTGCAAGAGGTCTTTAATTCTGTCTTTCCCATAAAAGACTATGCAGGCAAATCTGAACTTCACTATATTGACTATTATCTTGATAATCCTAAGTACGATGTAGAGGAGTGTAGAAGGAAAGGTTTAACTTTCTCAGCCTCTCTTATGGTTACTTTTCGTCTTATAATTTGGGATATAAATGAAGAAACTGAAGAAAAATCACTAAGAGATATAAAAGAACAAGTCGTTTATCTGGGTGATTTACCTCTAATGACAAATAACGGTACATTTGTTGTTAATGGAACTGAAAGAGTAGTTGTAAGTCAGTTACACAGATCTCCAGGTGTATTTTTTGACCACGATGAGGGTAAAACACATGCTAGTGGCAAGGTATTATATAATGCCAGAATAATCCCTTATAGAGGTTCTTGGTTAGACTTTGAATTCGACCATAAAGATAATTTATTCTTTAGAATTGATCGAAAAAAGAAAATGATCTCTACAACTATTTTACAGGCCTTACCATCTAAGGCGTCAGAAAAGTACTTACATGAGTGTATGCAAAATAAAGTCGAACCAGATATTTACAAAGTGTCAGGTATGACCTCCGAAGAAATTTTAACTTATTTTTATGAAACTTTTGACTTTAAGAAAAGCAAAGAAGGTTGGATAGTAAGTTTAGATTTAAATAAATTTAAATATAAAAATTTACCATTTAATTTAGTAGACCCTAATTCAAATGAAATAATAGCTTTTAAAGATGTTAAATTATCTCTAAAATTATTAAAAGAAATAAAAGATAAAAAAATAAATAAATTCTTTTTTAGAGAAGAAGATTTATATGGTTTCTATTTATCAAATGATATTGTCAATCTTGATAATGGATTGGTTTACGCTGAAGCTGGCACACTATTAACCGAAGAGTTTTTTAAAAGATTAGAGGAGCTTTCTATAAATCATTTCTCTGTTATTAATGCTAATCAAGCCACCGGTAATTTAGGTGTTATAAATTCACTTGTGGCTGATAAAAATAACTCAAGAGAAGAAGCTCTTTTTGATATTTTTAAAATTTTAAGACCAGGTGAACCACCTACTCTAGAGGCAAGTAATTATCTATTTCAAAACATGTTTTTTAGCGAAGATAGATACGACTTATCCGAGGTAGGTAGAGTTAAAATAAACACTTACTTATCTTTAGATAAAGATAACAAAAAAAGAATTTTAAGCAAAAATGACATTCTTGCAGTTGCAAAAAAACTCTTTGATATGAAAACTGACAGTGCTGGTAAAGATGACATCGATCATCTTGGGAATAGACGTGTTAGATCAGTGGGGGAGTTAATTGAGAATCAATACAGAATTGGACTAGTTAGAATGGAGAGAGCTATTAGAGAAAAAATGGGAACAGTTGATATTGAGTCAATCATGCCCCAAGATCTTGTTAATTCAAAACCAATTCAAACAGTTTTAAAAGAATTCACTGGAACAAGTCAATTAAGTCAGTTCATGGATCAAACTAATCCCTTAAGTGAGATTACACATAAAAGAAGAATTTCTGCACTGGGACCTGGTGGTCTTACTAGAGAAAGAGCTGGGTTTGAAGTTCGAGATGTCCATACAACTCATTATGGAAGAATTTGTCCTATAGAAACTCCCGAAGGATCAAATATCGGCCTTATTAACAGTCTTTCGTCTTTTGCTAGAATTAACCAATATGGTTTCATTGAAACTCCATATAGAAAAATAGTTAAAGGCACTGTAACAGATGAAGTTCTTTATCTTAATGCTGATGAAGAAGAAAACTATACTATAGCACAGGCAAATAGCCCGATTAATGAAAACGGTAAATTCGCTGAAGAGCAAGTTAGTTGTAGAAGAAAAGGTGATTTTATTTTTTGTAGTCCATCTGAAATAGACTTCATGGATGTCAATCCTCAACAGCTGGTTTCTGTTGCAGCATCTTTAATACCATTTTTAGAAAACGACGATGCTAATAGAGCTTTAATGGGGTCAAACATGATGAGACAAGCTGTTCCTCTTGTAAAAAGTGAAGCTCCTTTAGTCGGAACTGGATTTGAGTCAAAAGTAGCAAGAGACAGTGGGGCTGTTGTAATTGCAAAAAATAATGGTTACGTTCATCAAGTTGACTCATCGAGAATAGTTATAAGATCTGACTCAAAAAATATTAGCAAGGATAAAAGTGGTGTAGATATTTATAATCTTAAAAAATTCCAAAGATCTAATCAAAGCACTGCGATTAATCAAAAACCAATAGTCAAAATAGGAGATTATGTCGAAAGAGGTGATATTATTGCAGATGGACCCTCAACTGACTTAGGAGAATTGGCATTAGGAAGAAATCTTCTAGTAGGTTTTATGCCTTGGAACGGATACAATTTTGAGGACTCTATAATTATGTCTGAAAGAGTTGTTCATGAAGATAGATATACCTCAATACACATAGAGGAGTTTGAGGTTTTATGTAGAGATACTAAATTAGGTCCAGAAGAGATTACAAGAGATATGCCCAATGTTGGTGATGAAAGTATAACAAATCTTGATGAGGCAGGAATTGTTTATATTGGCTCTGAGGTTAAACCAGGAGACATTTTAGTTGGAAAGGTATCCCCAAAGGGTGACTCCCCAATCACTCCAGAGGAAAAGTTATTAAGAGCAATTTTCTCTGAAAAAGCAGCTGATGTAAAAGATACATCTTTGAGACTACCTACTGGCTACTCTGGTGTAGTAGTTGATGTCCAAGTATTAGTGCGTAGGGGTGTAGAAAAGGATGAAAGAACTATAGCTATTGAAAGAGTTGAAATAGATAGATTAGCCAAAGATAGAGATGACGAAAAGAATATTTTAGAGAATAATTATAAACAAAATCTAATTAATATTTTTAAAAATAAGATTTCAGACTCAAATATTGATGTTTTTGTCAAAGGAAATAAAATTGAAGAGGAAATTTTAAAATCCAAATCTATTGAAACTTTAGAACAAATCCAGGTTGATGATAGCACTTCAATGGAAACATTTACTTCACAGAAGAAAATTTTTAGCGATGCTGTAATTTTATTAGATAAAAAGTTTCAAAATAAAATTGAAAAAATACAAAGTGGTGATGATTTACTTCCGGGTGTCCTGAAAGTTGTTAAGGTTTTTGTTGCTGTTAAAAGAAAACTACAAGCAGGTGATAAGATGGCCGGAAGACATGGTAATAAGGGTGTTATTTCGAAAATAGTTCCAGTTGAGGATATGCCGTTTTTAGAGGATGGAACTCCAGTAGATGTTTTACTTAATCCATTGGGTGTACCAAGCAGGATGAATATTGGTCAAATCTTAGAAACTCACTTGGGTTGGGCAGCATATGGAATAGGTAAACAAATCTCCCAAAGCTTAGACATAGCAAAGAAACAAGGGAACATAAATCAACTTAAGGACTCACTGTCTAGATTTTATGAGCATAATAAAGAATCAAATACTGAAATTACAAAAATGAATGATGATCAGCTTATCGAACTTGCCGGTAATCTTGAAAAAGGCGTTACTTTTGCTACTCCTGTTTTTGATGGAACTAATACTCACGAAATTACAAATCTTTTAGATAAAGCGGGATTTGATAATAGTGGCCAAGTTCATCTGTTTGATGGTAGATCAGGAGAACGTTTTGAAAGAAAAGTTACAGTAGGATATAAATATATTTTGAAACTTCATCATTTAATTGATGACAAAATCCACGCTAGATCGATTGGGCCATACAGTCTTGTTACACAACAACCTCTTGGTGGAAAAGCACAGTTTGGTGGGCAAAGATTTGGAGAAATGGAAGTATGGGCTTTGGAAGCATATGGCGCATCTAACACCTTACAAGAAATATTAACAATCAAATCTGATGATGTTGCTGGAAGAACAAAAGTTTACGAAGCCTTAATAAGAGGTGACTATAACTTTGAAAGTGGAATCCCAGAGTCATTTCATGTTTTAGTAAAAGAATTAAAATCTCTTGGATTGAATGTTGAATTAATTGAAACAGATCCAACTGTTAATAGGGAGAACGCACAATGAAAGATTTAACTAATTTATTTAAAACTAATAATCAAGCTCTCAACTTTGATCAGATAAAAATTTCGGTTTCAAGTCCTGAGCAGATAAGATCTTGGTCTTTTGGTGAAATTAAAAAACCTGAAACTATAAATTACAGGACCTTTAAACCAGAGAGAGAAGGTTTATTCTGTGCAAGAATTTTCGGACCAACTAAGGATTACGAGTGTCTATGTGGAAAATATAAACGAATGAAATTTAAGGGTATCACATGTGAAAAATGTGGTGTTGAAGTTACGCTTTCTAAAGTCAGAAGAGAAAGAATGGCTCATATTGAATTAGCAGCGCCCGTAGCTCACATTTGGTTTTTAAAATCATTACCAAGTAGAATTGGTCTAGCACTTGATATTACCTTAAAGAACCTTGAAAAAGTCCTCTATTTTGAAAGTCATATAGTCATTGACCCTTTAATGTCAGGTTTAAACCCTAATCAATTATTAAATGATGAAGAATTAGAGGAGGCTATAGAACAATTTGGTGAAGACTCTTTTAAACATGGTATTGGTGCTGAAGCAGTTCAGGAAATTTTATCTAAAATTGATTTAGTGGAAGAAATTAAAAAACTTGTAGAAGAAAGTGAAGCAACTTCATCTGAAACTAAAAAGAAAAAAATTTTAAAGAGAATGAAAGTAATGGAAGGCTTTAAAAACTCAAACATTAAACCTGAATGGATGGTTTTAAAGGTTCTTCCTGTCATACCACCTGAGTTAAGACCTCTAGTGCCTTTAGAAGGAGGTCGCTTTGCAACTTCTGACCTGAATGATTTGTATCGAAGAGTCATCAATAGAAACAATAGATTAAAAAGACTTTTAGATCTTAGGGCTCCTGACATAATCGTTAGAAACGAAAAAAGAATGCTTCAAGAGTCTGTTGATGCTCTATTCGATAATGGAAGAAGAGGAAGAGTAATAACAAGCACTAACAAAAGACCTCTAAAATCTCTCTCAGAAATGCTAAAGGGAAAACAAGGAAGATTCAGACAAAACTTATTAGGGAAAAGAGTTGATTATTCTGGCCGTTCTGTAATTGTTGTTGGTCCAGAATTAAAACTTCATCAATGTGGCTTACCCAAAAAAATGGCCTTAGAGCTTTTTAAACCTTTTATTTATAATAAACTTGAGTCTTACGGTTTTGCTTCAACACTTAAATCTGCAAGAAAAATGGTCGAGTCAGAGAGACCCGAGGTTTGGGATATACTCGATGAAGTAATTAGAGAGCATCCAATTCTTTTAAATAGAGCACCTACTTTACACAGGCTAGGTATACAAGCGTTCGAACCAATATTAATTGAAGGTAAAGCTATTCAACTACATCCATTAGTTTGTACTGCTTTTAATGCAGATTTTGATGGTGATCAGATGGCAGTTCACATACCTCTAAGTCTTGAAGCCCAATTAGAAGCAAGAGTTTTAATGATGAGCACAAATAATATTCTTTCACCATCAAGTGGCAAACCAATTATAGTTCCAAGTCAAGACATAGTTTTGGGCATTTACTACTTATCATTGATAAATGAAAAAGAAGAATCAAAGAAATATTATTCTCATGTAGGTGAAGTGGAATTTGCATTGGAAAATAAAACAATTGAATTACATACCCCAATAATTTATAGGACAAAAATTTATAACTCAGAAAAAGATTGTTATGAATTTAAAAAATATACTACCTCTGCTGGCAGAGTTTTGCTTTTTAAAACAGTACCTGAAAATAAGAACTTACCTTTCGATGTAATAAATAAAGTTCTTACAAAAAAGGATATTAGTAATCTTTTAGATAATGTTTACAGATTTACTGGTCAAAAGGCGACCTGTATATTCGTTGATCAAATCATGAATGTGGGCTTTAAATATGCAGCAAAAGCAGGTATTTCATTCGGAAAAGATGATTTAGTTATTCCTGAGGAAAAGAATGTTTTAATTCAAGATACACAAAAACTTGTAAATAGTCTTGAAAATCAATATCAAGAGGGTCTTATCACTGAAAGAGAAAAATATAACAAAGTCGTTGGCTTGTGGTCTACGTGTACAGACAAAGTGGCTAAAGCAATGATGAAAACTGTTTCATCTAACAAAGATAGCCAAATTAACTCTGTTTACATCATGGCAGACTCCGGTGCTCGTGGTTCTGAGGCTCAGCTTAAGCAGTTAGCCGGTATGAGAGGTTTAATGGCAAGGCCGTCAGGAGAGATTATTGAAAACCCAATTACATCTAACTTTAAAGATGGTTTAACAGTTCTTGAATATTTTAACTCTACTCACGGTGCTAGAAAAGGATTAGCAGATACCGCTCTTAAAACTGCAAGTTCAGGATATCTAACCAGAAGATTAGTTGATGTGGCTCAAGATTTAACAATTACATGTAAAGACTGCACATGTAAAAATGGATTAACTGTAGACACTATCTATGAATCTGGTGAAGTTTCCATACCTTTAACAGAAAGAGTTTTTGGTAGATACCTTGCTGACGATGTTAAAAATAGAAAAGGTGAGGTGATAATTAAAAATGATGCTTATATTTCACATGAAGAAATAGAAATATTAGAAAAAGAAAATATTACCTCAGTTAGAATTAAATCACCAATAACTTGTGGAACAACACATGGCATTTGTGCTAAATCTTATGGTAGAGACTTAGCCAAAGGAGTACCTGTAAATACAGGTGAAGCTGTTGGTATTATTGCAGCTCAGTCTATTGGTGAACCTGGTACACAGTTGACTATGAGGACATTCCATGTTGGAGGTGTTGCGAGTTCATCTGCAGAAAAATCTAATTTTGAATCACCCAGCGATGGAAAAGTTAAAATTAAAAATCTCAGATCAGTTGTAAACGGCTCTGGTAGTGAAATAATCATTAACAGAACTACTGAACTGGAAATATATGATAATAATAAAACTTTAGTTTCTTCGTTTAGAGCACCATACGGCTCAACATTATTAGTGAAAAATAACTCTGAAGTTAAGCTAAATAGCTTATTACTTGAGTGGGATCCATATACTGTGCCTATTGTAGCAGAAGAGAGTGGAAAATTAGATTTTAGCGATTTAGTGGAAGGCGTATCTTTTATCGAAAAGTTTGATGAAACGACAGGAATTTCATCTAAAGTAATAATTGATTGGAAAAGTTTCCAGGGAAAGCAAGATCTTAAACCACAGTTATTGATAACTGATAAAGATGGTAATCCAATTAAATCTAAAAATTCATCTACGTATGATTTAAGCGTTGGCATTGTTTTGAATATTGAAAAAGGTAAAGAAGTTATAGCAGGTGATGTAATAGCAAGAATACCAAGAGCGTCATCTAAAACAAAAGATATAACCGGTGGTTTACCAAGAGTCGCTGATATTTTTGAATCTAGAAAACCAAAAAACCCAGCAGTCTTAGCAGAAATTTCTGGAACCATTGAATTTGGAAAAGATATAAAAAGCAAAAGGAGAATTATTATTAACCCAGAAGAGGGAGAGCCAGTAGAGTTTTTAATTCCTAAAGGTACTTATATTTACTTTAACGAAGGAGATAATGTAAATAAAGGTGATATGATTGTTGATGGCACACCTTCTCCAACAGATATTTTAAATATTCTTGGTATCGAAGCATTAGCTGAATATATGGTTAGAGAAGTTCAAAAAGTTTACCGTTTACAAGGTGTTTTGATTGATGACAAACATATTGAATGCATCACTCGTCAAATGCTTCAAAAAGTGGAAGTAATTGATGCAGGAGACAGTGAATACCTAGTTGGTGATATAAAAGATAAAATAACTGTTGTTGAGAAAAATAATGATTTAAAAAAAGAAGGAAAAAAAGAAGCTCAATTTAAAATGATGATCCTAGGTATTACTAAAGCTAGCCTTCAAACTAATTCATTTATTTCAGCAGCTTCTTTCCAAGAGACAACTAGAGTACTAACCGAGGCTGCTATCAATGGAAAAGTTGATAAATTAACAGGTCTAAAAGAAAATGTTATTGTTGGTAAATTAATTCCAGCTGGAACGGGTAATGTAATAAGAGCGCTTCGAAAAGAGGCTAAAATCCGCGATAATTCATTATTAAAACAGCTAGAAACCTCCAAATAGATGTTGACTATAGTTAATACTATAAATATATTCTGCGAACTATGCCGACCATAAATCAGTTAGTCAGGAAATCCAGGGATAAGGTTTCCAACAGAAACAAAGTTCCTGCTCTAAAGTCATGTCCTCAAAAAAGAGGCGTGTGCCTGAGGGTTTATACAACCACCCCAAAAAAGCCTAATTCGGCTTTGAGAAAGGTTGCTAGAGTCAAGTTAACAAATGGTCAAGAAGTTACAGCATACATTCCAGGTGAAGGACATAATTTACAGGAACACTCTGTTGTATTAATTCGAGGAGGAAGAGTTAAAGATTTACCTGGAGTAAGATATCATATCATAAGAGGTACCTTAGATACACAAGGGCTTGAAAAAAGAAGGCAACGCAGATCTAAATACGGGGCTAAAAAGCCAAAAAATTAAATTTTAAATCATGTCAAGAAGAAGAGCAGCAGAGAAACGACAAGTCTTACCTGATCCTATTTATAATAGTGTTGTTTTAAATAAATTTATTAACGAAGTTATGGTAGGTGGTAAAAAGACTGTAGCACAAAAAATCGTATATGGTGCTCTTGATATAATTAAAACAAATAACCAAAGTGATGATCCATTAGAATATTTTCAAAAATCTATCAATAACGTAAAACCATCTGTCGAAGTAAAATCAAGAAGAGTAGGTGGAGCAACTTATCAAGTACCCATGGAAGTTAGAAGTACCAGAGCACAGGCTTTAGCTTTTAAATGGATACTAACAAACTCAAAAAAAAGAAATGAAAAAACTCAAAGAGAAAGACTTGCTAATGAATTAATAGATGCTTTCGAAAACAAAGGTAATTCTGTTAAGAAAAAAGACGAAGTTCATAAAATGGCAGAGGCTAATAGAGCGTTTGCACATTATAGGTGGTAAAATGGATTTAAGTAAATACAGAAATATTGGAATCATGGCCCATATAGATGCAGGTAAAACCACTACAACAGAAAGAATTTTATATTACACGGGTAAGTCTCACAAAATAGGCGAAGTTCATGATGGTGCAGCAACCATGGATTGGATGGAACAGGAACAAGAAAGGGGTATAACAATAACCTCTGCTGCCACAACCTGTTTTTGGAATGATCACAGAATAAATATTATTGATACGCCAGGTCACGTTGATTTCACAATCGAAGTTGAAAGATCTTTAAGAGTTTTAGACGGTGCTGTTGCATGTTTTGATGGTGTTGCAGGAGTTGAACCACAATCAGAAACAGTTTGGAGACAAGCTGATAGGTATAAAGTTCCAAGAATTTGTTTTTGTAATAAAATGGACCGACTTGGTGCAGATTTTGAGATGAATGTTCAATCTATCAAAGATAGATTGGGAGCTAATCCTCTTGTTTTGCAAATGGCAATTGGAAAAGAGGCAGATTTCAAAGGAGTTGTTGACCTTGTCAATTTTAAATCAATTATTTGGAAAGACGATAGTCTCGGAGCAGAATATGATGTTACTGATATTAGCGATGATTTAATTGAGGAAGCTAAGAAAAAAAGAGAAGAGTTAATAGAAAATGCAGTTGAAGCGGATGATAAAGCACTAGAGGACTATCTAGAGGGAAAAGAAATATCTGTTGATACATTAAAAGCTTGTATAAGAAAAGGAACAATTGATTTTAAATTTGTTCCTGTTTTGTGTGGAACTGCTTTTAAAAATAAAGGTGTCCAACCGTTACTTGATGCTGTTGTAGATTATTTACCTTCTCCTAAAGACATAGGTTTTGTTGAAGGAATAAAAGAAGGCTCAGATGATAAATTACAAATTCCTAATACCCCTGAAGAACCTTTTGCGGCCTTGGCATTTAAAGTTGCAGCCGATCCTTTTGTTGGTCAAATAACTTTTTGTAGACTTTATTGTGGAAACCTCAGCTCAGGTTCAACCATACTTAATTCATCAAAAAATCAAAAAGAAAGAATTGGAAGAATGCTTTTAATGCACTCAAACACTAGAGAGGAAATTAAAGATGCAAAGGCAGGAGATATAGTTGCTTTAGTTGGTTTGAAGAATGTCACTACTGGTGATACTTTATGTGACCCATCAAAAAAAGTTATCTTAGAAAAAATGGAATTCCCTGATCCTGTTATTGAAGTTGCAGTCGAACCTAAAACAAAAGCTGACTATGAAAAAATGGGACAAGCCTTGGGAAGGCTAGCTCAAGAGGATCCAAGTTTCAGAGTTACCTCAGATGAAGAGTCTGGACAAACAATTATTAAAGGTATGGGCGAACTTCATTTAGAAATTTTGGTTGATAGAATGAAACGAGAATTCAAAGTTGAAGCAGATGTTGGAGCTCCTCAAGTTGCATATAGAGAGACAATTACTAAAGATGTCGAAGTAGATTATACACATAAAAAACAATCTGGCGGTGCTGGCCAATTTGCAAGAGTAAAAATGAAATTCAAACCGTTAGAGAGAAATTCTGGTGTTAAATTTGTTAACACAGTAGTTGGAGGAAATATTCCAAAAGAATATATACCTGGAGTAGAAAAAGGTATTAATTTTGCCGCTCAAAATGGAGTCATAGCTGGCTATAACGTGATAGACTTTGAAGCAGAAGTTCATGATGGTGCATTTCATGATGTTGACTCTTCTGTATTAGCTTTTGAGATAGCTTCAAGAGCCGCATTCAGAGAAGCTGTTGGAAAAGCTGGACCAAAATTACTTGAGCCAATGATGAAAGTTGAAGTAGTTACCCCAGAAGATTACATGGGTGATATTATTGGTGATTTAAATTCAAGAAGAGGTCAAATTGAAAAAATGGAAGACAGAGGTAATGCTAAAGTTGTATCGTCTTTAGTTCCTCTTGCTAATATGTTTGGTTATGTTAATAATCTACGCTCAATGAGCCAAGGAAGAGCAAGTTATACAATGTTATTTTCACACTATGATGTCGTACCTTCAAATGTTGAAGAAGAAATAAAATCTAAACTGGCATAATCATGATTAATCAAAATATTAGAATAAGATTAAAATCGTTTGATCACAACATTTTAGATAGAAGTTCAATTGATATTCTTCAGACAGCTAAAAGAACTGGTGCTAAAGTAATTGGACCAATTCCCATGCCATCTAAAATTGAGAGAGTTACAGTAAATAAATCCCCACATGTAGATAAAAAAAGTAGGGAACAGTTTGAATTACGAACACACATTAGGATGATGGATATCATTGAACCTACACCACAAACAGTTGATGCACTTATGAAGCTTGACTTAGCATCTGGTGTTAATGTCGATATAAAAATAAAAAAATAATTAACTATGATAATCAGCACTAAAATTGGCCAAACTTCATTTGTTAATAAAAATGGCACCAGAGTTTCTGCAACAGTTCTTGATTATAATAGTTGTACTGTAGTTGGGAATAGAACTATTGATAGAGATGGTTATCTTGCAAATATTATAGGTTTTCTTAAACCAAAAAAACTTAATAAACCCCAATTAAAAGAATTCAATAAATTAAATTTAGAGCCAAAAAAAATAATTAAGGAACAAAGAATAAATTCCGACGAGGAACTCCTTGAAGTTGGTTCTTTAATTGATCCTAAATTCAAAGTTGGTGATAAAGTTTCGGTACAGTCAAAATCAACTGGTAAAGGTTTTGCCGGCGCTATGAAGAGACACAATTTTAGTGGTATGAGAGCAACACATGGTGTTTCTATTTCTCATAGAGCTCATGGTTCAACAGGTCAAAATCAGAATCCAGGCAAGGTGTTCAAAGGAAAAAAAATGGCTGGTCATTTAGGTGATGAATTAACAACTACTAAAAATTTAGAGGTGCTTTTAATTGATCAAGATAAAAAATTAATATTTATCAAAGGATCTGTTCCTGGAAAAAATAAATCTATAGTGAAGGTTTTTAAATAAATGTTTGAACAAATTACAATAAAAGATAAAAATATATCCGAAAAAGCTTTACATTTATCATTACAAAAAATTTATTCCCATAAACAAGGAAATAATCACAGTCTTGATAGATCTGAAGTTACTGGCTCAGGAAAAAAACTTTTTAAACAAAAAGGAACTGGAAATGCAAGAGCTGGAAACAAAAAAACAACTCAAAGAAGAGGTGGGGGGAAAGCTTTTGGGCCAAAATTTCATGTGGTTTCCTATAAAGTTAATAAAAAAGTCAAAAAAAGCGCCATAGTCTCATCAATAGTTAGTAAAAGTAATAATAAGTCACTCTTTGTTTTTGATGAGGAAAAATTAGACGAAAAAAATATCTCTGATTTGTTAAAAAAAAACCCAAACAAAATGATTATTTTTGTCCTTAGTAGTATAACTGAAAATAAACTGATTATTAAATTCCAAAACTACAAAAAAATATACTTTCTTTCAGATAAAAGTTATTCAGTCCATACAGCATTAAAATCAGATATGATTTTATTTTCAAAAAAATCAACAATTTATAATTCATACATAGGTAATAATTAAAATGGATCTTAATTTAATTAAAAAACCTGTCATTACAGAAAAATCTACAGCTAATGCTCAATTTAATAAGTATATTTTTGAAGTTCGAAATGATGCAGATAAAATTAATATAAAAAAGACAATAGAAGACATATATAAAGTTAAAGTTCAAAAGCTAAATAGTTTAAAAGTTAAGAGCAAACCTAAAGTATTTAAAGGTCAAAGAGGTACAAGATCAGAACTTAAAAGAATAATAGTTACTTTGAAAGAGGGTAACACCATTGATATGAGTGGTAAGATATAATATGGGACTGATAACTTACAAACCAACAACACCTTCTTATAGAAAAACAGTTAAAATAGATAAGTCACACTTGTTTAAGGGACGTCCGGAAAAATCTTTAATAGAAGATTTACAACCAAATTCAGGTAGAAACAATACTGGTAAGATTACAATAAGACATAGATCTGGTGGGCACAAGAAGAAATACAGACGTGTAAATTTTAAAAGAAATACATTTGATAAAATTGGCACAGTAGAGAGAATAGAATACGATCCTAATAGAAGTGCCTTTATAGCGCTAATTAACTATCAAGATTTAAAAGAATACATTATTGCTCCTACTGATTTAAAAACTGGAGATAAGGTTATTTCATCAGCCAAAACAGAAATATCATCTGGTAATGCGATGAAGATAAAAAATATACCAACTGGTACCTCTATACATAACATTGAATTAAAACCAGGAGCTGGTGGTAAACTATGTAGATCAGCTGGATCCTTTGCACAGGTACTAGGAGAACAAGAAAAATATATAATGGTTAAACTGTCATCCCGAGAAACCAGACTAGTCCATGGTGAATGTATGGCTACGATAGGGGTAGTGTCTAATCAAGATAATAAAAATAAAAAAATTGGTAAAGCTGGAATTAAAAGACACCTAGGTATAAGACCTACTGTTAGAGGTGTTGTAATGAATCCTGTTGATCACCCACACGGAGGAGGAGAAGGAAGAACATCGGGTGGTAGACATCCCTCAACTCCATGGGGAATGAAAACAAAAGGTAAGAAGACAAGAAGAATTAAATTTACATCTAAGATGATCATATCAAGAAGGGCTAAAAAGTAATGGCAAGATCTGTATGGAAAGGACCTTACTTTGATGTAACATTATTCAAAAAAGTTAAAAAATCTAAAGAAGAAAGTTCAAAATCCCCAATTAAAACATGGTCAAGAAGATCAACAATTATACCTGACTTTGTCGGAGTTACTATTTCTGTTTATAATGGTAAATCTTTTATACCAGTTTACGTAACTGAAGACATGGTTGGCCATAAACTTGGTGAGTTTTCGCCAACTAGGGTTTTTAAGGGTCATTCAGGGGATAAGAAAGCAGTTCAGGGTAAAAAATAATTATGTCTAAAGAAGTAAAAGCAATCAATAAAATGATAAGAACTAGCACCCAAAAGCTTAACTTAATTGTTAAAGATATTAGAAAAAAAGATATTAATGCAGCTTTAAATATTTTGAAATTTTCAAATAAAAGAGTAAGTAAAGAAGTATTAAAAACTTTAAATTCTGCTGTTGCGAATGCAGAAAATAATAACAACTTAGACATTGACAAACTTTTTGTGAAAGAAGCTTACGTTGGCAAAAGTTTAAGGATGAAAAGATTTAGACCAATGAGTAAGGGTAGAGCTTTTCAAATTATTAAACCCTTTTCTAGGTTAACTTTAGTTTTAGAGGAAAGATTATAATGGGACAGAAAGTTAACCCAACCTCGCTCAGAGTCGGTATTAATAAATATTGGCAATCAACTTGGTTTGAAAAGAAAAGTTACTCTACTTTTTTAAAAGAAGATCATAAAATTAGAAATTATATAGAGAAGAATTATTCAATAGCAGGAATAAGTTCAGTTATAATTGAAAGAGCTGCCTCAAACCTCAAAATTATAATTCATACTTCAAAACCTGGGGTTCTTATTGGAAAAAAAGGAGCAGATATCGAAAAGTTAAGGAATAAATTATCAAAATTGTCAGATAAGAGTATCTCTTTGGATATAAAAGAAATAAAAAAACCTGAAACAGATGCATCATTAGTAGCAGACTCAATAGCGAGACAGCTTGAAAAGAGAGTTGCTTTTAGAAAAGCGATGAAAAAATCAGGTTTATCAGCAATTAAACTTGGTGCTAAGGGTATAAAAATTGTGTGCGGTGGTAGACTGGGTGGCGCTGAAATAGCAAGATCAGAAAAGTTTTCTGAGGGAAGTGTGCCTTTACATACCCTAAGAGCTGATATAGATTACGCAACTGCTCGAGCTTTAACTACTTATGGAATTATTGGAATTAAGGTTTGGCTTTACAAAGGCGAGAGTAAAAATACAACAAATAAATCAGATGATAAAAAAGAGAAAACCGACTAATGTTATTACCTAAGAATACAAAATACAGAAAACAGCACAAAGGAAGAATTCATGGCAGTGCCAAGGGCAATTATGAACTAACATTTGGTTATTATGGACTTAAATCGTTAGATGCTGAAAGAGTAACAGCAAGGCAAATTGAGGCATCGAGAAGAGCTATCACTAGATTTTTAAAAAGAGCTGGAAGACTTTGGATTAGAGTTTTCCCAGACGTACCAGTCACAGCAAAACCTGCAGAAGTTAGAATGGGTAAAGGAAAAGGTGCAATTGATAGATGGGTCTGCAGAGTAAAACCAGGAACTATAATGTTTGAAGTCGATGGTGTTGATAAGCATTTAGCCAAAAAAGCTTTTGAACTTGCATCTGCTAAATTACCTGTAAAAACAACATTCGTATCGTTGGATCAATTTTAATGGCTGATAAAGATATAAATAGTTTAAAGAAAGAGTTATTTAACCTCAAGATTATGAAAAAAAGTGGTCAGCTCACAGATACCTCTCAATTTAAAAAAGTTAAAAAACAAATCGCATCACTACTAACAAAAGAAAGGCTAAATAAAAATGCCTAAACGTATTTTAACGGGAAAAGTTGTAAAAAAATCTGGTGATAAAACTATATCTGTTTTGGTAACAAGACAGACTACTCATCCTATTTATAAAAAAATAATAAGAGTCTCAAAAAAGTACCTTGCTCATGACAGTGACAATAAAATTATTGTCGGAGACTCAGTAAGAATTCAAGAAACTAGACCTATTTCTAAAAATAAATCATGGGAAGTTATTAAATAATGATACAAGCAGAGTCAAATTTACTAGTAGCAGATAATTCTGGAGCACGATTGATAAGCTGCATAAAAGTCATAGGTGGATCAAAAAGAAGATATGCAAGAATAGGAGACATTATTGTTGTTTCAGTCAAAGATGCTATTCCAAGATCTAAAGTTAAAAAAGGTGAAGTACAAAGAGCAATTATAGTAAGAACAAAAAAGCCATTAATTAGGGAAGACGGTACATCAATTAAATTTGACTCTAATGCAGCTGTTCTTTTAGATAAACAAAATGAACCAATTGGAACAAGAATTTTTGGACCAGTTACAAGAGAGCTTAGAAAAAGAAATATGATGAAAATAGTTAGTTTAGCTCCTGAGGTATTATAATGATTAAAAAATACAAAAAAGGTGACGAAGTTATTGTTAGAGTCGGTAAAGATAAAGGTAAGATTGGAAAGATTTCAAAAATCATGAACTCTGTTGATAAAGTTGTGATATCTGGTGTCAACGTAAGTAAAAAACATCAAAAGCCATCTCAAGAGTCTAAAGGTGGTATTGTTGATAAAGAAATGCCAATTCATATTTCAAATATTTTAGCTTATGACTCAAAATCTAAAAAATCCTCTAAAGTAGGTTTCAAAATTGAAAGTGGAAAAAAAATTAGAGTTTTAAAATCATCAGGAGACAAATACTAATGTCAAATTCAGTTCAAGAACTTTTCAATGTCTCTGACCAGTTAGCCAAAAATCTGGAAATATCTCATAAGCTTGCTGTTCCTAAAATATCGAAAATAGTAATCAACGCGGGTATCGGAGCTATTAAAGAGGATAACAAAGCTATTGAAAAAATAAAAAAAGATTTATCTCTTATAACCGGTCAATCACCAGTTGTTAGAATGTCAAAAAAAGCTATTGCTTCCTTTAAAGTTAGAAAAGGAATGCCAGTAGGACTTTCTGTTACTCTTAGAAAAAATATGATGATGGAGTTTTACGATAGACTTGTAAATATTGCAATGCCCCGTATTAAAGACTTCAGAGGTTACAACAAAAAGTCCTTTGATGGCCAAGGTAACATTACCATAGGTATTAAAGATCATATTATTTTTCCCGAAATTAGTGTTGAAAATGTTGAAAATATCTTCGGTTTTGATATCACTATTGCCACTTCTGCAAATAATGACAAAGAGGGATATGAACTTTTAAAATTAATGAACTTTCCATTTCTAAATTAACCATGGCAAAACAAAGCGCAATACAAAAAAATATAAATAGAAAAGTACTGATTGATAGACTCAGTGAAAAAAGGAAAAAATTAAAAAGTCTTTTATCCAATAAAGATTTACCATTTGAAGAAAGAGTAAAAATACAAATGAAACTTGAGTCCTTACCTAGAAATTCATCAAGAATAAGATACCGAAACAGATGTTTCCTATCTGGTAGGCCTCGCGGTGTTTATAGCAAATTTAATTTATCTAGAATAGCTATCAGAGACATGGCTGGTAAGGGTCAAATACCAGGTTTAACGAAAGCGAGTTGGTAGTATGAGTGACACATTAGCAGATATGATTACAAGAATAAGAAATGGCCAAAAGGCCAATAAAGTTTCAATTAAAGTGATATTCTCAAAATTAAATGTTAATGTTTGTGATGTGCTCAAAAAAGAGGGATATATTGACAATTTTGAAATTTTAGGTGATACAAAAAAAGATATTTCAATCACACTTAAATATTACAAAGGCTCACCGTTAATTAACAAAATCGAAAAGATTACAAAACAAGGTTGTAGAGTCTATAGTTCTGTAGATGAAATTCCTAAGACTATTGGAGGTTTAGGTACCACAATTTTATCAACCTCAAAAGGCGTAATGTCAGACTCCGATGCGAGGGAAAAAAAAGTAGGAGGGGAAGTGCTAATAAGCGTTTTCTAAATTATGTCAAGATTAGCAAGAAACCCTATTAATATTCCCGAAGATATAAAAGTTTCTATGAAAGATAACGAAATAAATTTTGAGGGTAAGCTAGGAAAATCATCAACTGTTCTTCCTGTTGGAATAAAGGTTAACCATAAAGATAATCTTTTACATTTCTCTGGAGAAAATAAAGCACTTCTTGGAACTATTTATGCAAATATTAAAAATGAAATTATTGGTAATTCAAAAGGATTTGAAAAAAGACTTGAACTAATTGGAACTGGATACAAAGCTAATGTTTCTGGAAAAAAGCTCGTCTTATCACTGGGTTATAGTCACGATATCAACTTTGAAATTCCTGAGGGTATTTCTATTAAAGTCGAAAAAAATATTGTGGTTGTTACTGGAACAAGTAAACAATTAGTTGGTCAAGTTGCAGCTGAAATAAAGTCATTTAGAAAACCAGAGCCTTATAAAGGTAAGGGTGTTCGATATGAAGGTGAAAGAATTTACAGAAAAGAAGGTAAGAAAAAATAATGAATAAAGATAAAACTAGAGCTGTTCGTAGGAAATTAAGAGTTAGAAAAAAATTGAATAATATAAAAAAACATAAACTCTTAGTTTTTAGATCCTCTAAACACATTTATGCTTCAGTATTATCTGAGAGTAATGATAAAACATTATGCTCATTTTCTTCAGTTAAATTAGAGAAAACTGAAGGACAAAAAAAAATTGACGTAGCTAAAATCGTTGGCTCAAAAATTGCCGAACTAGCTATAGAAAAAGGCATTAAAGAAGTAAAATTTGATAAAGGGTCATATAAATATCATGGAAGGCTTAAAGTATTAGCTGATGCAGCAAGAGAAAAGGGTTTATCGTTTTAATGTTAGATAGCAACACAAATAAAGAACTAATAGAAAAGCTTATTTCAGTCAGAAGAGTATCTAAAGTAGTCAAAGGTGGAAGAAGATTTGGATTTGCTGCCCTTGTTGTAAGTGGTGATGGACAAGGTAGAGTTGGTTTTGGCTCAGGAAAAGCTAAAGAAGTACCTGAAGCAATCAGAAAAGCATCTGAAGAAGCCAAAAAAACTATGGTTAGAATTCCTTTAAGAGAGGGTAGAACTATTCACCATGATGTAAAAGCCAAATTTTCCTCAAGCACAGTAATTTTAAGATCTGCTCCAAAAGGAACAGGTATAATCTCTGGTGGTCCATCTAGAGCTATTTTTGAGGCATTGGGCATTTCGGATGTTGTATCTAAAGCTATTGGAACAAAAAATCCACATAATATTGTTCGATCAACAATTAAAGCTTTAAAAAGTATCAATACACCAAAATCAGTGTCTGCCAGAAGAAGCATAGAGATAAATTCTGTAATTAGTAAAAGAGAAAACTAAGAATGATAAATCAAATTTCAAAACAACGCCAAACAAATAGAAAAAGAAAAGGTAAGGGAATTGGTTCTGGATTAGGAAAAACAGCTGGTAGGGGTCACAAAGGTCAAAAATCAAGGTCAGGTGTTGCAGTTAGAAATTTTGAGGGTGGTCAAATGCCTATTTATAGAAAAACTCCAAAAAGAGGTTTTAATTCATTAAAAAAAATTAACCCTAAGTCTTTAACGTTGTCTTTAGTAAGTTTCAATAAATTTAAAGAAAATTCTTTAATTGATAATAATTTTTTAATACAAGAGGGTTTCTTAAAAAAGAAAGATCATAAAAAATCAATTAAACTAATAGACTCAATTCAGTTTAAAAAGAAACTTCAATTTAAAAATTTTAAGGTTACTCCTGGTGCCAAAAAAAGGATAGAAGAACTAGGTGGATCTGCATCATAATTTTAGATTATGAATATAAAAGTACCAAATATTGACTATAGCGAAGCAATAAAAAGCTCAGGCTTATTTAAAAAATTAGGTTTTGTTTTATTTGCAATAGCTGTTTATCGTCTTGGAACTTATATTCCTGTTCCTGGTATTAACTCAGCTGTCTTAGAACAAATATTTGAACAACATCGTGGGGGAATATTAGGAATATTCGACATGTTTTCTGGAGGAGCTTTAATGCGTATGTCTATATTTACGTTAGGGGTTATGCCATATATTTCAGCATCCATTATAATGACTCTAATGCAGTCATCCTTTGATAGTTTAAAAGCTCTTAAAGAGCAGGGAACTCAAGGTAGGAAAAAAATTCAACAATACACAAGATATTTAACAATAGTTTTAGGACTTTTCCAAAGTTATGGTATTTCAAATGGTATACTAAATTTATCAGATACAGTAGATCCAACTTTAGGTAGTGTTGCTTTCTTTCAAATTTCTGCAGTTATAACAATGACATCTGGAACTATCTTTTTAATGTGGTTGGGCGAACAGATAACTGAAAATGGTTTTGGAAGTGGAATTTCAATTATTATCTTCTCAGGAATCGTGGCAAATCTTCCTTTTGCTATTTTCAACACCTTTGAACTCGGAAGAACTGGCGCTTTATCAGCTATTGCAATTATATCAATAATTTTTTTACTTCTTATACTAATAGTAATTATTGTCTTCATAGAGAGAGCTCAAAGAAGGTTATTAGTTCAATATCCAAAACGCCAAGTAGGGAATAAAGTATTTGGAGGTCAATCTTCTTATCTGCCAATTAAAATAAATATTTCAGGGGTTATACCTGCTATTTTTGCATCATCATTGTTACTATTTCCCAACACTATTTCTAATTTTTCATCTGAAAGTTCAGGCTTCTTATCCAGTTTAGGGTTTTACTTATCTCACGGAAAACCCCTTTACATGGCTTTTTTCTTTGGACTAATTGTTTTCTTTGCATTTTTTTATACCAGTATTGTTTTCAATCCTAAAGAACAGGCAGAAAATTTAAGAAATAATGGTGGCTTTGTTTTAGGCTATAGACCTGGCGAGCAAACTGCTTCATATTTAGAACATGTTATTTATCGCCTCACATTTGTAGGTGCTATTTATCTAGGTTTAATTGCCTTAATTCCTGAGTTTTTAATTGCTAGACTATCAGTTCCTTTTTATCTAGGAGGCACTAGTCTTTTAATTGTAGTTATTGTGGCAATGGATTTCTTTTCACAAATTCAAACACAATTATTTTCATCTCAATATGAAAAATTATTAAGCAAAAATAAAATTTATAAAAGTAAATGGTTATAGTATTTATTGGTCCCCCTGGCTGCGGTAAGGGCACACAAGCAAATATTTTGAAAGATAGTATCTTACCTGACCTAAATATTTTAACTGTTAGTTCTTTGTTGAAAGAGAAATCTCAAGACGAGAGTATTTTGGGAAAAGATATTAAAAATAAAATGGATAACGGTGACTTAATTGAGGACACAGTTGTGATTTCAGTGTTAAAAGAAAAAGTAAACACTTTGTTAAACGAGCAGATACTGATAGATGGATTTCCTAGAAGTTCAATGCAAGCTGAATCACTTATTGAAATATTTGCGAACAAAGATTTAAATATTATTAATTTTGAGGTTGATGATGACCAACTTCTTCATAGAATTAAAAAAAGGTCTATGGAGGAGTCTCGAGCAGATGATAGTTTTTTCGAAAAAAGACTTCAAATTTATAAAAAGTCTCACTTACAAATATTATCTTCACTTAAAAAAAATTATACAGTTACCGATATTCAAGCCAACGATGAAATAAGCTCTGTAACTGCTAAAATCGTTGATAAACTTGGACTAAATTAAGGTTATTTATATTGACTTTTAAATGCTTTTTTAATAATTTCACCCATTCAGGAGATCTGAATTGGCAAGAATAGCAGGTGTAAATTTACCAGTAAATAAAAGAGCGTTAGTTTCTCTTACATATATTCATGGAATAGGACCCAAGTATGCTATGGATATTTTAAAGGCAAATAGTTTAGATCCAACCAAGAGAATAAAAGACTTTTCTGAAGATGAAATCTCAAAAATAAGAAAATCAATAGATGAGAGTTATACTGTAGAGGGTGATCTTAGAAGAGTTGTATCCCAAAATATTAAAAGATTAAAAGATTTAGGTTGTTATCGAGGTTTAAGACATAGAAAACAACTACCAACTAGAGGGCAAAGAACACATACCAATGCAAGAACTAGAAAAGGTAAAGCTGTAGCTATAGCTGGAAAGAAAAAAGTGACAAAATAAAATGGCAAAAAACGAAAAAAAGAGTTCTGATAAAAAAAAATCAAAAAAAAGTTATGGCCAAAACGGTGTTGTTCATATTAAAAGTTCTTTTAATAACACGATAGTTACAATTTCTGATTTAAGCGGAAATGCAGTATCTTGGTCATCGAGTGGTTCTATGGGTTTTAGGGGTTCGAAAAAATCAACACCTTACGCCGCACAAATAGCAACAGATGCAGCTGGAAAAAAAGCATACGATATTGGATTGAGAAAACTTGATGTTATGATGAAAGGCCCAGGATCTGGTAGAGAGTCTGCTTTAAGAGCTCTACAAAGTATAGGATTTATTATTAACAATATTAAAGATGTTACACCACTGCCACACAACGGATGTCGACCTAAAAAGAAACGAAGAGTATAAACTAAAATTTATAGGAGCTAAAAGTGATAGAGAATAATTGGATAACTTTGGTCAAGCCAAACAAAGTTGATTATAAAATAAGTGATAATAAAAAATTTGGAACAGTTGTTATAGAACCTTTGGAAAAAGGTTTTGGTACCACACTAGGTAATGCTTTAAGAAGAGTGCTTTTATCTTCATTACAAGGTACAGCTATTTCATCAATTAAAATCAATGGTGTGCTTCATGAGTTTTCAACGATAGAGGGTGTAAGAGAAGATGTAACTGATATCATTATGAATCTTAAAAATGTTACATTTAACTCCAAAAGTAATCACTCTCAAAAATTAAGTCTAAATATTAAAGGTCCAAAAGAGGTTCTCTCTTCAGACTTTGAAGAAAACCCTGAAGTAGAAATTATTGATAAAGAAGCAGTTATTATGAATGTTGACTCAAATAGAGAAGTAAACTTAGAGGTTTTTTTAGATGTAAATAAAGGATACATTTCTGCAGAAAAAAATAAAGATAATGAAAATAAAAGTGTAGGACAAATTATGCTTGATGCAACATACAGTCCTGTTAAGAGAGTTTCATTTAACGTGGAAAACTCTCGTATTGGCCAAGATACTGAGTTTGATAAACTTATTATAGATATTGAAACTAATGGAACAGTATCCCCAGATGATGCTGCTGCCCTAGCCGCAAGGATCCTTCAAGATCAGCTTAAGCCATTTATCAATTTTGAAGAGCCTACAGAAGATGAAAGAAAAAAACTACAATCGTCTAATGAGCCACAGTTTAATAAGAATTTACTTAAGAAGGTAGACGAACTTGAACTCTCAGTTAGATCAGCTAACTGTTTAAAAAACGATAATATTTTTTATATTGGTGATTTAGTTCAAAAAACTGAAGGAGAAATGTTAAGAACACCTAATTTTGGAAGGAAATCTCTAGATGAGATAAAAGAGGTTCTGTCTTCTATGAGTCTCAGCATGGGAATGGATTTACCTGGTTGGCCACCAGAAAATATAGAAGAATTATCAAAAAAATATGAAGACCCTTTTAAAGTATAATGAAACACGGTCTTAAACAAAGAAAGTTAAATAGAACTTCTTCCCATAGATTAGCTTTGCTAAAAAACTTATCTATCAGTCTTATTAAGCACGAGACTATAACTACTACAACTGAAAAAGCAAAAGAGCTAAGACCTTTTATTGAGAAATTGGTAACTAAAGCTAAAAATGATAATTTAAGTAATAGAAAATACATTTTAGCTAAGCTTTTTAACAATAAGGAAGCTTGTCAAAAACTTTTTTCTGAAATTTCTAAAGATCAAAAAACTAGAAATGGTGGTTATACTCGTATTATCAAAAAAGGTAATAGGTTTGGTGATTTTGCCCATTTGAGTATCATTCAGTTCGTAAAATAAAAAACTATGTCATCTTATTTAGCGCTCGTGATAGGTGCTATATTAGGATCAAGTTTTCGCTACTTCTTAAATCTATTAAATTTCAATATTTTAGGTCTACCCACAGCAACTATATTAGTAAATATAATTGGATCTGCTATGGCAGGCTATTTTTTAAATAAATTTAATGGTGCACTATATATTTTTATTTATATAGGTTTTTTTGGGAGCTTTACCACTCTATCTTCCTTCAATATTGAACTATTTTCATTAGTATCGGATAAATCTTTTATCAAGGCATTAATATATTTTTCTCTTAACATTTTTATATCTTTTATTTTCTTTTATTTATCTCATATGATCAGTCTTAGAATTGCAAATTAAGATAGATCAAAGTTATAAAAGATTAGATAAGTTTTTATTTCAATATTTTGAATCTATACCTTTATCTTTATTACAAAGATTAATTAGAAAATACAAAATAAAAATTAATAACAAAAAATCTAAAGCTAATTCGCCATTAATAAAAGGTGATATTGTATATATATATTATAAATTTAAGATCAATAATGTCTTATTGAATACTATTAAACTAAATAAAGATAAAAAAAAGATTTTTAAAGATCAAATTATATATCAAAATGAGGATTTTATAGCTATTAACAAAATTAATGGATATTCTGTTCAAAGAGGATCTAAAGTATTTATCTCATTAAAAGATATATATGAAAATGTCATCGAGCATAAATTATATATAGTTCACAGATTAGATAAAGACACCTCAGGGGTCATGCTTTTTGCAAAAAATAGAATTACTGCTAGTAAAATCTCATCTTTATTTTTAAATAATCAAATCAAAAAATTCTATATTTCAGTAACTAATAATAAATTTAATAAAAATACTAATACGTTGATTAATTATAATTCTGTTAAGAAACAATTAAAACTAGCTTATAGAAAAATTCAATTAGATAATCATGAAAATTGTTATTTAATTAAATTATTTACAGGAAAAAAACATCAAATCAGACTTCAATTCTATCTTAATAAAAATCCTATAATTGGTGATAAAAAGTTTTCTGGTAAAAAATTTAAAAAACTTCTTCTTTGTTCTTATAAAATTATTTTTAAATTAGATGGTAAATTCTATAAATTTAAAATAAATCCTAATAAAATACTTTCATAAATTCTTCTTTAAGATCTTGATATATTTTTACTTTATTATAATTTATTTTTAATTTCTTTAAGCTACTTATATCTTTGGAATTAAGACCACAAGGATCGATTTTTTGAAAATTATCTAAATCAAGATCAAAATTAATTGATAACCCGTGATGAATGATTCCCTTAGAGTATCTTAAACCAATAAATATTATTTTTTTTAATTCATTATTGCTTTCAACCCATAAACCTCTATTTTTTTCTTTTTTTCTATAAAGTTTTATATCACTTCTCTTGAATGCTTTTATGCATATGTCTTCTAATGAATTTATATAATCTATAATATTTTTTTTTCTCTTTTTTAAATTAATTAAGGGATAAATGACTAATTGTCCTGGGCCATGAAACGTGATTTTACCACCTCTATTAACTTTTATCACTGGGATTTTATTTATTGCATCTATTTTAAATTCTTTAGGAGTAGAGCTTCCTGCAGTAAATACATTTTGATGTTCTAAGAACCATATTTCCTCTTCTTTTATATTTTCAGACATTTCTTGAATATGTTTATTCATTAATTTTGTTACTTCTTGATACTTTTTTTGCCCTTTTAGTTGTTTTATTTCAATCATTCTTTATTAATTAATCTATTAATTGCGGACGTGGCGGAACTGGTAGACGCGCAGCGTTGAGGTCGCTGTGGGATTAAATCCTGTGGAAGTTCGAGTCTTCTCGTCCGCACCATATTTATAATATAAATGCAAAAATTTAATAAAAAAGAATATATTGAGTCAATAAAATCTCTTCACTCTGCAGATCAAGCAGATAGTATTGAAAGCCTCCCATACGAAATACAGTCGTCTATATTAAGAACTCATACTAAAAATTTTCACCCAGATTTTATTGCCTACTTACGTGAAGAAACTCGTGATGATATTTTGCATATGATTCCAAATAAACAATTAGTTAATTTAATTAAATACTTAGATTTAGATGATGCTGTTGAAATCCTTGGTGACTTTGAAACTAAAGAATTAGTTCAAATATTATCCAAGCTTGGATCTCAGCAAAGAGAAAGAATTGAGGAAAGTCTAAAGTATAATGAAAATTCTGCTGGTAGGCTCATGAATAGAGACTATCTTTCGATAAAATCTAATTTAACAGTTGGTGAATTAATTGATCAGTTAAGAAATTCTCGAAGAGGGCCTAAAGATTTTTACAATATATTTATTGTTGATGACCAAAATATTCCTATAGGCTATATCCCTTCTGGAAGAGTACTGAGATCAAAAAGATCAAAAAAATTAAAAGATATTATTTATAAAGACATACATATTATTAAATCTGATGAAAAAATTGAAGATATCGCGTACACCTTTCGACAATATGGTTTGGTTTCG
This sequence comes from uncultured Alphaproteobacteria bacterium, assembly GCA_902522155.1. Lineage (GTDB taxonomy): Bacteria > Pseudomonadota > Alphaproteobacteria > HIMB59 > HIMB59 > HIMB59. Next base: position 18,319 of record CABYUJ010000007.1, on the reverse strand, counting down.
GCACCTGTAGTAAATTTAGATAATAAAATGATAGGAATCATGACAGTTGACGATGTTGTTGAAATTGATCACGAAGAGTCAGAGGATGATATGAGAAAGTTGGGAGGTTTATTTGTAAATGACTTTTATAAAGGTGCTTTTACTTCAGCTACATCTAGATTCATATGGTTGGGTTTAAACTTATTGACAGCCATATTAGCATCTCTCGTTATAGATATATATTCAGACCAATTACAGCAAATGATAGCGATTGCAGTCCTGATGCCTATAGTAGCTTCAATGGGCGGTAATGCAGGCACACAAGCTATGACCATATACGTAAGAGCTATTGCCACAAAAGATATTAATAATTCAAATTATATTAAATTGGTTGTTAAAGAATTCTTAATAGGAAGTATCAACGGTTTTGCACTTTCTTTAATAATGGGATTAATAGCTTATTATTGGTTTGATAGTCTTGTATTAGCATTTGCCATATCTTTTGCCATTTTAATAAACTTAGGATTTGCTTGTTTAGTAGGCATAATTATCCCAATTACAATTAATAAAATGAAAATAGATCCAGCCTTGGCATCTGGAATAGTTCTTACAACTTTCACAGATGTATTTGGATTTTTATCATTTTTATCAATTGCAACTTACATATTAAATTTATAGTTTATTTCGATGATCAACGCTGAAATACTCAGAGAATACGACATTAGGGGCATTTATCAAAAATCATTAAAATTAGAAGATGTACAAAATATTGCGAAAAAAATCTCAAATATAATTTCTAATATTAATTCTCCCAAAATCATTATAGGCCATGATGGAAGAATATCTTCCTTAGAAATTAAAAATAAACTTATTGATACCTTCAGAAGATATGGTGTTGATGTAGTAGATATTTCATTAATACCTACACCAGTGAGTTATTATGCTACAAAAAAACTAGGTATTCCTAATTTAATTATGATTACAGGTTCTCATAATCCTAAAGAATATAATGGACTGAAAATAGTTATTAATAATAAACCCTTTTTTGGAGAAAAGATAAAATCTTTAAACAATTTAGATGATGCCTCTTTATCTTCATCATTGGGTCAATTAACATTTAAAGATGTAATCACTCCTTATACAGAGGAAATAGTTTCTCAATTTAATAATTTAGATAAGCTTAAAATAGTTTGGGATCCAGGAAATGGAGCTATTGCTCCAATAATTCATAAAATTATTAATTCTATAAAAGGAACTAATATTATTTTGAACAGAAGTATAGATGGTAATTTTCCTAATCATCACCCCGATCCAACAATAAAGAAAAATATTATTCAGATATCAAACTATATTAAAGAAAAACACTTTGACTTAGGTATTGCGTTTGATGGCGATGGTGATCGAATTGGAATATTGGATAATAAAGGAGAATTAATTTACTCAGATATTATTTTTTTACTTTTGTCTCTCGATCTTTTAAAAGAAAAAAAAGACTTAGTCGCTATAGCTGATGTAAAATGTAGTAAAATACTTTTTGATACACTAAAAAAAAATGGTGTCGACATTCATATGTCAAAAACTGGACATTCATTAATCAAAGAGATGATATCTTCAAAAAATGCAGATATAGCAGGTGAAATGAGCGGGCATATTTTTTATAATTATAAATATTATGGATATGATGATGCCATATACGCTTCTTTGAAATTAATAAGCATACTCAATAATTCTAAAAAAACATTAAATGAATTAACAAGTGTTTATATGAAATCATCATCAACACCTGAGATAAAATTATATTGCGATGAAAACATTAAATTTAGTTTATTAGATAGAATAGTAGAGGATATTCCTAAACACTATGATAGTGAAGCTAATTTAATTACAATTGATGGTGTAAGGTTGGAAACTAAAAATTTTTGGTTCCTCCTAAGAGCTTCGAATACACAAAATTGTATAGTATTTAGACTCGAACATTTTGTTAAAGATAAATTTAAAGATGAATTAATTAAATTAATATCAATACTTGAGTCATATTCATTAGATATAAAAGAATTAACTAGTTTTAATCAAACAGTCTAGTTTAAAAAGTTTTATTTCCTTACATAGGTTTTTTGCCGTCAGATGATCGTCAACATTTATATAACTTATAAAATATCTACCATTTTTTTTTATTTGATGTTCAAAACTTCTAAGTATTTTTATTTTATTTTTCAGTAAAGTAATATGCATCTTTGATTTACTAATCTTTTTGAAAGAGGATGTTTGAACTGTATAACTACTAGTACTTTTTTTTTCATTCCTAACAATTAATTTTTTAGTTTTTTCATTATTTAATACATATTGCTTTCTATATTTATTCATAAGAAAATTAATTTTGTTGTTTCTTTCTTTAGCGGAATTTCCTCCAAAATAAATACCTAATAAATATTTATCGTCATTTATCGATAATAGTGATATCTGAAACCCAGATTTTCTTGTATAACCAGTTTTTAAACCAATGTAATGATCATACTTTTTTAATAATGTATTATGAGTTGTATAGTTTTTATCTTTAATTTTAACTTTTGTTTTTTTAAATCGATGTAAGTGCTCAGGAAAATCTATAATTATTCTAGAGCTCAATTTAAATATATCATAAGCAGTCGATAAATTAGACCTATTTGGAAGACCATGAGGATTTGCAAAATTCGTGTTTTCTAAATTTAATTTCTTTGCATAACTATTCATTTTAAGGACAAATTTACTTTCACTACCAGATATTTTTTCAGCTATTGCAACAGCTGAGTCATTCGCTGACTTGATTATTAATGAATCAATCAATTCATCTACAGTGATGAAATCATTTTCTGCTATACCTAATCTAGAGGGTTGTTGATAAGTTGCATGTTTCGAAAAGTAAATACGATCATTTAAATTAATATTTTTTAATCTTAGTTCGTCAAATAAAATATAAAGAGTCATGATTTTAGTAAGTGATGCTGGATAATTTTTTGTATTCTTATTAACTTCAAAATATATTTCTTGTGATATTGGATTACCTATTACGCTTGCAATTTTTGCTAATAAGGGATGTGATAAATTGACAGTTAAAATAAGTGTAATAAGTATTATTCTCATAATCTTATTAATTTGTTATAATGATTCATGTCCTTAGGTTTTAAATTATATTCTTTTTTTAATGGTAATCTTGTTCATCAGGATTCGCTAGGTAATAAATACTACCATGCTAAAAATAATTCATCTAAAAGATGGGTATTATATGCAACTGGTTTTGGGCCCGACTCATTACCAACACAGTTTCATAATTGGTTACACAATACATCTGATGAAATTTTAAGCTTTGAATATGAGGAAAATAATCAAGAAAGTTTAGTCAAAAGAAGAGTACAAAAGCATTCAGTAAAACATAAAGAAACAAATAATAAAGGTTATAATAGTTGGCAACCAAAATAATTAAAGAAATTGACTATAATAATACAAGTTATCATTTAAAAATTGGTTTTTTTTTTATATTTTCTTTAATTGCTATTTATTTTCTATTTAAAAATATTAATAACAATAAAGACTCAATACCTTTTGTTGCTGAATTCAATTATATTGAAGGTATAAACAATAATACCGAAGTTCAAATAGCAGGTATAAAAATAGGAGATGTTAGCAAAATAATATTATCTCCTGATGGAGTAATTGTTCATGGTTATATTGATAGAAATTATAACATTCCCAAGGACTCAATATTAAAAATTAAAAGTGATGGTATTTTTGGAAAAAAAGTATTATCCATTGAACCAGGTTTTGAAGATTTTTTTGATAAGTCAAAACAACAATATGTCTTTTACCAAACTCAAGATTCGTATTCAGTTGATATGTTCCTAAGATATATAAATGATTTAAATGAATAAAATAAATATAGAATTTGCACTTGGATTATTAATATTAATTTTATCATTAATTAGTATTTTTTATTATTCTTCTAAAATAAATCTTCTAAATAAAATTGAGACTTTTCAAATTAACTCTAGTTTCTTTGATATAGGCAATACTAATATAGGTAATGATGTTAAAATTAATGGTGTAAAAGTAGGTGAGGTTTTAAATATTAAATTAGATGACGAAACTTACATGGCTATCATTACATCATCTATTAACAATAGTATAAAAATACCTGAAGACTCTATATTTAAAATATCAAATAATGGATTTATAGGATCTTCTTATATAGAAATTCAATTAGGAAATAGTGAGGAACTTCTAAAAAATAATGACTACTCAGATAACAATATTGATGCGGTATCTTTGGAAGAAATCATTAATAATTTTATTTTTGATTAGTATTTTTTTCAATCAATTACTGGCAGCTGAAATTAATATCACAAAGTTACTAATTTTAGATAAATCCTCATCATCAAAATATGAGCTTGAATTTTTAAAGACTTACCAATTTAGAAATTTATCCTTTGAATTAGTTTCTTGTAAAAATATTGAATTTGATAAATATCTTGATACTGCTGCTTTAATAAAGATTTCTCAAAATGATAATATTTTTATTGGCTGGTTTTTTAAATACACTGATGAATTAAATCTGTATTCTAATAAAATATACGAAATATCATTAACTGATTGTTAATTAAATTTAGAAATATTTTTTTCTAGCCAATTAGTATTATACATACCATCCTTAAATTCTTTTTGATCTAAAATCCATTTGTGTAATTCAATATTTGTATCTATACCGTCTATAATAATTTCATCTAATGATCTTTTCATAATCGATATCGCTTCATTTCTATCTTTTGCTTTTGATATTATTTTTAATACTAGACTGTCATAGTGAGGGTTCACTTTATAATTAGTGTATAATGCTGTATCTACTCTTATTCCCCTCCCACCTGGCACATTTATAAATTTTATTGTTCCTGGACTTGGTGAAAAATCTTTTGCGTTTTCTGCATTTATTCTGCACTCAATAGTATGATTTCTTTTCATTAAATTTGTTAAATCTACTTTATAACCTGCTGCAACCATTATTTGATATTTGACTAAATCAATATCAAAGGCCTCTTCAGTTACTGGATGTTCTACTTGTAATCTTGTATTCATCTCAATAAAAAATACCTCATTGTCCTGGTATAAAAATTCAAGGGTTCCTAAACCTTCATACTTATTTCTAATGAGTAAATCTTTTATATTTTTCTCTATTTTTTCTAAATCATTTATTTTTACAAAATCAGAGGGTATTTCCTCAATAATTTTTTGATTTTTGCGTTGTATAGAGCAATCTCTTTGTCCAATTATTTCAACATAGTTATTTTTAGGATCTGATAATACCTGGAACTCAATATGCTTTGCATTAGTTAAAAATTTTTCAGCATACATAGTGTCATTACCAAAATAATTTTTTGCCTCTGCTTTTAATTGAGAAAAGTACTTATCTATTTCATTTTTATTATTAAAAACTCTCATACCCTTACCTCCACCACCATATGCAGCTTTGATAACGATAGGAAAACCAATTTCATAACCTTTTTTTTGAGCTTCATTTGTGTTATCTATATTTTTGGAATTTTTATCTCCCAAAATAGGCAAACCAAAATCACTTGCCAAATTTAAAGCATTACTTTTGTTACCTAATTTTAAAATAGATTTAGCACTTGGACCTATGAACTTGACCTTGTGTGTATTTAATATCTCCGAAAATTTATCATTTTCGCTTAGAAATCCATATCCTGGGTGGACTGCATCTGCACCTGTAATCTCAATTGCACTAATTATACTTGGAATGTTTAAATAACTTTCATTTGGAAGAGCACTTCCTACACAGATACTTTCATCAGCAAGTTTTACATGCATAGCTTCTGTGTCTACATCAGAATGTATAGCCACCGTCGTAATGTTTAGCTCTTTACAAGCACGTATTATTCGGACTGCAATTTCTCCTCTATTCGCTACTAATATTTTTTTGAACAATTACAATATTTCAAAGAGAGCTTGACCAAATTCAACAGCTTCTCCATTTTTTACTAAGACTTTTTTGATTGTACAATCTCTATCAGATTTAATTTCATTAAATGTCTTCATAGCTTCAATTAAACAAATCGTATCACCTTTTTTAATCTTTTGTCCTTTTTTAGCAAATGGTGGTGAGCTTGGTTTAGGGGTTAAGTAAATAATTCCAACCATGGGGCTATCAATACTTATAAAACTATCATTTAGTTCATTATTAATATTTTGAATATTTGATGGTGAAATATTTTGAGTGTTTTGATTGGAGCTCTGAATAATAGTATTATTGGATATTTCAATTGTATTAATTTTATTTGATAGTTTAATAGAGCCTAAGTTATTGTCTTTGATTTTTTTTATTAAAAGATCAATTGTTTCATTAATTTTTTTATCTAACATTTTTATTAATATACCTGATAGATTACAAAATAAAACTTTAATATGAATTACTATTTAAATTGTTTTGCTAATTTTAAATTTTGGTTAAAGTAATTTGATTTAATTTTTATTCCATAACTCGCTTTTTTAATTTCGTCTATTTTATAGTAGTTTAATTGACCTACAAGCTGACCATCTCTAATTATGAATGGCGTATCGTATGCACGTAATTCCAGAACAGCTGGTGTACCCGATTTATTATTACCAAATCCAGGATCAAAAAATCCAGCATAATGCACTCTAAAATTCCCAAAACTATCTTTAAATGGTTCAAGTTCTGCAGCCTGATTGTTTTTAATTTTAATAGACTCTTTAGATCGAAGAATATAAAACTCGTCTCTCTCAATAATAAAATAATTATCTTCTGGAATAATACTTTCCCAATATTTGTCAGTTTTGTAAAAATTAATTTTATTTAAATTAATAGCAGATGTAATTTTTTTAGCTTTATACGCAGTGACTTGATTTTTTTTTATAGAAACCGATATATTAATTTGTTTAATTTTATTTTCTATATTTGAACCTTGAAAAAATCTAATTTGGTTCAATGAAGTGTTTTTTTTGAGGATAATACTAAATGACTGAGGAATAATTTCTAAGTATAATTTGCCTTTATAGTTATAATTTACGTAATCATACTCTTTTCCATTTTCAGTAATTACACGAGTAAATATATCTAATCTACCTGTTGTACTTTTCGGATTCGATTTTCCCATTATATTATTTGGTAAATATAATTTTTCATTTAATTCACACAAATAAATACAATTTTTTTCTAAAAGTGTATTATGATTTAAATCCATCTTTGTTAGTGATAATTCTTTAATTACTTCTGATATTTTGATGTTATTGGGAATAAAAGAAGCTTTAATTCTATAACACTTATTAGATAAAGTTAAATCAAGTGAAGCTGGCTGTATTTGAGTATTTATTAATGACTTATTAGAATAAATTTTTTTTTGACTAATAAGTTTTAATATTTGTTCTCTATTTAAATACGGCATATGATTTATCTAAAGTGGGGATGTACTTAATATCATACTTTTCGCAAAAAAAATCAGCTTTATTTTTTGAATTTATAGTATTATAAAATTGACAAAAATAGAAATTAGAAAGATTTTCATTATTAATTTTATTGTAGTACTTTCCATAAAGATAATAGTAAAAATATTCACTCATTAATTTTTTATTAAATTTAAATTTGTCAATAATATAGTATTTTTTTTCTAAATTATTATCTAATAGATAATTAATATATTCAATTTTAAGAAAAGAATTATTGTTGATATTTAATAAATTTTCAAATTTATCTTCCCAGTCATTTATAAAAATTCCTTTTTTGAAAGCCTCATATTTTAATAAAAGTTTATTAATATTTTTCATCTTTTTATTTTCATTAAAAATACCTTTTTCTAGATCTTTAAAAAAAATATTAAATGTTTCATCTTTAGAATTTTTAGAATATTTTGCTTTTATCCACTCAAATTTTGAAGAATTTGTTAATTTTTTATAACTTAATTTCTCTAAATAACTAATCCTATCATTAGTCTTTGGGTGTGTGCTAAAGTATAAATTATTTGGCTCTGAAATCTCTTTTAAAAAAGTAATTAACTCTAGTGTGTTAATTTTATTTATTTTTATTTGATTAACCATAAAGCTATCTGCTTCAATTTCAAAGTTTACTGAGTGTTTAGAAATTTCACTTATCAAATTAGAGTTTAGAGTAATTGAGGAACCAATACCTAAATTAGTATTTTTTGAAATGACAGCTAAACCAATAGAAAATAAATTATAGAAAGCACTATCACTATTTGACTGTTGAATTTTAATTTTTTTACTTTGGAAATGATTATTTATAATATGCCCATATTCATGTAAGTAAATAGCTTTAAGGGTCTCTTCATCATTAATTTTTTCAAGTAACCCAGTTGTAAAATATATATTATCTTCAATAACAAAAGCATTAGCTGATTTATCTTTAATTAAATAAACATTAATTTTATCGAGTTTAAGATCATTGCTTATATCAACAAAATAATCCTCAAAAATAGGATCTCTAATAATTTCGTAGGCATATGAATTTTCAACAATATATAAAAAAAATAAAATCCAAAATTGTTTAACGTTAATTTTCAACTAATTTTTTTTTTATTTTTCTTCTATATGACTTTTCATTACTGTTATCTTCTGTTTTATTTTTTTCTATCATTTCTTTTGTATTATTTTTTATTTTGTTAATTAGGTCATTATCTAATTCATAGATTTTTCTTGGAATAGATATTTCAATAAATTTAATTTTAAATGATAGTCTAATTGACTTAATTTTCTTATTAATTTCTAAAGAATTATCTTTATAAAAATTTTGATCAATTTTAATTTCAATATCTTCTTTATTTCCAATTGCATTTATACTTTTAATATCAGAAATAATATTAAAGATAATAACAGACTTAGTTTTTTTAAAGCCACCACCATCACAACAATCACATTTGTTATAAAAAGTTTCATAAATACTTTGTCCAATTCTTTGTCTTGATATTTCCATTAATCCAAATTGAGAAATTTTAGTTGAGTGCACTTTAGATCTATCTTTATAAAATAATTCTTTAATTTTTCTTTCAACTTTTAATTTATTAGCGTTTATGCTCATATCAATAAAATCAATAACAATTAATCCTGCTATATTCCTTAATTGAATTTGTTTATATATTTCTCCGCTAGCTTCTAAATTAGTATTTAAAGCAGTAATTTCTATATTTTTTTCTGATGTAGCTCTTCCAGAATTTATATCAATACTAGTTAGAGCTTCAGTAGGGTTGATTACTAAGTACCCACCAGATTTTAAGTAAATAATATCCTCTGTAAGATTATTAATAGGATTTTTAATACCATAATTTTCAAAGAGAGGGAGCTTATTTGTATAATGAGTAATTTTTTTATTAGATTTTACACTAAAATCTTTTTCCAATTTTTTATATAATTTCATTGTTTTTAAATCTGAAAAAATTATTTCCTCTATTGTTCTTTGATTAAAATCTCTTGCAACTTTTATAATAGGTGTATCTAATTCTGTTATTAATATAGGCGCCTTTGATTTCAAAGTGTCTTCTCTTATTTTGGTCCACAATTTTCTTAAATAATTAAAATCTGCTTTTATATCTTCATCTTCTGCAGAAATTGCATTTGTTCTAATTATTAAAGACATACCATCTGGTAAATTAAAGTTATCATGTAATTTTTTTAATCTTTTTCTATCATTAGGATTTGAAATTTTTTTTGAAACTCCACCTGTAGATGAATTATTAGGTAATAAAACGCTATATCTACCAGGTAATGATATAAATGTAGTTATTGCAGCTCCCTTTGTGCCTCTTTCTTCTTTTACTATTTGAATTAATAAAACTTGATCTTTTTTTATTACATCTTGTATCTTGAATTTTCTATAAAAAGATAGAAATTGTTTTTTATTTTCTCTCTCCTCATCAATTTCATTACTCTCATTTTTTTTTATGACTAACTTTTCGTTATGAGGAATCTTAAAGTAACTTGGGTGTATTTCATCGAAAGGTAAAAAGGCTTTTTTTTCAGAGCCAAATTCTATAAAAGCTGCTTGCAAAGATGGTTCTACCCTAGAAACAATTCCAAGATAGATATTATTTTTTTTGCTAGAATCTAAATCATCTGAGTAGTCAAAATAGTTAATTTCCTGCCCGTCAGCCGCAATGATACATAATTCACTATTAATGCTTCCATCAATAAAAATTCTTTTAGACATGTTTTTAAATCCTTTTGATATGATAAGTTATTAATTAATTGTTTATTCAGTAAAATGAAACTTTTTAAATATTTACAATACATTTTTATACTCTGTATATTAGGTATATCTTTAGTAATTCTGTATTTATGGAATATTCAACAAGAATTACCTGATCATAATATATCTCAATATTTTCCAAATGAAATAACTAAAATTTATGATGAAAAATACGAGTTAATGTATCATGTTGGCAACAGAGATAGATTTTATTTGGATTATAAAGATATTCCAAAAAATATGATTAATGCAATTATTTCAGCAGAAGACAAAACATTTTTTCAACATCAAGGTTTTGATATAAAAGGAATAGCTAATGCCTTTATCATAAATTTAAAAAATATATATTCCAAAAATAATAATAATTATGTAGGTGCTTCTACAATTACACAACAGCTAGTCAAAAATATCCTCCTTAATAGAGACCAAACAATCACGAGAAAAATTAAAGAGTTAATATTATCACTTAGATTAGAGCAAGAATATTCAAAAGAATTTATTATAGAACTTTATCTTAATGAAATTTATTTTGGAAGACGCTCTTATGGAGTGGCTTCAGCTTCATTTAATTATTTTAATAAATCAATATTTGATTTGGATATACATGAGTATGCTTACCTTGCAGCACTTCCAAAAGGTCCCAATAATTACGATCCTAAAAAAAATTATAGTAAAGCTATAGAAAGAAGAAATTATGTATTAAAACAAATGGAATTAAATAAATTTATTACTCCAGATCAATTCAATTTTTATTCAAATCTAGACATAGAGCTTTATGAAAAAAATAATAAAAAATATAAATCTGATTATAAAACAGACTTTATACTAAATTACTTAAATTCAAATTCATACAATCAAAATGCATTTTATATACAGTCAACAATAGATCAAAGTCTTCAAAAAATATCAGAAAAATCTTTGATTGATAATTTAGCATTACTTGAGAGAAAATATAGAAAATGGGCAGGCAGTTATAAAAATTTTGAAGATATATTAAAATTTAAGAATGAATATTGGAATATAGCCAAGGTTATTAGTAAAAATCAAAATTTTATAGAATTATCTATCTTTAATTCAGATAAAATCATTAAACTATATAAAGATACAAATCTTTATGGGCCAAAAAAAGTTCCGCCAAATATATATTTGAAAATTAATGACTACATATTTGTTAGTTATATAGATAATTCATACTATGCAGTCCAGACTCATGAAATAAATGGATCTGTATTAATCATGGATCCTTTTAATGGTGATATAGTTGCTATGGTTGGTGGTGTAAATTATGATCTAAGTAATTTTAATAGAGTGAGTCAGGCATATAGACAACCAGGCTCATCAATAAAACCCTTTATATATGCACAAGCGCTAGAAAAAAATAAATTTTTACCAAATACTTTAATTCTAGACTCTAATATTCTTTTGGATCAAGGAAACAATCTTCCGGTTTGGGTGCCTAAAAATTACTCTAATAAGTCATACGGTCAATTAACATTTAGAAGAGCTTTAGAGACTTCAAATAATTTAGTTACACTTAAAATTGGTTTAGATTTAGGATTAAAATCCGTAAATGAATTTTTAGATAAAATACATTTTTATGATAGAAGTTATACTGATGACGTTTATTCGAGTCTTCTTGGGGCTGTAGAAAATAATCTTTTAAACTTGACTAAATCTTATGCAATATTTTTAAATGGTGGCTATATTGTTGAACCATCTATAATTAAAAAAGTTGTATCAAACGAAGGCGAGTTAATTATTAATAATGAATATTTTAAATGTAATTATTGTTCATTCTCAACAGAAGATAGATCATACAGATTACCTGTTATAGAGTCACAGAAAGCAAAAGTAATATCTCCACAAACTTCTTTTCAAATTTTAAATATCCTTGAAGGAGCTATAGATAGAGGAACTGGTAAATCTTTAAAAGAAATTGATTATCCTATTGCAGGAAAAACAGGCACAACTAATGAAAGTAAAGACTTATGGTTTTTTGGACTTACTCCTAGATATGTAGTAGGGGTTTATGTTGGTTACGATATACCTAGACCAATAGGATACAAAGAAACTGGCTCCTCTGTAGCTTTACCAATATTTAAAACAATTATTGAGAATTATCTTCTAAATAACAAAAATACAAATGACAAATTTATACTACCTAATGATTTAATTTTAAAAAAAGTTAATAAAGATAACGGCGAGATTTCCAATGGACAAAATACAATAATTGATTATTTTACAAAAGAACAACTAGAAATATTAGATAATATAAATAAAATTGAGAGCATTGGCGGAATAAATTAATGGATAAATATGAACTACAAAATCTATTTAAAGAAATTGAGTCCCTTATAATTTTGACAAGGAGGAGTCTTTGACTATGAGAAAACAGTCAAAGATATTGATAAATTAAATAATATAATCACCAATCCAGATAATTGGAAAGATATAAATTTAATAAATAAATCCCAAGAACAGTTAAAACAAATTAGCAATGTAAAAAATGATTTTGACTTTCTATTTAATCAATTTAGTGAATTTAAAGAATTTATTGAAATTTATGACTCTTTAAATGATAAGGAAATTGAAGAATTAGTTAATAAAATCCATGAGCTAAAAAGACAATGTGAGAAAATAAAAATTAAATCTCTATTAAACAAAGAAACCGATGATTGTAATGCATATTTAGAAATACACGCTGGAGCAGGTGGTACTGAAAGTCAAGATTGGGCAGAGATGTTGTCTAGAATGTATCAACGTTTTGCAGAAAAAAATGATTACAAATGTAAAATAATAGACTCTCAAAAAGGAGAAGAAGCTGGTCTCAAAAATATAACTATGATTATATCAGGTTTCAAAAGTTATGGTTATTTAAAGAATGAGTCTGGCATTCACAGATTAGTAAGAATATCACCTTTTGATTCCAATAAGAGAAGACATACAAGTTTTTCAAGTGTATGGGTATATCCAGAAATTAATAAAGATATAGAGATTGATATAAACAATAAAGACCTGAGAGTAGATACTTTCAGAGCTTCGGGAGCAGGTGGGCAGCATATAAATACAACTGATAGTGCAGTGAGAATTACTCATTTGAAATATAATATTGTTGTTCAAAGTCAAAGTGAACGATCACAACATCGCAATAGAGATACTGCAATGAAGATGTTAAAATCTAGATTATATGAGATAGAATTAGATAAAAAAAATGAAGAAAAAAAGAGAGAAGAGAGTAACAAAAAACAGATTGGATGGGGGAATCAAATAAGATCTTATATTCTTCATCCTTATAAAATGGTTAAGGATCTTAGAACAAATTATCAAACATCTAATGCGGATAATGTTTTAGATGGAGAAATTTTTGATTTTCTGGAGTCAACGTTAATAGATGTATAAAATTATTTTTTTAAAAATTATTTGTTTGTTTTTTTTGCCAATTCAAATAATGGCATATGATTTTTCTTATCAGAAAAAAGATGTATCAATAAAACTTGATTTTGAAAAAACAAAATTAAAAGAAATTAAGTTTGATTTTACTATCAATGGACAGAGAAACTTTGGGATAATTAATTACCATAACAATGAGATATATATACTCCTTAATACAGATAAAATATCTTTTGATAATTTTAAAAAAGTTTTTCCTAAACCACAAAAAAATAAAAAATTGAATAAAAAAATCAATTTTAATTGGGAAATATCTGAAATGTTAATTTCAGAAGAATATTCTTTATACTCTAATAAGATGAATTTTATTTATGATGGAGGTTTTGAGTCAATGATGTTCTATGATAATAAAAGAGAATTTGAATTATCTATACTTCCACAATTAGATGGAAATAAACAAATTTATCTTTTTTCAAAAAATGCAGGTCAGTTCTTCTATGCACAAAAAATTACAAAGAATATGATTGGTGGAGCTTTAATTGGAAAAGGTCCCTTCAGAAAATTTAATGATTACGATCTAAATATTAAAGTCAAGGATTTTAGCATAGATAAAAACTCAGAGTTTTACAATTTACTTTTTACATCTAGGATGTTGGATGTTTTTTCAGTTCTACAAAATAATCAAAATGAATTCAATTACCTTGAAGTTCCTATTCAAAGAAAGGGCAAAGTATTTTCATTTGATCATGCTCTAATGCTTGGTGGTACTGTAGCTTTCTCTTTCAAAGGAGAGGCCAATCCATCTGAGAAGATAGCATCCTTAAATGGAACTTACGGTCCATTGTATTTATTTGAACAAAATTTTAAAAATATTCCATTTCTGAGTGAATTATTTGGTAAAAATGTTGAAGAGAGTCTACTTGCAGCAGATTTTAAAGTAAAAAAGAGCGGTAACAAGACAGATTTCACTTTTAATCCTTTATCTATACTTACACCTGGAAAAACTAGAAACTTTTTTGATATTTGGGAATGACTATTTAATTATTTTAATTTGATCAAAAACAGATATTTCTCCAGATTTTATAATTTCAGCACGTACCCCACTTTTATTAGTTAAATGTTTAACTAGATTTTTAATTCCTAGTTTATTCTGAAGATACTTACAAGGTTGGCATAATTGATGTATTTTAAAAATAACATCATTAATTTGTAATTTTTTATTTATAGCCTTGTTTAAATCAATACCTGATGTAATGATATTTCTTCTAAAGTCCTTATAATCTATCTTTTCTTTAATTTTTTCGTTGAAATAGTCAATTTTTTCAGACTCTATAAGGGTGACCTGCTCATAAGTATTATCAAAATTTTCATAATACCTGTCATTAATTATACCCTTATTTTTGCATAAGATTGCCTGATTTACGTAAAAAGTATTTGTTCCCTCAAGACTACAAATATTGATTGCTTTAATTTTAGCCATTTTCGAATATATTTACTTTAGTTTATATTTATGGAAGATAACACAAATTTATATAGTCAAAGGAATATACTAATTCGTAATTTTCTTATTTTTTCTAGATTAGCACCTTTTGTTACTAGTTTCATAGGTTCAGTCCTTATTAACAAGATTTTTCTAAAAACACCTAATCTAATTAACTTAGATTTTATTTTGATCTTTATATCTCTTTATTTGGTTTTATATGTATTTATCTCACACACAAAGTCTTTATGTGAGCAACTTGCTATTGTGAACCAAAAAATAAATTCACATAGCGACGAATAATAAGTTTTATTTTAAAAATTTTTTTATTTCTTTCAGGTCTATGATAGTTTATAAAAGAACAAAATATGAACAAAAATATCCAAGTAAAGACTGATAAGGACAACAACCTTGAGTCTGTACCTTATGTTTTGTCTAAGATTTCAGCTGGATTTCCATCTCCAGCTGATGATTATATAGAAAATAATCTAAGCTTATCAGAGCTATTGATCAAAAATCACCTATCAACTTTTCTAATGAGAGCTAGTGGTGACTCTATGGTAGATTCTGGAATTAATGATGGCGACATATTAGTTGTGGATAGGAGTTTAGAAGCTAAAAATAGAGATATAGTAATAGCTATATTCGAGGGAAGCTTAACTGTCAAAAGACTAGTTATTAAAACAGATGGTTCTGCCATCTTAAAAGCTGAGAACCCATTGTATGAAAATATATTAATATCAGAGTATGCAGAATTAGAGATATGGGGAGTTGTTACCAGCGCTATTCGTCAATTTATTAAATAACCAATGAATATAGTGGCCCTAGTAGATTGTAATTCATTTTATGCCTCGTGTGAGACTATCTTTAAACCCGATTTAAGTAAAAAACCTATTGTAGTTCTATCAAACAACGATGGATGTGTCATAGCTAGAAGTTCTGAAGCTAAGAAATTAGGAATTAAAATGGGAGTACCTTTCTTTGAGATAAAGCAAATAATAAAAAAATATCCAGTGCATGTGTTTTCATCAAATTACAGTTTATATGGAAATATCTCATCTAGGGTAATGGGAGTATTAAAAGAGTATTGTGATAGATTGGAAGTTTATTCTATAGATGAAGCTTTTTTAATATTAAATAAATATTCAGAGAGAAGTTTTGTTTCAAGAGCAGAAGGAATAAAAAAAATAATAAGGAAGTGGATAGGCATACCTGTAAGTATAGGAATAGCTAACAATAAAACCTTATCAAAAGTAGCAAACCATCTAGCTAAAAAAGATGAACTAGGATCCCAGGTAGTAGAAATTATAAATCAAAAACAAATAGAAATATCCCTAAAGGTATTAGGGGTGGGTGATATTTGGGGAATAGGAGCTAGGATAGAGAAATTTCTTCAAAAAAATAGTATCTACACCGCATACGATCTATACAAAACAGACCCAAGGTGGGTTAGGCAACACCTAGGAGTAGTGGGAGAGAGAACCTATAGAGAACTACATGGTGAAATATGTATACCCATAGTAGAGAGATCTGAGCCAAAAAAACAATGTCGAGTATCAAGATCTTTCGAAAGTTATGTAACAAGTTTCCATGATTTAGAGAAAAGAATAATATCATATGCTACTAGAGCCTCAGAAAAGATTAGATCTGATGGTTTGCAGGCAAAAAAAATTACTACATTTATTCGTTCAAATAAATTTAACAACAGTAATAAACAATACCATGCAGCTAGGACTTTTGATTTTATATCTCCATCAAATGACTTATTTGAGACAATTAAATTTGCTACAAAGGCGCTAAAATCTATTTATCGACCAGAAATTAAATATAAAAAAGCAGGTGTTTTACTCTCAGACTTAACTCCAGAGGGAGAATACAATAGAGATTTATTTTTTCACCGATCAGAAGAGAGTATTTTAAAAAAGATTAGGGTAAATAAGGTATTTGATAATCTAAATAACAGATACGGAAGCGGGACTATTTGTGTTGCCAAAGAAAATTACGAAAAGTTTTACATAACTAGACGACAAAACTTAAGTCCCGCATACACATCAAATTTTGATGATTTACCTAACGTAAATTAGTTCACAGCAGGTATTGATGCCATAGACTCTTCAAAAGCTTCAGTATCGAATTTATCTTCAGCAAGATTACCTGAAAAATAATCCATATATGCTTGCATATCAAAATGACCATGCCCACAAAGATTGAACAAAATAGCTTTTGATTTACCCTCGGCTTTACACTTAAGAGCCTCATCAACAGCACCTTTAATCGCGTGAGTAGCTTCAGGTGCAGGCATAATGCCCTCAGTTCTAGCAAATTGTATACCGGCTTCTAAGCATTCTTTTTGACCATAAGCTCGAGGTTCCATATGACCATTATGAACTAAATGCGATAACATTGGAGACATTCCATGATACCTCAGTCCACCTACATGCGTGGGCGATGGCATAAAATCAGAGCCTAATGTATGCATCTTTAATAATGGTGCAGACTTTAGAGTATCACCAAAGTCATAGGAATATTTACCTTTAGTTAAAGAAGGACAAGAAGATGGCTCAACTGCAATAGCATGAACATCTTGTTCTCCTCTAAATTTTTTTCCTAAAAAAGGATTACATAAACCTGAGAAATTACTTCCTCCACCAGTACATCCTATAACAATATCAGGATAATCATTTGCCATTTCCATTTGTAAAAGTGCCTCTTGTCCAATTATAGATTGATGCATTAAAACATGATTAAGAACACTACCTAATGCATATTTTGTATCATCATTTGTAGCTGCAACTTCAGCTGCTTCAGATATAGCAATACCTAGTGAACCTGAACTATTAGGATCCTTTTCAAGTATGGCTCTACCTGAATTTGTCTCATTAGAAGGGCTGGCTACAACACTACCACCATAACTTTCAATTATAGCTCTTCTGTAAGGTTTTTGATCATAGCTTACTCTTACCATGAATACTTTTATCTCTATTCCAAATACTGCCCCAGCATAACTTAATGCTGTTCCCCATTGACCTGCACCGGTCTCGGTTGCTATTTTTTTTACACCTGCTTCTTTATTATAAAAAGCCTGAGCTAATGCAGTATTCGGTTTGTGGCTACCTGAAGGACTAGCTCCTTCGTATTTGTAATAAATTCTGGCTGGTGTATCTAATGTTTTCTCTAAAGCTCTAGCCCTTACTAGTGGCGTAGATCTCCAA
>CABYUJ010000006.1:0-75194 GCA_902522155.1 uncultured Alphaproteobacteria bacterium | reverse complement strand
ATGTACCTGCTAATGTTCCACCCGACCCAATTGCACAAGTAAAACCATCTACTTTTCCTTCAAGCTGATTGAATATTTCTTTAGCTGTGGTTTTTGCGTGAAATTTGTAATTAGCTGTGTTGTCAAATTGGTTTGCCCACATAACTGAAGTCTCTCCTTTTGATTGTAGATCTTCAACTAACCTCTTTGATACATGCTGATAATTACCCGGATCAGAATAAGGTTTAGTTGGCACAACTTTAAGCTTTGCCCCCATATTCCTTAAAATGCTTTGCTTCTCCTCTGATGCACCGTCAGGCATTACAATTATAGTTTTGTATCCTCTAGCATTGTTAATCATTGTTAAAGCAATACCTGTGTTTCCAAAGGTACCCTCAACGACAGTGCCGCCTGGTTCAATTAAATTATTCTCTTCAGCATCAAGGATTATACCCAATGCCGTTCTATCTTTGATAGAACCAGCTGGATTCATAAATTCTGCTTTACCATAAATATTACAACCCGTAATTTCAGATGGATATTTGAGTTTAATAAGTGGCGTATTGCCAATAAAATCAACTATGTCTCTCATTTTAAATCTTTGATAGGGCTTGGTCTAAATCTAAGATCAAATCATCTACATCTTCAATACCCACAGATATTCTTAGTAATGTTTCTGATATGCCTAATTTTTCTCTAATTGATGGATCTATAGAAGCATGGGTCATGATGGCTGGATGCTCGATCAAACTTTCGACTCCTCCTAGGCTTTCCGCGAGTGTAAATAAATTTAAATTTTTTAGAAAAGTTTTTACCCCATTAATATCTGAGTCAATTACAAAAGACATCATTCCACCAAAACCATCCATTTGTTTCTCTGCAATTTCCTTATGCCTTTTATCATTACCTGGAAAAAAAACTTTTTCTATCTTAGGATGATTGGATAAATAATTAGACACAGCAATAGCATTTTCATTATGTTGCTTCATTCTTACAGAAAGTGTTTTAATGCTTCTTGTTAATAAATAACAATCAAAGGGAGAGGGGACAGCACCAACTGCATTTTGAATAAAAGAAATTTTTTCAGCGTATTCCTTATTCTCTTTAATAACAATAGACCCGCCAACAATATCTGAGTGGCCTCCTAAATATTTTGTTGAAGAACTCACTACCATATCTGCACCTAATTCAAGTGGTCTCTGATTATATGGAGAGGCAAATGTGTTATCACATATCACAGGTAATTTAAACTCACTTGCAATATTAACAGTGTTTTTAATATCAATAATTTTCATTAAAGGATTTGATGGTGTTTCAATCCATATAAATTTTGTGTTTTCTTTTATTTCATCATTCCAGTTTATATTTTTATCAAAGTCGATGTAAGTTACGTCAATATTTGATTTAACTTTATCAAATAACCTACGAGTACCCCCATATACATCATCAGAACAAACTATATGGTAGTTTGTGCCAAATAGGTCACAAACTGTATTAATTGCCGACATGCCCGATGCAAATGCAAAAGCTTTATCTCCAGACTCAATTTGTGCTAGTAATTTTTCTAGTACATCTCTAGAAGGATTTTTGGTTCTAGCATATTCATACTCAAAATTTCCGGGTTCCATTTGTTTGAAGGTTGATGAAAGATGTATCGGTGGCATAACGGCTCCCGTTTCTTTATCTGGGCCATGCCCAGAATGAATTACTTTTGTGTTAAATTTTTTTTTCACAGCTCAATTTATAACTAATTAATTTTTAAATAACATCTATAACGATATTTTTCTTATTTGATAGGCTTTTTAAATTATAAGAAATCTGTTTCATATCAACCAAAATTCGAATATTATACCTGTCCCCTAGCCGCTTGGGTTGAGACATTGTCGAGGAGGAAGGTGGCAAGGGGCAATAAATTTCATTATTTCGTTAATCTATATTCTTAACCAATTGGTTAATTTAAGTTTCCTTTGACACCATTTGATTTAGATTTTCAATTTTCAAATCAACAGACAAATCATTTGGCATTAACTTTTTCATTTCTTGATAAACCTTAAGTGCTCCATCATAATTTTTGTAGCTTATAAGAATTCTACTCAAACCATCTAATGCACCAAAATGTCTTGGTTCAAGATACAATGTAGCTTCAATATCTCTCATAGAGTTTTCATAGTCTCCCATCATAAAATAAAAAGTTGCCCTTTTGTTGTAGGCCTCCGCGTAATTTGGCTCTAACTCAATAGCAAGAGTTAAAGCTGATATCGCAGATTGGTAATTTTTAGATTTAAAAAAATCTGAAATATTATCCATAACTATTTTTACATCTGGATTTTCAATTTTCATCCATTCTCCCCATATTTTTGATATAATTAGTCCTTGTTCTTTTGAGTCCTTTACCTCGGAGAGCTGACTGAATAATTCATCAAGTTTTGGGCTATTTTGATCTGCGTAACTATAGGATGTGTTCAAAAACAAGGCGAATATAATTAATATGATTTTCATCTATATTGTTTAATTACGCATATAAATAGTATGCAGTTTAAAAAATTAATTTAC
Source organism: uncultured Alphaproteobacteria bacterium (assembly GCA_902522155.1). Lineage (GTDB taxonomy): Bacteria > Pseudomonadota > Alphaproteobacteria > HIMB59 > HIMB59 > HIMB59. The sequence continues at coordinate 72,662 of CABYUJ010000006.1, read as the reverse complement.
ACAAGTTTATGCCTTTTACTTTTTAACACCATATCTATTGCAGAAACTATTGATAAAAATGAGTTTAGTGAAACGCAAGCAGTGATTGAAAGTCAACTAAAGGCTTTCATTAACAAAGATGCTGAAGGAGCTTTCTTTCACGCCTCACCTTATATCAAGATGAGGTTCAATAATCCTCAAGATTTTATGAGTATGGTTAAAAACTATTATGAGCCCGTTTATAACCCTAAAAATTACTATTTTATGGAATCAAAATTTTTTGAAGGAGCTATATATCATCAACTACAAATCGTCTCGCAAGATAATGTTTCTTATTTAGCAATGTACTCACTCATTAAAGACAAGGGAGAGTGGAAAATTTCAGGTTGCTCTATTTACCCAATGGAAAAGCAATCAATTTAGCTTTTTTAATTTAGAATAAACAAGATATCCAGAAATTATTATTAAAATAGCACCGCATAATTCTATAATTGAGGGGTAGTGATTGAAAACAAAAATACTAATTACTATTCCAAAAATGATCTGTGAATAATGTGTGATGCTAAAAAATGAAGCTTCTATTCTTCTAAGAGAATAGATTAAGATCATCATGGCCACACCATCAATAAGCCCTGCGCCTACCATTATTAAAAAATCGTACAAAGCGATATCTTTGTAATGGTTGATTGAAAATACTGTGAAAATTATGCCAGTAATTCCCATACTATAAAAAGTCAAAGCCATAGTTCTTTCAGATTTCCCATAAACTCGCACTGTAAAATCTAGACACGCTAATGAAATTACTCCTAATATAAGAAATATTACTCCCAAAGCATTAAAACCTGCGTTTAAACTAAAACCTGAGACCATAAAAACAGCAATCATAGCTAGTATTAAAGAAATTATTTTGGATAGGTAAATCGACTCCTTTAAAATTACTATTCCCATAATTGAGAGTAACACAGGAGCTGACAAAATTATTGGATAAGCAATAGATAAAGGTAATAAAATGATACCTTTTACAACAAAATAATAAGTCAAAGTCATTAAAATACCTCTTATAAAATGAAGTATATAATTGCTTGTTTTAATTTCTTCTAAGCTCTTTCTGTACAGTAAATAAAAGAGCACTGGGATTATTGCGGAGAAACTCGCTATGGAAAATATAACTGTGTCTTTATATAAATCCCCAATTAACTTTATAATAGTGTCTGCAATTGAAAATAAGAAAAAGGCAACAGTGCCTAGTATGTAAATTACGTGTTTTTTACTCTCTAATTGAGACATTGAATTTACTTCTATATCTCATTACTAAGATTAATACGAACAATTTAATGGTTAGCGGTATAAAAAAGTAAAAAATCATAATATTTGGAATATTTGGGTGAACTGTAAAATTTATTGATTGTAAGTAACCATATCCCGTTAGTGCTATACCAGCAGCAATTCCTATAGCAGCTTTTCTTATAATTGAGAAAAATGAGGTAAAAAACTGTGATAAACGATTTTCATTATTTACATCTAATATGTCAGCTAACTCAATCTGGGGTATTATAAGATCAATTCCAATTCCAATACCTGTAATAAGTATGACAAATATATATATTTGCCAATAGTCACTGCTAGTGAAAATAACAAATAAAAAACCAAAAATAGTTATACTGGTTCCAATCTGTAATAAAAACATATTTGAAAATTTTTTTCCAAAAAAATACCAAAATGGCGTGGAAATTAATGTTATAAGAAAATACAAAATTAATAAATGACCTGCATAATCACTAAGACCCAGATATTCAGATACAAATATAATAAATAAATTTGCAGTAAAATTATTAGCAAGTAAATTAAAAAATGTAATGTAAGAAAAAGATAATATTTTTTTATTTTTTTTAATGAAAGTTTTTAATTTTATCCAAGAAATTTCATTTGGCTTGTAATTCAGTTCATCATCATAGAAAAAATAAAAAATTAATCCCCCTATAATTGCAAGAGAAATAAAAATAAAACCACTTGTTTTTATAACGTCTGGGTTTAATAGCTCAACATTATTTAAATTTGAAATAGTCGTTGGAATAATAAGAGCTGCAAGAACTCCTAAAATTGCAAATACTTCTTTGACTGCTGCCAAACGAAATCTTTTTTTTAAAATTTTTTTTTGATCGATAACTATAGAGTCGTAAGGAATGATTGCAATTGAGTAACTTATCAATGCTAAATTATAAAAAAAAATAAAATAATAAATATTAGAAGATTGGAAAACGTAAAGGCCAAATAAGGAGAAAATAAATATTATTATTCCTAAAAGAATTTGATTTTTTCTTGATCGACCTGAAATAATTCTTTTTTCTGTTAAATAACCAATTAAAAAGTCTGAGAAGACATCAAAAAATCTAGATATCAGTATTACTAGACCGATAACACTTAAAGAGATACCAATTGATAAATTGTAAAATGTGGGCAAAAAAATAAATAATAATAAAAAACTCCCAGCAAGGTAAAATGACTGAAAACTATAGGATAAAATCGATTTTAAACTCATTTTTGGATATTTAATACTTGAACAACTTTGACTATATCAAAATATTTATTAGTGTTCAGTTAGCATTCATGCGGGGGCTGATTCGGTATCTCACTTTCCTCCTCTATATGTCGAGTCAGCCGTTCCTCTACCCTCTATATCTAGTATTTTTCTCTTAATTTTATCACCCCACATATATCTTCCGAAATCTCCATTTTTTTTTACTACTCTGTGACAAGGAACCAATAATCCAACAGGATTTTTACCAACCGCTGAAGCAATGGCTCTTACTGCATCTGGTCTCTTTATTTTTTTAGCAAGCTCGCTGTAGGAAATTGTTTGACCATAAGGAATTTTAGTAATTTCTGTCCAAACTTTTTTTTGTAGTGTAGTTCCATCGAGGAATTTTATTTTTATATTTTTTTGTTTAGAAATTTTACCTTTCAATAAATTGTTTATTAATATTTTTGCTTTTTTTAATTTTAAACCTTTAGTTGGGTTATATAAATTAAGTATGTTTTTAATTCTTTTATCGTTATCTTTTATAAGAAAGTGAACTCCCTCTGAACTATCTAGGACAAAAAGTTTAATTATTGGTGTTTTGATAAAATCAAAACAATAATTCATTAATTAAACATTTTTTTTACTTTATCAAAAAACCCTTCCGTCATTTTAGAGTTTTTCTTAGTAAGGGTTTCATTAAATTGATTTAAAAGTTTCTCTTGATCTGAAGATAAGTTTACTGGTGTTTCAGCATGTACTTTAACAATCATATCGCCTCTTGTGTTTGTTCTCAGAATACTCATTCCCTTGCCTTTGATTCTGAGTTTATGACCTGACTGCATTCCTTTTGGTATGGAAACATTAACCATTTTTTTTTCTATAGTAGGAACTTCTATATTTCCGCCCAAAGTTGCTGTAGTAAAAGGTATAGCAACATCACAAATAATGTTATCTCGTTCTCTCTGGAAAAGTTTGTGGTTATTTATATTTATAAAAACGTAAAGGTCTCCATAGGAGCCGCCTCTTTCTCCAGCCTCTCCTTCTCCGCTCATTCTAATCCTGTTACCTGTTTCAACTCCAGCAGGTATTTTGATCTGAATTTTTTTATTTTGTTTAATTCGTCCAGTGTTACTGCATTTTGAGCATCGACCCTTCATTTCTTGCCCAGTTCCACCACATCTACCACAGGTCCTCTCCATAGAAAAAAACCCGCTCTGAGTCCTAACTTTTCCATAACCTTGGCAAGTAGAACAACTTTTATAACTATGCTGTTCAGGGCAATTAATCATTTTGGGTATTGTTACTTCTAGTGATTTTCCAGTAAAAGCCTCTTCTAGGTCAATAGTAACATCGTAGCGCAAATCATCCCCTCTACTTTCGCGCTGACCGCCCTCACCAAATGCACCAAAAATATCTTCAAAAATATCTGAAAAACCGCCAAAGCCTTGTTGACCAAATCCACCGGCTCCACCGCCGCCTTGTTCAAAAGCAGCATGGCCAAATTGATCATAAGTTTGTCTTTTTTTTGGATCTTTTAAAATTTCATATGCTTGACTCACATCCTTAAATTTTTGTTCAGCAGCAGAGTCACCCTGGTTTCGATCAGGATGATATTTCATTGCTAATTTTCGGTAAGCACTTTTTATTTCAGAGTCACTAGCTTCACGGGATATACCAAGAGTGTCATAAAAATCCTCAGCCATAATATTTTAAACCAAGCTAAGAGTTACTGTCCGCTTGCTTTTTTATCGTCGTCTACTTCTTCGTAGTCTGCGTCTATAACGTCATCATCGTTTTTGGTTTCACCAGTGTTATCTTCTTGCTTAGGTTGTTCTGCACCAGGTGCCTCAGATGATTGTTGATCTTTGTACATAGCTTCGCCCATTTTCATGGACGATTGAGTTAGGTCTTGTGTTTTTTGTTTTATGGACTCAATCTCATTTTTTTCGAGTGCCTCTTTTAAATCTTTTAAGTCTGCTTCTATTTTAGACTTATCTTCGGGATTAATTTTATCGCCATGCTCTTTAATATTTTTTTCAACTTGGAAGACAAGACTATCAGCTTGATTTTTAACATCAACCTCTTCTCTTTTCTTCTTATCTGTTTCAGCATTGGCCTCAGCATCTTTAACCATTTTGTCAATCTCTTCATCTGATAGACCGCCAGATGCTTGGATTTTAATTTGTTGCTCTTTTCCTGTAGATTTATCTTTTGCAGATACATTGACAATACCATTAGCGTCAATATCGAAAGTCACCTCGATCTGTGGTGTTCCTCTTGGAGCAGGAGGTATGCCAACTAAATCGAATTGGCCTAAAAGCTTGTTATCAGCAGCCATTTCTCTTTCGCCCTGAAAGACTCTGATAGTAACGGCATTTTGATTATCCTCTGCTGTTGAAAATACTTGACTTTTTTTTGTAGGAACAGTCGTATTTCTTTCAATTAATTTTGTAAATACTCCACCAAGTGTTTCTATACCCAAAGAAAGTGGAGTCACATCTAAAAGTAAGACATCTTTTACATCACCTTGCAATACACCTGCCTGAATAGCTGCTCCCATAGCTACAACCTCATCGGGGTTCACACCCTTACTAGGATCTTTTCCAAAAAAGTTTTTAACGATTTCTGTTACTTTAGGCATTCTTGTCATTCCACCAACTAAAATGACATCGTTTATATCACTTGCTGAAAGACCAGCGTCACTAAGAGCTTTTTTACAAGGTTCAATTGTATTTTGAAGCAAGTCGTCAACCAACTCTTCAAGCTTAGCTCTGGTAAGTTTTACATTTAAGTGTTTGGGTCCAGATTGGTCAGCTGTAATAAAGGGTAAATTTACGTCTGTTTGAGTTGAACTTGACAATTCAATTTTAGCTTTTTCAGCAGCCTCTTTTAAACGTTGTAAAGCTAATTTATCATTTTTTAAATCTATACCTTGCTCTTTTTTAAATTCACTTGCTAAAAAATCAATAATCCTTAAATCAAAGTCTTCTCCGCCCAAGTGTGTATCACCATTTGTAGACTTAACTTCGAACACACCATCTCCAACTTCTAAAATTGATACATCAAATGTACCACCACCTAAATCGTAGACAACTACAGTGCCTGATTGTTTTTTATCTAGTCCATATGCTAATGAAGCAGCGGTTGGTTCATTAATAATTCTTAAAACTTCTAAGCCAGCAATTTTACCAGCATCTTTAGTTGCTTGCCTTTGTGCATCATTGAAATAAGCAGGAACAGTTATTACTGCTTGTGTAATGTTTTCTCCTGTATAAGACTCAGCTGTCTCTTTCATTTTTTGAAGAATAAAAGCAGAGATTTGACTAGGGCTATATTTTTCACCCTGAGCTTCAACCCATGCATCACCGTTATTACCTTTAATAATTTTAAATGGAGATAAGCCTACATCCTTTTGGACAGTGTCGTCTTCAAAGCTTCTACCAATAAATCTTTTTACAGCATAAAGTGTATTTTCAGGATTGGTGACGGCTTGTCTTTTTGCAGATTGACCAATTAGTTTTTCACTTTCAGTAAAAGCTACAACAGAAGGTGTTGTTCTAGCACCTTCAGAATTCTCTATTACCTTTGGATTCTTTCCATCCATTATTGCCACACAAGAGTTTGTGGTACCTAAATCAATTCCAATTACTTTAGCCATTTTGTTTTTCCTACTTTAAAAATTAAATAATCTTATATTTATATGGGTTGATACTTACTTAATTCAAGAGCATTAAAACTATTGAATTTTCTTACTTTTCGGATTTCTCTTCTTCTTTGATGGCTTTATCGTCTTGATTTTCTTGAGATTTTTTTGATACCCCTACCATTGCTGGTCTTAGTAATCTATCATGCAATGTGTAGCCTGGTATTAGTTCTTGAACAATAGTTCCTGGCTCGCAGTCATTTTTTTCAATTTCCATCATGGCTTGGTGTAAATTATGGTCAAATTTTTCGTTTATACTTTCAATTTTTTTGATGCCAATTTTTTCAAAAGTGGCCATAGTGGATTGTGCAATTAGATCTAAACCATCAACAACAGACTTTATGCTTTCATTAGATCTCACTTCTTCAGAAATACTTGATTTTGCTCTCTCTATATTGTCACCGATATTAATTATTTCTTTTGCAAAATTAGCTATACCATATTTAAGTGCATCTGATTGATCTTTTTCTGCCCTTTTTCTAAAGTTTTCTAGTTCAGCAACAGCTCTTAACCTTTGATCTTTTAAACTCTCAATTTCCTCTTTGAGTTTTTGGATTTCATCATCATTTGTGTCTGAATTTTCATCTACATCAGTCTCATTGGTTTCTTGATTTTCTTTAACATCTTCTTCTTGGTGTTGGGCTTGATCTTCGTATTTCTTATCTTCTTCCATAATAATTCCTTTATTTTTTTGATATTGTTTCAGACATATAACTCACAATAGGAACAATTCGCTGATAATCAATTCTTTTCGGACCTATTACACCAATAGCACCAGTGAGTCCATTTTTAGTTTTATAATTTGATAAAATCATAGATAAATTTGTATTTTTAAAAAAATTTGTATTACTTCCAATAAATATTTGCACTCCTTTTGATTTTTTCAAGGCCTTAATCATTTTGTTTGCCATTTTACCTGTTTCAATGTCACTCAAAAGCTCATTTATGCTGTCTAAATCTGTTTCTAAATTATTCTTAATTAAATTTGGCAGGCCTCTAACAAAAAAAGTTTCTGTATTTTGAGACTTTTCAATTTTTATTCCTTTCAGCAATAGTTTTTTTGAGGTGTTGGTTATTTGATTTCTTGCTGATTTTATAAAAATTTTTATATTATTTTGAATTTCTGTAGGTGACATAGATTTTGAAAACTTATTTATAAAGTTGCCAATACTATTTAAATCTTCTGTTTGAATATTTTCATCAATTTCTACTATTCTATTTGATGTATACCCATCTTCGTGCTCGATAATGAAGATTAATTTATGATTATCGATTTTGTGAAAGTCAATTTTTCTAATTTTTGCTATTTTTTCGTTATTAATAACAAGACTAGCTTGTTTCGATAGGCCATTTAAAGTGTTAGTAATTATTTCTTGTTCATTTAAAAGATTATTCATTTTAGATGACTTCTCAATAATCTCTTTTTCACTTTTACTAATTGATCCTGGCTCTAAAAGTGCATGAGTATAAAATTGTAAACCTAAATCAGTTGGTATACTGCCTGCAGAGAAATGTCCTTTTTGTATAAGTCCGTGAAAATTTATTTCGTTTAAAACATTTCTTATTGTTGCTGGTGAAAGTTTATAAGAAATTTTTGAACTAAGTGCTTTGGAGCCCATAGGCTCACCTGTTTTCAAGTAACTTTCGACAAGTGACTTGAATATAAGCTTTGATCGTGCACCAATATCTGTAATTTTTTTATTCATTAATCTTAATTAATCTTATAATTTAAAATAATAAAACATAAATGTCTGGATATACAAGAAATGATAGAGAGCTCTCTAAAATTAGAAATTTAGAAATAATTCCAGGCTTTCAACCAAATAATCAATCATCATGTTTAGTTAAGTTAGGAAATACTCATGTCTGTTGCTCAGCTATTATTGAAGATAGAGTTCCTGGATTTTTAAGAAATTCTGGGAGAGGTTGGTTAACTGCAGAATATGGTATGTTACCTTCTTCTACATCTGAAAGAATGGACAGAGAGGCAGCCAAAGGTAGGCAGTCTGGAAGAACACAAGAAATTCAGAGACTTATTGGAAGAAGTTTAAGGTGTGCTGTTAATTTAGATATACTTGGCGAAAAAACAATCAAGATTGATTGTGATGTGATTAGTGCTGATGGAGGAACAAGGACAGCATCTATCATTGGCGGATATGTTAGTCTTGTTCGAACAATTAATGAGTTCAAAAATAAATTTAATTTATCAAAGGCAATTATAGTAAATCAAGTTGCAGCAATATCGGTTGGTGTTGTTAAAGGAACATCATGCATAGATTTAAATTACATTGAAGACTCGAGTGCTGAGGTAGATTGCAATGTGGTAATGGCAAATGATGGTCAATTTATTGAGTTTCAATCTACTGGTGAAGAGGCTAAATTTAGCAAGAAAACTATTATGAGTTTTATAGAACTAGTTGAGGGATCGATGCCAGAAATTTTCAATATTCAAAACTTGGCAATTGAAAAATAATTTATTACTTGGCACTAATAATGCTGGAAAATTAAAAGAATTTATTTTTTATATAAAGCACTTCAATCTATTTAGTGAATATGAAGTTTTAAATCTAAATAAATTTAACAATATTGGTGAACCAACTGAAAATGGTAAAACTTTTGAAGAAAATTGTGAAATTAAATCAAAATATTTTTTAGATAAAACAAATACAATCGTACTATGTGATGATAGTGGATTTGTTGTAAATAAATTAAATAACTATCCAGGAATAAAAACAGCAAGAGAGGCAAAAAAATTAGGTGGAGAGCAAAAGGTTATAGATTTTATTTTTAGCAAATTTGAGAACTTAAGTTATATTGATGCGACTTTTTTTTGTTCTATTTGCGTTTTAGGAAAAAACCAAAGATATATGGTATCAGGGTCCATACCAGGTTTTATAATAAAATATAGAAGAGGAAATGGTGGTTTTGGTTATGATCCATATTTTATTCCTACAGACAACAATAAGACATTTGCTGAAATGAATGAGAAGAAAAAATTATTAAACTCTCACAGGTATGAAGCTTTTAAAAAATTATCTAATCAAATATTACAGGATAATTAATCATCATATTCTCTAACGGCAATCTTCCAAAATCCTCATAATCAATAGCACTTGGTAAAAAATTGTTTTTTAGAATTTGATTAGCAATAGTAAGTGATATCTTTACTGAGATCCTGAAAAAGAACTCCCGATGCGGTTCATCCATGATAGTCAAATCGATATTTTGCAAGAAAGTCCGATTAATAGGCTTATAATAATTTTCTAAACTCTTTCTTTGCTCTAAAAAATTGTCAATTAGGAATGTTCTCTCAAGAGGATAAGTTCCGTCCTCTGTTGCTAAATAACCAACTAAATCTTTATAGCTAAAAGTATCATCAAAAATAATTATGTTGTCATATGTATTTAAGTCTCCCATCAACTTAACTGATAATTCCAAATCTACTGCGCTGTCTCCAAATGGAGATGATTTAATATATTTTAATGGGTAGGTATCTTTAAAATATTCAAATAATTTTAATCCATATTCGTTTTGTTTGTATAGTACACCTAGTGAATTTGATGAATTAATATAATCCCCAAGTATTTCAACGTGTTGGTAGGGGCTGCTAAATACGAAAACTATTTCATTATCTGCATACTTATTCATTACAGAGAAGTCATTTGATAAAGAAATCGTGAATGTATTTTCACCAAGTTTATTTGGCAAGTCGAACAAATCTTTTGAATTGGTGGGACCTATAATGAGAGAATTGTTAATTGGTTTTTGTATTTCATCAATTGAATAGATAAATTCTATTTTTTTGATATCAGGAAAGTTATCGATTTCTTTTATAAAAACATCATAAAACAAGGATGTTAAAATTTCATCCTCTGATAAAAAAACAATTATTTTATCGATATTATTAAAATCAATTATTTTATCTCCGGGTTTTGATAGCTTCTTTATTGTCTCAACTTTCTCTATTTCCACCTCTTTCTCTTCAACAATTTCTATTTCTTCAACTTTTTCTGGTGCTTTTTCAATCGGCTTTTTTTTCTCGATTGTTGTTGGGGCACAACTAAAAAATGATATTAATGTGAGTAATATAATTATATTTTTAAATAAACTCATAATGAACCCGGGTCTCTATTTAGTTTCAACTCCCATAGGAAATTTAGATGATATCACATTAAGAGCTATAAATGTTTTAAAAAATTCTAATTTAATTTTATGTGAGAACACCGCAAATAGTAAAAAGCTTTTGAAAAGATACGATATAAAAACATCATTATCTAAATACACTGATCACGACTTTAACAAAAAGAAAGATTACATATATAAATTATTAAAATCTAATCAAGTGATATCATTGATATCAGACTCTGGTTCTCCACTTATATCGGATCCTGGAAACCAATTGATAAATTTTTTGTTTAAAAATCAGGTAAATGTATATTCTATACCTGGTGCTAGTGCCTTAATCTCAGGTATTCAACTAAGTGGTTTTTTAAATAAAAAAAAATTTACCTTTGTTGGTTTTCTTCCCAAAAAAAAAGATCATAAAGAAAAAACACTTTTAGAGAATAAAGTTAATAATTTAATTATTTACTCAACTAAACAACAATTACGCAAGGACGTTTATGCTGTTGCCACTATTTCTGAAACATTTGAAATTGTAATACTTAAGGAACTGACAAAATTATATGAAGAAAGAATATATATAGACTACAAAAATTACGAAAATTTCAATTACTCTGAAATTAAAGGTGAGTTAGTTTTAGCTGTGAGCATTGAAAAAGAGGCTGATAAGATTGATGACTTCGATTTTAAAGAGATAAAGAGGGTAATTAACGAGGTAGGTGTAAAAAAGGCTTATCAACAGCTTAAAAGTAAGTATAAAATATCAAGGAATAATTTTTATAAATTATCAATTGATTTAAAGCATGACTAAGCATTTTATAATTCTATTGTCAGTATTTTTTATTGGCTGTGGTCCGTCACTTGTATCTACAGGCGCAAAAACTGTCATTAAGGAAAACGAGGATGAAAAAACATTTAGTGAAAGTTGGGATGATGCCACTATTAAGCTTGGTATAAAAGAAAAATATTTCTCTTACGATGCAACTTTATTTACAAGGATTGATGTTGAAGTTGAATTGGGTAAAGTTCTTTTAACAGGCGTAGTTCCCTACGGTGACATGCGCTTAGAGGCAGTGAGGCTAGCTTGGCAACAAGATGGTGTAAATGAAGTGCTAAATGAAGTATCAATTGATACCGGATATGGGCTTGATGATATAGCAAAAGATAAATTTATAAGCACACAGCTTTTTACAAAAATTTTCACAGACTCAAATATAAAGAAGTTTAAGTATGACTTTGAAGTACAAAAACAAATTGTTTATCTGTTTGGTGTTTCTAGTGATCAAAAAGAAATAGATATGGTAATTGAACACGCTAAAAACATAAAAGGTGTCTTAGATATAATAAATTACATTCAAGCTAGATAGCCTAAATGTCTGCCAATAAATGCAGATGAAAATGAAACACCTCTTGACCACCATCTTTGCCTTTATGTGTTTTAATTTGAAAACCTTTATCTTTTAGATCTAAAATATCTATAATTTCATCTACGGATTTCCAAAAATTGATTTGATATAAGCTGTCTGCGTTTTGTAAAAAATCAGAAATATCAAGTAGAGGTTTCTTCGGTATTATTAAAATATGTGTTTTTGCTTTTGGGCTAATATCTTTGAATGAAAGCACATGCTCATTTTCAAAAACTTTATCACAAGGAATTTCACCTTTTAAGATCTTTGCAAAAATATTTTCTTTATCATATCTCATAATCTAACAGGGACACCCTTACTACTAAGATATTTTTTTACAGTTTTAATTTTATATTTTCTAGAGTGAAATACGCTCGCAGCTAACAAACCAGTGGATTTAGTTAAGTGACCTAAATAAAAATGTTCCAGACTTCCAACACCGCCACTAGCAATTACAGGAATACCTACATTACTGGTTACTTTTTTAAGCATATTGCTGTCGAAGCCATTTTGAACACCGTCTGTATCCATTGAGGTCATTAATATTTCTCCGGCACCCAGAGATTGTACTTGTTTTGCCCAAGTTATAAGTTCATTTTTGGTAATTTCTCTTCCACCTTTGACAACAACTTTCATTTTATTTTTATGCCTTTTTCCATCAATTGCTACGACTATGCATTGAGAGCCGTGTCTCAATGAGGCTTGTCTTATTAATTTTGGATTTTTTACTGCTGCGGAATTAATTGATACTTTATCTGCTCCAGCATTAAGCAAATCAGTTATATCGCTCAAGTCTGAAACTCCTCCACCTACAGTTAAAGGGATGTTTATAACCTTAGCTATTGATTCAACAGTTTTAATAAATGTTTTTCTATTTTGATATGATGCATTTATATCAAGCATACAAAGCTCATCAGCCCCTGATAAAGAGTAATATTTTGCCATTTCAACTGCGTTACCCATTACTCTTATGTTTTTAAAATTAACACCCTTAACAACTTTATTTTTAATAACATCAAGGCATGGAATTATTCTTGTCTTAAGCATTAAACTGGACCAAACTATTTATAGATATTTTATTTTCGTATATGGCTTTACCTACAACAACATTATTGAACCCGTTTGATCTACTCAATTCAATATCGTTAAGGTCCTTTACACCTCCACCTATAGTAATATGCTTGTCAGTTAATTTTTTTATAGAATTAAACGTTTCCATATTTAAGCCAGACAGCATTCCATCATTAGCAACATCTGTAACAAAGTAGGAATGAATGGGTCTGTTGTTATATTTATCTATAATATGCTTTAAGGATTGATTGGTTGTTTCTTGCCAGCCATGAGAAGCAATTTGATTATCTTTTATATCCAAAGCAATGGATAGTTTTTCAATTAAAGAGTCGTCAAAATTTAAAACGTCATCAATATTCTTTATTGCAAAGGTTCCAATTACAATGGTATTGAACCCTTCATTAATTTTATTAATAATAGCATCTTTACTTCTTATACCGCCAGCAACTTCAATATTAATATCAATTTTTCTTCTAATCTGGCTCAGAACCTGATTGTTATTACCTTTACCTAAAGTAGCATCTAAGTCGACAACGTGGATGGTATTAAAACCTGCATCTTGATATGTTTTAGCCATATCCAGAGGAGAATACTTATAGATTGTTTTATCATCGGCGATACCTTTTGTTAATCTCACACATTTTCCATCTATTATATCAATTGCTGGGAATATATTCATGATTTCAAAATATAATTTTTTATCAAATTTAGTCCGTGTTTGTGGCTCTTTTCAGGATGAAATTGCACTCCGTAAATATTGCCTTTCTTTACAATAGAAGGGAATTTTTGACCATAAAGAGTGAAAGCTAAAACATCTGATTTTTTAATATTTTGGAAAATGTAACTATGAACAAAATAAAAATCCTTCTTGTCAAAACTATTTGTAATAATAGTGTCATCTTTGTTTAAGTTAATAGTATTCCAGCCCATATGAGGAATTATAAGTTTTTTATTTCTAAATTTTTTAATATCTCCGCTAATAATCCCTAAGCCTCTTGTGATTTTTTCTTCATAACCCCGATCAGATAAAATTTGCATCCCAACGCAAATACCCAAATATGAAGAGTTATTTTCTAAGTATTTTTTTAATGGTTGAATAATTTTTAATTTTTTCAAATTTGACATAAGAGTGGCATAAGCACCTTGTCCGGGCAAAATGATTTTATCAAACGAAGTATAATTGAAATGACTTTTAATAATTTTTAATTGATATGGTCTTCCTTTAATAATATCTTTGATTGCTTTATTGATCGATCCAATATTTCCAGATTGCCCGTCAATAAGTCCTATGACTTTTTTTTTCAAAGTTTCCCTTTAGAACTTGGAATATTTGTTTTTCTTGGATCAATAGATATTGCTTTTTTCAGGGATAATGCAAATGATTTAAAACAACTTTCAATAATATGATGATTATTTTTTCCATATAATGTTTCGATATGGCAATTCATTCTTGTCTCAGTAACTATAGATTTAAAAAATTCGGAAAATAACTCTTGATCCATTTCGCCGACTTTCTCTAAAGATGTTTTTACATTCCAAATAAAATAGGGGCGATTACACAAATCAATAACTGATCTTGTTAATGTTTCATCAAAAGAAACATAAGAGTATGCAAATCTTGTTATGCCTTTTTTATCACCAAGTGCGTTTTTAATACTCTCACCTAAGGCAATGCCAACATCTTCAACTGTATGGTGCATATCTACTTTTAGGTCACCATCACACTTTAACTCTAAATCTATCAAACTGTGGGTACTTATTTGTTGAAGCATATGATCAAAAAAAGCAATCCCAGTATCAATTTTATTTACTCCAGAGCCATCAAGGTTAATTTTTATTGATATTTTTGTTTCTTTTGTATCTCTATTAAATGTAAATTCACGCATTTGTAATCAGCTATTTAGTACCTATATTTATAGGAATAATGGATAAAAATAAAACAATAATACGCTCAACAACTGTTGTTTGCGTTCGCGATAATGAGAGTGTTGTTATAGCATCCGACGGACAAGTAACTTTGGGTACATCTGTGATTAAGTCAAACGCTAATAAAATTAGAACATTCCATAATGATCAAATTATAGTTGGTTTTGCTGGATCAACCGCCGATGCATTAACTCTTTTTGATAGACTGGAGAAAAAATGCGAAGAATTTTCATATAATCTAAAGAGGGCTTGTGTCGAATTGGCTAAAGATTGGAGAACAGACAGGTATCTTAGAAGATTAGAGTCAATGATTATTGCGGCTGATAAAAGTGAAACATATCTTATTAGTGGTACTGGTGATGTTCTAGAACCTCAAGAAGGTATTGTTGCAATTGGATCAGGTGGCAACTTTGCTCTGAGTGCAGCAAGAGCTCTAAAAAGGAAATCTAATTTATCTGCAAAAGAAATTGCATTAGAGTCACTTAAAGTTGCAGCAGAGCTTTGTATTTATACAAATGATACTCTAAACATCTCAGAAATTAAAATTTAATGGATAGCCAATCCCTTACACCAAAAGTTATTAAAGAAGAACTTGACCGATATGTAATTGGTCAAGATGATGCAAAAAAAGCAGTCGCGATAGCCCTTAGAAATCGTTGGAGGAGGTTAAATGTAAAAGATGAAACTCTCAGAGACGATATCATCCCAAAAAATATATTAATGATTGGACCAACAGGTTGCGGTAAAACTGAGATTGCAAGAAAATTAGCTAAACTTACACAGTCACCTTTTATAAAAGTAGAAGCAACTAAATTTACAGAAATTGGATACGTTGGAAGAGATGTTGAACAAATAATTAGGGATTTAATTGAAGTTGCAATTAATTTAGAAAAGAAAAAAATAAGAGATCGTTTCATTGATGAAGCCAAAACAAATGCAGAAGAAATTGTTTTAAAGGCACTGCTTGGTGACAATCCAAGTGAAGAAACTAAGGAAAAATTTCGGTTAATGCTGAGAGATAATCAACTTAATGATAAAGAGATAGAAATAGCATTAGATCAAAAATCCAATCCATTTCAATCATTAGACATACCAGGAATGCCTGGTGCTCAAATGGGAATGATTAATATGAATGATATATTTGGTAAAGGTTTAAAAAATAAAAAGAAAACAAAACTAAAAATAGGTGAAGCTTATGAGCCACTTATTCAAGAAGAAATCGAGAAAATCGCTGAAAAACAAAATGTTGTACAAAATGCTATAAAAAGTGTCCAGGAAAGTGGAATAGTTTTTATAGATGAAATTGACAAAATTGCACCCAATAGTGAAAGACGAGGTGGGGATGTTTCAAGAGAGGGTGTGCAAAGAGATTTACTTCCACTTATTGAAGGTACAGTTGTAAGCACAAAATATGGAACAATTGAAACAAATCATATTTTATTTATTGCGTCAGGTGCTTTTCATCAATCCAAACCAAGTGATTTACTCCCAGAACTTCAAGGAAGGTTACCTGTAAGAGTAAGATTAAATGCACTGAAGAAAGATGATTTTATTAGAATTTTAAAAGAAACTGATAATAGCTTAACCAAACAATATAAGTCACTATTTGCAACAGAAAATATTGAATTAAAGTTTGAAGATGAGGCTTTAGAAGAAATAGCAACTCTTACTGAACAAATCAATACTGAGGTTGAAAATATTGGTGCACGACGATTACAAACAATGTTTGAAAAAATTCTTGAGAGAATTAGCTTTGATGCAAACCTTAGTGATCAAAAGACTGAAGTAGTAAATAAAGCCTGGGTTACAGATGCTGTCAAGTCAGAGATAAAGCCCACAGATGAAAAAAAGTTTATTTTATAAATTAATTATTGATATATAGGTGGTAATATAAATTATTGGCTTATAAAATTAGAAAATACTCGAGCTTAGAGGAGGCGTTGTCTTATGTAATTGAGCAATTAGGAGATGATGCTATAGAAAAGGCAACAGATATGTCTTCTAGTTACATTAGAAAATGTTCTGATGCTGATACTAATCAAAGACTACCTTTTCATGTTGCACTGAAAATAGATGCTGAATGTATAAGGCAAGATAAAGGTACTCCATTAATGAATTATTATGAAAATGTGCTAGAAAAAGAAATAAGTGAACATAAAGTTGAAGACCCTTTGACTGGTATTTTAGGACAGCTTAGTCACAATTCTAATCGTATTGTTGAGAGATGCATCAAGGCAATTGATGTAAAAAGTCCAGGTGGTGAAAAGATTACTGAATCAGAATTAAAAGATATTTCTGAAGCTATAAAAAAAATTGAGGAAAAGATCTTAAAGTTGAAAATTAAAGTTCAAGAACATACAAATTAAAAATAAACATAAAGTAAAATTACAATTTTTCAAAGCTTTGGAAGAATTTTATATGTTCTCTCTTTGGCTTTTCAGTATTACAAATGGGATAATAACCATGGATTTTATGAAATTTATATAAGGCAAAAGACTCTAACATTTTTATTTTAGATTTATCCTCCATAGTTTTTGCTCTCATTGGAATAAATGCAACTCTGTAAAATTTATGGCTGTCTAAGATATTAAAATTTTTTTTGTAATTTATATATTCACACTTTTGTTCTCGATACTTAATCCATTTAACACTTACAGAAATACCCGTAATGGGATTGTATTTGTTTTTTTTATCTGCTCCGATAGATTTAAGCCAATGTTTATGTATTCGATCATAAAAGTCTTCGCCTGACTTCATGTTTTTTTGGATATTACCGCCCGCTTGTCCAATATAAATTAAATTATCAAGATATTTCTTATTAGTTTTTTGTTTAATTCTGATGTCGGATAAAAAATAAACGCCAAATTTATTTAAGATTTTTTTTCCACTATTTTCGATTAGCTCACTACGTGTCTTTTTTTTTTTATTTACTGAATAGTCGCGAACATTATTTGAATTAATTATGAACAAGTCAGTAAATTTGTAATCTTTTGGGTTTATATTCATTCTCATTAACTGGTTAAATTAAATCTATCAAGGGCAGATATATTTGGAGGGTTAAAATAAGAGCTAAGTTTTTTTAGATAGTGTTCATAACTCTCAAATATTGCCTTGTTATTTTCATTTAATCTATGTCTTTTCTCAAAAATGAAATTTTCCTTTGCTTCTCTCAGATTTGTAAAATATGTGAAACCCTCTGTAAGTAATCTCTCACGTATTATTTCATAGATTGCCTGTCTGTCTGTTTTATTTAGAAGATTTGGATTTTCATCAAAAACAATTTTCTTCAACAAAAAAGCTCTATTTGGATTTTTCGTGCTATTCGCAATTAAAATTAATTTTTCAAGATTTGCATTTTGTAGATCATTTTGAGGGATGTTTATGTTTTCAAATAGTTTTTCTTCGGGATCTATCACATCAACATCATCACTACTAAATGAGCTTCTTTTTTGATCAATTAGTTTATTTAAATCTATTTCTGATCTTGCTTTAAAACTCAAGAATTCAAGCTCATTGCTTGGAATACTGGACTGTAATTCGAAATTTTTATCGAAGCTTACTATCATTGGACTATTATCTATCTTAAAAGTTTTTATTTTGTCTATATCATTAATTTGGTCAATATTAGATACTGAACTTAAATCATAACTGTATGCTCTTTTTGGATCATTCTCATCTATTCCTAAAAACAAAAATGGTTTAAAATATTTTGAGTTATTCGCCAATTTCATTAAAAAAAAATTTTCGTTTTTAATTAAATTACTTACATACTCGACATTATTGATATTTAAAATTTTTGAGTATAAATCTGGGTTCTTATGATTAATTTTTTTTAGTAAACTGATTGTCGACTCCACATCACAAACTGCATCATGAGCATTTGACATTTCAATATTATTAGCTCTCGCAAGCGCCTCTAAAGCATAAGAGTCATTACCTTTTTCATTAACACCTTTATTTATGACACTTGGGTCTAACAAAGTAGCTAATGAAATCATTTTTATAGAGTCACCTCTAGTTGAATTATTCATCTTAGTAAGAAATGGAAAAAAACCTGAATTATGTAAACATGCAGACAAAACATGTTCGTCATATTTTAGTATATTGTGTCCTAAGAAATTCACATTATATCTAATTTGTGCTTTAGAAATAATCTGAAAAACTTTTTGTATCAATTCAAAATGAGATAAATTTGATTGATAGAGTTCAAACATTGTTTTTTTGGTAGTCAAGATGGCACCTATTAGAGGAATAGTAGATGTTCTTGGTCTAGCAAAAAGGTTTCCTTTACCTAATATGGTACTAAAATTTTCATCAGATATAATATAACCAAATTGATAGATTTGCTCCCAAGCAACATTATTAAATGGTTTATCAGGATATTTTTTTCCTATCCCGGATGTTTCAAGGTCGTATACAAAGTTTATTTTATCTTTTGTGATCATTTTTCTGTTCTTTTCCTGTAAAATAATTATTTATATGTTAGCACAGATTTAAAAATCTTATTGTCCAATATAATCAAAAATCTTAGACATATTAAAACTAGTTTTTAATGACATCTTTAAGATACTTGAAATAATTCATAACAAATTTTCTAAATGCGTTATTGGAATGAATAACAACCTCAAAATCACTAATGTCTAATTGTTGTGCAATATCGTTTACGTTGTAGCAGTTATTAAGACCTGTACCTGTCAGCATTCTCAAAACCCTCTCTTCTCTGACTGTTAACTTAGAGAAAAGATGGGATCCAAATTCTCTTAGAATAATTTTTTTATCAAAATTGGTTATTTTAGGGTTATATTTTTTTTTTTTCTTTGCTTGTAATTCAATATCTGCAAAAAAATCATAATCTAAGTCTTTATTAATCATCTATGACATCTCCTTATTAAAGTTGTAAAAATTTATCTTTATATAATAGCCCAGAACACAATTTTGTTTTGTCTAATATCTGTATTCAAATATCACAACAATAATTTTTGTTTAATTTTTATAGACTCAGCTACTTTTATTCGTATTGGAATTTGTTAACCCATAAAGTGTTTTTAGAGTCTTCAGACCTTACTTCATCTAGACAACATAACTGATCTTTATCAAACCCATTTAGCATGTCTATGAATTCATCAAGTTTATTTAACCTACAATATATAACACGACTTTTTTCTTCATAAATTTGATCATCAATAGACTCTCTTAAATCCTCTCCTGTGAATTCTTTAAATTTTCTCGTTAAAAATTCATATATATCATCAGAGTTGACCTTATATTCTCCCCCAAATGATTTAATATATGCTACTTCTGCAGCAGTTTGAGGTTTACGAACGAAACTTTTGTTGTTAAAAACTAAAATTATTTTTTTCATCAATGAATAATATATTTAATTATTCTATATTTTTTTTTAAACCTTAAGTTTTAATTTTACATAAAAAGCTCCTAATCCACCATGCTGAGATTTGCAGGCTGAAAAAGATTTGACATACTTTTCAAATTTTTTTGTTTCTAACCATAAAGGACCTCCATAATGTCCCAAAAGATATAAATCCTCTCTCATTTTCTCTCCATTAATATTAATATGAAAAGGATTTTGTCCTAATTAATAGATTAAAATCCCTGCACTTTCTTTTTTACTCAAATATTTACCACCTTTGCTTATTGTATTCCTCTTAAACAATTAATTTAGTATTAATGAAATGGAAGTCCATTATCTAAATCGTAAATAGACAAAAAATTTTTTTGATATAAAGTTAAAATAAAAATAATATTTAACTTTATGAAGGTTTTAAAAACTGAACATCATCAAGTAAACTCAGAAATGAGCTATAATATTCCTGATGAAGATATAAAAAATGAATTTGGAAGTTTAGAAAGATTTAGAGAAATAATTTCTCATCAAACAGCTAGCTTAAATGATAACCCTAAAGGAGATAAGCCCTCTGATGAGGAAGTTGATAAATTTTACGAATTCATGAATGGCGGAACTTACGATTACGAACGCTATGATGATTTTTGGACTGATCGCAAAGGTGGTTATGAAGTTAGCTGGGAGATTAAAGAGGATTAATATTAATTTAGTAAATCAGTTATTGATATATAGGTGGTAATATAAATTTTAACTTACTTTATTATGTAAAATAAAGTTTTTATGTAAAAAATATTATCTCGTTAACAAAGTAAAATCATCTACGTTTAAATTACTTTCAACTTTTTCAATTATGCTTTTTATTTTTGGTGCATTTTCACTATCACCATTTGTAAAAGAACTTACTATGTTGGTCCAGTTTTCAAGATCTTTATCTGAGGGTTCTGGTATATTATTTGGTCCACCATTAGACCTATATTTAAACAAAAGATTATAATATTGTGACTCCATATCACTTGTAGATCCAATTTCTCTGGTCCAATTCTCCAATAATTCTTGTAAATTATTAATTAATTCTTGCCTATCATTCATGTTTATATCCCAATAAAATACTAAATATTTCCCATAATAATTTCAATAAGAATAATTTTATATTTTTTCAAACCTTAAGTTTTAATTTTACATAAAAAGCCCCTAATCCACCATGTCGAGATTTACAAGCTGAAAAAGATTTGACATATTTTTCAAATTTTTTTGTTTCTAGCCACAAAGGAAAGGCTTTTCTAATTTTGCCTGTAAAAAACTCACTGTGATTTGATTTGTTACCTAACCCTGTGATAACTATATGAAGAAGTTTGGCTATATTATAATTATGATTGAAATATTCAATTAATCTATCGTGTGCCTCATTTACTGTTAAACCGTGTAAGTCAACTTTATTAAAACTTGAACGACTAAATTGTTTAAATAATTGATTATCATAAATAACAGGATTTATTTTTTCATTTATTATAATAGTTCTTTTAATGGATTGTCTGTTAGATAACAAGCTTTTCCTGGCTTTATAGTCTCCGATTTTGATAGAAATTTTTTCATTAGGCTGTTCTTCTAATGATTTTTTATTTTTTTTATTAGATAAATTAAATTTTATTTTATGAGACAAGTTTAATAGAAAAAAGCTTCCAATTAGGATCGGAGGATTTTTTATCTTTTTCAAAACCCCACTCTTCTATGACATTTAAGATTTCATTATTTGCGACATTGTAATGTTCGGTTTCAAACTTCACAGACTTAACTAATCTTAGGTCATCAGATTTGTCATCTAAAATAGAACTATTTTTTACTTCTGAAAATTTTATTTCTTTGGGTGCTTTTGCTTGTTCCATCGCTTGCATTGCTTCAGGTGTAAGTAAATCTTTGACTTTTTCGATACTGTTACTTTGATAAGCCTGAACAATCATTTCATATGCTTTATTTGCACCCTCTAAAAATTCATTATGGTCATTTTTTGGAACTATTTTAGGTTTAAACTTCGATTGAGGGTTTTTTTTTGTTCTAATATTTACAATTTTTCCATCAGAAGATCCAAGTATACTTCTTAATCGATACACTAAAAATACTGCGATTGCTCCAAAAAGCACAATATCTATAAATTCACTACTCATAATCTTTTAACACTCTAGCCCAATTTGAATTAGGTATTTTGTTTTTTATAAACTCTTTATGGGCTTCTGTCTCTTCTTTTGTTAGTACGATGGATGAGTAATTCGGCTCACTAGCTAAGTTAATTTTTTCTGATTTTGCCATACTTAGTTCTAATCCAATTTGGTTTATGCCTTGTAGTTCCAAATATACATCTGTTAGAATTTTAGCGTCTTTTAGCGCACCGTGTTGGTCTCTATTGATAAGAGTGTTGATCTTTAATTTCTTTATAAGTGCGTCTAATGATACTTGCTGCCCTGGAAACCGTTGTCTCGCAATTTTAATTGTATCTACAACTCTCTCCTTCGATATTTTTGGTTTAGATAGTTTCTCAAGTTCAAAGTTTAAGAAACCGATGTCGAAAGATGCATTATGAGCGACAATGAAACTATCTTGAATAAATTCTAAGAAGCTGTCTGCAATTTCTTCAAAAATCGGCTTATCTGTCAAATATTCATTAGTTATACCGTGTATTTTAATATTGTCCTCAGTGAGAGTTTTAGAGGGATTTATATATTCATGATAGTTTGCCCCGACTTCTTTTTTGTTAAGTTCAATACAGCCAATTTCAATAATACGATGTCCCTCTTTAAATTCTAAGCCTGTGGTTTCAATATCAAGTATAATTTCTCTCATAGTTTATTTAATAATTTAATTATATTTACACGTAAGTTCAAGATTGAACCATTATTGTTTATTGTAAA
This sequence comes from uncultured Alphaproteobacteria bacterium, assembly GCA_902522155.1. GTDB lineage: Bacteria > Pseudomonadota > Alphaproteobacteria > HIMB59 > HIMB59 > HIMB59. The sequence goes on along the minus strand of CABYUJ010000006.1, from coordinate 49,669 downwards.
AGTTGATTTATTCTTTTTTATATTCTCTTTAATCTGCTTATTGTTCATTAATTTAAAATAATTTTCGGAGACACCTCTGTTTAAAACCCTATGTTTTCTCTTTTTAGTATCCGTGTTTACAAATACAATGATATTAAAATTATTGAACAAATTTTCTTCGTAAAGTAATGGAATTTCATAAAATACTGGCTGATAAGACTGATGTTTCTGGGCTACTAATTTTTTTTTGGAGTATAGAAGAGGATATATTGTTCTCTTAAGTTTCCTGTTGAACTCTTCATTCTGTAACATTTTAATTATTTCTTGTTTATAATTATGATCATTAAGTTTTAATTTTTCTAAAATTATTTTTCTAGTACGGTCGTCTTTGTATAATTTTGAAATTATAGCATCAGATGATATACAACAAAAACCTAGCTTAGAGATAAATTTAATAAATTCAGTTTTACCTGATCCTATATTTCCTGTAACTGCAACTTTAATCATATTTTATTTATAAGCATTTGATAAATTTTTCTGTCTATTACTATTTTATTACCTGACCATATTTCGTAAGATGGTTTTGCTTGTTCTACAAGCATCTTCAATCCACCTGAGTATTTTATGTGATGTTTTTTAGCTTTTTTTAACAGATCTGTTTCAATTGGATTATAAACTATATCAATTACACCCTTTGCTTTCTTAACTAAATTCAAAATATTTCTATTAATTTTATTTTTCTTGGTCATCCCTGCACTAGATGCGTTGATAATCAAATCATATCTCTTCCTGAGGTGAGTTGATCTAATCAGGAAACGATTAAATTTAAATTTTTTTTTAAGATTTTCTTCCCTTCTCATTGATGTTGCAAAAATATCAATATTTTTAATACTTTTTTTATTAAGAAAATATAAAATTGCTCTTGCGGCGCCCCCTGCACCAACTAATAATACAGACTTTGTATTTTTAATTTTTAAGGAATTAAAAGTCTTACTGAAACCAATAACATCTGTGTTATCTCCAAAAATTGTTTTATTTTTTTTGTAAATTAAATTTACAGAACCGATTTTATTTGCTCTTGTTGTGACTTTATCACAAAAATTAATAAAAATTTCTTTATATGGAATAGTAATATTAAACCCAACAAATTGTTTATCTCTTCTATAATTATCGAAAAATTTATCTATTTTTTTTTCCTGTACCTCGTATTTTTTATAAATAAATTTATTATTATTTTTTTTTGTCCAATGATTATGTATAAATGGGGATAAAGAATGGTTTAGTTTTTTTGCTACAATGCCTATTTTTTTTTTATTCATTTAGATACTTCTTAGTGTCTTTAAAAAATTAATAACATCCATTCCAATAATATTGAAATAACTGCCGTATATATCTTTAAAGAAAAAATTTCCTTTTCCTTCTATGTTATAACAACCTACAGCCTTCGATACTTGTTTAAAATTCTTATCAACGTAATTATTGATATCTTTTACTGTAGTATTTTTAAAAGTTACTTTTGTTTTCGTCAGAGTACTTTTAATTAGATTGTTATTTATCATAAAAATCATGGCTGTGTAAAGATCGTGAGATTTATCATTAAATCCTTTAAGGGTTCTTTTACAGCACTCGGGACTGGCACATTTATAAATAGTTTTTTTTTTAAATAAGATTGATGTATCAAAAGTTACAATAATTTTATTACTATATTTTTTAGAAAGATATTCAGCTTTAGCTTTTGCAATTTTTAATGCATCATATTTATCATTATTTAAATCCTTTACCTTTTTTTCATTTATGTTGGGCGATCTATACTGAAATTTTAGGTTCATTAATTTAAAAATTTTTCTCCTAGATTGGCTTTTTGTGCCAATAATAACCTGTTTAGTTAATTGTGGATTAAATGACTTATCCATAAAATTTGTAAGTTTTAAACAATGAAATTACCATTAATTTATAAATATTAAGTTATCAACATTTGTTATTAAATAACTAAAAAAGTACTTAAATATGGGTTTTTCTAAATAAGAAGTTGTTAATCCACATCATTCGACATACAACAACATACCTATATATAAATATATATATTTTCTCTTTTTTTTTTGTTATATACCTAATCAATATATCTAACTATCTAGGTAATTTCCAATATGCATCTAAACGAACTAAAAGATAAAAAACCTCAAGAACTATTAGACTATGCTGAGTCTTTAGGGATAGAAAATGCCTCTGGTTTAAAGAAGCAAGACATATATTTTTCTGTTTTGAAGAAATTCGCAGAAAAAAATGAAGAAATAATAGGCGAAGGCGTCTTAGAAACAATGCAAGATGGTTTTGGATTTTTGAGATCAGCAAACTCTAATTATCTTCCAGGACCAGATGATATATATGTCAGTCCAAATCAAATAAAGAAATATGGTCTTAGAAAAGGTGATACACTTGAGGGACCTATTCGACCTCCTAAAGACGGTGAAAGATACTTTGCTCTAGTGGAAACCAATAAAGTAAATTTTATAGAAATAGCTAAAAATAATAAATTTAAAACAAATTTCGATAATTTAACCCCTCTTTATCCAGAGAAAAAATTTAATTTAGAAACCGAAAAACCAGACACAGATTTATCATCCAGAATTATAGATATTATTGCACCAGTTGGTGCTGGTCAAAGATCTTTAATTGTTGCACCACCCAGATCAGGTAAAACAGTAATTTTACAAAAAATAGCGAAGTCAATTGCTGAAAATTTTCCTGATGTTTATCTAATGGTTCTTTTAATAGATGAAAGACCAGAGGAAGTTACAGATATGCAACGGTCTGTTAATGGTGAAGTAATCAGTTCAACATTTGATGAACCAGCTGCAAGACACGTTCAAGTTGCAGAAATGGTTATTGAAAAAGCTAAAAGACTAGCTGAGAATAAATATGATGTAGTAATTCTTTTAGACTCTATTACAAGATTAGGTAGAGCATATAACACTGTTGTGCCATCAAGTGGTAAAGTTCTAACAGGTGGTGTAGATGCAAATGCATTACAAAGACCAAAAAGATTTTTTGGTGCAGCTAGAAATATAGAAGAAGGTGGTTCACTAACTATTATTGCCACTGCATTAATAGAAACAGGTAGTAGAATGGACGAAGTAATTTTTGAGGAATTTAAAGGTACTGGTAATTCAGAAATTGTCCTCGACAGAAAATTATCTGATAAAAGAACATATCCTGCTATTGATGTTCAAAAGTCAGGCACCAGAAAAGAAGATTTATTATTAGAAGCTGGAGACCTTCAAAAAGTCTTTATTTTAAGGAAAATTCTATCATCTATGGGCACAGTTGATGCTATGGAGTTTCTTCTTGATAAAATGAAAGACTGTAAAACTAATGAAGAGTTTTTCAGTAGTATGAATCAGTAATTCTCTACCTTTCCCAGTTATTGTAATAATAATCCTTTTCTTCTTCAGTAAATATTAACAAATTATCTAAAACATCTTTCCACTTATGTTCAATTTCAAAAAGAAAAGAGGATAGACTCGTTTTTTTTTCTTTTAATCTATCGGCATCATCTTCCCAATGCCCAAGGAAACCATTATGATAACTACATTTACTTTTCCCGTATTCTTTTAAATCAGAATTACCCATGAAGCCATTATCATAAACAGTACCAACCCTATTACCTATAAACTTAAATTTCTCATAATATTCACTACACAGTGTAATAAAAAATCTTTTATTATCTTTTTCAAATAGACCGCTGTATAGGTAAAAATCGTTATTATTATCTATTAGTTTTGCCGCTATCAGGCTGGCATCAATTGAACCAAAATGAACCTTTTCTTTTAGATATGTATAGTTATCTAAACCATCGACAGGTATTATTTCAAATTCTGTTATTTGATCTATGGTATTACTACTTAAAGTAAATTTACTGTCAGATATTAAATTAATTGGATTACCTTTATCACCGTTAGGCAGGTGAACAAATTTCATATTCCCATTATTCTTTAAAATAGAACCACCTATATGTTTATGTTTGTACCGATGAGTTACTAGCAAAATGTCAGGGTTCTCATCTTTATCAAAATCACCAAACAAGAAATTTTGTACAAAGTTATTCCATTCATTTCCCTCGTGTTCTGGAATATAATCTGCAGGCGCCTCCAATAAAACGTGCAATTGAGAGTCAAATTTATTACTTCCTTGATTTTCTATTATCTGTACAGCCACACCTACATATAAATGACCAGCTCTAGATAAAGTAATATCTAAGTCACCGTCATCATCTAAATCCCAAACAGATAATTCTGATACCGTTGCCCATTTTGGTATCATTGGAAGACCTATCCTTTTCTTAAAATTACCATTACCATCATTTAGAACAATTCCTGTATCGGTTGACGCCCCCCCTTCATGGCCTGCATGTATTAGATCGAGGTAACCATCTCCATTCATATCGCCAAGCTCAATTGCAAAAGCATTAATATTTCCACAAATCTTATATCTCATTATACCTTTGCCATCATTTATCCAACATGTAAGTTGATTTTTTAGTTCTGTTAAAACTATATCTATGTCGCCATCGTTGTCGATATCTCCAACTGCACCCCCATGATCAAAAATCATATAATTTGATTTACTAAGATGCGTGGCTGAACTCTCAACCCATGTTCCATCATTCTGGCTTAAAAAATAACTATCTCTTATACCTTTGTGTGTGCCAACTCCATGATCAGCAATGAATAAATCCAATACACCATCATTATTAAAATCAGCAATTAAGTTTTGTCTCGAGAGTGATTGTCCTGGTAAATCTCTATTATCTATAAATAAATGACTACTCAAAATGTATTGTCCTTCATTATTACCTAGAAACAACGTTGGTCCTGGCATTTCGCCCTCACATCTTTTCCCTCCACAAGCTCCTCCAGTGGTTTCACCTGAAATTTCTATATTATTTGGCTTCATTGTGCCGGAGTATAAATAATCTAAATATCCGTCATTGTTAAAATCTTGTGCAGTCCAGAACCACCCAAACCAATACTTATCTCTAACAACATTTGGCGAAAAAGGAGGAAAATTTATATTAAACACTTTATTTTCTATTTGGTAGCCAGCTAAAGCTTGAAATTTCTTTTCGAAATTATTATTGATTTGGCTTTCATCAACTTGCTTACCATCTTTAAAAGTTAAGGATAGAGTTAGATTGGGTATCAAAAAAAATAAGAAGAAAAATATTTTCATTGATCTAATTATGGACTAAAACCATTTTATTCCATTTTCTTCGCATAGTTTTTTTAATCTTATAGGATAATCAGTAATTATTCCATCAACGCCGTAGTCGATCATCCTCAACATCTCATATTTTTCATTAACAGTCCACACGTTCACAGGAAGACCTTCCTCATGAGAAATTCTAACTATATCTTTGTCTATATCTTTACGTTTAGGATGCCATGCTTTTCCACCTAACGTTTTGATAAGTCTTGGTAGTTCTCTGCTATCGCTATCGTACAAAGGCATGAAGTCTAACCAAGGTGATTTATCATAGACTTTTCCTTTAAGTCCAGAAGTTAAATAAGCTCTTGAGATCTTGGAGTCTATATTTTTTATTTCTCTTAAAACCCTCCAATCAAAAGATGAGTAGATTACTTTATCTTTTAATTTTGTTTTATTGACCTCATCAATTATTAAACTTGCCATTACATTTGGAGGGGGTGTTAAGTTGTCCTCAACAGGTGTTGATTTAATTTCTAAATTAATTATCAAATCATCTGAAATATAATTTGATGTTAATTCAAGTAGATCAGATAATTTTGGGATTTTTATTTCACCTAAACTTTTTTGATTATCAAATCTCCTTCCGTATTTAGATTTTTTATCAATTTCTCCAATTTTAAATTTAGACAATTCTTCATAAGTTAAATCAAAAATTTTAATATCATTATCTTCAATCCAATTACCTTGAGCATCCTTCGTAAGGGCTGGATTTAATCTAAAATCATGATAAAAGACCGGAATTAAGTCTTTGGTAAGTAAGATGTCTGTTTCGTAAGCGCTAATTTTATTTTCAAACAAATACTTAAAACTCTCTAAAGTATTTTCTGGTAGGTCCCCCCTAGCCCCTCTATGACCATAAATTTTAATGTGATTTGGTTTAGTTAATATCAATTAATGATGCTTTTTGTTCTTTTCATAGGTGGACTAGAATAATTATAAATTTATAATAACCAAGTTTTGTTTAAGTCTGGAACAATATATTCAAACTTTACCCCCTTGGTAAAAGCTCCAGTTATTGGTTATAGAATTTCAGGAGATGATGTTTTGAATATTTTAAAGAAAATTACCAAAAAAAATTTTTCTAAAGATCATTCTTTAATCAGAATTGTTAAAATTTACCAACAAGATGAAACCATATTGGATGAGTGTAGTGTGGTATATTTTAAATCTCCCAAATCTTTTACTGGAGAGGATGTTTGTGAAATTTTTTTGCACGGTTCACCACTGATAGCTAGTCAGTTCGAGCAATTATTAAAGGATTTAAAAGTTTCAGGCTTAAGATTAGCAAAAAATGGAGAGTTTTCTTACAGGTCTGTTTTAAATAGCAAGAATTCTCTCAAACAGGCCAAGGCAATTAACGAAATAATTTCTAACGAGAGTTTTTCAGGCTTGGAATATAATAAAAGACTTCTTTTTGTTGGAGATATTGTTAGTGGACTTGTTCCTTTAAAAGAGGAAGTTATAAGTTTATTCTCAGAAATTACTGCATCGATTGACTTCGTTGACGATGAGGACTTTAATTTTAATCAAATAAAGAAAAAGATAAGGAAATTTTTCAGTAATTGTAATAATTTATTACAAGAAAATAGAACAAATATAGAACAGAAAAATATTTGTAGAATTATGTTAGTTGGCCCAGTAAATGTTGGTAAATCAACTTTATTTAATAAAATAATCGACAAAGATAGAGCAATTGTAACGAATATTAAGGGCACCACTAGGGATATTCTTTCAAATGAATTTATAATTAGGAGTAATCGTTTTGAAATCTTCGATACCGCAGGGCAAAGATCTAAACAAGGTAAAATAGAAAAATACGGTTATAAAAAAGCTCAGAAAATATCGAGGGAAATTGATCATTTTTTTGTTCTAATCGATCAAAATACTAAAAAATCAAATATATCAACACTTCTCAAGGATTTCATGATACATAAAAATTACAGTTTAATTGAGACAAAATCTGATATCTATAAATATAAAACAAAAAATATCAAAATAAACCACAGTTTAGAGAGAGATAAAATATATCAGAAATTAAAATTGACTTCGATTCATCGAAAATATGTAAAAAATAAACTTAAAAAGACAGACCTTAATATAGAAGAAATTGAATTTTTAGAAAGAATCATAGAATATGAGCAGGATATTGTTAATGAAAAGGATATTTTGATCATTGCCCAGTTAATGAGAAATATATTAGATGATTTTTCTTTTGAATTTGGTTATATTAACAGCGAAGATGTTTATGATAGAGTTTTTAGCAAATTTTGCATAGGAAAGTAGATTGTTTCACGTGGAACATTATGATGTTGTAGTTATAGGTGCTGGTCATGCCGGAATAGAAGCGGCTAATATTTCTAACAAATATGGCCTTAAAACTGCACTTATAACCAAAAATTACTCAGATTTGGGCAAATTATCGTGCAATCCTAGTATTGGAGGAGTTGGTAAAACACATATAGCTAGTGAGGTTGATATTTTAGGAGGAGTGATTTGTAAAATTGGAGATAAATCAGCAATACATTATAGAGTATTAAATCTTTCTAAAGGGCCGGCAGTGTGGGGCGTAAGAGCTCAAATTGATAGAGATTTATACTCTCAAAATATGAAAAAATTTATTAAATCTTCTAAAATTGATCTTATTGAAGACGAAGCTATTAATATATTAGAAAAAAATAATAAAATTATAGGTGTTGAACTGTCTAATATTGGAAAAATAAAATCAAAGGCAGTTATTCTCACAACAGGAACCTTTCTAAATGGAAAGATTTATTTTGGTAATGAGTCGCAAGAAGCAGGAAGAATAGGAAATAGCTCTTCAAAAGTTCTTGCAAAGTTTATTAATAAGAATTTTAAAACAATGAGGCTAAAAACAGGAACACCCCCCAGAATATATTCCAAATCCATTAATTACGATGTCCTGGATCCTCAGATTTCTGAGAATAATGGTATATTTTTATCATATTTTACAAAACAAAATACGAACAAAAAAATTAATTGTTTCATTACTAAAACTAATAGCAAGACTCATAAAATAATTAGAGATAACCTCGATAAATCTGCGATGTATTCAGGCATAATTAAATCGCAAGGTGTAAGATATTGTCCTTCGATTGAAGATAAAATAACTAAGTTTGGAGATAGAAACGGTCATAATATTTTTTTAGAACCAGAGGGTTTAAACTCTGGTCTTGTCTACCCTAACGGCATATCAAATTCTTTAGATAAAAAAATCCAACTTAAATTTTTAAAATCAATAAAAGGTTTAGAAGAATGCAAGGTAGATCAATTTGGATACGCAGTTGAGTATGACTCTGTTGACCCAAGAGAATTAAAAAATAATTTTGAAACAAAAAAAATAGAAAATTTTTTTTTAGCAGGTCAAATAAATGGGACTACAGGTTATGAAGAAGCAGCAGGGCAGGGTATCTTTGCTGGTATTAATGCTGCAATAAAAATAAAAAAAATAAAATTTAGTAAAGAAGTTTTTGAAAGAGATAACAGTTATATCGGTGTCTTGGTTGATGATCTAACAAAACTAGGAGTTACAGAGCCATATCGTATGTTCACATCTAGAGCAGAGAATAGGTTAAAGCTGAGAACAGATAATTCTTATGAACGATTTTCAAGAATTATCAATCCTAAAACTTTCAATAAAAATGAATACTCTTTGATTTCAAAAAATATAAATGATGAAAGAAAGATATTAGACAAATTAAAATCACTTAAATATTCACCCAACGATTTGATGAAAAAAAATATAAAAGTGAAAAAAGATGGTAAGGTAAGAAATGGATTTGAGGTTTTAAAATTCTTAGACCCCATTCCCGAAAAATTCAAAAAGTTTTTCAATCTCACAGTAACCCAAAAATTATTAACCAAATTATATTTTGACTCAAAGTACGAAGTTTTTTATGAAAGAGAAAAAAAGTCATTTGATCAACTTAATAAAAACAAAAATATGAAATTAACTAATATCGATTTCAATAAGATCCCTTCTTTATCTAAAGAAATTCTTGAAAAATTAAATAAACATAAGCCCGAAAATTTATATGATGCCGGTAAAATTTCAGGTATTACACCTAGCGCACTCTTTCAAATAGTCAAACACAAAAAAATCAAGGGAACTAAAATTGCTTAACGATAAGTTAGTAAAGTTTTGTGAAAACAATTTTGATGATGGAAAATTGATTTTAACCAAACTTTCTGAATATAAAAAAATATTAATCAAAGAAAATGAGAACATGAACTTAATAGGCAAAAGCACATTAATTGATTTAGACGAAAGACATTTTCTAGATTGTATACAGATAGTTAAATATCTACCTCAGCATGAAAAATCTATAATGGATATTGGGACAGGTGCTGGACTTCCTGGAATTATTTTATCAATTATAGGCTTCAGAAATCTCCATTTAGTTGAAAAATCACCAAAAAAATCCTCTTTTTTAGAAAATTGTAAATTAAAACTCGGTCTAAATTATGTTGTACACAATAAACCCATATCAGAAATATCAAACCTTAATATAGACTATATAACAGCCCGTGCCTTCGCATCAATTGAAAAAATTATATCTATGACTAAAAAAATAATAAACAAACAAACAAAGTTTATACTACTTAAAGGAAGGTCTTATTTAAAAGAGTTAGAAACAATCAATCAGCAAAAGTATTTTTGGGAGACACATCCAAGTATTACTTCATCTGATTCAAAAATAATAATCATGGGTGCAAAATGATTATTACTATAGCAAATCAAAAGGGAGGTGTTGGGAAAACAACAACTGTTGTTAATCTGGCTACTGCTTTAGCCTCAATTGACAAAAAGGTTTTAGTTATAGATATGGATCCTCAATACAACTCATCAATGTCATTTAATGTGTATAATGCTAAACTGTCTATTTATAGAGTCTTTAGTAATGAAGTAAGTATTAAAGACACAATACAAAAATCTCAAATACCAAATCTAAATGTTATTTCTGCATGCGAGGATCTTGCTGCTGCGGAATATGAATTAGCTGATGATGAAAATAGAAATTTTCTTCTGAAAAATTATATCAATGAAATTAAAAATGATTATGAATACATTTTTATCGATACACCGCCAACATTAGGCTTATTGACAGTAAGCTCATTAACAGCTAGCGGAGAGGTATTGATACCAGTTCAATGCGAATTTTTTGCATTGGAAGGTCTTTCAAAATTAATTAAAACAATAGAATTAGTAAAATCGAATTTAAATATTAATCTCAAACTAAACGGTATAATTTTAACAATGTATGACAAAAGAAATTCCTTATCATCATTAATAGAGAAAGAAGCAAGAGAATATTTTGATACAAGTGTATACAAATTCAATGTTCCCAGAAATGTAACTCTATCTGAAGCACCTAGTCATGGTCTTCCAGCAATTATTTATGATTTAAAATGTAGTGGGTCACAAGCATACATTGCTTTAGCAAGAGAATTTTTGGAAAGGAGCAACTTAAATGCCAGTTAATAAAAAATTGGGAAAAGGACTATCCTCATTACTTGGTAATAAAGAATTTATCAAAAACCAAACTTCAGATAATAAAGGTTTGTTGCTCATTCCAATTGAAAAGATATACAGAGATGAAACTCAGCCAAGGAAAGAATTTGATAAGGAAAAAATCTTAGAATTAGCACAATCATTAAAAAAAAATGGCTTAATACAGCCGTTAATTGTTACACAAAGAGATAAAGAAAGTTACATGTTAGTCGCCGGAGAGAGACGGTGGAGGGCAGCCCAAAGCGCTGATCTCAAGGTCTTGCCAGCCTTATTACTTCCTGAGGATCTTGATAAAGATGAAATATCCTTAATTGAAAATATTCAAAGAGAGGATTTGAAAGTATCAGAAGAAGCTAAAGCTTATCAGCGTTTAATCAAAAAAAATGGATACACACATGAGACATTGTCAAAAATATTAGGTAAGAGCAGATCACATATAACTAATTTATTAAGAATTCTTGATTTAGATGATTACTTTTTTGATTTATTAAATAATGGAAAATTATCAATGGGTCATGCTAGAGCTTTAATAGGTAAAACACCGAATGATTTCGATGACAATATCTTGAAACAAATAGTATCTGGTAAAATATCTGTTCGCGACTTAGAAAAAAGAAAAAGAAAAATAAATACCCAAGATCCCAATTTAATACACGAAGAGAAGGCCCTTAGTGATACAATTGGTTTTAAAACAAAAATTATTTATAATAAAAAAGGTAAGGGTAATATTAAAATTTTCTACGAAAATTTAGAACAATATAAATTTCTAATTAATAAGTTAAAAAATTGAATTTTTTATAATTAACTTCCAATTTTAATTTTTGAAATAACTTTTTAATGTCAATACTATTAGCTTTTAATTTAAAGATATCCTTACGCAAACTTAAAATGAAATTATTTACCTCTTTTACACTAGTATCAGCACTATAGTTTTTACTATTTAAACTGTATTTAGATACTTCAGAAAATACAAAGTAAGGTGATGATAGGCAGTAATTAATAATTGTTTCATCCCTGATTTTAAAGTACTGATTGAGAAAATACCTTAAATCTTTATCAAAATCATAACCATTTATAGATACTATATCTTTCGAGAATTTTTTATAATTTTTGTAGTCTGTTAAAATTATATTTTGACTATTGCCATTTGATATCTCTTCAATTTGTCTGCTATTTGTTGATGTGAACAAATTTAATTTCTTATTATTAAACAGGTCTTCATTATTATTTGCATTTACACCAACATAATTAATAACACTAACATTATTTTTTTTGGAAATTTCCCTAATTACTGTCTCATAAAAACATCCTATTTCTTCATTTAGTTGATTTATAAGTAAATTTTGATTATTTGATTCTATAAATTTTTTTATCGTTTCGATATTATTTTTCATCACTACACTCTAAATTTTTACTATTAAATTCATTAATAAATTTCTTTACAAAATATTCCGTGTTTTCACGTTTAATCTTATCTATAGCTATCTTGTTACTATTAAAACTATCACTTGAAGCTAGAATATAAAATTGAGAAATTTCATCAGAATAAGAATAAAGATAGCATTTTGAGTTTTTGTCATAAATTTTTAAATCGATGGAACTTCTTATTTTTTCTCTGTCAGATGTGTTATCAATGTTTGTCACATATACATTCTGAGAGTGAGAAATACCAGATTGTATTTGATATCTAGATTTTTCATCTAGCATATTTAAGTTTTTTAAGTGCGAGTTCAATAAATTTGTCAATATAAGACCATCGTATTCACCACCAATATATCCAACAGAAAATTTAAACTGGCTATTTGGTTGATTATTAGTACACGATAAAAAAGTTAGGCTACTTAATAATAATATTAATAATTTTATCTTGAACATTTATGATCCTTAATATTTTTTTATTTTCTATTTTATTTTTAATTTTGTCTAATTGATAGATAGATTTTAAAACATCTTTTTCTTCATAGCCTTTGACTGTCTCGAATGTAGTTACCAATTTCCCTTGAACTTGAATTGGTAGGTTAATTTTATTTTCAACTAATAATTCATCATTGACCTCAGGCCAATTACCTAGTTTCTCAGATTTAAACAAACTTGTGCTAATCTTTTTTGATAATCTAGGTAGTACAGGGAATAAACAAATGAGAATTTTTTTACTTAAGTTGCTGTCATAAAGATATATCTGATTTTTTTCCAAGTAATTAAATAATGTGTATATATCAGCAACACATTTATTTAGAGAAAACTCCAAAATGTTCTTTTCAATGTCATATATGAATTTTTCTACTTTCTTTTCTGTTTCAGTACTAATAACAGTCTTCTCTTTTAAAAAATATCTCTCAATTCTGTTAACTAAATTTTTTGAACTTTGAATACCCTCGTCTGTCCACTCAAGTTCTCTATCCGGGGGGGAGTCTGATATCATGAAAATTCTAGTAGCATCAATTCCGTAACTATCAAGAATTTCGTCTGGTTCTATTACATTTTTCTTCGACTTAGACATTTTTTCACTCGGCCCCTCTTCAATTAGTTCCTTAGTATGAATTCTTAATAATTTTTTATCTTTAGATATAACTTCTTTAGGCATAACCCACTCATTTTTTTCTGTTCTATATGTTTTGTGAGTAATCATACCTTGAGTAAAAAGTTGCTTAAAAGGCTCATCAACTTTCAAGTCATAAATATCTCTGAGAGCTTTCATAAAAAATCGAGAGTATAAAAGGTGCAATATAGCGTGCTCTATACCACCGATATATTTGTCAACAGGCAGTAACTTATTAACTTTTTCTGCATTAAATGGTTTTTCTAGTTTATTATCTAGAAAGCGAATATAGTACCATGAGGAGTCAACAAAAGTATCCAACGTATCTGTTTCTCTATAGGCAACTTTATTTGTTTTAGGGCATACGATCTTCCTCCAATCTTCCATATTAAGAAGAGCATTGCCTTTTCCTTTTAAATTAACATCATATGGCAAAATCACAGGTAGTTCCTCTTTGTCCAATACTCTGTAAGTACCGTCCTCATAATATATTGCCGGTATAGGACACCCCCAATATCTTTGTCTAGAAACTCCCCAATCTCTAATTTTATAGTTTATTTTTTCTTTACCAATATTATCTTTTTTAAAAATCTTAATTATTTCTTTGATAGCATTATCTTTCTTTAAACCATCTAATAATGGTGAATTAATTACAACTCCATCTCCATTATAAGGAAGGCTTTCATCTTTACATTCAATAACTTTTATTATTGGTAAAGAATATTTTTTAGCAAATTCGTAATCTCTCTCATCATGAGCTGGGCATCCAAATATTGCCCCCTCCCCATATGTATCAAGGACAAAATTTGCAATAAATACAGGTATCTTTTTATCTATAATTGGATGATCGCAATGGATAGGCATCTGAAACCCAATTTTATCTTTATCATTATCGATTTCTCCAAATTCTTTCTTTATTTTGCTTATCAATTTCTCATCTAAGCTCTTTTTCACAATTGGATGGTTTATTGATACTGCAATGAAGGTAGCTCCATAAATTGTGTCAGGTCTTGTCGTAAAAATATTCAAGTAATCACTATTTTCATGAATTTTAAATTTTATTTCAGCCCCAATTGATTTCCCAATCCAGTTTCTTTGCATTGTTTTTACCTTTTCTGGCCATAGTTTTAATTTATCTAAATCATTTAACAGTTCATCGGCATAATTAGTTATTCTAAAAAACCATTGTGACAAATTTTTCTTTTCCACTTTTGCACCAGTTCTCCATCCTTTACCATCTATTACTTGCTCATTAGCTAAAACAGTTTGATCAACAGGATCCCAATTTACCAATGCATCTTTTTTGTAAGCAAGATCAGCATTATAAAAGTCAATAAACAGTTCTTGCTGATATCTGTAATAATCTTGATTACAAGTAGCGAGTTCTCTATCCCAATTTAGATCTAGATCCAGTTTTTGAAGTTGATCTTTCATATTTTGAATATTTTTCATAGTCCAGTCTTGTGGATGTGTATTAAATTGTATTGCTGCATTTTCAGCGGGCAGACCAAAAGCATCCCATCCCATTGGATGAATGACATCATCTCCTTTTAATTTGTGGTAACGAGCGTTTATATCTCCAATCACATAATTTCTGACGTGGCCCATGTGAATGTTCCCAGAGGGGTAGGGAAACATTTCTAAAATATATTTTTTAGATGTCACTGAATATATCTACAAAGATGTTTTAGCTAAATTGCCTGCAATGTCTAAAATTTTTAGAGTAATTTGATTTTCCTCTTGCAAATATTCTTTGTTATCTGATATCCATTCATTACCCTGTTTTGTTTCACACAAAAAATTTGATTTTACACCAGTGGTAATGAGCTCTCTTGATGTTATTTGTATCTTTATAAGACATCTGTGATTTGTGTCAATTGAGTCACGTATCCACTCTGTCTCAATAAAGCCTCCTTGGTTATCTGCTATTTTTAAAGGATATGTTTTGGTCACTTCAAGTCCTGCATTCCATAAATAAGGATTTACTGAATTCTGATATACCACAGTGGAGTCTTGACCAATTAGCTTATTGAAGTCTTCAGTAAGATTAAAAAGTGACTCTCCATCTGCCCTTTCCTTTGCTAGGCATTCTCTCATCTTTCTTTCACTTAAGTTTTTATGAGGGTCTTTACAACCGAAAGTCTCATCAAGTTCAGCCATCCTTTGATCATGATTACCAGTACAACTGTAAATGAATATTGATGTTATTAGTATAGTTATGTATCTCAACATTTATCGTTAAATTAGATCAATTTTATGAAAATTAAACAAAAAAAAACCAGGGGTGTTTTACCCCTGGTCCTTAAATTTTTTACTCTTAAAGGTATTAGAAGCTTATGCTTGTACCTAGAGCAAGAACAGAAGCATCTTTGGTTGTTGAATTAGCAGCAATATCTCCAGATACGTTTGTGTATTCTCCGAATATTGATGCACCACCACCAAGTGAGCTTGAAATTGTTATGTCTGTTTGGTTTGCAGATTTTGTGTTAGCGTCGTGACCTGTGTAACCAATAGCTACATCAGCACCACCAAGTGATGTTGAGTAAGCAAGAGATACAGCTTCACCTTCTTTAGTAGCTGTGTCACCTTCAGTTCCTGTGAAACCTAATGAAAGTGTTCCACCAGCAGCAGACATTACATAACTTGCACCAAACTCATTATTGCTTGTACTACCTCTTTCTTCGCTAGCGTGAGCAAGAGTTAATGTACCTCCGCCAACAGCCATTGATAAAGAAGCACCCTGTGCAGTGTTTGTAGCACCATCGATGTTACCAGCACCACCACCATCGTAAACATAAACAGCAGTAATAGACATGTCACCTACAGTTGTAGATAATGAAATTCCATCACCTTCATCTTCTGTAAGACCAACAACATTATCTTTTGCAACTTGGTTGTCATCAGCATATGCAACTAACTCACCAACTTTACCTACGCCATCTGGAGTTCCAACGTCACCACCAATTGTGATTGAACCGCCTGAGAAACCAAATGTAAGAGCTGTAACACCTGAAGCAGCTCCGCCACTTCCTACAGAGTCAGAGTCATTAGAAATAGCAGATGAAGCAGAAACTGTTACACCGCCGTCAGTAGTAGTTGACATTGCGAATGAAACACCACCACCGTAAGTTGCTGAAGTATTACCACCAGCATCAGTGTATGCAGCAGTAGCACTACCACTCACTGAAATGTCTGCTTGAGCACTTGTTGCAAATAATGCAGCAGGTATTGCAGACAATAAGTATTTGATTTTTTTCATTTAATAATCCTTTCGAGATTAATATTAATCGATTTATATATTCTCTATATCTTGAAATTAATCATCTAAAATAGTCTTATTTGCTAGTTTTTTTAAATTTTGTTGCATAAATGCAACAAACAAAAAACTATGTATTCCAATGATTTTTTAATGAATAACCAAAAAAACTATCATCTTTGGGGGTAATATTTTTTGTTGACCAGTATTCACGTTGCATCAAAAAAGCATCAATGAATTCAGCTTTATGATGTGAGAACTCATCTTTTTTGATTGATTTTTGATGAACAACCTCTTTGACTTGACGCGTGCTCGCTGTTGGAGAAAAAAATTCATTTCTCATCTTTTCATCATATCTAGCCTCAATTTCGAGAAAATCATAAATTATTTTTTGATTAAGAACAAAGTTTGATACAAGGTCTTCATATTTTATATCAAGAATATTTTTTTTGCTTTTGATATGTTCATCCCAAAACAAATTGATTGCCTCAAAATTTGCGAGAAATATACCAATATTAAAAAAACTAACACTATAGGGTATATTCACCACGTAACGTTGTTTGTAGAGAGATATTGCTGTATCCCAGGGATGTCTGAATATTCGAATTATTTTTGATTTAGGCAATAGTTTTTGTATCAAGCCTGTGTATAAAAAATTCTCAGGCATTTTATCAACAATATAGTCATAATTACCCCTTAAGTAGGACGTTCTTCTAATATATTTTGATATGAATTTATGATTTAAGTCACTAAAACTTTGTTCCCTAGATAAAACATTTTTTTCTATTAAATCTTTTCCACTTTTTAACTCTCCACCTGAAAAAACTTTATCATTTGCTGTAACTACAGACTCAATCAAAGTAGTTCCTGATCTGGGGGACCCTACAATAAAGAAATTTTTTCTTCCTTGATCTCTATCCTCTTCATCAAACGATTTATATTTTTTTATGTAAAGATCCATTGTTTTTACAATTCTTTCTTGGTACTGGTGTGAGTTGTATCTACTAGTCGTGAAAATTTCTTTATTTCCATAATCAAAGAATTCTTCAGATTTTTTTTTATCTTTTGACTGATAGTACATTGCTAAACCAAAATAAAGAGGTGTTACAAAATAAAATCTCTCCAATTTACTCTTATATTTATTCTCGTTTCTTATTATTAAATTTTCTGCCTTTTCAATGTATTTCTTTTCAATTAATTTTGGGTCAATGTAAGATAGTAGAAAAAATATATTTTCATTAAATTTATCTTGTAAAATTTCATTAAATAAGGTTACTGTCTCTTCATCTTTTCCTAACGCACCATTGATTTCTGAAATTAAAAGAAACACATTTATGTATTGGCTAAAAGTATCGTTACCTTTTTTTTTTACAGCTTCTAAAGCTGCTAATACAATCTTTCTAGCTTCCTCAAATTCTCTTTTCTTTAAAAAAATTTCAGCTAAACAAGATTTAGTGCTTGGATCATCATTAACTTTCAATGCTTTTTTTAAATAAGATATAGCTTCACCAAATTCTTCTATTTGTGATAACGCATAGCCCATATTATTGTAATAGTCGAAATCTCTTAGATCTTCTCTTTTACCGTAACCACCCTTTAATACTTCAATGACTTTTTCAAAATTACCTATTTGAATATTTGAGTAAGCTAATAATTTGATAGCGTCTATGTTGTTCTTATTTTTTTCATAAAATGATTTAGCATTTTGTAATGCCTTATAGGTATCACCACTTTCAATAAGATTTAGCACATTTGAAATTTCATTTTTCATTGGATCAATATAGTATGTTAAATGTAATTATGTCAGTTTTAACTAATATTAAATATCAATACAATTTAAGAATACTTGAAGATTTTATTTCAACAAATAATTATTCTGAATTCTTTGATCATTTAGAAAAGTTAAAAAGTAACCATAGTATGTATCTCAAATTGTTATTAAATTTAGGTAATTCAGCCATTTTGCATAATACAAATGATATTTTTAAATCAAAAATAATCTGGCTGAACTCATTTATGCAAGAGGACACAGCTTATATCTCTGATTTTTTAAATTTTTACAATAGGAACATAGAATTAACTAGTGGAGAAATTTGTCATTATGAGGAAAAATTAATATCTACTCTTAAAAATATATCAAATATTGAAAATATCACTTTCTCAGATTTTGTTGATCGATCATATATTTATCAATATTTAATTTTGCAAGAAAATACAGATCCTATAATATTTCTCAAAAATAATTTGCCTTTTTTTTCAACCAAAAATAATTTTAATTTCAGCAAAAATACCCTAACAAACTCTTATATATATATTATTGATAATCCATATATTGTTTATCAAAAAATAAAAAATATATTTAAAGATAATAAGAACCTCGCACAAAATATTTTTTTAAATTTAGATAACCAAAGTTCATCCATACAAATTGATAATGTTGATGTTGAGATGAATAAACAAGGGTGGCATACCCATACTTTGAGCTGGATTGACCCTAATGTGACAAACTCATTAAACGGCAAAATTATTCTAAAAAAAGACCTAGTTCAAAATACCTTTGATATTTTAAGTTCAGTTATACTTCACTTTATCCAGTCAGGCTCAAAGATAAAAATGGACTATAATTTAATCAAAAGTTTTATTGACCAATCGCCTCCCGTCAATGAAACTATTGAAATAAACATCTCACAAAAAGAAAAAAAGTTTATAGAAAAATATATAGGTGATATTTTAAATAAATTTAATTTTAATGGATAGTTAATCAATTGAAAATTAATTATGACGAACTAAATAGAATAAGCGTTAATGTCAAAAAATATCCTAACGCCTCTTTGCTTTTAGTTACAAAAAATAGACCACAGTCTATTATTAAATCATTAATTGATGAAGGTTACTCATTATTTGGTGAAAATAGAGTTCAAGAGGCTGATGAAAAATTTAGTGATTTAGATGAACACAATATAAAACTTCATTTAATTGGTCCTCTTCAAACTAATAAAGTCAAACTAGCATTGACATTATTTGATACAATACAAAGTATTGACAGGCCAAAACTAGTTAAAGAAATTTCTAAACATATAAATTCAGATAGTAATTTAAAGACAAGGGATTTTTTCATACAAGTAAATATCGGTGAAGAGTCTCAAAAAGCTGGTGTCTCTTTGAATGAAACTAAAGATCTATATGACTATGCAATATCTGAAAACTTAAAAATATCTGGCCTAATGTGTATTCCACCATTTGATGAGAAACCTGACAAATACTTTAAAAAAATGAGTTATTTAAGAGATAATATTGATAAAAGTTTAACTTTAAGCATGGGTATGAGTAATGACTATGAAATAGCGCTATCATTAAAATCAGACATGGTAAGGATTGGCTCAAAAATATTCAAATGAATAAATTCTTAGTTATTTTTTTATTACAAGTAAATATCTTATACGCTATTGAGGTAAAATGTAATTTTGAAGAGGTTTATGGTAATGGAGAAGTTCATCAAGGATTATTTTTTTTGAAAAACCAAAAGCTTAGATATGAGTATTTCGACAAAAATTTATTTACTATTATCGCTAAAAATGGAAGCTTCTTTTTAGTTAACCAAGCCCATCAAAATAATGTTTCAAAAATAAATGATAATACAGAAATTTTAGAAATGTTTATGAACATTGCATCTGAATATCCTAATTTAAAAAAGTCATATAATCACGAAAATACAAATATAATCGTTGAAAAAAGTAGCAACAAATTTATTAAAAGAGTATCAATTAACTCAGAAAAAATTAATGTCAGTATAAATTTGATAAATTGTAGGTTTGAAAATATTCACGACAAGTATTTTAATCATTTTAATTTTGTGAAAGTTAGCCAATAGACTTTGATAAAAATTACATGTAAAGACGAATTTTTTAGTACTGTTCTCAATAAATTATTACTTCAAAAAAATATGATTAATGAAAACAGTTCAGATATGTTTTTTGCATATATAAAAATTAAAATTAAAGATAATAATCTCAATTTAGATTGCAATGGCAAGAAAGAACAATTTTCAATGCCAATGGATATTAATTTTTTCTTTGGTCAAATATTAAGAATAATTTCTGATATTAAGATCTCTAATAATGAATATGATTATTATCCTTATCAAAGAGTTTTATCAAAAAAATCTCACAAATCTCTTCTTAGTGATATCCAAAATACTATATTCTCTAACTTAATTACCTCTAAATCTGGTATTAATAAAGATAAACTATATCGGTTAATTTGGAAAAAAGACAAAGATATATCAATTAATAAGTTGGATACCCATCTCACAAATTTGAAAAACCAACTTAAGAAAGATTTGGGTATAACAGCAAACTTTCAATCACAAGATAAGACACTTAAACTACTGATTAATTAATATTTCTCTTTTGCCTGCATGGTTTGGTGGTGACACTATTCCTCTTTGTTCTAGTGCCTCCATAATCCTTGCAGCTTTATTATATCCTACTTGAAAATTCCTTTGTAAGTAACTGGTTGAGGCTTTGTTGGTTGATTTAATAAGATCGATTGATTTGCTTATCAATGCTTCATCTTCATCGCTCAAAGTGTCAAAATTCTCATCATTGTTCTTTATAATTTCATCAAGTTCATCTAAATATCTAACTTCCTGACTTTTTTTAATTTCTTTAATCAATTTATTAACCTCATTATCTGAGATAAAAGCAGATTGATATCGAATTAAGTTGCCTCCATTTTTTGACATAAGCATATCACCGTTACCAAGTAATTGTTCTGCCCCAATTTCTCCAAGCACAGTTCTACTGTCGTACTTACTGGCTACTTGAAAACTAATTCTTGAGGGAAAATTAGCTTTTATACTACCTGTAATAATATCAACACTTGGCCTTTGAGTAGCCATGACTAGGTGTATCCCACAAGCTCTTGCCATTTGAGCAAGTCTTTGGACGTAATGCTCAACCTCTTTGCCAGCAGTCATCATCAGATCCGCCATTTCATCAATGAAAACTACTATATAAGGAAGCTTCTCAATTGACTTTTGATTATAACCTTCAAGGCTTCTAGTGTTTTCTTCATTCATAAGGGAGTATCTACGTTCCATCTCTTTACAAACCCATTTAAGAGCTAAGATTGCTTTTTTTGGTTCTGTCACAACAGGTGTTAACAAATGGGCAATGTCATTATAAACACTTAGTTCTAACATTTTTGGATCAATTAATATTAAACGCAAATCATCTGGAGAAAATTTATATAAAATACTTGTAAGCAAGGTATTTATAAAAACAGATTTTCCAGAACCAGTTGTACCTGCTACAAGCAAATGAGGTGTTTTGCTAAGATCTATGACCTCTATATTTCCGGATATATCCTTGCCAATACAAATTGGTATTTTTGATGAGGTATTTTTGAAATTATCATTACTTAAAAGCTCTTTTATTGTTACTGTTTCTCTTTGTTCATTTGGAACCTCTACTCCTAAATATTGAGTTCCATAAATTTGTGCTATTCTCACTGCTCCAACACCCATACTTCTAGATATATCGTCTGCTAAATTTATGATCGTATTTATTTTTATTCCTGCTGCTGGTAATATTTCAAATAGTGTCACCACAGGTCCAAGCTTTACATTTATAACTTGTATATCAATATTAAAGTCCTGGAATACTTTTTCGAGCAAATTTGAATTCTCTTTGATATTACTCTCATCTAGTTTTTTTTTAGCTGATGCATCATTTGCCTCCAAAATTTCCAGTGATGGAGAAAAATATTTTATCTTTTGATGTAGGGTCTCTTTATCATCAATATTCCCAATATTTCCCTCTTGATCATATCTTTCTATCTCGATTTTATTAATAATTGGATCTTTTTTAATTTTATTATTAGGTATATTTGTCTGATTACTACTTTTAAAAATATTATTCAGTTTAGGTATAGTGATCTTAAAAAATTTAAAAAAGTTTTGAGACAATAGATAGATTATTAGACCTATAAAAGTCAAGAGATAGCTTAAATAATCAAAAGTGTATAAATCAAATAATTGATTTGCTATAACTCCCCATGTTTCTATGGACTCAATAAATAAAAATTCTATTTTTAGCTCGATTAAAATTTGTGGTATTAAAATTAAACTGATAAAAAAAAGCAAAAGTCTTATGAAAAGATAGCGCGGATTTTTCTTAAGTAAGACAAGTATCGAAAACACCAAAAAAAATAATGTAACTAAATATGCTAAAATGCCAAATGTGTAAAATAGGAAACTTGCATAATAAGAACCTAAGTTACCTAATAAATTTTGTGACGGGTAACTAGTGCTTGTTAAGAAAGAATTATCATTAATGCTAAAGGTGAGTAATGCGAGTAATGACATAATAGAGACTATTAAAAGACCTAATCCATATGAAATAGAGATCATTTTTGAGATTTTTTCTTTTAAGATTGTAGGAATATAGCTATTCTTCATATTCTTAATTCAATATAAGAGTATTGATGAAAAATAAAATACATAAATATGATTTTCTAATAGTTGGTGCTGGTCTTATTGGTGCCATTACCGCCCTGGCTTTAATTCAAAAAAAATATAAAGTTTTAGTAATAGATAAAAAAAATAATATTTCTAAGGACAATAGGACATTAGCTGTGAACGCAAATTCTATTGATTTTTTGAAAAAATTAGGAGTTTGGAATACTCTCAAATTTAATCCGCAGCCAATTGATAAAATAGTTATTAAGGACGACATAAACAAACAGCCACTGATTTTTTCAAACCAACAGGAATCAATGGGCAACGTAATTTTTAATAAAGATATGTATGAGATAGCAAGAAAAAAGCTAATTAATTTAGGTATTTTAAAAAATGTCATTAATTATGAAATAGATGATGTCTTGCCTGATAGAATTGTTTACATAGAAAAAGAAAAATATTTATTCAAAAAAATAATAATTAGCATAGGAAAAAATATTATCTTCAATAAGAAATATAAAGGCCTTAAATTTGATCAACAACATTACTCATATGTTGGATTTGTCAGACATGTAAATGATCATAAAAATACTGCTTATGAGTTTTTTACACAAGATGGCCCTTTAGCTGTTTTGCCAGCACCTGCTGATAACAAAAAAAAATCAACTTTCATTTATTCGTCAAAAGAAAAAATTAATTCGATACAATTACAAAAGCTAATTAACAAAAAAATAGCAGACTCACACGGTAAGTTAACCATTAACAGACTAATTTCTAAATTTCCAATTACACCTCATCTTATTGGAAAAAATCAAAAATATATTTATGTTGGTGATAGTCTAAAATCGATACATCCAGTTGCAGGTCAAGGCTGGAATCTTGGTGTTAAAGATATTCAAACATTGTGCAAATTACTTGACCAATATTCTATTGAAGATAAAAAATTCAATTCAATTTTTTATTCTAGAAGAATGATTGAATCTTCAATTTATTTGAGCTTTACTTCAATATTAAATTTTTTATATGAAAATCAAATTTCTCTAAATAAGAATATTATTAAATTAGGTTATAATACTTTAAAGAACTTTAAATTTTTAAGAGATATTTTTATAAAACAAGCTATGGGCAGATTTAATTTAACTGATTAGGATTTTTATTGCTGACAATTTGGAATGTATTTAAATCAAGAATAGAGTTAATTGTATTAATCCTTGTTGAAATATTTGGTGACTCAAGTATTGCCTGCTTATCTATTTTGTTAAAGGGAGCTAACATTGCTAATGTTGACAAAAGTTGTAAGTTAGAAGTTTCAGCCAATACATCTTTGTCAATGTCCAACTTTTTCATCTTAAAAAAATTAGTATACTTTTGTATCAACTCTTTTCTGTCAATATTTGGCTCCATATTATTTAAGTCAGATAAATAGTCTTGGCAGTCTATTGTCGCTTCATAATAACCATGTGGAGTAAGATTTCTTTCATGAAGAACAAACCTACAAATACCCTCAAGATTTAAAACAAGTCTATAGTCAGGTGTTTCGATATAGGAGGTAATCTTCCCAATACACCCCATTTGAAATAACTCATTATTATTATTTTTTGGTTGTATAACACCTATCATTCTATGACTTTTAAGACTGTTTAAGGTCATTTTGATATACCTCTCCTCAAATATATTTAGGGGTAATTTTCCAAAAGGCAAAAGTAAAACATTATCAAGTGGGAAAATTGGAATTGAGTTCGGGATTTTTTTTGAGTCAACTTCAAAAAGTTTTTTTATACTATCTTCCATTATTTAAACATCATTCTTGATAATTTTTTTCGAGCTTCTATTACATTTGGATCATTAAAACCTAACATGTCAAAAAACTCTAGAAGCTTTTTCTTTGCTGCTTCTTCATTCCAAGTAGGGTTTTTTTCAAATATTAATAAAAGCTCATCAAAACCCTTTTCAGTTTCATTTGATGAAAGGTAACTATTTGCAAGTTTGAAACGCAATTCCATATTTTCAGGATCTGCCTTAACGTCATCAATTAATTTTTTATCAAATACCTCTGATTCACCTTTATTGGTATTATCTAAAAGCCTTTTTATTTTTGATATCTCTTCATCTTTAATTATTTCTTCATCAAGTGAGTCAAACATTTCATTTGCATCATCAAAACGTTTAAGTTGAAGCATACATCTTAATAAACCAGATATAATTTTTGGATTACCCGGATCCATTCCTACAAGGTTCTCAAAAATTTTTAAAGAGCCTTCAAAATCCTGATCAATAAATAGTTGATCTGCTTCTTTTATAAGTTTTGGTATCTCATTCCCAGGTGTTGCATCTATCATCTTATCAACCATAACTTCTATTTTGCTTTCTGGTTGTGCGCCCTGAAAGGCATCTATTGGTTTACCATCAACAAACCCGTAAACTGTTGGAATAGACTGTATATTTAGCTGAGAGGCAATACCCTGATTTTCGTCGACATTAATTTTAGCGAGAATTATTTTACCTTTTTTTTTGTTTACTACTGCTTCCAATGCAGGTGTTAGTTGTTTACATGGCCCACACCAAGGTGCCCAAAAATCAACAATAACTGGCGTGGTCTTAGATTTTTCAACTACTTCCTCTAAAAACTGATCTTGATTTATATCAATTACAAAACCCATACTACTTAGATAATAACAAAAGGTACATTTACAAGAAACATTATTGTATTAGAGGTTTATTTACCTTGATAGCTTGAAAAAGGAAGTTTATAAAATACACTCTTTTTGTCTGCGGGCGTAGCTCAGGGGTAGAGCGCAACCTTGCCAAGGTTGAAGTCGAGGGTTCGAATCCCTTCGCCCGCTCCATAAACTGTATGATAAAAAAAATTTCTGATAAATATTTAGAGGAACAAAAGAAGCTTCATGAAAATATAAATTATGGAACAGCATCTTTAAGCCATGCCCAGTCTATTAAAAATTTAATGGTTGAAGCTAAATTTAAATCTCTTTGTGATTATGGTGCAGGTAAGAAAAACCTTCAAAAAGGTCTTATTGAGTTAGGCTTCACTGAGTTTGAATACTTCCCTTTTGATCCTGTTTTTCCAGAGTACGGTTTACCAAAAAAAGCAGAATTAGTTTGCTGTATAGACGTGATGGAACATATAGAAGAAGAATACCTGGATGATATTTTAAATGAAATATGTGAGATTACTTTAAAATTTTGTTATTTTTCAATTGCTACTATTCCGGCAAAAAAAGTTTTAAGCGATGGAAGAAACGCTCATATAATTCAAAAACCATCAAGGTGGTGGTTATTAAAACTTTGTAAATTATTTAATATTGAATTTTTAAAAAACACAAAAAGTGGATTTATTGTTTTATGCAAATCAATTGATAGTTAAACAGAGGCATCCATCATTTCTATAAGTTTTTTTTTCCAAATATCATGATAATCACAAAAACGATATTCAGGAAACCAAGGCCCTCCTTCAGTATAATGAATAGCTTTTGGTGCTCCATCTTTTGGTTCTTCATACCAACCTACCAACCAATTCCATTCGTGACTGATTTCACCAATTTCACTATCCTCTAACCAACTAAAACGGTGAAGGTATTTTCCTGTTGTACTAGGGTCATTAATTAATTTCGTTGTAATCTTTCTATTCGATGGATGTTTACAATTCCACAAAACAACTGAACTCCAATTTTTTCTGGGATAAATTGACTGTAGTCTACCATCCATTTTTGTATTTCCCTTTGGGTTGTAATCATGTTTTACACACATAACAGCATATTTATCATCAACTAAAGAAAATAACTCTTCAATTGGATTTAAAAATAGTAAATCACAATCACAAAATAAGGCCCAATCTTTATAATCATTGAGTATAGGAACAAGAAATCTGGAAAACGTAAATTCTGTTGAACCAAGTTTATCCTCTCCACGTGTGTAATATCCTTTTTCTTTTAAGTCATTAAGCTTTAAAGGAAGTATATTTGCAGTATTCGATTTTGATTTAATACTGTGACTACAGACTTGATAGGCTAAATCTTCTCTACTGTCATAACCTATATAAATATCCATAATTCAAACCTAGTGATGTTAAGTCTATTTACAAGTAATTTTCAAACTCTTTGTATAATTTTGTCAAACAACTGTCCCAGTTATTAATGGTTTCTTGTCTTATTGGCAATATAGATGGGTACCAAACAACATTTTTATCCTTATTTAATCCCCAATACCATAGCTTACCGTCGTTAAATGGTAGTAGTAAAAAAGTTTTAATACCTAACTTTCCTGATATGTGGGCATTTGAATTGCTAACTGTAATAACAAAATCACAAGACTGAATTAAGCTTGCAACTCCGTCGATATCATTGAAACAATCTATTTCGTGTTGTGTAAAGATTTTTTTATTTAGTTTTTTTTCTGTTAAATTTATTTCTTCTGTTTCGTCAGAATATTGAAGATTTATAAATTCAATATCTTTATGTAATAAAATGCTTTTAAGACTTTCTAGCTTAATTGACTTCTTGTTTCCAAAAATTCTATTAGTACTTTTCCAAGATATTCCACATCGAAATTTCTTAGTTTTATTAGGGATCTTTGAGTTCGAGGAATATGTTATTTTTCTTTGAAGGTTATTTTGATTGATGTTTTTTTGAAAATATAATCCCATTGACCCCATAGGTAAATGATAATCATAATCAGTATATTCAAAAATCTTTTTATAATTTATAATTTTTGTGTCTGGGTAGATCTCCTTGAAAAAGGGTATTAATTTCTCATTCACAGCAATAGTTGAGTTATAAAATTGATTTCTTATTGTTTCAAAAAACTGAGAGTATATTATCTGCTCACCAATACCTTGTTCACCATAAAAAAGAACATTTTTTTTTGGTCTACTTAAATCCCATTTAGGTTTATTAAAGCTCTCATAAATCTGTTTCAATAAAACTAAATTCTGTAAATTATATCTTGATTCATGAAAATACCATGCCTTTTCATACTCCTTTGTAAAAAGGTAACATAGTGAAATATTATAAGACGCATCTATGTTTTTTGAGTCTTTGTCCAAAATATCTTGATTAATTTTTATTGCTTTCTCATATTCCCCTTTTGCTTTTAAAATATGTCCAACCATAATTTTTGCAGATATCAAAATTTGATCACTATTTTCAGACTGTATTATTTCATCCAACATTTTTGATGCTTTATCATAGTTACCATTGTCTATTTCTAAATTTGCAATAGATAGTTTCGATTGGGTAAACTCCTTATTTACGCTTAAAGATTTTTCAAAAGATTTTCTTGCCTCTTCAAATTGGCCATTTTCTCTGTGTACATTACCTAAAACATAAAGAGTTTTTGCATTAACAGAAATCTTAAGAGCCTTATTTAAATATGTTATCGAGTCCTCATACTCCCTCATTTGCCTATAACAGACTCCTATCTGATGATATGGTTCAAATTTATTTAAGTCGATTTTTGAACAATTTTTATAATATTCTATAGCTTTATCAAAAATTAAAAGACCCTGATAACATCCAGCTAAATTAAAATTTGAGTCATAATGGTTTCGGTCAGCTAATAAAACCTTTTCAAAAAAAGGTATTGCCTCTTTATATCTTCTATCATTGGCTAAAATAAGACCATAATAAAATTTATAAGTTAAATTTTCACTTTCTGACTTTAAAAGACTTTCTATTAATTCTTTTGCTTTAATAAATTTATTGTTTTTTAATAAATTTAATATTTCTTGCTCACTCATTATGTTAAATTAAAATTTCCAATAGTAGGAACGCGGATATTAAAATTAACAAATAACCAACAATTATTTGTATGTTTCCTGATTTTTTTTTAATTTGATCTAGAATAATATTTGAGGTAACCAAGTTCACTAAAAGTATGTACCATAAGGCGTCAACAACTCCTGCAATCAATACTAATGCTACATTCAAAAACATATCGTTATCATAAGACATAAATTGTGAGTAAATTGCTAAAAACCAAATAAAAATTTTTGGATTTAATATTGATATTAACAAACCTTGGGAAAACGATTTTGTAACGCTCAAATTCTGATTTCCACCAAATTCGATTTTATTTCTACTCCTGATTGTTTGAATTCCCAAATATAGTAAGAAGAATATTGATAATAATTTCAGTAAATTAAAAACAAATATATTAGTTTGTAAAATTAAACCAATACCAATAACTGCACAAAGAGCGTAGATACTAATTCCAATACCATGGCCAATTGCAGTTAATACGCCACTGAACTTACTTTTGAAAATCGCATTATTTATCACCACAACCATGCTTGGGCCAGGGGACATTGCTCCTAATAAACAAACTATAAAAATTTGAGAAAATAATAAAATTGTCATAATTAATTAAATTTTTCTTTTACTTCGAATTTATCTAATTCTGACATATCTATAATTTTTTTTAAATCGTTTGATACATTTGTATAAATAATCCTCTTGGTATGTTCCCAAATTGGCAAATCTTTATTACTATTTCCTAAATAGTCAAAGCTGAAAATTTTTAATTCATCATTTATAAACTTAACTTTATTTATACCAACCATATTAAAGTTTTTTTTTGTACCAAATGACTCAAAGAAAATTTTTAAATGTTGATCTATTTGATCTACCAGTAACTGATGACTTCCAGATATTAGATATACCACTCTATGATGATTCTTAACTTGTTTTATATATTCAAGACATGCCTGGTTAAATTTCAATTTCTTTATTGGCACCTCAAAACCTATCGATATTTTTTCTTTAAGAAAAGATTTCCCTTTGAACAAAAAAATGAACAAATAAAAGAAAAGCAAAACAGGTTTTTTCTTTAAAAAATCAACAAATGCTAAATTTGATAAGTCTTCTTTTATTAAAGTTCCATCTAGATCAACAAATAAAATTCTATTATCATTCATTTTTTCTAAAAAAGGACACTGTAATCATAATTTTTTCTTTTGATACATTTTCTTTTATTGAACCAATACAGTCTGCTTTTATCGCGATAGCTTTTTGAAAAATCTCCTCATATATCAAGGCCTTTACATTTTGAATGTCTTTATTTTTAAAATTTTTTCTACCTCTTTTTTCTTCAGGATATTCTTTAAAAAAATCATAAACAATATTTAAACTATATTTCTTTATAAACGTCTTATTTTGATATCTTTTAAGTTGTTTATAATCTCTTTTGGGAGGTTTATTTTGGAATATATCTATCAATGTTTAAAATGACGGTCACTCAACTTAAAAAATTTTAATTTATGCTTCTTTACATAATTAACAATATTTGAGTCGTTCTTGGATCCCATTGGTGCATAAATATCAATTTTAATTCTTTGCATTTTAATTATTGATAGTGAGTCTGTGAATGGAAAAAATGCATCTGAAAATAAAAATAGGTTTTTATTTTTGTTTGCGTTATTTTTATATTTAAACTTTCTGAGACAGATCTCTAATGCATCAACCCTGGACGTTTGACCTCCTGACTGGGATACTAGGCTATCTTGGTCAAACAAAGCAATAGCATTAGATTTTATATTTTTTAAGACATTTACAAAAAAACCTAATTTTTCTTTATCTAATTTATTTTTTCCATTTATAGTTTCTACAGAAGATTTTTTAGTATTTACATCCTGTATCAACGTCCCTCCAAAAAAAGATTTTTTCTCGATATTTTTTAAACCTTTTTTCACCTTAATAACCCTTAAATTTTTCTTCTCTCTGAGCAATTTAAGCGCTCCTTTTTCAAATTCGGGCGCAGTTACTACTTCGTAGAAATTTTTAATCAATAGTTTAGCAGTTTGTTCTTTTAATATTTGATTAAAAGCGATGACCCCACCAAAAGAACTTAGAGGATCACCTGCAAGCGCTTTGAGGTAACTTTGGGCTTGATTTTTTTTTAATGACGCACCGCAGGGTGTGCCATGTTTTATTATCGTGCAAATATTATTTTTTGTTTTAAACCCATATGTTAGTTGTACACCTGCATCTATATCTAGAAGATTATTGTAGCTAAGTTTTTTATCACCACTAATTTGAGAAAATTTTTTGTTATCAATTATAGCAGATGCTTTTTGTTGAGGATTCTCGCCATATCTCAACGGATATATAGTTGATGATTTACCTTTGAACCAATTTGAAATATCTAAATCGTATTTTGTAATATGATCAATTGCTTTTATTGCAAACTTCTTCTTTAATATGGGTTTTAAAGGAAAATTTTTTATAAAATAATCATAATCTTTGGGGTTAATAAGGGGTACTGTTTTTTCATAGTTTTTAACAGCTGCTCTAATTAAACTATGGCCACCGATGTCAATCATTTCTATGATTTTTGACTTAGTTTTTGTATTTTTAACAGTCTCTTCAAACGGATACAAATTTACTACCAAAAGATCAAATTCGACAATCTTTCCCTCTTTCAAATCTTTTTTATGATTTTTAGTATTTGTCCCCAAGAGACCTCCAAAAATTTTTGGATGAAGGGTTTTGACACGTCCACCCAGTATTTCTTTTTGCTTTGTATATCTGGTAATTTCTATATGTGGGATATTTATTTTTCTAAGAAATTTTGAAGTGCCTCCTGTTGAGTAAATTGTAAATTTTTTATTGAATAGAAACTTTGCTATAACATCTAAATTAGATTTATCAAAAACAGAAATAATTACATTTTTACCCATTAGCTCAATGCATCAAATAGAGAATTAGTGGCTTTTATAAGATCTTCTTGTTTAAATAAAAATGAGCCAGCAACTAAGATGTTTGCTCCAACTTCTAAGCAGGTTTTTCCAGTCTCATAATTTATTCCACCATCAATCTCTATTTTAACATCCAAATTTTTAGATTTAATGTACTCAGATATTTTTTTAATTTTATTAATTTGTTCATTCATAAAGACTTGCCCTCCAAATCCGGGCTCTACTGTCATTACAATAACTTGATCAATATCACCTAAGTAAGGTTCAATTTTCTCCCATGGGGTTTTAGGTTTAATAGCAATTCCACATTTTATATTGTTTTTTTTTATTTTAGATATGAGACTTCCTATATCGTCCTCAATTTCTATATGAAAAGAAATAATATCTGAACCAGCTTTGATATAATCATCTATAAATTTTTGAACTCTATTTATCATGAGATGGACATCAAATACTTTGTCAGAGTATGATCTAACATTAGATATGAACTGGGGACCAAATGTTAAATTAGGTACAAAATCTCCATCCATAACATCAAAGTGAATGTATTCAGCTTTAGACTCGTTAATTTCTGAAATAGTCCTTTCCATATTAGAGAATGAACCACCTAAAATTGATGGGGAAATAATTATTGTCATTATATTTTTTCTAAAACTGATACGAAAAAAACATCAGAGCCCCCAATATTCTTAAACTTTAATGGATTAATAAAATATCCATTTTTTCTTTTTATCATTTTTTCTGAGTTAATATTGTGTATTTTAATATTGTTATGTTTTTGTGAAATTTTATCAATAACATCGATTGTCTCAAAAGGATGAAATGAGCATACTACATATATCAAAAACCCATTTTTTTTCAATATTTTCAATGATTTTTCAAGTATATCTATTTGGGTTTTTTGATGTTTCTTAATTTGAGCTTGATCGACTTTTGTTGTTACATCAGGGTTCCTTTTGAAAGTTCCGAGTGCACTACAGGGGGCGTCTAAAAGTATTGAGTTGTATTTGTCTAAAAATTTTTCTTTTAAAAAATCAATTTTCTTAATATTTAAGTTTAACTTCAATCGTCTTAAATTCTCATAAAATTTATTTATTTGAATTTGTGACTTATCAATTGCATATACTGTAAAACCAAAAGATTGCAACAATATACTTTTTCCACCAGGAGCAGCGCAAATATCTAATATATTTTTGTCATTATAAAAAGAAATCGTTGATCTGATAACTTCAAAATTTCCTATGTCTTGAACATAACAGTTTGACTTAATTTTTTTTTCCAATAAAAAAACTCTTTTTTCGTATATAGCATCTTTTTGATCTTTAAGGCTTACTTGATAGTTTATTGGTTTTTCAAAAAGGGTCTGATAAATATATTCTCTTATAGAATTACTAGAAAAAACTTTATCGACTATTTTTTTAAATTTAGGATAAATAAATTTTCCAAGTTGTATATTATTTTTGTCTCTTAATACACTTCTCAATACAGCATTCACTAATCTATCTTTTTTAAATTCTTTACTAGCTTCAACTGTATCATTCACAATAGCATAATGCGGCTTATTTGAAAAAAACATAAGCACTAAACTAATTTTTAAAATTGTTAAAACCTTTTTTGGTGTTTTATCATTTGTATATTTTAAAAGTAATTGATTTAAATTTTCGTAGTTTCTGTAATATTCTTGAATTATAAAAAAAAGAAAATTTCTCTTTAATTTAGGATAGGTATTTAAAACATTATCTATGCTACTTCCTTGATCAATTCTTTTGATTGAGTTAAATAAATTTGAGATATCTGATAAATTAGATATTTTTAGACCCGTCTATTAAAGATTGTACAACATTTGGGTCAGCTAATGTAGACGTGTCACCAAGTTGGTCCTCTTCTCGAGAGGCAATTTTTCTTAAAATTCTTCTCATTATTTTACCCGACCTAGTTTTTGGAAGTCCGGGAGAAAATTGTAATTTATCGGGAGTTGCTATGGGCCCTATTTTTTTTCTTATCCATTGAATGAGTTCTTTTTTCAAGTCTTCACTAACTTCCACACCTGTATTTGTAGTAACATAAGCATAAATACCCTGACCTTTAATATCGTGTGGGTATCCCACTACAGCAGCTTCAGAAACAAGTTCATGTTCAACAAAAGCACTTTCAATTTCTGCTGTCCCAAGCAAATGACCTGATACATTTATGCAATCATCAACCCTACCAGTAATCCAATAAAATCCATCTTTATCTCTTCGACATCCGTCACCTGTAAAATACTTTCCTTTATACTGGCTAAAATATGTATCAGTAAAACGCTTGTGATCACCGTATACAGTTCTCATTTGCCCTGGCCAACTATCTAATATACAAAGCTTACCTTCACACTCACCCTCTAAAATATTCCCACTATCGTCTACAATTGCAGCTTCAATTCCAAAATATGGTTTGGTTGCACTACCAGGTTTAAGTTTCGAAACCCCAGGTATTGGGGATATTAAATGTCCTCCTGTTTCTGTTTGCCACCAGGTATCTATAACAGGACATTTATCTTTACCTACTACTGTTGAGTACCAACTCCAAGCCTCAGGATTAATTGGCTCGCCAACCGTCCCCAAAATTCTTAAAGAACTTAAATCACATTTTTCAATATATGAATTACCCTCTTTCATCAAAGATCTTAAAACAGTAGGAGCTGTGTAGAAAATATTAACTTTGTATTTATCACAAACCTCCCAAAAGCGAGAAAAGTCTGGATAGTTAGGAACGCCTTCGAACAATAATGTTTTACCACCGTTTGCGAGCGGACCATAAACAGAATAAGAATGTCCTGTAATCCATCCAGCATCGGCGGTGCACCAATAAACATCACCTGGATGATAGTCAAAAGAGTACTTATGCGTAAATGAGGCATAAACTAAATATCCTCCTGTAGTATGAAGAACACCTTTTGGCTTACCTGTAGAACCAGATGTATATAAAATGAAAAGAGGATCCTCTGCATTCATTGATACACATTCACATTGATCGTCTACTTCTTTAAGTAATTCATCATAATAAAAATTATTGTTTTTATGTAAATCATCTTTAGTATTTGTATACCGAACAACAAGAGTCTTTATAGAACTATCACAACTCTCTAAAGCTGTATTAATATATTTTTTAAGTGGAATTATCTTTCCTCCTCGAACACCCTCGTCAGCTGTAATTACAAATTGTGATTTGCAATCTTTAATTCGTCCTGCTATTGACTCTGGGGCGAAGCCCCCAAAAATTACTGAATGAATTGCACCTATTCTTGCACAAGCCAACATAGCAAATGCAACTTCAGGAATCATAGTCAAGTAAATTGTTACTACATCACCTTTTCGTACACCAAGTTTTTTAAGAACATTTGCAAATTTACTTACTTCTGACTTTAGTTCTTTATAGGTGTAGGTTTTATTTTTACTAGTTTCATCACCCTCCCAAATAACTGCTATTTCATTTGGTTGTGTTTCCACATGTCTATCGACACAGTTATAACAAACGTTCAATTCACCATCCTCAAACCATTTAATAGATACGTCACCGTCATAGTTGGTGTTTTTAACTTTAGTGAAATCTTTAGACCATGTTAGTTGAGATTTTGCCACTTTAGACCAGAACTGCTCTTTATTATTAAAAGACTCTGTATACATCTCTTCATATTGTTCTTTTGATAACAGTGGATTAGATAATTTAAATTCTCTCATTTTTTTTCACTCATACTAATTAATTTCTTCCATTGCTTCAATGTTACAGGCATCACACTTAATCTTGCTTGTTTTACGAGCGGAAAATCTAGGAAAAATGGGTCTGCTTTAATTTCTGATAAGTAAACATCATTTAGATCTTTGACATAAGTTACATCAATCATTCCAAATATTCCCTTTTTATCTGTGTGATCTGGATAATATTCCTTAGTAACCCTAACTATTCCCTTTATGGCCTTCTCTGTTACTGAGTGATAAAACAGACACTCATCTCCTTTTCTCATGTTTTTCATATTATTTGCTGCCTGGTAATTTCTAACACCATCCCAATGTTCAGTTTTTTTCTTTTTTTGTTGATCCCATGACCAAGAACTAGGCTCTGATTTTAGAAGCCAATAATTTTTAGAAGTGTTCATGTATTAATATATTGGGTGATGGTCTAACATTATAATTATTTAATTTGGTTTTTCTAGTTTTCATATATTCGATAGCGTTCCAACCAATCATTGCAGCGTTGTCGGTACATAAAGATAAAGGTACTTGATGAAAATTAAGTTTCTTTGTTGAAATAAGTTTTTTAAGTTCAGTATTTAAATATTTATTTGCTGCTACTCCACCACAAATAGAAAAATCATTAATTTTAATATTTTCTTTTTGTAAGAGTTTAATGCTATTTAATATTTTAATTTCTAATACTTTAAATACAGTATGTTGAAATGAAGCCGAAAAGTCCTTCAGAAATATTTTCGTTTTTTTATTTTTTGTGATGGTATTTAGTGCCGCTGTTTTTAAACCTGAAAAAGAAAATTCACAGTTATTTCTTTTTGTCAAAGGCATTGGGAGTTCAAACCTCTCAATATTTCCACCTATTGCTAAACGTTCAATTTCTGGCCCACCAGGATAACCTAACCCTAACCCTTTAGCTACTTTATCAAAACACTCACCTGCAGAGTCATCAATTGTTGATCCAAGTGTGATAAAATTTTTTGGATTTTTTACCAATACTAATGCCGTATTTCCTCCAGAGACGAGTAGGCATAAATATGGAAACTTAATTTTAGATACAAGTCGAGGTGATAGCAAATGTGCTTGTAAATGATTAATTGGAATAAGTTTAATATTTTTAGACATTGATAGACCTTTTGCAAAAGATGACCCTACAATTAATCCACCTATGAGCCCAGGCCCAAAAGTTGCGGCAATTGCTGAAATTTTTGAAAAATTAATTTTTTTTATTGATTTGACCAATGTATCTAAAATTTCCAAATGTTGTCTTGCTGCCATTTCGGGTATAACGCCCCCATGATCTTTATGAAATTTCCTGTGATTAATTGTTTCAAGAAACTCAACATTTTTATCATCTTTTACAATGGCGATAGACGTATCATCACAAGAACTTTCTATTGCTAAAACTTTCATTATTATAAAAAAATATAGATTCTTATTGAATGTCTGAAAATCAAAAAAATGACAGAAAAAAAAGCTTTCTTCAACGTAATCTTTTCCTAATAGTAATATTTTTAATCATTATAACTGTTGCAGGGGGCTACTTGTATCGGAATAACCTTTTAATATTTGATAAGGCACAATTCAGCAAATTAAACCAAGAAACACAATCACCAAATATTCAAAAAGAGATAACCCCTGTTAATGATTTAAATAACAAAGAACTGGAAGATAAAGTAGATCGTCTTGAGTCTCTTATACTAGAGTTAGCAAAAAATGTTCAAGAAATACCTCAAACTACTATTGTTCAGCCAGAACCAGAGCCACAACAGATTACATTATCCAATGATGAGGCATATGAATTAATTTTGTCCATAAATCAGATTATAATTAATATT
This sequence comes from uncultured Alphaproteobacteria bacterium, assembly GCA_902522155.1. Lineage (GTDB taxonomy): Bacteria > Pseudomonadota > Alphaproteobacteria > HIMB59 > HIMB59 > HIMB59. The sequence goes on along the minus strand of CABYUJ010000006.1, from coordinate 12,370 downwards.
GATCAGCAACAAATTCGAAATAAAAATATTCAAAAACTTCAAAATCAGTATTTATTTTTTAATGAAGAAAAATTTAAAGAACTGCTCACTATTCCTGATTATACATATTCAGTACAGCAACTACAGATTAATGAAAATACGTATGTACAAAATGAGTTTATGAAACAAAATAATTTTCAATGGCTTAAAAGAATTATTGAAAATATATTTGAAATTCAAATAACAAAAAATTCATTAGAACCCTTACCATCATTTATTAATGCGATGTACAATCGACAATATACAAAGGCAATAATTGAATACGAGAAATTAAATCCTAATCAAAAAATATTTTTTAAATCTTCTTATGAACTAGCTCAAATCTATAACGATAACCAAATTTTTCTAGAGAATATGATTTAATGATAAGGCTACTAATAATTTTAATAATTTTTATAAGTGGTTATGGCGCTCTTTTTTATCTTTTTAACAATGCTGGAAACCTTTCACTAGTTTTAGGCATTTGGCAATTGAGCATCCCCATAGTCCAATTCCTTTTTGTCTTAATTACATCTCTTATTCTTTTAATTTTGTTTTCTTATGCTTTTACAAAGCTTTTTATTTATCCACGAGCCGCATATATGCGCTACAAATCTTCAAATGAGCAAAAAGGCCTTGAACACTTAAGAGAGACATTAGTTGCAATAACGGAGGGCAATACAGATAAAGCTACACAAAGTCAGAAAAAATTTAAAAAATACTTAGGAAAAGATCCTTTAAATAAAATATTACAAACACAAATTAAAAAGACTAAGGACTTAAAAATAGTTAATGTTGAAAAAGGCTCAGATTAATTTAAAAAAATTACCCCTGCTCCAAAACAAGTTAGAGTAGCGCCTATTACTGCTAGATGCCCTGCATAATTTTTTGTAACAAACCACAATATTGGTATTATCATAATAGGCATTGTGCTTGATAAAGTTGAAATAATTCCAGGATCTCCATTTTTAAGAGCAATGATTAACATAGTCATTCCAACGCCCATTCCCATAAAGCCAAGAAAAATACTATAAAAAGTTTTTTTAAGGTCTTTCATTCTTTCCCAAAGTTGATTATTTTTTATAAAAAATAAGCTCACAAACATAATTATTGCAGCTACAATTACTCTAAGGTAGGAAACAATTATAGGATCTGTTGAAGTTAATGCAGGCTTCATTAGAATAATCCCGATAGATTGGCAAAGAGCCAATCCTATTCCAGCAAGTAAACCAATATATTTATTTCCTTGAATGTTTTCTAGGTCGTCTTCAGGAATAGTTTTATTAAACTGGATAGCAATAATTATGCCTATAAATATTAGACTACAACCAATTAATTCAATTACAGATGGTAATGTTTTGAGAAAAACTTCAGCAAGAATAATAGTAAATGGAATTTGCATTGAAAAAAGTAAAGCCTGTCTTCTTGGCCCTAACCTTTTAAGACACACAAATAAAAAAGTATCACCAATAATTACGCCAATAATCGATGAAAAAAAAATTGCTGTAAATATAGACTCGTTAAAATAAATTGGTTTCCAATTTAAATATACATAAGGAAAGAAGAAAAAAATAATTCCTAAAAGTCTTAGTAAGTTATAATTATAGCTTCCAAAATATCTGACTATTCTTGTAGCAGAAAGAGCTACACCTGACCAAATCGCCGCTGCACCAATTGCTAAAAAGTATTCAATCACGCGGGGATCTTACAAGTTAAGTTTAAAATTAATACCTTTTTTTAACTGAACTTTATTTAATCAACAGCCTTGTTAATTAAATTTATATCTACACTTTCTCTACTATTCCCAATTCTCATTTCATCAAAATAAACTACTTGATTGGGCACTTTCACGCCCCAATCAACTTCAAAAGGATTTTTAGCTTTGCTTGAAATAACACTACCGCTGCTATCTTCATGTGTATCTTTCCACTCTTTTGCATCAACTTCTTTAGTCTTATTTTTGTCTAACCAATTGCTAATGTGACTGTTATAGATTCCGTATTTAAAAAATAAATCTTTGTTACCACTCTCTTTATAAGCATCTTTAGTTAATACAGGGTATCTCATAGAGCATTTTTTTATTTTTTCTCCATTCAAATAAAATTCTGTATAACTCTCACCTAGTTCTTTCTTTCCACCTTCAAATGAATATTCAGTCTTAATCAAAATATCATTCCATTGACCCTTGAAGCTAGATAATTTTCCAACATAACAATTTCTTTGACCTAAAGAATTAAATGTAAGGTTAACACTTATGCCATTGGCTTGGAGCATCCAAATTGGATGTCTCCAATTATGTATTTTAGACTGAGCCCAGCTAGCTTTATTTAGTGTAGGATAGTCTTTATCTACATAAATACTGAAACCAAACCATTTAGTTTCATTTATACCCTTCCATACAATTTCTCTTTCTACTCTTTGTCTATCGTTTGAACAATCATCCCAATATATATCTTGACCACACTCCCCATGCTTTAACTCAAATCTCTGTGATGTTTCACCTAGTCTTACTTCAATATCGGAGTTTTTATAATTGTGATCTGCTTTATGATTTACGGAGTTAGGAATTGTTGTCTTTTCATTAATCACACTCCCCCAAATTAAATATGGCAGAAATAAAAAAGGGGCTAAAAAAGATAGCCCCTTTAAAAAATTTATTTTCAATAATGTTTATCTACGCTGACCAAATAATTGCATCAACATTATGAATAGGTTTATGAAGTCTAAGTATAATGTTAGTGCACCCATGATTGCAGCTTTTCCTGCAAAAGCAGTTCCAGCAACTTGATAATAAGTTGATTTAATTCTTTGAGTATCGTAAGCAGTTAAACCCACAAACACTAAAACACCCACACAAGAAATTACAAATTGCATCGCAGAACTTTGTAAAAATATATTTACAATACTAGCAATAATAATTCCAATGAGTCCCATTATAAGAAATGAACCAAACTTTGTTAAATCTCTTTTAGTTGCATATCCATAGATGCTCATCGCAGCGAATGTACAGCTTGTAATTAAAAATACTCTTACAATGCTTACGCCAGTGAAAACTATGAATATATAAGACAGTGAAATTCCCATCACAGCAGCGAAGGCCCAAAATGTCATTTGAGCTGCAGAGGTAGACATTTTTTGTAATCTTGCACCTAAAAAGAAAATAAATCCAAGTGGAGCGAGCATTACAACCCATTGAAGTGCTGTGCCATAAATAGCCCCCATTAAAGTAGGAGACTGAGAAAATCCCCATGCCACTAAACCACTTATAGCTAAACCAGAGGTCATGTAATTATAGACTTTCATCATATAATCTCTTAAGCCCTGATCTATAACTGTAGATTGCGACTGCGAATATGTATTTTGTTTTAATTCGACCATTATTTCTCCTTAATTATTTTTAATATGGCTATTATCTTGATATTTTTCAAGTAAAACCGTATGAATCTTTTATGAAATTCAAACCCTTAGGAAATACTGACCTTCAAGTAAGCCTTATTTGCCTTGGTACAATGACCTGGGGAGAGCAAAATACAGAAAATGAGGCGTTTGAGCAAATGGATTATTCTCTAGAAAAAGGGGTTAATTTCTTTGACACCGCGGAATATTATTCAGTTAAGGGGAAAGAAAAAACATATGGTGCCACTGAAAAAATAATTGGTAATTGGTTTAAACAGAAAAATAATAGAGAGAAAGTAATATTAGCATCAAAAGTCGCAGGCCCTGATGTAAGATGGATTAGAGGAGGTGGTCTACAATTTAATGAAAAACATTTCACCGAAGCATTAGAAGGAAGTCTAAAAAGATTACAAACAGATTACATTGATCTTTATCAACTACATTGGCCAGAGAGAAAAACAAATTTTTTTGGAAGGCTGGGATATAAAAATTATAAAGAAGAGAAAGAATGGACTCCCTTTGAAGAAATTTTAGAGACAGCAAAAAAATTTATCGATCAAGGTAAGATTAGACATTTAGGCTTATCCAATGAAACTCCCTATGGCTTATCCAATTACATCAACTTGTCCAAATATAAAAATCTACCAAGGGTTATGTCTGTCCAAAACCCATATAGTTTATTAAATAGAACTTATGAAGTTGGTATGTCTGAAATATCCATTAGAGATCAGGTAGGTTTGTTAGCTTATTCTCCTTTAGCATGTGGTGTGTTAACTGGAAAATACAGAAACTCTAAAAAACCAGATGGCGCTCGCTTAACAATTTGGGAGGATTGGACCAGGTATACCAATGAGAGATCGATTGTTGCTACTGAACAATACTGTAAAATTGCAGAGGATAACGGTCTAACCCCTACTGAACTGTCACTTGCATTTGTTAACCAACAAGACTTTGTTACAAGTAATATTATTGGTGCAACAAAAATGGATCAGCTGATAGAAAATATAAATTCAGTAGATATAGAATTATCAAAAGAAATAATTGATGAAATTAATGATATACATGAAAACAATCCATCACCCGCACCTTAAGCTATGACTGATTGGTCAAAAGACAATGAGGGAAGACTAACAAAAACTTTTGAATTTAAAAATTACAGAAAAAGCTTTGCCTTTACCAGCCAAGTAGCAATGTTATCTGAGAAAAAAAATCATCATCCCCAAATTATTTTAGATTACGGAACTGTTACCATTTCTCTTATTTCTCACGATGTTCAGAAAGTTACTCAAAGAGATCTAGATTTAGCAGAGCAAATCGATAAACTTTATCAAGAATGATTTACCTTATAGGTATTCCTGGTTTAATTCCTTTTTATCTTTGTTTTTACAGCATCGATTTAATATTTCTTGATTTTGATAAAGATATGTTTGTTTATTATTCTGCAGTTATAATGTCATTTTTAGGGGCAGTGTATTGGGGCGTTTATCTCCAATCAAAGAATAATATAGCTATTTTGTTTAGTGTTTGCCCAGCTGTTTATGCATTTTTGGTTTTAGCATTTGACTTAAAATTTGATGAAACTATTGGGTTTTTTATAGCGGGCTATTTCATAGTTTTATGCTTTGATTTCTTTTTTTATTTTAAAGAAAAAATAATTAAAACTGATTATTTTATTCTAAGATTAATCCTAACGGCTGGAATTGCTCCCGCACACATTCTATATATTTTATAATTAAAATTAGTTAGCGATTAAATTTAGCAGCTTACCAAACTTACCGGAGAATTTAATTTTACCGTGAGTGTAAGCAAGTCCGATACAACCAGTTTTTGTATCACCAACAGGTGTATGATTATGATCATCACTTCTTACTTGAACAGATCCTTGCTTATAATTTCCATACTCATCACTATAAGAACCGTGTAAAACTAAAAAACTTTCGTTGCCTTCGTGTGTGTGCTGAGGAATTTTTGCACCGGGCATAACATGGATAAGTTCTAGCTTTTCATTATTATCCTTGGGAAGTATAGAAGCAACTTTAACATCTTTAAAAGATTTCCACTTAATATCTTTGTTTCTTAAATGAGATCTTAAAGTAAATGGTAATTGACTTAATAAAGGATCATGGTCCTCATTAGTTTGCGGTTTAGATTTTTGATTATTTGTTTGATTTAGAACTTTATCCCACAATTCTTTAGATAGAGGAGATGTCTCGGCCTTATCTAAAAAATATCCACCAACTTCGTTCATCGCAGAATTAAGAGATCTATTTTCAGGATCAACTTCAGCTAAGCATTGCTGAAAAATAAGACTTGCAGGTGAGCTTACAGGAGTGCTGAGAATTTCAAATGTCATTTAGTTAACCATACTTCCATTGTCATTATTTAGATTAGCCATGCTTCCGTCTTGTTCCAATTTGCCGCGGATCTTCTCTAATGCTAGACGTATTCTTGATTTTACGGTGCCTAAAGGGATTTTGGTTATCTCAGCAATTTCACCATGTGATTTTTCCTCGAAGAAATTCATTTTTAGCAGATCTAGTTGATCTTTTGGAAGATCATCTAAATATTGTGCCACCATTTCAAATTTTTGATCATGTTCGATATTTTCATCTGCTTTAGACTCAACCGGAGGCAAAATGGCAGTCTCAATGTCCTCCAAGACCGCTTTTCTAGTTTTTCTTAAAATATCAATTTTCTTGTTCCGAGCGATAGTATAAATCCAGGTGCTGGGTGAAGCTACTGACGGGTCATAATAATCGGCTTTAGTCCAAATAATAGTCATAGTTTCTTGAATGATTTCCTCTGCAACAGCATCATCGGCACCTGACTTCATTAAAAAAGACTTTAGCCTTGGACCAAAATAATCAAAAATTTTTTTAAAACTCCCAATATCCTGCCTTTCAGCAATATTGTGAAGCGCTTCCACAAAGGGATTTTTAACTTTTACCATCAATCTCTCCAAATACATCTTTCCATTTATTATTTTAAAAATCAATCTTAATTGGTATATTCTCTGACATCAAACCACCATGTTTAAACAAAAATTATCATATCTAGTTTTGTGCTTTTGTTTTTTAATAAGTAATTTGTTTGCTAGCCACTCTATTGATTTCGAACATGGCAAGTGGTCCTTTAAAAAAATAAACAACAAAACATGTTCAATTTTCCAAGTACCTACATCAGAAAAAGGCGACTACACCAACAGAGGAGCAGTAATTTTTTATGTGTTTAAAGAAGGTGCAGCTGAATATGTGAGAATAGATGCTGGTTATCCATATGACTCACAAAAATATGTAAAAGTTACTATTGACTCTAAAAATTATCAATTTTTTGGAGAAGATGACTCGGCTTGGTCAATGGCAGATGACACTGTTATCATCAAAGCTTTAAAAGCTGGCAAAAAAATGACAGTTGTTGGATATTCAAAAAGAGGCACAGAGACAACAGACACATACACGTTAATAGGTTTTACTAACGCGTATAATTCTCTTCAACAAGACTGCTAAGAAAATGAAAAATAAAATTGTTTTAGCCTACTCAGGCGGATTGGATACAAGTGTCATATTAAAATGGTTACAAACTGAATATAACGCAGATGTAATTGCGTATGCAGCAGACCTTGGTCAGGGTGCAGAATTAACAGAAGCGAAAATCAAAGCAAAAAAACTTGGTGCAAAGAAAACATACATTGAAAATTTAAAAGAGGAATTTGTTCGCGATTATGTTTTTCCAATGTTTCGTTGTAATACAATTTATGAGGGGGAGTACCTTTTAGGCACATCAGTTGCTCGACCTTTGATTGCAAAAAGACAAATTGAAATTGCAAAAAAAGAAAAAGCTAATGCTGTCTCTCATGGAGCAACAGGTAAAGGAAATGACCAAGTGCGTTTTGAATTTTCTTACTATGCTTTAGAGCCTAAAATAAAAGTGATTGCACCTTGGAGAGAGTGGGATTTGTCATCAAGAACTAAATTGTTGGAATTTGCTGCTAAAAACAAAATTCCAATCATGAAACACAATAAAAAGGAGTCCCCTTATAGTGTGGATGCAAATGTTCTTCATCGATCAGCAGAGGGAAAAATATTGGAAGATCCATGGAAAAGACCACCTGAAAATGTATTTGGAATTTCTAAAAGCCCGCATTCAGCTCCTAACAAAGAGACTGTTATAACCATTCAATTTAAAAATGGTGATCCTATCGCTATTAACGGAAAAAAGCTCTCACCATTTAATCTGTTAGAAAAGTTAAATAAACTAGGAGCAGCAAATGGAATAGGGAGAGTGGATATTGTAGAAAATAGATACGTAGGAATTAAATCACGCGGTGTCTATGAAACACCAGGCGGTACAATTCTCCTTAAAGCCCATCGTGCAATGGAAAGCATTACTTTGGATAGAGAGGAAGTTTTTACAAAAGACGAGCTAATGCCTAAATATGCAAGGTTAATTTACAATGGTTATTGGTTTGCACCAGAAAGAGTAATGATGCAAAAAGCAATTGATGCCACTCAGAAAAGAGTAAATGGCCAAGTAAAGCTAGCACTCTATAAAGGTAATGTGACAGTGATTGGTAGACAGTCACCTAATAGCTTATATGATGAAGATCTAGCAACTTTTGAAAGCTCTAATTATGATCAAAGAGATGCAGAGGGCTTCATAAAACTCAATGCTTTAAGACTAAAAAAAAATAAACTTAAATTCTAGGTCCCACGTTACCTTCAGCAAGGTGAAGCGTATCTATACGATCTTCAACTTTAAATATTTTTCCATCTTCATTGTAATGAGCAATTTGTATATCCCATATATCAGTAATAGTCGAAGAATTACCTTTCGAAATTATAATTAAAATTTTTTTTCCCCTATCATGATAAACCTCATCAATGGTTTCTTCCCAGTTTGGAAAAGATTTAGAAAGGTGTACAAAAAGATCGTTGATACTTTTTTTATCGTAAACACCCGCTGCTACGTGCTTTGGATGTAATATAAATTTGATATCATCAGTACAGTATTCAAAAAATTTATCTAAATTATGATCTCTTAGAAGTAAATTAAAAATCTCTCTGGCTTTAGTCTCATTCACTTTTCATTTATCCTTGTGTTAAAAAATAATCTGATATGCCTAACTCCATAATATCCGCTATAACATTTACAATTTGATCTTTATGCTCTGGCCCAACTAAAATTCTGTACATTACAGGTTCAGAAACCATCGTTGGTCTAACTTCAACCCGTGTTCCAATTTTTTTTGATATATCGTCAGCTACAACCTGAGAAACCTTTTCTTTTTTAAAAGCACCAACTTGTATAAATGCTGATTGATTCGGGTTATAGGATGTCATTGACTCAATTTGATCTCCAAGACTATCGTTTAATGCAGCAATCAATACACTTTTATTTGGCTTTGGCTTCGATTTTATTTTAAAACTTGAGTCGAAGATAATATCTAGATCCTCTACATTTTTATCTTCTTTAAAACTCAGCGCAGCAATTAGTGAGTCTAACATTTCTTCATTCACAACTTCTTTACTTGTGATGATTTCTTCTATCTTTTCTTCCATGGCTCGGTTGAGCGCATTTAATTGTTCCTCATTAACAATTTCCTCTTCAATTGTTTTTAGCTCTGGAACGACTTCAGGATTTTGGTCATTAATATCCCAATATAAAGTGAATGTATCTGAAATATTAGTTATATCATTACTTGCTTCTAAAGTTAGGTCTAATGAGCCGTTAGCAAATGGTGGGTTGCCGACAAATGTATATTGCGATGGAAGGAACACTAACCATGATGGTAAAGCGTCCCCATTAGCCATCTTCACATTGTATCTAGTTTTTCCACTACCCTCCAAATAAAAGGATTTTTCATCAAACTTAAATATAAAATCAACGAAATTATAATTTGATAAATTAACATTATCCTCAACGATTTTGGTTGTTTGAATAAGCACAGGGTTTTGATCATTTAATGGAATTGCAACAAATGAGTTATATTTTTTTGTCCAACGATTTAAGTTTTCTTTTAGGGCTAATGCAAGTTCGCTATCACTAATTTGGGATAAATTTTCTGGAGTAAAATTCATACCTACAGATGAGTACAATGTGCCCAGACTATATTGTAATTCAGCGTAGGCTATGTCGTTTCTTAAACGAGAAACAAGTAGACTTGCTTCTTCTCTAATCATTTCTAACTCTCCAAAACGAGAAATTTTTTGAGCATTAGATATTAAATCATTTATTCTTTGGGCAACATTTAGATAATGTTTGGCGTTACTGTATTCTCTTAAACTTTGTGCATAGTTGATATTAGCAATGTGGACTTGAGATAAAACAGCCATTGAAACAGCCAATCTTTGTTCTTCAATCAGTTTTTCATTGATTTTATTAATATCATTAATATTACCAGCTTGGAAAATATTCAATAAATTAGCGCCAAAAACAGCTCCATACTCTACATTATCTTTGTTTAACAGATATTTATTTGAGTCATATGTCCATGTGGCGTTAAACTGAAGTGAAGGAAATAATGAGAGCATTGATGCCTTTGCTTCCTGTGCTGTAACTTTTTCCTGGTATCTAACTTCCAGAAGCTCAGGCCTTGAAAACAATGCTGCCTCTTCTTGCTCTTCTAGAGACATATTTAACTCTGTTAGAGGCTGTTCTGTTTTAACTAAAATATATTCTTGATCTGGTAAAAGGCCCATTAGTTTTGATAACTGTGCACGCGAGTCCATTAAAGCTCGACGCTGTGTATTTAAAATTTGTAAAACATCCAATAATTCTTTTTGGTATAATAAAGCATCCATAGGTGAACTAATTAAAAGTTCTTCAATGTATTCGTAATCATCCAGTGCAGCATTAACTCTATCCATTAGAGGATTGATTTGACTTAACAGCTCGTCCGCAGAAAGCGTCTTCCAATATGCATATATAACTTCTTTTGTTAAATTATGAATGGCCTTACGTTCTAATTCTTTTGAAATTAAATATTTATTAGCTTGCTGACCTGCTCTAACATACGACAAACCGAAATCCAATGCATTCCATGTGAAACCTATATCATACGAATTTGAGGGTGTTTGTTGTGAGAGAGTGTATGTAGGACTATCACCTATAGCCTCTGCAGCTTGGTTATCCTCCCCTCCTTCTGAAGCCATGTTAACACTTGTTGAAGCGGGATGTTTTTCTAAAACTTTATAACCTGCGTTTACTGATAGTTTCGGCAACATATCAAACTTGACCACATCTATTTGGCCCTGACTTAATGCGGAGTCCATCAGATTCAATCGTAAATCACGGTTATTTTTGATTGCGATAGCAATAGCCTGGTAAAGATCAATTTCTAAAGGAGCAGCATCAGATGTTTGTTTGAGATATTCTAAGTCCTCTTGGGATGAAAGCTGGACTTCTTCTTTTACAATTGGCATGGGTGTCTTTGAACACCCCCAAATGAAAATTGTAGTAATAAATACAATAAAAACCTTATAATTAGCCATTCTTTCCCCGTCAAAAATAACAGCATAAAATCTCATAGTTGTGGATAAAAAACAACTAAGAAATTTCTGTATATTTTTACAAATTAAATGAAAATCCATTGAATTTATTGTATATTTCTGTGCTGGAGAGATAAGAGGAGAGTAAATAAGTGGCTGATAAACAGAAAACTTATCCACATTTTAGCATTCAAATGCTGGAACCGAGAATCATGTTTGATGGTGCTGCTGTTTATGCTGCTAGTGAAGCCATTGAAGCTGTCGAAGACCAAATTCAAAACAACTCTCTTAGTGAAAGCGATCTTTCAACTAATTTAAAAGCTATTACACACAACAATGACTCGAGAAAAGAAATTGTCTTCATAGACAAGGGTGTTGATGATTATCAAACAATCATTAACTCCATCGATGACACAAAATCTATCTATTTAATTGACTCCAACGAAAACGGCTTTGCAAAAATGCAAAGTATTTTGCAAGATCAAAGTGACATCGATGCAGTACATATAATAGGACACGCAAGTACTGGTCAGGTAGTACTAGGAAATTCAATATTAAATTCGGAAACGATTAATTCTTTTAGCACTACACTTCAATCAATTGGTACCTCGTTAACTCAAGACGGTGACTTATTATTTTATGGTTGTAACCTGGCTCAAGGTGATCAGGGAAAGTTACTTATTCAACAAATTGGAAATATCACTCAAGCAGATATCGCAGCCTCTGATGATATTACAGGTAAGGGTGGTGATTGGAACTTAGAAAAAAAATACGGTATCGTTGAAACTAACGGAATTAGTGTTGTTGATTACAAACACTCTCTTCTTCAAAATGGAATTTCATCATTAGATGGTTTTGTAGAAAATACGGGAACTAATTTAAGAGCGGGTACTAGTGATGGTGGACACGCAGCATCTGCTTCTAATCACACTGATGGACACAGTCCCTATGTCATTACCTTAGAGAGAGAAAATATAAACTCAGGCTCATTTGCTTTTTATAAGACTACAAATTTAGGCACTGGATATGAAGAAAATAATAGCGGTGTCCGAACTAGAGGTCCTGACATAACATCAGGCACTACTACTGTTGATGCTTCATCAACGCCTATGAATTCATATTATGTTTATGCCACAGAAAACTCAGGAAGAAATACTGTGAGGTCAGTTACTTTTGAAAATGAAATACTAGGTGTTTGGTTCAACATGAATAATATCATTGCATATTCAGGAGTTGATAAAAGTGGAGGGAATTATCACACAATAAGCCAACATGGTAGTGGAGGCCAAAATGCATTCAGCACAGAGAAATTAAAATGGGAGTGGAGCGCAAGTGTTTCAGATACTAGTAAACCCTCAGGCCATAAACATGACTGGTTTGGTGTCGATACTGACTCAAATAAACTTTATATAGGATTTAATAATGGTGCAGATCATGGTGATATAGTAAGAGTATTTACAAAAGCAAGT